>NZ_JAMYEI010000004.1:0-399374 GCF_033790845.1 Dietzia sp. PP-33
CGATCACCCTCTCAGGCCGGCTACCCGTCGTCGCCTTGGTAGGCCATTACCCCACCAACAAGCTGATAGGCCGCGGACTCATCCTGCACCGAAAAACTTTCCAACCCCCACCATGCGGTGAGAGCTCATATCCGGTATTAGACCCGGTTTCCCAGGCTTATCCCGAAGTGCAGGGCAGATTACCCACGTGTTACTCACCCGTTCGCCACTCGTGTACCCCCGAAGGGGCCTTACCGTTCGACTTGCATGTGTTAAGCACGCCGCCAGCGTTCGTCCTGAGCCAGGATCAAACTCTCCATAAAAGCTTCTCAGCACTACAAAAAGCACAATCCAAGCAAAAACAAACCAAACAAACTGGCTGTTCAAAAAAACGCGACCCCCACGACAGGGATGTGAAAGGGTCGCAACCAAACAAAAAATTTGGCACTATCACAAACAAAACACACTGTTGAGTTCTCAAACAACACCCACACACCGGCTCCATGTGGCACTCTGGCCGCATAGCCTCCGGGGTGATGTCGCTGCTCTCTAGGAGGCAGCTCACCTACTCTAGCGAACCGGACCTGGCCGGTCAAACCGGTCTGTCCCGCTCCCCTTCGTGAAGCCGCCGCCCGAAACCAGGACTCGAACCTCTCGGTCCGACCCCCGCTCCCTGGCGGCTCCGATAAAGTTACACGCGGCCCAACGGAACGCCAAATCGCCTGGTCATCGCATAATCAGGCCTCCGGCCGCACCGGTCACCGTTGTGTGTCGACGCGCTCTATCCCGCCCCCCAGGGACCGCACCTTCTCCATGAAGTCCGGGTACCCGCGGTCGATGTGGAAGATCTCGCAGACCTCGGTCACGGCGTCCCCGCACATTCCTGCCAGGACGAGGCCGGCGCCGGCACGGATGTCACTGGCCCAGACGGTCGCGGAGTCCAGACGTTCGCGGCCCCGGATCTTGGCGTGGTGACCGTCGGTCTCTGCGTCCACGCCCATCCGCACCATCTCCTCCACGAAGCGGAAGCGGGCCTCGAAAAGGTTCTCGGTGATCACCGAGGATCCGTCCGCGACGGAGGCGAGCGCGATCGCCATCGGTTGCAGGTCGGTCGGGAATCCCGGGAACGGCAGTGTCCTGACGTCCCGTGCGCGGGGCCGACCCTGCTGACTCACCCGCACCCAGTCCGCACCGGTGGAGACCTGGGCCCCCGCGCCCCGGAGGTTCTCCAGGACCACGTGGATGAACATCGGGTCGATACCGGTGACGGTGACGTCGCCACGGGTCATCACCGCGCCCATCGCCCAGGTCGCGGCGACGATCCGATCCCCGATCACCCGGTGACTCACCGGGCTGAGGGCCTCGACACCGTCGATCGTGATGGTGCTCGTCCCGGCCCCGCTGATCCGGGCCCCCATCTTGGACAGGAGGTGGCAGATGTCGACGATCTCCGGCTCGCGCGCCGCGTTGACGAGGGTCGACGTGCCCTTGGCGAGGACGGCACCGAACAGGAACGTCTCCGTGGCCCCGACGGACGGGAACTCGAGTTTGTACCGAGCTCCCGTGAGCTCGGTGGCCTCGGCGACCAGGCGACCGTGATCCATCCGGGTGGTGGCGCCCAACCGCTCCAGTGCCTCCCGGTGCCAGTTGAGGGGCCGGTCCCCGATCGCGTCCCCGCCCGGCATCGCCAGCTCCGCCCGGTGATAGCGGCCGACCAGGGGGCCGAGGATGCAGACGGACGCCCGGAGTCGCTGAGCGGCCGTGTCGTCGGACACGTGACCCAGGCCCGCCGGGGTGTCGATCTCCACCGTGCCGCCGGATACCTCGACGGTGCAGCCGAGGTGACGCAACACGTCCGCCATCGCGGGCACGTCCGAGATGTCCGGGCAGTTGGTCAGGGTGGTGCGCCCCTCGGCCATCAGCGCCACCGCCATGAGCTTGAGCACGCTGTTCTTGGCGCCGGCGACCGAGACCTCGCCGACAAGTCTGGTTCCGCCGGTGACGAGGAAGCTCTCCTCGCGGGACGTGGGGTTACCGCTCACGTGACCACCTTAGGCGAGAACCGGGAGCGACCAACGGAGCCCGCGCATCCGGTGCGCGCGTAGGTTGGCGTCATGGCTGTGCATCTCACCAAGATCTATACCCGTACCGGCGACGACGGCACCACGGGACTGTCCGACTTCTCCCGGGTGAGCAAGAACGACCCCCGCCTCGACGCCTATGCGGACTGCGACGAGGCCAACGCCGCCATCGGTGTCGCTCTCACCTGCGGCGATCTCGATGAGCGGGTCGCCGGTGTGCTGCGGGTGGTACAGAACGACCTCTTCGACGCCGGGGCCGATCTCGCGACACCGGTGGTCGAGGCCCCCGAGTACCCCCCGCTGCGCATCGAGCAGGCCTACATCGCGCGCCTCGAGGGGTGGATCGACGAGTTCAACGCCGAGCTGACCGCACTGACGTCGTTCATCCTGCCCGGCGGAACTCCCGGTGGCGCGTATCTGCACGTCGCCCGCACCGTGGTGCGCCGGGCCGAGCGCGCCGCCTGGGCGGCTGTGGAGGCGTACCCCGACACCACCTCCGCCCTGCCGGCGACGTACCTCAACCGCCTGTCGGACCTGCTGTTCGTCCTGGGACGGGTGGCCAATCCGGACGGGGACGTCCTCTGGGTACCGGGCGGCGAACGCGGCTGACCGCGCGGCTCCCGAGGCGCCGACCGCCGATCAGGGCAGAAAGAATCAGGGCAGAGTGATTCAGGGCAGAGTGAATCAGGGCAGTGCGCCCATCCGACGTGCCGCGTTGACCGCCTCGAACCGGGTGTGCGCGTCGAGCTTGCGCATGACCGACCGCAGGTAGCTCTTCACCGTCTCCGCACCGATACCCATGTCGGTGGCCGTCTCGATGTTGGTCTTGCCCTGCGCGACGCAGGCCAACACGTCGAGCTCGCGGCGGGAGAGCCTCGCGGTGGGCATCTCCGGCGGCGGGGAGACCATCTCCGCGCAGATCTTCTCGAGCTCGGCACGCACCTCGGGGTCCTCGGTACGGGAGGCCAGCATCCGCAGCCGCGCATGGGTGTCGCGCATGCGCTCGTTGGACAGGACGTCGTCCCACCGCCCCTCGCCGGCGCCCGGACCCATCGGGGCGGCGCCACGAGCGGCGAGCGCGTCGTTCACCGCGATCTCCTGCTCGAGGGCGCGGGCCGTGGCCGCCATCTGGTTGAGGACCTTCTCCCCGAAACGGACCGAGGAGTGCACGCCGGCGTAGAGCACCGCCCGCACGTCCTTGCCCACCACGACCGGGATCGCCGCCATCGACCGCAACCCCTCGGACAAGACCGGGAGGTCGTACTCGTGGGTGATCACACCGGCCCGCGGGTAGTCGGCCACCCCGACCGGCTTCCCGGTGGCCATGACCCGACCACCGACGCCGGCGCCGTAGTGGACCGTGAGGTCCTTCATCGCCGAGGTCCGCATCCCGAGGGACTCGGACAACACCAACGTATGGCCTTCGCCCACCACGCCCCCGATGGTCACCGGGATGCCCGTGGCCTCTCGCAGGGCGGAGATCGCGCTGCGGACAGACGCCAGGTCGCGCCTGCGCCGCTGCGCCTCGCTCGCGGCACTTCCGGCTACACCACGGCCGGCATTCTCCTCGTCCATGAGGTCTCCTCCCACGTCCGTGGCATACCCCCACCGCGAGTAGGGGACGACCCCCCGCAAGTGCCACACATCACCATCGTCAGCGTCACTATACGCACGTGGCCGGGCCGATGCCGACCGCAGTCGGCCGCCGCCGCCAGATGTCCCCGGGGGTGCCCCGCCCCGCTTCCCAACCGGAGTGCACTCAGGGAGTGAAAGCTGGATCGAATGCCTCCGGGTCCTCCGGATCCGCCAGCATCGCGGCCGCCCCGGTGAGGGGCGCGGCGCGCTGTTCGTCGTAGATCCATTCCTCGACGTCGCTCGAGTCCGGGTCGCCCACCAGGTACGGGTGCAGGCCCAGATCGGCGTCCGCGTCGACCGCCTCCCCCGGGGTCAGCACGGAGTCGTCGAGGAATCGCGACACCTCGTCGTCGTCCAGATCGACGCCGATCACCACCAACCCCTCGGTGCCCTCCCCGCTCGCACGGAGTTCGAGCCTGCGTCCCACGAGCGCCACCTCGTAGCGTCGCTGGCCGTCGGCGGTGGCGAGTGTCAACGTGCCCTTGGCACGGTAGGCACCGGTCGGCGGCGAGGCGAGCGCGGCCAGTACCCGACGGGGATGCAGGGGCCCTGCCGGGATCACGGTGAGGGCCCGGTAGCCATGGTGGAGGTGGGAGTGGACATGCGGGTGGGCCTCGTCGCCCGACTGCTCGGCGGCGGAGGCCCGGTCCGGTTCCATCCCCAACAGCAGCCCGGTCGGCACCGCGGCTCTGACCGCGGGCAGCACGGCGACCCGGGGGGCGTGTCGGCGGATCGTCGCCCGGATGCCGTCGAACCGCACGCGGTCCACGAGGTCGCACTTGTTGACGACGACGAGATCGGCCTCCGACAGGTGCGCCGCCAGGCGCGGGTGCCGCGCCATGGCGTCTTCGAGCCCTTCGGCATCGACGACCTGGACCATCCCCGCGTGACGCACCACGTCCCGCGGCACCTCGTGAACCATCCGCGACAGGATCGCCGGCTCGGCCAACCCGCTGGCCTCGATCACCGCGAGATCCAGTCCGAGATCGGGGTCGGCGAGCCGGGCCAGGGTGTCGCCGAGCTCGCTCGCGTCGACCTCACAGCAGACACAGCCGTTGGCCAACGACACCATGGAGTCCACGCGGCCGGCCACCGACGTGGCGTCCACGTCGATCTCACCGAAATCGTTGACAATCGCCGCGATTCGCAGCCCCGGGGCGCCACCGAGGAGGTGGTTGAGCAGTGTGGTCTTGCCCGCACCCAGGTAGCCGGTGAGGACCAGCACGGGCAACGGGTCGCCGGGGGCCCGGCGGGCATCGGCGCGCCCGCTCCGGCCCCCGGCGAGGTGACCGTGCGCCGACCCGGGGTTCACCTCGTGGCTCAGCGACGCCACTCGGGCTTGCGCTTCTCGGCGAACGCGGACATGCCCTCCGACTGGTCCTCCGTGGCGAACAGTGCGTAGAAGGCGTTCTGCTCGGCGAGCAGGCCCTCCTCGAGCGTGGTCTCGAAGGAGCGGTTGACGGCCTGCTTGGCCGCGATGGCGGTGGTCTTGCTCATCGAGGCGATCTTCCCGGCGACCTTCATGGTCTCGTCGAGCAGCTCCGCCGCGGGGACGACGCGGGTGACCAGGCCGGAGCGCTCGGCCTCGTCGGCGTCCATCTGCCGGCCGGTCAGGCACAGGTCCATGGCCTTGGCCTTGCCCACCGCGCGGGTCAGCCGCTGGGAGCCGCCCATGCCCGGGATCACGCCCAGGGTGATCTCCGGCTGGCCGAACTTGGCGTTGTCGCCGGCGATGATCATGTCGCACATCATGGCCAGCTCGCAGCCGCCACCGAGCGCGAAGCCGGACACGGCCGCGATGATCGGGGTCCGCGCGGCGGTGAGGCGCTTCCAGTCGCTGAAGTAGCGCTCGAGGTAGATCCCCGGGTAGCTCTTGTCCTTCATCTCCTTGATGTCGGCGCCGGCCGCGAAGGCCTTCTCCGAGCCGGTGATGACGATGCACCCGACTCCGGGGTCGGAGTCGAGAGCCTCCACCGCCTCGACGACCTCCTTCTCCATGCCGCTGCTCAGGGCGTTGAGCGCCTTGGGGCGGTTGAGGGTGACCACCGCGACACGGTCGCGCTGCTCCACCAGGATGTACTCGAACTGCTTGTCGGTCACGGACATTGTCTGCTCCAGTCTGCGTCAGCGGATACTTGGACTTCCTTGTAAAAGGCTCCGGGGCCGATGCTAGCCGCTCATCGCGCGAGCGGCCCCCCGTTCCACAGGCCCGACCGTACGGCCTCACCGTGCTCCACGGTCGCCGCCCGCGCCCCGTCGACGAGCGGTTCGTACCGCACCAGCGACCCCCAGTCGCGGTCCCAGTCGTGCTCGAGATAGGTGGGCACGGTCTCACCCTCCAACAGCAGTTCGATGAACCCGAGCGGCCCCCCACCGTCCCACGCCTGCCAGGTGTTGGTGGAGCTGACGGCGAGGTCGCGGTCCGGCAGGACCCGGTACTCGGGCAACTCGTGGATCCCGGCGTACTCCTCGAAGGGACGCAGGCACGGGGTGTGGAAGGCCACCGCCCAGTCGGGCAGCACCGGGCGCGAGTCACCGACGAGCTCCTGCATGGTCACGAGCTCGGGCATGCGCGGTGGGGTGAACGCGATCCACCGTGACGGGTCCGGGTCGAGGTCGCGCACCACGAGCCGGATCGCCGTGGCGTCGGCCGGCAAGGTGTCCACGGGTACGCGCAGGTTCCGCCAGGACGGCGCCGGACCGATGTCCACGGGCAGGACAGAACCGGTCGGTTCGAACGGCCCCGCGCCGGTGGCGAACTCCACGCGGATCGCGTCCGGCGCGAACGAGCCGGCCACCGCGATCGTGATGAGCGGGTCCCCCGCGTCCCGTTCGGGGAGCCGGTACCAGTCCGTGGTGGTCTCGGCGTTGAGCTGCGCGCCCGTCTGGTAGCTGCCCAGCACGGGAACGCGGGCCGGGTCGAGACCGAAGGGCAGGACGGCGTGACTGCCGTTGATGCCCTCGCCGGCGCGCACACCGCCCTCGGTGCCGGCGGTCGTCGCGGTGGCGTCGGAGTCCTCACCGGTCCCCGGGGTGTCGGTGTCGACGGCCTGGGTGGCGGTGAGGTCGGTGGGGATGCCGTCGGGGATGAACTCGACGGGGTCCGCACCGGCCTCGAGCTGGTCTCGGGGCTCACCCACCGGCGTGAGCAGTCCCGCAGTGGCGTCTGGCTCGGCGAGCACCATATCGGCGATGCCGCACGGCTGGCCGGACAGTGCCCGCAGGTTCTGCAGACCGACCGAGTAGGCGGGGTACTGGTTGCGCACCGCCGCCGCCATGGAGGCCACGATGATGACGACGACGAAGGCCGCCGCGAGGCCCAGTGGCGCGTGCGAGAACTCGCGGAGCACACTGGCCAGGGGGCCTCGACCGCCACTGTCGCGCTCCGGTCCCGCCGGACGCACGAACGGTTCCCGGTAGTGCAGGACGAGCGCGGCCAGTAGCGAGAGCAGCATCAGCCCGATGAACACCGAGGAGAACGTGATCCCGGCGATCGAGGGCTGCACTCCACCCCACGGGATGCCGTAGATCGAGATGTACCACCAGCCGTTGGTGGAGGTGAAGCTCAGCCCCAGCACGAAGAACACCGCGGCCAGGAACAGCATCCGGTTGCGCAGCGACCGGGTGGCCGCGGGCAGTACGGCCATGGTCACCAGGGCCGCCAGCGCGGCGCCGATCGTGGCGAACGCACCGAAATGGTGGGTCCACTTGGTGGGGTTGAGCGCCATGAACGCGATCGACATGGCGGCCAGTCCGACGATCCGGCGGGCGGGGCCCACGGCGACGCCGGGGATCCGGCCCTTCCGGAAGAGGATCGCGGTGCAGGTGATGAGGGACAGGAACATCGTCAGGACGCCGAAGCGGCGGGCCAGCGACCCGTCCGGGGTCTGGTTCATGAGCCACTCGTAGCGCCACACCTCCTCGAACCAGCGGCCGGTGGGGCCGACATCACCGAGCAGCGCCGACGACTGCAGCGTGGTGACCAACGGCTGATCCAGGAAGATCAGATGGAGTACGCCGAGACCGGCGGCGAACAGGGGCGCCACCGTCGGGAGCCACCCGTCGCGCCGCGCACGGCGGATCACCAACAGCAGCAGCGGACGAGAGGCGGCGATGATCGCCGCGATGCAGAAGGTGCCCGTGGGCGCGGCGGACAGGGTGAGCCCGCCGATGATGAAGCCGGTGGCCGCTGGCAGCAGCCGGCCGGTCGCGAGGGCCCGCTCCAACGAGACCCAGGTGGCCAGCACGCCGAAGGCCACGATCGGCTCGGGCCGCAGGCCATTGTTGTAGGTGAGCCAGAACGCCAGGAAGACCGCGGCAGTGCTCCACCGGACCGCCGACGCGCGGCGGGCGGCGATACCCAGCCGCGGGATCACCTCGCGGGAGAGCAGGATCCAGGACGCGATGCCCAGCAGGAGCGCCGGGAGCCTCAGCCACACGCTGCCCACGGTGAGGGAACTGATCGCCGTGTAGAGGTAGTACGGCATCCCGAACGGCGCGTACGGGGCGCCGTAGTAGCGGAACACCTCCGGCATGTAACCGCTGGATACGGCGGCGCGTGCCTCGGTGAGGATGTACCCGTCGTCCGCCGTGTTGGCCCCGATGACGTGCCATACCAACAGGGTGGCCACGACGACCAGGTCCAGGGGGCGCGGCTTCCACCACCGGGGTGGAAGCACCCGGCGCCCGGCGCGTCCGTCACGCAGATCGAGTCGGTGCAGTGCGACGAGCGCGACGATGATCGCGAGGACGCCGAGGACGATCGCGATCTGCTTGATGGCTGTCGCCTGGGTGGTGTAGCGCGAATCGACGGTGATCTCGACAGCCATGCCCTCGGGGGCGGGCCCCTGCAGGTCGGTGAACACCCCGACGACCTGCGGGCGCAGGTCCTCGTCGACACGGCCGGCCGCGGCCTGACCGTCCACCTCGAGTCCGACGAACTCCGCACCGATCGAACCGGAGTCGGCCACGACGCGGATCGACGAGCACGCCCCGGGCGCCGCGACCGCGTCGGTGGGCGCGGAGGCGATCAACGCGTTCCGGCTACGCACCTCGACGGCCGGGCCCGCCACGGACACCATGAGTGCCCGGGCGCCCGCGTCCTCACCCGCCTGGCGGGGAGCGGTGGACACGAGCACCCCGTCCTCCCGACCCTGGTCCCGTAGTTCCGCGACCGCTGAGCAGGGCACGTCCACCGCGATGTCGAGCGGGTAGTACGCCACGAGGGGAGCCGTGACCGGTTCCATCGTTCCGGACTCCGGCCAGCTGATCGTCGAGGTGGTCTGGGTGACGGGAAGGAGTGGGACGATGATCGCGAGGAAGATCCCGATCAGTCCGCTGACCGCGGCGGCGATCCCCCACCGGAAACCTGATCGCGACTTCTCCGGCACGTCACGGACCTCGGTGGCAGTCGATGGCATGGCGTCCACGCTATAACGGGGGGCGGAGGTTCCCCGAAACGACGAACGCGCCGGAGGGGATTCCCTCCGACGCGCTGCGATCTTTGTGGCCAGAGTCGGGATCGAACCGACGACCTTCCGCTTTTCAGGCGGACGCTCGTACCAACTGAGCTACCTGGCCCTAAGACCACCGGCGCATCCGGTGAACACCGAATGCGCCGGCTGTCTCTGGCGACCCTGACGGGACTCGAACCCGCGACCTCCGCCGTGACAGGGCGGCGCGCTAACCAACTGCGCCACAGGGCCGTGCTTTTCGCACGAGACAAGACACTATTCGACGCCCCCGCCGGAACGCAAATCGGGGCCCTGCCGACGACTCCGGAGCAGGTCACGGGGGCTGGCGGGCCCGGCGGCCCCATACGCGATCAGTCCGCGTGGGGTCCGAGGGTGTACGCACCCGCAAATGAGAGATGTCCCGGCCACCCACGACGTGCGGTGACCGGGACATCCCGTGTGTACCCCCTACGGGATTCGAACCCGCGCTGCCGGCGTGAAAGGCCGGTGTCCTAGGCCGCTAAACGAAGGGGGCGTACGCCACGTCCGGGATCGCCGGTCCGCAGCGCGTTCGAGTTTAGGGCACTGCCCGGCCGGCGTCTAAACCAACCGTGCCGAGACCGACCGTGCCCGAGCCGACGCCCGTCGTCCCGAGCGGGGACGGTATCGTGACCGTCGCCCCTATAGCTCAGTTGGTAGAGCTACGGACTTTTAATCCGCAGGTCGTCGGTTCGAGCCCGACTGGGGGCACCACGAGGCACCCGCCCACACCCTGCCGCCCCATTGGACCTGCCCGGCCCACGCTGGGACACTCGGTACATGTCCGCACCCACCGCCACCGGAGCGCCCGCCCTGCGCATCGGCCCCCTCGAGCTCGCCTCGCCCGTCGTCCTGGCGCCGATGGCGGGTGTCACCAACGTCGCCTTCCGCACCCTGTGCCGCGAGCTCGAACGAGAGCAGCAGGGTTCGGTGTCCGGGCTCTACGTGTGCGAGATGGTCACGGCCCGGGCGCTCGTCGAACGACAGCCCGGGACCCTGCACATGGCCACGTTCGCTCCCGACGAGTCCCCACGCAGCCTGCAGCTCTACACCGTCGACGCGGAGTACACCTACGCGGCCGCCAAGATGATCGTCGACGAGAACCTGGCGGACCACATCGACATCAACTTCGGATGCCCGGTCCCCAAGGTGACCCGGCGCGGCGGCGGCTCGGCGATCCCGTACAAGAGGCGGTTATTCCGGTCCATCGTCGCCGCCGCCGTCCGAGCCACCGAGGGCACCGACATCCCGGTCACCGTGAAGATGCGGGTGGGCATCGACGACGAGCACCACACGCATCTCGACGCCGGCCGCATCGCCGTGGACGAGGGTGCCCGGGCCGTCGCCCTCCACGCCCGGACCGCCGCCCAGAGGTACTCCGGCGAGGCCGACTGGTCACAGATCTCCCGGCTGGTCGAGCACATCGGCGCGGTGTCGGACGTCCCGGTGCTGGGCAACGGTGACATCTTCTCCGCGGACGACGCGGTCCGGATGCGGGAGCAGACCGGCTGCGCGGGCGTCGTGATCGGCCGGGGTTGTCTGGGACGCCCGTGGTTGTTCTCCGAACTCGCCGCCACACTGGACGGTCGCGAGGCCCCGACCCCGCCCACTCTCGGGGAGGTCGGCCGGATCATGTACCGGCACGGCGAACTGCTCGCCGAGCACCATGGTGAGGACAAGGGGATGCGCGACATCCGCAAGCACGTGGCCTGGTATCTGCGGGGTTTCCCGGCCGGATCGGGAAAGCGTGTCGCACTGTCGGCCGTCCGATCCCTGGACGACCTCGCGGAGATGCTCGCCGATCTCCCCGCCGACGAGCCCTTCCCCGCAGACGGTTACGGCCCCCGGGGACGGCAGGGGTCGCCTTCACGAGTCCTCCTGCCGGAGGGGTGGCTCGACGATCCGGAGGACGACGCGACGGCCCTCGAGGGCGCGGACGCCGAGAACTCCGGAGGCTGAACTCCACGGAGGCACACGGTTGCGGGCACCCCGGGTCCCCCGAGTTCACCGGGCATTCATCGCCGGGGTCCGAATGTGCGGTTGACTTGCCCGTATGCTGGGAACATGCGTCTTGTCTACTCCGAAGAACTAACGGATCTGGCCACCTCGATGGCCCGGATGTGCTCCCTCGCGACCGACGACATGGAGCTCGCCACCCACGCGCTGCTCCAGGTCGATCTCGTAGCCGCGGAGAAGGTCCTCCAGTCCTCCACTGAAATGTCCAGGCTGGCGACCGAGAACGAGGAGCGCGGCTTCGCTCTCCTGGCACTACAGGCCCCCGTGGCCCGTGATCTCCGCCAGGTGGTCACGTCCATCCAACTGGTCCAGGATCTCACCCGGATGGGGACCCTGGCCGGACACGTCGCGAAGATCGTCCGGCGGCGCCATCCCGAGAGCGTGCTGCCTGAACCCGTCAACGGCTACTTCGCCGAGATGGGCCGCGTCGCCGTCTCGCTGGGACGGTCGGCGACTGAGGTCCTGCTCAACCGGGACGCCGAGCAGGCCGCGACCCTGGCCCAGCAGGACGACGCGGTCGATGACCTCCGCCGCCATCTGTTCACCCTGCTCACCGTGCGGGAATGGAAGTGGGGCGTGGCCTCGGCGGTGGACGTGACCCTGCTGGGTCGCTACTACGAGCGGTTCGCGGACCACGCGGTGGAGGTGGCCCAGCGGGTGATATTCCTGGCCACCGGCGAGTACTCCACCCTGGCGGAGGACGACCCGGAACACTCCTCGCCGTCCAACGAGGAGCTCGTCCGTCGGTTCAACGAGACCGACCGGTCCCTCAAGGGCCGTCTACACGGTGACACCCGTCCGTCCGGCGAGAGCGGCTGACCGGAGACACCGGGCGCAACGGCGAGAGCGCCCCGCCTCCTGCCACACGGGCGGGTGTCGGGGCGCTCTCGTCGTTGACGGGTGGTGCGACTCAGCCGAAGCGGCCGGAGACGTAGTCCTCGGTCT
Organism: Dietzia sp. PP-33; assembly: GCF_033790845.1. NCBI lineage: Bacteria > Bacillati > Actinomycetota > Actinomycetes > Mycobacteriales > Dietziaceae > Dietzia > Dietzia sp. PP-33. The sequence continues at coordinate 12,149 of NZ_JAMYEI010000004.1, forward strand.
GCTTGTTGTCCGGATTGGAGAAGATCTTCTCGGTGGCGTTGACCTCCACGAGCTGGCCGGGCCTCCCGGTCGCCTCGAGCGAGAAGAACGCCGTCTGGTCGGACACGCGCGCCGCCTGTTGCATGTTGTGCGTGACGATCACGATGGTGAACTCGCTCTTGAGCTCGGCGATGAGATCTTCGACGGCGAGCGTCGAGATCGGGTCGAGGGCCGAACAGGGCTCGTCCATCAGCAGGACCTGCGGTTCGATCGCGATCGCGCGCGCGATGCACAGTCGCTGCTGCTGACCGCCGGACAATCCGCCGCCCGGCTTGTCGAGGCGGTCCTTGACCTCCTCCCAGAGGTTGGCGCCGTGCAGCGACTTCTCGGCCACCTCGTCGAGGGTCTTCTTGTTCTTCACGCCCTGGAGCTTCAGCCCGGCCACGACGTTCTCCTTGATGGACATCGTGGGGAACGGATTGGGTCGCTGGAAGACCATCCCGATGGTCCGGCGCACGGCGACCGGGTCGACCGTCTTGCCGTAGATGTCCACCCCGTCGAGCTTGATGGAGCCCTTGGTGTAGGCACCCGGGATCTCCTCGTGCATGCGATTGAGCGACCGCAGGGCCGTCGTCTTGCCGCAGCCGGAGGGGCCGATGAAAGCGGTCACGGAGCGGGGCGGGACGCTGAGGTTGACGTCCTGTACAGCATGGAAGTCACCGTAGAAGATGTCGACGTTCTCGAGGTCGAGTCGCTTGGCCATGAGCAGTCCTTACTTGGTCTTCGGCGCGAGCGCCTTGGAAGCAACGGCGGCGAGTACGTTCGCCAGCGCGATGATGAGGATGAGGGTGAGCGCCGCGCCCCAGATGCGGTACTGGCCCGCATCGGTGGGATTGGAGAGCTGGTTGTAGATGAGCAGTGGCAGCGACGCCATGTTGCCCTCGAAAAGGTTGGTGTTGTAGGACGCCGTGTAGCCAACCAGGATCAGCACCGGTGCCGTCTCCCCCATGACGCGGGCGATCGCGAGGAAGATGCCGGAGATCATCCCCGACAGTGCGGTCGGGACGACGATGCTGGCGATGGTCTTCCATTTGGGGACGCCGAGCGCGTACGAGGCCTCACGGAGCTCGTCCGGGACGAGCTTGAGCATCTCCTCCGTGGATCGCACGATGAGCGGGATCATGAGCAGCACCAGTGCCAGCCCGACCGCGAACGCGCTCAGTTGCATCCCGAGCGTGGTGACCCACACACCGAAGACGAAGATCGCTGCGACCACCGAAGGGACGCCGGCGAGGACGTCGACCATGAGGGTGGTGGGCTTGGCGAGCCTCGACTCGGGGTACTCCACGAGCATGATGCCGGCCGCGATACCCAGCGGGATCGATATCACCGCGGCGATGAGGACCTGGACGAAGCTTCCGTAGATCGCGTGGCCCACACCGCCGCTCGTCGAGGTCGGAGAGATCAGGAACAGCGAATTGGTCCACCAGGTCGGATCGAGGACCGCCGGCAGGCCGTCCATGATCACCTTGTACAGAAGCGCCGCGAGCGGCAGGACCGCGACCACGAAGCAGAGCGTGAAGACCACGGCGGCGAGGGAGTTCTTGGTCTTGCGGACCCCTGAGATGGGGAGAAATGCCTCAGACGGCTTGGCGGGTTTCGCTAGATCGGGGGTTGCCTGGGACATCAGCCGTTGACCTTTCCGCCGGAGACCGTGCGGGCGATGAAGTTGACTACGAAGGTGAGGATGAACAGCACCAGGCCTGCAGCGATGTACGCACCGGTCGGGAGCGGATGGTTGAACTCGGCCGCCCCGGACGCGATCTTGGAGGCGAAGGTGAAGCCGCCGTCGAAGAGTGAGAAGGAAGATTCGCTGCTCGCGGCGCGGAGGATGATGAGCACCGCCACCGTCTCACCGAGCGCGCGACCGAGCGCGAGCATGGATCCTGCGACCATCCCCGACTTGGCGAAGGGGAAGCAGGTCATGCGGATCTTCTCCCATTTGGTCGCGCCGAGTGCGAGCGCCGCCTCCTGCTGCAGTGACGGGGTCTGCCGGATGGTCTCCCGCGACATCGACGTGATGATCGGGAGAATCATGATGGCCAGGACGATGCCCGCGGTGAAGATGGTGCCGCCACCGGAGATGGAGACGTTGCCGTCACCGAAGAGGAAGATCCACCCCAGGTTGCTGTTGAGCCACTGTGCGAGAGGCGTGATCCACGGTCCGAGGACGATCAGGCCCCACATCCCGTAGATGATCGAGGGCACGGCGGCCAGGAGGTCGATGACCGCGGACAAGGTGCGTGACAATCGCGGCGGCGCGTACTGCACGAGGAACGTTGCGATGCCGATGGCGACGGGCACAGCGAGAAGGAGAGCGAAGATCGAGCTGAGCACGGTGACCTTGAGTAGGTCGAGGATGCCGAATCGCATGTTCTGCGCGTCGGAGGTGTTCCACTCCGAACTGGTCAGGAAGTTGGCCTGGTTCTCCATGAGGGAGGGAACCGCCTGCCAGACGAGCACGACGGCGATGCTGGCGATAAGCGCGCAGATCACCGCACCCGCTGCGACGGTGACGGACCGGAAGACCTTGTCAGCCCGCTTCGACGACCCCGAATCTTCTAGGCCTCGACCTTCACCCTTGCTCGTTTCTCGAGCCGGGTCGGCGCCGTCGAGGGATCCGCCGGTACTTGCGGCGTTCTGATCGACGTTGCTGCTGGCGCCGACGGATTCATACACAGTCATGGGACCTTCAGACTCTCACGATGTATTCGGGGGGTGCCGCCGGCCCGACCCCGTAGGGCCGGGCCGGCGATCATCAGATCGCGTGACGGCGTCTCAGCTGATGGCGTCGATGGCGGTGAGGAGCTTGTTGCGGAACTCGTCCGGGACGGGGATGTAGCCCTCGCCCTCCAGCTGCCCCTGGACCTCTTCCGAGACGGCGACGTTGAGGAACGACTTGACCGCCTCGGCCGTCTCGGGATCCTCGTACTCCGAGCAGACGAGCTCGTAGGTGGGAAGGATGATCGGGTACGCGCCGGGCGACCCGGGGACGTAGAAGGACGAGGTGTCGATGACGAGGTCGTTGGTGCCCTCGTTCTGGAGGCTCGCCGAGTCGATGGTCGTACCCGCCGTCTCGGCGGTGAGCTCCACGCCCTCCGGGTCCGACGGGGTGATGACGTTGACCATCGAGAGGTCCTGGTTCTTCGCGTAGGACCACTCGGTGTACGTGATGGTGCCCGGGGTCTGGCCGATGGCCGCCGAAACCCCCTCGTTCCCACGGGAGCCCTCACCGACACCGCCGTTGAAGGTCTTGCCGGCCCCCTGCGTCCATGCACCTTCCGACGCCGCGTCGAGGTACTTCTGGAAGTTGTCGGTCGTACCGGACTCGTCCGACCGGAAGATCACGGTGATGTCCTCGTCCGGGAGGTCCGTGCCCTCGTTCTCCTCGGCGATGGCCGGGTCGTTCCACTTCGTGATCTCGCCGTTGAAGATCCTGGCGAGGGTGGGGCCGGAGAGCTTGAGGTCGACGCCGTCGAGGTTGTAGGCCACCGCGATCGGGCCGAAGACGGCGGGGATGTTCCACGCCTCGGAACCACACCGCTCCTCGGCAGCCGTGTAGTCGGCGTCCTCCAGCGGCGAATCGGATCCACCGAAGTCCGTGATTCCACCGGTGAACTCGCTCACGCCGGCGCCGGAACCGTTGGAGTTGTAGTTCAGGGTCTGTCCCTCGCAGCTCATGGCGTAGGAGTTGGCGAAGATCGTCATGGCGTTGTTCTGCGCGGACGACCCCGACGCGGTCAGGGTCTCCTTGCCACCGCATTCAGCGTCGGAGACACTCTGCGCCGCGGTGTCACCGCTGCCCGTGTTGTCGTCCGAACAGGCGGCGAGGCCGACCGTCGTGAGGGCGGCGAGGCCGAGCAGGGCTCCGGTGCGCTTGAGGTCCACTGAATCTCCTTGTTTCGTCCGGTGGGAGTCCCACCGGGCAGGTCTCTGACGACTGCATTGCAAAGGCGGGCCGTATCCCGGCCCGACGAGGACAGAACCTAAGGGTTGGATATGAACGGTCTCGCCGGTAGAGATGAACGAGAGATGAACTCAGTGGATGCGTCACGAAAAGATCACTCACCTGAGTCTCGAGCAGTGCCCCCACCTGGGTCGATACGCGGACATCGGGGCGGCTGAACAGGCATTTCACCCCGAGGCGTACGTCACATCGCGGTGCTCGATGGCGAAACCCAGCTTCTCGTAGGTCCGGATCGCAGCCGTGTTGTCGCCCTCGACGTAGAGGACGACCGACTCGGCCGCCGCAGGACCCTCGAGGTGGGCCACGCCCAGCGCGGTGAGCAACCCTCCCAGCCCACGCCCCTGGTCGACCGGGTCGACGGCCACCACGTAGACCTCGCCCTCCACAGGCGTACCGGGCTCTGCGACCGTCTTGGTCCAGTGGAACCCCGCGAGCCGCGGCGCGCCGGCGCCGGGGTCTCCGGTGTCGACGGCGAGGAAGACCGCTCCGGTGTCCACCCAGTCGACCGCCAGCCGTTCGTCGAGCTGGTCCCGGGTCCACCCTCCCTGTTCGGGGTGCCACGAGAACGCCGCGTTGTTGACACGCAGGAACTCCGACCTGGCGTCCATCCCGGGCCACCGCGCACCACCCTCGGAGGCCGCCTCGGCGAGTGTGCCGGTCTCGATCCCCTCCGGTGGCCGCGCCTCCGGCAGCTCGGGACCGGCGGAGGAACGCCGGCGCATCTTCAGCAGCTCGCGGGTGCGGACGAGTCCTTCCGCCCCGGCGAGCGCACGTGCCGACGACAGGTCGCCGTGTGCCCACACCGCTGCGGCGGGCTCCCGCTCGAACACCGCGCGGAGCAGCTCCGCTCCCACTCCGCGTCGACGGTGATCGGGGGCGACGACCAGCTCGGCGGTCGCCTCCGCTCCGGCCCCGACCAGCTGGGCGTACCCGGCGATCCCGCCCTCGTCGTCCTCGCCGGTCCGGACCAGCAGATGACGGACGCCCTCACCCGCGCCCTCGCGGAGAGCCCGGAGCGGTTGTTCACCCAGCGGGGCCACGCCGTCCGCCTCCTCGGCGTCCCGGGCGATCATGTCGATCCGCGCGGCTGTCGCCTCGTCCACGGCGAGCTCGACGACGGTCATGCGTCCCCTCCGTCCTCCCTGCGGTCGGTCGGGCGGACCGCTTTGTAGCCGACGTTACGGACCGTGCCGATGAGGGACTCGTGATCCGGACCCAGTTTCGCCCGGAGGCGGCGGACGTGGACGTCGACCGTCCGGGTACCGCCGAAGAAGTCGTAACCCCAGACCTCCTGGAGGAGCTGAGCGCGCGAGAAGACGCGCCCGGGGTGCTGGCACAGGTGTTTGAGGAGTTCGAACTCCTTGTAGGTCAGGTCGAGGGGGCGACCCTTGACGCGGGCCACGTAGGTCTCCTCGTCGATCACGAGTTCACCGACGGTGAGCAGCCCGCCGTCGGATTCCCCCTGCGCCGAGTGGCGGGCGGCGGACAACCTGAAGCGGGCGTCGACCTCGGCGGGACCCGTGGTCGGCAGGATGATGTCGTCGAGCCCCCAGTCACCGCTCACCGCGATCAACCCACCCTCGGAGACCACCGCGATGACCGAGATGTCCACACTCCCCGAGAGCAGTCGGCAGAGCGCGCGGGATGCCGCGAGATCACTACGTGCGTCGACCAGGGCGAGTGCCGCCCCCGACAGCTCCCCCACCGACGATGCCAGTGCCGGCAGCAGCCTGACCGAGTGGGGCAGGAGAGACAGTGCGGGTACGACCGCCTCGGGGTCCGCTTCCGTCGTGAGGAGCACTACGTCCATGTGTCGCTTCCTCCTCGTGTTCAGCGCCCAGACGATACTAGCGACCCGCACCCCGGCCCCGGCGATCGGAGTAGACCTGAACCCCATGAGACCCCGTCGCAGCATCGCGGTGGCGACCGCCACCCTGGCCGTCGTGGTGGGCGGCGCCTTCACCGTGGACGCCGTCAGGGCCTCCGTGGTGGAAGCGGACGTGTCCACCCGGATCCGACCTGCCACACCGGGAGTCCCGGCTCCGACGGTGATGATCGGCGGGGGCCCGACCTCGCGATGGTCGGGCCCAGAGACCCTCTCCTCGGCCTCGATCCGCGCGGAGAGGGTCGCCCGTCCCGGCCTCGCTCCGGTGACCGTCGACGCGGTGGCGACCGATCTCCGCGTCCCCGGCGACCGATCCGTCGACATGACGGCGGAGTCGGTCGCGATCGCCGTCCAGATCACCGGCGATGCACTCGGACCCGCTCTCGGGATGCGGGACGTCCTGGTCGGCGCGGCCGACGATCCGAGCCTGGCTGGCGGGGTCGAACGCCGGGCCCGTGTCACCGGGACCCTCGAGGGCACCGACACCCGTGTCTCGGCGGTCGTCGACCTGGTCGTCGACGACCGTGGCGCGCACCTCGTCCCGGTGTCGGCCGCGACGGGCCCTGGCGGCGTGCCGGACCAGGATCCCGCACTCGCGCTGCGCCGGACCGCCCTCACGCTCCCCCCGGACGTCCTACCCCTCGGTCTCGCCGTGGAGACCCTCACCGTGCGGGGCGGGACGCTCACCGTCGGGGGTACCGGCCGGCCGGGCACCGCGCCGCTCGGCGACCTGGCCCGGCCGGCCCACTAGGCCGGCCCACTAGACTGCCCGACATGAGTCGCGACGACGTACTGGTCAGCACCCGCTGGGCCGAATCGCGCCTGGCCGACGACTCGGTGGTCTTCCTCGAGGTCGACGAGGACGTGGCGGCCTACCACACCGACGGGCACATCCCCGGAGCCGTCGCGCTGAACTGGCGCACCGAGCTCCAGGAGGAGTACATGCGCGATCTCGTGGGCCGCGAGAAGTTCGGCGAGCTCATGGCCGAACGCGGCATCACCCGTGAGCACACGGTCGTGGTGTACGGCGGGAACCACAACTGGTTCGCGGCCTACGCCTATTGGTACCTGCGTCTCTACGGTCACGCCGATGTGCGCCTGCTCGACGGGGGCCGGATGCGCTGGGAGCGCGACGGCCTGCCCCTGGAGTCCGGGACACCCGACCGGCCGGTCACCGCGTACGCGGCCGACCCCCAGGACCTGTCCATCCGCGCGTTCCGCGATGACGTCCTCGACGGATTGGGCCGTGACGCGCTGGTGGACGTGCGCTCCGTGGACGAGTACACCGGCAGACTCACGGCGCCGGCCGGGTTGCCCCAGGAGGGCGGACGCCAACGGGGACACATCCCGGGGGCCGTGAGCATCCCGTGGAACCGCGCGGTGACCCGAGACGGGACCTTCCGCCCCGACCACGAACTCCGGCAGATCTATGCCGACTTCCTCGGCGGGTCGGACCGCCGGGTGGTGACCTACTGCCGGATCGGTGAACGGTCGAGCCACACCTGGTTCGTCCTCCACGAACTCCTCGAGCAACCCGACGTGGTCAACTACGACGGCAGCTGGGTGGAGTACGGCTCGCTCATCGGGGTGCCCGTCGAGAGGTGAGCCGCGAGAGGTGAGCCGCGAGAGGGGAATCGCGTGGGCTGAGCCGGGTCCCGCGAGCCGGGAGCTCACCCGCGCGGGCGGTCCACTCGCTAATCTCGGAACCATGTCACTCATCTCCCGAGCGCTCGGCCTGGCCGGTCGCGCCTCCATCGTCGCCGTCGGTGCCTCCGTGGCCTCGGTCGTCATCGTCGGCATCGACCAACGGCGTGGCGCGACGCCCCAGATCCCGGACCATCCCGGCCCGTACTCGCCCGAGGAACGCGAGGCCGCGGCGCGCGTGTACCTCACCGCCCTCACCGTGCCCGCGGCCGCGTTCCGTGTGCCGTTCGCGCCGGACTGCGTGCGCACGGAGAACGGGCTCAGGACGGGGTTCGGCGCCGACCACCTCAAGTGGGACCTGCACCTGCACCTCCAGTACGCCACCATCCGGGAGGTGCGCGACATCGTGGTCACCGTCGACCCTCCGGGCCGGGAGGGCGTGGTGCGCGCGGAGTTCACCCTGGTGACCGTGGTGGGGCTCCGGGCGCGGGTGAGCGAGGACTTCCTCGTGCCCGCCGAGGACTGCCTCATCCACTCGATCGACGCCCGCATCTCACTCGGCCGAGGCCCTCGGGGTTAGGATTGGGCCATGGTGCTCTTCTTCGAGATCCTCCTCGTCCTCTGCACGCTGGCCATCCTGTGGGCCACGTGCTACATCGTGTACCGAACGGTCACTGACGAGTCGTGACGGACAGCGATCCCACCGGTCCCGTCGACCCCACGCCGTCCACCCCCGAGGGGGGAGACGGTTCGTCTGTCGTGCGCGGATCCGCGAACGCCGCGGTCGATGCCGCGGCCGCCCGGTCCGAGACGACCGCGCGCCGCAACATCCCGGCATTCGCGGAGCTCCCGATCCCCGAGGACACGGCCAACCTCCGCTTCGGCCCGGATCTGCACCCGGGTCTGCTCGCACTCCTACCCTTGGTTGGCGTCTGGGAGGGCGAGGGCGAGGCCGACACGGGGGACCGGGGTGAACACCGCTTCGGCCAGCAGATCGTGGTGTCACACGACGGCGAGAACTACCTGAGCTGGAGTTCCCGCGCCTGGACCTTCGATTCCGGAGGCGCCGTGGACGACGCGGCCTACCGGGAGGCGGGCTTCTGGCGGATCTCCGAGGACGACCAGCTCGAGTTCCTCGTAGCGCACGCCTCCGGGGTCATCGAGATGTACTACGGCGCGCCGATCACCCAGTCCGCGTGGGAGATGGCGACCGACGTCGTGCTCGCCTCTCCCACCGGCCCGGAGCACCGCGGCGCCAAACGCATCTACGGGATCGTCGAGGGCGGCGACCTGGGCTGGGTCGAGGAGCGCGTCGACCCGGACAAGGGTCTGGTCCCCCACATGTCCGCGCGCCTGCGCCGCGTCGCGGGCTGAGGCGACCCCTAGAGTTCGATCTCCTTCGTCGTCGTCACCCGGGTCGCCCGGTCGTGGGTGACGACGACGACGGCACGCTCCGGTCCGAACAGTCCGTCCGGCCCGCTGTCGCAGATCCGACTCAAGAGCGCGCCAGCGTCGACGACCGCGAGATTCTCGGTCGGTTCGTCGAGGATCACGACCGGTGCGGAGACCAGGAGGGCCCGGGCGAGCAGGATTCGCCGCCGCTGCCCGCCGGAGACCGCGTCGTCCCCGCCCTCCAGCACGGTGTCCAGACCGTCCGGCAGGGCGGCGACCCACCCACCCAGCCCGACCTCCCGGAGCACCCGTAGGAGTTCGCCATCGGTCGCGTCGCCGCGGGCCACGAGCAGGTCGTCCCGGAGTGTGGTGGCGAACAACCTGGCGTCCTCGGCCAAATAGATCACCCTCTCGCGGCAGCTCGGCCGGTCGAGGTGGGCGAGGTCCCCGCCCGACGCCAGCACCCGTCCGGAGAGCGGCGCCTCCAGCCCCGCCAGGACCCGCGCCAGCGTGCTCTTGCCCGACCCCGACGGGCCACGGACCACCACCCGGTCGCCGGGGCGCAGGAACAGCTCCAGCCGCTCCGATGACAGCTCCCGGTCGTCGTGGCCCCAGGTCAGCGCCGTCGCCACGAGGAGCGCGTCGCCGCCGGCCGTGGAGGATCCGGCGATCGCCTCGGAATCGGAATCGGAGTCGGCCCTGCCGGCCGTCGCGACCCCCCGGCCACTCCGCGACTCGTCGACCATGCCCCGGACACGTTCGGCCGCGGGAACCGCCCTCGCGAGGTGCTCGGCGGCGGCGGGGAGAGCCGCGAGGGCCTCGAACGCCGCGAGCGGGAACAGGACGAGGATCCCGATCCAGGTCGGCCCGTTTCCCGCGTCGCCGCCGTAGACCACAACGCCGACGACGAGAGCGGCCAGCGCGGTGATGAGCGTCCCCGCGGGTACGGCGGCCACCGCTCGGGCGGAGGCGGCGTCCGACCGTCGTTCCGCGCTCCGGCGGCGGGCCCCGGCGTCCGAGATCGATCGGATCGCCGTCCCGAGCCGACCTCCCACGGCGAGTTCCTCCGCGTGGTCCACGACGAGGACGACTGTCGCGGCCTGGTCGGAGATGGACGCCGCGATCGTCCGCTCGGCGTCCAGCGCGGCCCGCGCGGCCAGGGCGGGCGCGACCGCTCCGACGAGGACGACGCAGACGCCCATGACTACCGCCACCGCGGGAGACAGCAGCGCGAGGGCGACGACCGACCCCACCGACAGGATCATCGCCACCGCCGCCGGGATGAGGACGCGGACGACCGTGTCCGCGACCAGGTCCAGATCGCGGCCCGAGCGCAGGAGTACGTCCCCGGTCCGCAGGGCCGGGGTGGCGGCACCCTCGGCAAGGCGCCGGTAGAGTCGCTCCCGCGCACGGGCGGCGCCACGAAGGGCGACGTCGTGGGACGCGAGTCGGTCCAGATATCTGGAGACGCCTCGACTGATGCCGAGCGCCCGGACCGCGACGACGGCGACGGTGAGGTCCAGTACCGGGGGCTGTTCCCAGGCCCGGGTGATGAGCCACGCGGAGATCGCGGCGAGCGAGGCCGCTATGGCGAGGGTCAGGACGGCGATCAGCACGGCACGCAGCGCGCGGAGTCGGTCCAGCTCCAGCAGGTCGAGGACGTAGCGTAGATCGCTCACCGGGCCACCTCCGCCCGGACGTCGGGCGTGCCCGCCGCGGTGAGCCTCACCACGACGTCGGCGGCAGCGAGGACCACCGGGTCGTGGGTGACGACCAGTACGGTGTCGCCCGACCGCGCTCGTTCGCGGAGGGCGTCGGCGACACGGCCGGCCGTCTCCCCGTCCAGGTGCGCGGTGGGCTCGTCGGAGACGAGGACATCGGCATCCGAGGCGAACAGCCTGGTGAGCGCGAGTCTGTGCGCCTCCCCTGCGGAGAGCCCCCGACCCGCATGCCCCACGGGGTCGTCCCACCCCGCCTCCCGGTCGGCGAGCACCCGGTCGAAACCGGCCTGCCGAGCCGCCGCGTCGAGCCGCCCCGGATCGGTGCCGAAGAGCTCGACGTTCTCGCGCAGGGTGCCCGACACGAGAGTCGGACGCTGCGGCTGCCACGCGACCCGTGTCCACCAGGCCTCGCGGTCCACCCGCCCGAGGTCGATCCCCCCGATCCGGATCCGGTCCGCCTCGAACCGCGTCGGCGCCAGAAGCCCCAGCAGCGCCAGTACCGCCGTGGACTTGCCCGATCCGTTGGGCCCGGTCAGGACGGTCAGGCGACCCGGTTCGGCCACCAGGTCCAGTCCGTCGGGCCGCATCCCGTCGCGACCCCGCACCGCGAGGCCCCGGACCTCGATGCGGACCGGACCGTCGGGGATGCGGCCCGAGCACCCGGCGCCCCCGCTGCGGTCGGACCGCTCACCGGGCTTCTCTCCCGGGCCACTGTGCAGGATCCCGAAGGCCCGGTCCGCGGCGAGGGCACCGTCGGAGGACTCGTGGAACCTGGCGCCCACCGTGCGGAGTGGCTGGTACACCTCTGGCGCCAGCACCAGAGCCGCAATCCCGGCGGCGAGCTCCATGTCACCCACCACCAGGCGCAGCCCGATCCCCACCGCCACCAGCGCGACGCACAGGGTGGCGAGGAGCTCGAGAACCATCGAGGACAGGAACGCGATCCTCAGCGCACCCATGGTGGCACGCCGATGTGCCCGTGCGGCCGCGGCGACCTGGACCTCCGGCCCGCGCTCCCGCCCGAGGGCGACGAGCGTGGGCAGCCCCGCGATGAGGTCGAGCACCCGGGCGGACAGCCGCGACATGGTCTCCAACTGTCGCTCGGTGCGTGACCGCGTGAGGGTCCCCACGAGGATCATGAAGACGGGTATGAGAGGGAGTGTCACCGCGATGACCACAGCGGACAGCGGATCGACGAACGCCACGACCACGACCAGGGCCGGGGTGACGACGACCGCGGTCGCCAGGGCGGGGACGTAGCCGGCGAGATAGGGCACCAGGCCCGCCAGGCCGGTGGTGAGGACGGAGTGGAGTTCAGCGGCTCGGTGCCGACGATCGATCGGATCCCACCCCGCCACCGCCCGGGCGACGCGGGCGCGGAGGTCGTCGACCACGTCGCCGGCGGCAGCACGCGCCAGTCGCTGTTGCGCCCATGTCGCTGCGACCCGGACCACCACCGCCACCGCCAGCGAGGCCAGTTCCGCGGACCACGCGCCGAGCGTCCGCGCCGAGGGGTCGGTGATGACCCCGGCGAGTACGCGGGCGAGCAGGACCGCGAAGGCCGCGGTCGCCGCCGCCGTGACCGCCGCGAGGGCGACCGAGACCGCGAGGTGGCGGCGCACCTGTCGGGACTCGCGCACGAGCCGTGGGTCGAGGGGAGTTGCCACCTCGGGGTCAGCTCCTCCCGGTCCGCGCGGGCCGGAGGCCGATTGATGGCGGGATCTGGTCGACCGAGATCCGCTTGCGGAACACCCAGTACGTCCAGCCCTGGTACACCATGACCACCGGGGTGAGGAAGGCTGCGGCCCAGGTCATGACGATGAGGGTGTAGTGCGAACTCGACGCGTTCTCGATGGTGAGCCCGACACCGTCCGTCAGCGTGGTGGGCATGACGTTCGGGAACAGCGACCCGAACAGGAGCACGACGACCGCGGCTATGGCCAGCGTCGTCCCGGCGAAGGCCCAGCCCTCCCTATCCGCGTGGACCGCGGCGACGACGCCGATCAGTGCGGCCGCGGCCACGATGACCGCGCCCCAGGTCCACAGGTGGCCGTGGGCCAGCTGCGTCCAGAGCGCGAAGACCCCGCCGATCCCCAACACTGACGGCGCCAGGATCCGGGCTATCCGGACCGCCTCGGTACGGAGCACTCCGGAGGTCTTGAGGGCGAGGAACACCGCCCCGTGGAGGGTGAACACCGTCAGGGTGAGCAGACCGCCGAGCAGGGCGAACGGGTTGAGCAGGTCGAAAAGGGTGCTGGTGACCTGCTTGTCCGCGTCGATGGCGACACCCCGGACGATGTTGGCGAACGCGACGCCCCACAGGAACGCCGGCACCACCGAGCCGGCGACGATCGCGATGTCCCACCGGCGCCGCCACGTGACGTCGTCGATCTTGCCCCGGAACTCGATCGCGACGGCCCGGAAGATCAGTGCGATCAGGATGAGGAACAGCGGCAGGTAGAAGCCGGAGAACAGGGTCGCGTACCACTCCGGGAAGGCGGCGAACATCGCGCCTCCTGCCACCAGCAGCCAGACCTCGTTGCCGTCCCACACCGGGCCGATCGTGTTGAGCACCGCCCGGCGGCGGGTGTCCCGCTCCGGGGTGTCGGGGCCTCGACCGAGGACCGGCATGAGGATTCCCACGCCGAAGTCGAACCCTTCCAGGACGAAGTAGCCGAGGAAGAGCACGGCGATGAGGATGAACCAGAGTTCTTGAAGACCCATGATCTCTCTCCCGGTCAGTACGCGAAGGACAGCGGTCGGTCGGCGTCGTCGTCGCCGGGGGGCCCGAGGTGGGGCTCGGCGTCGTGCTCGAGCGGCCCCTCGACCGTGTACCTGCGGATGAGGACGAACCACACGACGGCCAGGCCGCCGTAGACGATCGTGAACCCGATCAGTGAGGTCAGTACGAGCCACGCTGGGTGGTCGGACACCCCCTGGCTCACCAGGAGACTGATCATCGGGTCACCGACGGGGTTGGGGTGGACGACCCAGGGTTGACGTCCCAACTCGGTGAACACCCAGCCGGCCGAGTTGGCGAGGAACGGGAACGGGATCGCGGCGATGCCGAGGACGCCGAGCCAGCGCTGGTGCGGGATGGGCGCCGAGCGGCGGGTGACCCACAGGCCGACCACCGCCAGCAGGGCGGAGCCCACCCCGAGTCCGATCATGGCCCGGAAACTCCAGTAGGTGACGAAGAGGTTGGGCGCGTAGTTGCCGGGCCCGAACTGCTCCTCGTACTGGGCCTGGAGATCCTGGACGCCCTGGAGTTCGACTCCCGAGAACTGCCCCTCCGCCAGGTACGGCAGGACGTACGGGACCTCGATGAGGTGGATGGCCGAGTCGCAGTTGTTGTGCGTGCCCACCGTCAAGACGGAGAACTCGGGATCCGTCTCGGTGTGGCACAGCGATTCGGCGGCCGCCATCTTCATGGGCTGCTGTTCGAACATCAGCTTGCCCTGGATGTCCCCGGTGACGATGAGCGCGGCACCGGAGACGATCATCACCCACAGTGCGAGCCTGGTGACCGGCCGGAAGATCTCGCGGGCCTGGTTCTCCTTCTCCGCCGCCGCCTCGGTCTCGCCACCGACCACGAGGTCGACATGCTGCCGCGAGGCCCGGACCATCCACCACAGCCCGATGCCGGCGACGAAGGTCCCGGCGGTCAGGAAGGCGCCCGCGATGGTGTGGGGTACCGCGGCGAGCGCCGTCGAGTTGGTGAGGAGGGCCCAGATACTGGTGAGTTCGGCACGCCCGGTCTCCGGGTTGTAGACCGCGCCCACGGGGTGCTGCATGAACGAGTTCGCGGCGATGATGAAGTACGCCGACAGGTTGACGCCGATCGCGGCCATCCAGATGGCCGCGAGGTGGATCGCCTTGGGCAACCGCCCCCACCCGAAGATCCAGAGGCCGAGGAAGGTCGATTCGAGGAAGAAGGCCACCAGGCCCTCGAGGGCCAGCGGCGCGCCGAAGACGTCTCCGACGAACCGGGAGTATTCGGACCAGTTCATCCCGAACTGGAACTCCTGCACGATGCCCGTGACGATGCCGAGCGCGAAGTTGATGAGGAAGAGCTTGCCGAAGAACTTGGTGGCCCGATACCAGCCGGTCTTGCCGGTGGCGACCCACATCGTCTGCATGATCGCCACCATCGGCGCCAGGCCGATCGTCAGTGGGACGAAGATGAAGTGATAGACGGTGGTGATCCCGAACTGCCACCGCGATATGTCGAGGACGTCCATAAACCCGCGCTCCTGCCACGAATGCCGCCACGGTCAGATCGGACGGCCACACGCAGGACGGTACTCCCCGGGGTAAGGGCACTCAACGTGGCGCGGTGTGTCGTCGGACACCCACTACCAGGGAAGATGAGCAGAATTTGCCGGAACCCCGAGCGTGCTTCGCCACGTGGCCGGGTACGGCGGTGGCCCCTTCCGGGGGCACGGGGCCCGATCGAAGACGGGATCCCCGGCCTCAGGCCCGCCCCACCGCCCGGTCGACCATCCCCGCCACGTCGATCCCCGGATCGGCCGACGCGAGACCGACGTCGTCGATCCGGTGGACCCTCGCGGCCAGGGTGACCGAGGAGAGCAGCCAGACGGCGTCTGCGGTCAGTAGATCGGTCACCAGCAACCGTTCACGGTGCACCGGGACGCCCTCCGCCTGCGCGACCTCGGTGAGAGCACCGAGGGTGGTGCCCTCCAGGATCCCCGCCTCGACGGGGGGGCTCACCAGCTCACCGGAGCGCGCGGTGACGATCGTGGACCGCGGCCCCTCGAGGACCTCTCCCTCGGACGACAGGTAGACCACGTCGTCGAACCCGTTGGCGGCCGCGTGGCGCAGGGCGGCCATGTTGGCCGCATAGGACAGCGTCTTGGACCCCAACAACATCCAGGGTGCCGTGGCCGCGAAGTCCGCCGGGAACCCCCTGTCGAGCACGGTGACGGCGATCCCCTCCGTCCTGGCGCGCACCGCGTGCGGCCCGACGGGGGCGACGGTGATGTAGGCCGTCTCCTGTCCCCCGCGCTCCGGGCCGCGGGACAGCACCAGACGCAGCATGGCCTCGGAGCCCGGCCCCCACTCCCGGGCGGCCAGGTCGATCCCGGCCCTCCACTGCTCGGCGGAGGGCCCGGTGAGGCCGAGCGACGACGCCGACCTCGACAGCCGGGCGAGGTGACGCTCCGGCTTGGCCGGCTCACCCCCCACCACCAGGAGGGTCTCGAAGCAACCGTCACCGCGGACAGCCGCGAGGTCGTCGGCGAGCAGCAAAGGCTCCCCCGCGGGATGCACCCGGGGTCGCGGACCGTCCGGGCCACCCGCGACCAGTACGACCACCCGCGCGTCAGCTTCCCGATCCGCCGGCCGTCCCGATCCTGCTCCACCTGCAGTGCCCATGTCGGCAACACTACGACGACGCACGTAGGATCGCGATCGTGAACGTCCCAGCTGTGCCCGACAGGATCGACGGCGGCTACCACAGCCCGATCCTGACCCGACCAGGTGCCGTGGACACGACCGGACCGGGCCCCGACGCCGGGGTCCCGTTCCACTACGGCGACCCTCTGGGGGAGCAACGCGCGGCCACGTCCTCCGTGGTCGTGGTAGACCGCTCCCACCGGGACGTGCTGACCATCGGTGGCGGCGAACGCCTGAGCTGGCTCGAGGGGTTCGTCTCCCAGCACGTGGCCGCACTCGCCGACCGCAGCGGGGGTGAGACGCTGATCCTCGACGCCAACGGCCGGGTGGAACACCACGTGGTGCTCTCCGACGTCGACGGCACACTCGTCCTGGACACCGAACCCGGTCGGGGCGCGGGACTACTGGCGTTCCTGACCAGGATGGTCTTCTGGGCCGATGCGACACCGGAGGCCGCCGACCTCGTCGTCGTCACCCTCGCCGGCACCGGACTCCCCGCCACCGTCACCGCCCCCGACGGGACCACGGTGGAGTTGCCGGTGGGCGACTACACGAGCATCCCGCTGCCGGGAGGGGGGATCGCCCGCCGGATGCCGTGGCCGATGGCGGGGTCCGTCGACCTGCTCGTCCCCCGCTCGGGGCTGACCCACTGGTTCGACGCGCTGGTCCGCTCCGGCGCCCGCCCGGCCGGTTCGTGGGCGTACGAGGCCCTCCGCGCGGTCGAGACGACCCCGCTGCGTGCCCGCCTCGGCGTGGACACCGACGAGAAGACGATCCCCCACGAGATCCCCACGTGGATCGGTGAGGTCGCCCGACGCGGCGCGGTGCATCTGGACAAGGGGTGCTACCGGGGCCAGGAGACGGTCTCCCGGGTCCACAACCTCGGCAAGTCCCCGCGGGTCCTCGTCCGACTCCACCTGGACGGATCCGGCGGCGACCAGATGCTGTCCCCCGGTGCGGAGGTGCTCGCCGGTGGACGCACCGTGGGGCGCGTGGGCACAGTCGTCCAACACCACGAGTACGGGCCCGTGGCGCTCGCACTGCTCAAGCGGTCCATCGCCTCGGACACCGTTCTCGAGGTCGACGGGGTCTCCGCCGCGATCGACCCCGATTCCGTCCCGGTCGACTCCGGCCCACAGGCCGGACGTGAGGCGATCCGCAGGCTCCGCGGCCAGGCATAGGCCCCCCGGGCGGCTCCCGCGACACCCGGGCGGACATTCCGCGCCGGGCACGCTATCCTGTGGCTAGGCAGATACTCACATTGATGGGCACCCCCGAGGTGGCCCAGCACCGTTTCCGAGGGGGTCAGGTCAATGGGCCGAGGCCGCGCGAAGGCGAAGCAGACCAAGGTCGCTCGCGAGCTCAAGTACAACACTCCGCAGACGGACCTAGAACGTCTGCAAGCGGAGTTGGCGGGTGGTGGCTCGCCCACCACGCGACTCAGCACCGAGCGGCCCAGTACCGACGAGGACGAGGACGACGACCCCTACGGGTCATGGTCCGAGGGCGACAGCAGGTTCTGACCGCACTCCCCGACCGCCGCACACACGTGGGCCGGGCATCCAGCGAGGATGCCCGGCCCACGTGTGTGCGGCGGGGCGGTGCCGGCGGGGGCACCGCCCCGATCAGAACCGTGCGTGCGACCCCTCGAGCACCACTCGCGAGGCGTCGGCCGCGTCGTCGCCGGCCTTGTCGACGTGGCCGATCACCCAGTTGTCCACGTGGCGGGCCGTGAGGACCGCCTGGGCGCGATCGGCGTCCTCCGCCGGGAGCACTGCGACCATCCCGAGCCCCATGTTGAACGTGCGCTCCATCTCGGCCTGCTCGACCCGCCCGTGGTGGGCGATGGTGCCGAACACCGCGGGCACCGGCCACCGACCGCGGTCGAGACGTGCCACCAGCCCGCGCGGCATGACCCGCGCAAGGTTCTCGGCCAACCCGCCACCGGTGACGTGGCTGAACACCCGGACGTCCGTCTCGGCGATCAGGCTCAGGCAGTCCAGAGCGTAGATCCGGGTGGGCTCGAGGAGCTCCTCACCCAGGGTCCGGCCGAACTCCTCGACATGACCCTCCAACGGGAGGCGGGCCAGCTCGAGCAGCACGTGGCGCGCCAGCGAGTAGCCGTTGGAGTGCAGACCCGAGGACGCCATGCCCACGATCACGTCGCCGGGGCGCACGTTCTCGGCCTTGAGGACCTCGTCGGCCTCGACGATGCCGACCCCCGTTGCCGAGATGTCGTACTCACCCGGTGCCATGAGTCCGGGATGCTCGGCGGTCTCCCCGCCCAGCAGTGCGCAACCCGCCCGTACGCAGCCCTCGGCGATGCCCTCGACGATGCCAGCCACGTGCTCCGGCACGACCTTGCCGATCGCGATGTAGTCCTGGAGGAACAGCGGTTCGGCACCGCACACCACCAGGTCGTCCACCACCATCGCCACCAGGTCGATGCCGACCGTGTTGTGGACGTCCATGGCCTGCGCCACCGCGATCTTGGTCCCGACACCGTCCGTCGACGAGGCGAGCAGCGGCTGCCGGTAGGAGTTCCTGAGGGAGAACAGCCCGGCGAAACCGCCGAGGCCACCCATCACCTCCGGCCGGGTCGCCCGCTTGGCGTGGGGGGCGAAGAGCTCGACGGCACGCTCACCGGCGTCGATGTCGACACCGGCGGCGGCGTACGAGGCGCCGGGCGCGTGGTGGTGGTTCTCGGTCATCTTCGGTTCTCCTCATCGGCGCCCGGTCCCGGGCGCCCGGTCAGGGTCGGTGGACTGCGTCCGCGCTGTCGTGCAGGACCAGGTGACGGTCGGGGTTCTCGCCGTCGACCTGGGCGGCGAGCGCCCGCACGGCGGCGCTCATCGCCGAATCGTCCGGGAGCGCGATGGGATAGTGGCCGTCGAAGCAGGCCGCACACAGATCCTCCCGGGGCTGCGCGGTGGCCTCGATCATCCCGTCCACCGAGATGTAACCGAGGGTGTCCGCCCCGATCGCCCGGCGGACCCCCTCGAGCATCCCGTCCGTCGCGTCGACGCCGTTGGCGATCAGTTCGGCGGGGCTGGCGAAGTCGATTCCGTAGAAGCACGGCCAGCGCACCGGCGGGGACGCGATCCGGACGTGCACCTCGAGGGCGCCCGCCTCGCGCAGCATCCTGATCAGGGCTCGCTGGGTGTTCCCGCGGACGATCGAGTCGTCCACCACCACGAGCTTCTGACCGCGGATCACCTCGCGCAACGGGTTGAGCTTGAGGCGGATGCCGAGCTGACGGATGGTCTGGCTGGGCTGGATGAACGTGCGCCCGACATAGGCGTTCTTGGTCAGGCCCTGGGCGAAGGGGATACCCGAGCCCTGGGCGTAACCGACGGCCGCCGGGGTCCCCGACTCCGGCACCGGGATCACCAGGTCGCCGTCGGCGGGGTGCTCCACCGCCAGCTTGCGGCCGATCTCCACGCGGGTGGAGTTGACCGAGCGCTGGTTGATCACCGAGTCGGGGCGTGCCAGGTAGACGTACTCGAAGACGCAGGCCTTGGGGGTCGGCTCGGCGAACCTGCGGGAGCGGACGCCGTCGGCGTCGATCGCGATGAGCTCGCCGGGCTCGACGTCGCGGACGAAGGACGCACCGACGATGTCCAGGGCCGAGGTCTCGGACGAGACCACCCATCCGCGCTCGAGCCGGCCGAGCGCGAGCGGGCGCACCCCGTGTGGATCGCGGGCGGCGTAGAGCGTGTTCTCGTCGGAGAACGTGAGGCAGTAGGCGCCGCGCAGACGCGGGAGCAACCGGGCCGCCGCCTCCTCCAGTCCCCCGTCCCCCGCCTCGTGGGCCAGCAGGGTGGACACGATGTCCGAGTCCGAATGGGTGCTGTGCTCGGTGTACCCACGGATGCCGATCCCGGTGGCGTAGCGCTTGAGTTCCTGCGTGTTGACCAGGTTGCCGTTGTGACCGAGCACCACGGACCCGCCGCCGGGCGTGGGCCGGAACATGGGCTGGGCGTTGTCCCAGGACGCGGCACCCGTCGTGGAGTACCGGCAGTGACCGATGGCCACGTAACCACTCATCGACTCGAGGGTCTTCTCGTCGAAGACCTGACTGACCAGGCCGAGATCCTTGTAGACCAGGACCTGCTCACCGTCCGCGACCGCGATCCCGGCGGCCTCCTGGCCACGGTGCTGTAGCGCGTACAGGCCGTAGTAGGTGAGCTTGGCGACGTCCTCGCCGGGAGCCCACACTCCGAAGACGCCACACTCCTCGACCGGGCCGATGCGCTCGGTGTCGATCGGAAGGCCGGCCGGGCCCGGGGCGGACGGGTCGGGCAGACCCAGGCCGACGGCGGCGCGGCCACCGGTCCGGCGGAGTGATCCGGACGGGCCCGGACGGGACGACGTACTCTCCACCTGCTGGTGCTCCCTCATGGGTTCGGGGCGGTCCGCCCGGACGGACCCCGGCGGTGCGGTTCGAGTGTACGTTCCCAGACCCCTGCGACCCCAGTCCCGTGGCCACACGCCCCCTCCCCGGCGGCCGTCCCGGCGGTCGCCACCTGCCACTGCGGGGCGGCGGGAACCCGTCAGAGCGAACGCACGATCGGCAGCCCCGCGGCCACCTCGGAGGCCCGGGTACCCGACGCGCGCACCCGGCCACCGGCCACCGCGGACTCCCAGCCGCGGCGGCCCGTGGCGAGCTCGAGCCAGGTCCGGGGATCGGTCTCGACCACGTTGGGCGGTGTCCCCCGCGTGTGGCGCGGGCCCTCCACACACTGCACGGCCGCGTACGGAGGCACGCGCACCTCCACCGCCCGTCCGGGGAGCTCGGCCGCCAACACGGCGGTGGTGGCCCGCACCGCCGCCGCGAGTGCGGACCGGCCGGGAGAGCCCACCTCGTCGTCGTCGAGCCAGGGGGTCACCGCCTCGACGGCCGCGCGGACCGACTCTCCGTCGGGGGGCCGGCTCACGATCCGCCACCCACGGCCGGCCGAGCGAGCGCACGGCGACGGTCCCGGCGCTCCTGGGCCGTCCTGCGGCTCCAGGTCCTGGTGGCCTGGCTGGTGAGTAGCAGCAGTATGAGGACGTTGACCGCCAGCACGAGGTACCCGCCGAGGACGGTGCCCAGTTCGGCGTCCGTGGTCACGCGGCCGGACTCGGTCGAGACCACACTCACCACCGTCATCGTCAGGAGCCACACCCGGGGTCTGCCGTAGCCGAGGTAGGTCAGCAGCGCCAGGACACCCATCACGCCGTATACACCGCCGATGAACACCGCGAGCACGACGATGGCGGGCACCAGTTCGGAGCGGTCCAGACCGGCGAACTCCTCCAGTCCCTGGTCACCGAGGATGTCCCGCAGCGCCATGACCAGCAGGACGAGGACGGTCGCCGCGACCAGGCCGCAGCCCGCGGTGAGCGCGGCCGGGCGGGGGAGGTGTCCGGGGTCGGGGGCGACGTCGTCGGCCGGTCGATCGGAGTCCCCCGACGCCAGTCCACCCTCCGCCAGGGGATCGTCGTATCCGCGCGCGGCGCGGACCACCCCGGGCGGTAACCCGGCCGCCGAGGCCTCGACGACCGGTACGGCGCGCAGATCCACCACCGGCAGGTCGCCATCCGTGCGGATCGCGTCGCCGCCACCGTTGCGCGAGTGGTACCCGGTGGAGAAGTTATCCAGTACCCGGACCCCCACTCCCGGCACGTGGTACCGGATCGAGTCCACGATGTAGTCGCGCTCCACGTCGATGTCCGCGTCGATCTTGTGGGTCACCTGGAGGGTGAACAGCGACAATCCCACCGCGCGGTCGTACGTGCCCGCGCCGAGCCACTGGACACGGTGCCCCCCGGGCAGGAGCCACCCGTCCGGGCACCGCCAGAAGCGCACGTGGTGCCTCTGCGCCGCATTGCCCTCCACCTCCTGCTGGTAGGCCAGGCACTGCGTGCGGCCGAAGAGCCTCAGTGGGCTCACCGGCGCGGCGGGATAGGAGCGGCGCAGCACCGAGGACATGACGATGCCCCAGGACGAGCGGACCGTGATGTCGTCGGCCAGCACCCATCCGCACGCCGTCATGGTCTCGTGGATCTGGCGCGCCGTGCCGTCGACGGCGAGGTTGACCGGGTCCCCCAGCAGCCCGTCCGAGGTCCGGGTCCGGGCGATGAAGTACCCCGGCACGTAGACCGACGTGATGAGCGTCTGCAGGCGGGGCAGGACCAGATAGGCCACCAGAGCCCAGAACGGGAGCAGCAGGAACAGGTGCCACCAGGTGTGGCGCCACACGTCGTCCAACAGCCGCCAGCCGAGAAACCCGGCCGCGAGGGTGGCCAGGGCGAAGAACACGGTGTCGACGACCTGCCCGGGCAGCGGCGGCCGGACGTCGTCATCCCGCACCTTGGACGGCGGACGGGTGTAGACGGGGGGCGTGGCCGGCCGGGTCGACCCCGCCCCGGCTGTCTGCACCGCTCGCTCACTGGTGGGCATGTCTAGACGATAGTCGGCGGTACCGGCCGTGCGTGGCGCGTCGACTGCCAGAATGTCCTGGTGCCCACGACCGCTCCGACACCGGCCGGCAGCCGCGGCGCCCACGAGGACCACCTGCGGTCGCTGGGGCTGCCGCTGATGATCGCCCCGTCCACCCGGGTGCGCGAGGTCCTTCGGCGCTCCGCCGGGGTCAGCGCCGGGCTCGCCGTGGCCTCGTCCGGCCTGTCCACGCTGGACCGGTCCAACGACTACGCGGTGGAGCTCTTGGACCGAGTCGGCGACGACGCCGCCGAGTGGGAGCTCGTCGACGCGGGCGATCCGATCATCGTCCTGCTCCTGGTGTCGCTCGGATTGTTCGCCGCTGCGCCGGGGGTCGGCTGGCTCGTCGCGCGGATCGTGCGTCGTGTCGGACCGGCGTACGGCACACTCGTCGGGCTCGCCTCGGCGACCGCCCTCCTCGTCGTCGCGCCCCTGACCTTCGAACCCCACGACGGCCCCGGGTTCCTCACCACGTCCCTGACCGTGGTCACGGTCCTGGTGGGAACCTACGTCGGCGCCGGTTCACTGGTGCGCTGGGCCGCGCGGCGGGTACGGCGCGAGCTGGGCACCATGGGCCACATGGTGGCGAGGGTGCTCCCCGTCCTCATGCTGGCCGTGCTCTTCCTGTTCTTCAGTGCGGAGATCTGGCAGGTGATGGTGGCGTTGTCCTGGGCGCGGACCTTCGCCGTGGTGGGCGTGATGGGTGTGCTCACCGTGTTGCTGGTGGTCATCACCACACGGGACGACCTGCACGACGAGCTGCGGTCGCAGGCGCCGGGCCTCCGGCTGCGGATGTCCGAACGGGTCAACATCCTGCTGGTGCCGGTCCTGGCCACCCTCATCCAGTCGGTGTTGTTCGCCTGTCTGGTGTTCGCGTTCTTCCTGTTCCTGGGCTGGATCGCGGTGCCGGAGGCCACCGAGACCCGCTGGACCCTGCGCCCCACCGAGGATCTGGGGGGTCTGCTGGCCGGCGTCCCGGTGAGCGTCACCCTGGTGCGCGTCTCGCTGACCCTCGCCGCGTTCTCCGCCCTCAACCTGGCAGCGGCGGCGGCCTCCGATACCGCTCACCGCGCACGGTTCGTGCGGCCCATGATCGACGAGGTGGTCCACGGCCTCGCCGCGCGGGAGGCCTACCTCCGGGCACGACGACGACGGTGACCACGGCTCCTCAGGGCCTGCGGTACTCCCGTCGGCGGATCCAGACCGTCGCCACCAGTGCGCCGGTCACGACCGCCGCCGCGACGCCCAGCGCGGCCACGCCGAGGTCCACCTGGAGCACCGCACCCGCCACGCCGCCCAGCACGAGCGCGGCCCACAGCGAGACCTGCTGCCGATAGGGCGCCCACGACCCCCCGGCCAGTGCGTCGACCAGCCGGTGGGCGGACTTGACCACCGCACCCGTCATGTAGGTGACCCCCAGCGAGACCTCGCCCCGCGAGTGGAACACCGAGTTCATGGCACCCATCGACGCGGCGACCACCGCCATCGCCACGGGCACCCCGAGGACCGTGGCGGTGGTGATCCGGTGCAGCGCGAGAGCCGAGAGCAGCAGGGCCGCGACCAGGCCCAGCACAGCGGGGCGGTCGTCGAGGTTGCGACGCCGGGTGACCACCGCTCCGGCGACCGCGCCGAGGAAGAACGCGACCAGAACCACCGCGGCGATGCCCGCGCCCCCGAGGTCGCCCTCCGCCAGGTCGACGACCATGCGCGTGGAGTTGCCGCTCATGAACGAGACGAAGTAACCGCCCACCACGAGGAAGCCCACCGCGTCGACGAACCCGGCCGTGCCGGACAGGACGACGGCCAGTATCCGCTCTCCCCGGCGGAGGTCACGCATCAGGCCGGCTCCGGCCGGTCTGCATCACACCGGCCCGCCTCACACAGGCCCGACCCAGACCGGTCATCTCAGATCGGGTCGACACCGAACAGGGTCGGCAACGTCGCCTCGTGCGCACTACGGAGCTCGTCGGTGGTCAGCGTGAACTGACCCTGGACCTCGAAGGTCCCCGAGTCCGGATCGGTCACGCCGATGCGGGTGTGCGGGATGCCCTGCGCGGTGAGCATCTGCTGGAAGCGGATCTCCTCGCCGCGGGGGGCGGAGACGATCACGCGGCCGGCCGACTCGGAGAACATCCACACGAACGGATCCACGTCCTCGGGCAGCACCACCCGCAGTCCGCACTCGCCGGCGAGCACCGATTCGACGAGCGCCTGCGCGAGCCCGCCCTCGGAGAGATCGTGCGCCCCGGTGATCAGTCCGTCCCTGGAGCTCGTCGACAGGATGCGCGCGAGCGTGGCCTCCCACTGCAGGTCGACCGTCGGGGGCATGCCGCCGAGGTGACCGTGCGCGACCTGCGCCCAGATCGACCCGTCGAGCTCGTCGCGGGTCTCGCCCAGCAGGTAGACGCTCTCCCCCGGGGTGTCGCCGAAGGCGGTCGGGGTGCGGCGGGCGACGTCGTCGATCACTCCGAGCACGCCCACGACGGGGGTGGGCAGGATCGGCGTGGACCCGGTCTGGTTGTAGAAGGAGACGTTGCCCCCGGTCACGGGGATACCGAGCTCGGCGCACCCGTCCGCCAGTCCGTGGACTGCCTCGCGGAACTGCCACATCACGCCCGGGTCCTCCGGCGAGCCGAAGTTCAGGCAGTTGGTCACGGCGACCGGGGTCGCACCGGTGACGGCGACGTTGCGGAAAGCCTCGGCCAACGCCAGCCGTGCGCCGGTGTACGGGTCGAGGCGGGTGTAGCGGCCCGAGGCGTCGGTCGACAACGCGATGCCGCGGCCCGACTCCTCGTCGATCCGCAGGACGCCGCCGTCGGCGTGCTCCGCGAGGACCGTGTTGCCGCGCACGTAGCGGTCGTACTGCTCGGTGATGAACTTGCGCGAACACAGCGCGGGACTGGCCACCATGTCGAGCAGCGTCCGGCGCAGCTCGTCGCCGGTGGCCGGTCGCGCCAGCGCGGAGGTGGTGTCGGCCTGCAGTGCGTCCTGGTCAGCGGGACGCTCCACGGGACGCTCGTAGACCGGGCCGTCGTGGGCCACGGTGCGAGGGGGGACGTCCACCACCGTCTGCCCACGGAACTCGATGGTGAGCCGGTCTCCTTCGGTCACCTCGCCGATATCGGTCGCCAGCACGTCCCAGCGGCGGCACACCTCCATGAACGCGTCCACGTTCTCCGGTGCCACCACCGCGCACATGCGCTCCTGCGACTCGCTGGAGAGGATCTCGGCCGCGGTCATGCCCTCGGCGCGCAGCGGCACGTTGTCCAGCACGACGTGCATGCCGCCGTCGCCCGCCGCGGCCAGCTCGGAGGTCGCACACGCGAGCCCGGCGCCACCGAGGTCCTGGATACCCACCACCAGTTCGTCGCGGTAGAGCTCGAGGCAGCACTCGATGAGCACCTTCTCCGCGAAGGGGTCCCCCACCTGGACGCTGGGGAGCTTGCGGGGCTTGACCGGTGCGCCGTGCTCGTCCTCCTCGAAGGTCTCCGAGGCCAGGACGGAGACGCCGCCGATGCCGTCCAGACCGGTGCGGGCACCGAAGAGGATGATGCGGTTCCCGGTGCCGGAGGCGAAGGCCAGGTGCAGATCCTCGACCCGCATGACGCCCGCGCACAAGGCGTTGACCAACGGGTTGGCGGCGTAGGACTCGTCGAAGACCGTCTCTCCCCCGATGTTGGGCAGGCCGAGGCAGTTGCCGTAGCCACCGACCCCCGCCACGACGCCGGGCAGGACGCGGTGCGTGTCGTCGGCATCGGCCGGGCCGAAACGCAGCTGGTCCATGACCGCCACCGGGCGCGCACCCATCGCCATGATGTCGCGGACGATGCCGCCGACACCGGTCGCGGCGCCCTGGTAGGGCTCGATGTACGACGGGTGGTTGTGCGACTCGACCTTGAACGTCACGGCCCATCCGTCACCGATGTCCACCACGCCGGCGTTCTCCCCGATGCCCGCGAGCATGGTGGAGCGCATCGCGTCCGTGGTGGTCTCGCCGAAGTAGCGCAGGTGCACCTTGGACGACTTGTAGGAGCAGTGCTCGGACCACATGACCGAGTACATGGCCAGTTCGGCAGCCGTGGGCCGGCGGCCCAGGATCTCCCGGATGCGGGCGTACTCGTCCTCCTTGAGCCCGAGCTCGGCCCAGGGCTGGTCCAGGTCAGGGGTGTCGGTGGCGTTCGCGATGGAGTCGACGTGAGTGGTCACGCGGCCGAGTCTAGTCGGCGGTCACCCGCCGACGAATCCGCTCCCGGGCCCCGGCTACGTGGACAGGACCTCGAAGGTGAGGCCGCCGCGCTCGATGCGCTCGAGCAACGCGTCTCCCATCGCCTGGGCGGTGGTGACCTGACCCGAGAGCGCGGGCAGGTCGTCGAAGGCCAGGCACAGAGCAGACTCGGCGATCATCATCGACGTCTCGGTGTATCCCGGGTCGCCGCCCGAGACCCGGGTGACGACCCGCCGACCGCCGGCGAGCGCCACGAAGGTCACATCGAAGGACGAACGGGCGCGACGGGACTCGCTCGGCCCCGCCCCACGGTCGATCCGCTTGAGGAACTGCGACCGCAGGGGAGCGACCTGCGCACCGACCGCGAGGGCGCCGACGCCGACCATGCCGGCGGTGGCGGTGAGGGGCGATTTGACGGAGGCGTAGTGCGCATAGGTGAAGTCGGGACCGTAGCTCTCGAGCGCGGCGGCCGAGCGCAGCACGATCTGCGGATCGATGGTGGGCAGCGGCACGAGCCACCGGCCCAGCACGCTGTCGTGGTGGGGCTTGCCCGACACCGACTTGACCCGTCGACCCTCGGCTTTCCCCTGCTTCTGACGCCGCAGCTTGGCGACCTTCGCTGCGTCGCGGAGCCGGGCGAACTGGCCGATCGCCGAGTGGAAGGTGCCACCGGAGAACTGGGCGTCGGCGTGGACCGCCCCGTAGACGGACACCGGCACGCCCTCGGGGACCTGCTTCATGGTGTAGAAGACACCCAGGTCGTGCGGGATCGAGTCGAACCCACACGCGTGGACGATCCGCGCCCCTGAGGCCACGGCCTTGTCGTGGTAGTCGAGATACATGCGGTCGGCGAACTCGGGCTCGCCGGTCAGGTCCACGTAGTCGGTGCCGGCCTCCGCACACGCGGCGACGAGCGGCTCACCGTACTCGAGGTAGGGACCGACGGTCGTGATGACGACCCGCGCCGACCGGGCCATCTCGGCCAGTGACGCCGCGTTCTCGGTATCGGCGACCACGACCCCCGGTGCCGGGACGTCGGGCATCTCGGTGGCCAGCCGGGCGACGAGCGCGTCCAACTTGGTCCTGTTGCGTCCCGCGACCGCCCAGGACCCGCCCTCGGGGATGTTCCGCAGCAGGTAGTCGGCGACGAGACCGCCGGTGAAGCCGGTCGCACCGTAGAGCACGATGTCGAACGGCCGGTCGGCCTTGTCGGACGCGGACACGGGCTGGGTGCTGGATTCGCTCACCCCACGGTTCTACCGCATCACCCAACATTCGCGACCGATGGTGGACAACCACCACCACATCGACTGGGCGTTCGACCACTATCACATTGCCGTTACGTCCGGTGCCGGCCCCCCGATTACATGAGACACTTCTCACATCCCGTCACAGCGGCGGGGACGCGACGACCATCAGGGCCGCCGCGGCGGCGTCCGTCGACAGCCGGCGGAGCCGAGATATGAGAGGAGTCCCTGATGGACCTCACCGGCTCGATCATGGAAGCGTCCGAACCAGTATTCGAGACCGTCTACGGCAGCTTTATGGATGCCGGCGGCACCGGCTCCGCCTTCATCGACACCCTGGCGACGGCACCCGCCTACGCCTTCAACCTCCTGTTGATGTTCGTCGGCGGCCTTGGCGGGGATCTGGGCAGCACGGGAAGTGCCGGCGCGGTCATGTAGCCCGCGCCCGGACCGGAGACGTCCGCGCCGTCCGACCCCCGGGCGGCGCGCAACTCTGCCCCCACCGGTCACGCAAGGTGATATTCGTCACTCCTGTGTTCATATTTGAGTGGCATTCACGCAACCTGTGAAGAATCAGCTGGCACGCGCGACCATCCGGGTCGCCGGCACACGCCCTGAGCCCGCTCGGGGCGGCTACCCCAAGGAGATCCCATGGACCTCACCGGTTCGATCAACGAAGCCACCGCCCCTCTGAGCGCCGAGCTCGGCAGCCTGACGGACAGCCCGGCCGGGTCGTCCGCCATCGACACCCTGCTGCAGGCCGCGTACATCGTGCCGGCCTTCCTCCTGAACCTCTTCGCCGGCGCCGGCGCAGATGTCGGAAGCACCATGGGTCTCTGAGTCACCCCACACAATCGAAGGGCCCGCCGGGAGAGATCCCGGCGGGCCCTTCGCTATGGGCTCAGCGCCCGACTAGACCGTGACGACGGCGTCGAGCGCGGACAGGAACAAGCCCAGCCCGTCGTCGGACGGCCCGGTCAGCGGGTCGATCGCGTGCTCGGGGTGCGGCATGAGGCCCACCACCCGCCCGTTCTCCGAACAGATCCCGGCGATGCCGTTGGTGGAGCCGTTGGGGGCGTCCCCGGCGAAGCGGAACACCACGCGTCCCTCCCCCTCGAGCCGCTCGACGGTCTCGGGGGCTGCCATGTACCGGCCCTCGCCGGATTTGAGGGGGATGAGGATCTCCGCCCCCGCTTCGAACCGCCCGGTCCACGCCGTGGCGGTGTTCTCCACGCGCAGCCACTCGTCACGGCAGATGAAGTGCATGTCGCGGTTGCGTCCCATCGCACCGGGCAGCAGTCCCGCCTCGCAGAGGATCTGGAAACCGTTGCAGATGCCGAGCACGGGCATACCGCCCCGCGCCGCCGAGATGACCTCGCCCATGACGGGGGCCATGGAGGCGATCGCGCCGCAGCGCAGGTAGTCGCCGTAGGAGAAGCCCCCGGGGACGACCACCGCGTCGACGCCCTTGAGGTCGGCATCGGCGTGCCACAGGGAGACGGCCTCCGCGCCGGCCCTGGTGACGGCCCGGGAGGCATCGATGTCGTCGAGCGTGCCGGGGAACGTGATGACGCCGATCCGTGCGCTCACGAGGCCGCTCCGGCGGTGTCCACACGCACGATCGTCCAGTCCTCGATCACCGTGTTGGCCAGGAGGGACGAGGCGATCTCCTCGAGCTCGGCCTCGGTCACCCCGTCGGCCACCTCGAGCTCGAACCGCTTGCCCTGCCGGACGTCGGTGACGCCCGCATGACCCAGTCGGCCGAGGGCTCGGTGGATGGCCTGGCCCTGGGGATCGAGGATCTCGGCCTTGGGCATGACTTCGACGACGACTCGGGCCACGGTGTGAACTCCTCGTTCGATTGGTACGCGGGTCGGACCCGGACCGGCCGGGACTCGACTCAGGATCCTACCCGCAGCCCGCGGGCCCGCCGAACGCTCAGGCCCTGCGGTCGGGTTCGGAGCGGACAGGTCGGGTCGGTCTCGCGCCGCGCTCAGGCCACCCGGGCCAGGGCCACCGGGGGCCATTCGTAACACCGGGCCCGGGCCCCGTACTCCCCCGTCACCCTGTCCACCGCGTCCAGCAGCGCCGACCGGGGAGCCCGGCGGGTGAGCTGCGTTGCGGAGACGTTGAGGCGCACGAGCCCGCCGGCCGCGGCGGTGCGCCCGGCAGCGGCGACCAGGGCGCGGCACCACCAGGCGTCGGTGACGAACCCCTCGCCGATCGACAGTGCCCGGCCGCGTTCGGTGGTCCCGCGGACCACGTCGTGGACGCCGGTCAGGGAGGCGCACAGCCGGAAGCCCGCTCCAGGCAGGGCCTCGAGGCAGCCCGGGGAGGCGTTCCACCGCGGCGGGGCGAACACCCGCGTCCGCAGGCCCATGTCCGCCATCATCCGGTCCGCGGCGGCCAGGCGGACCGCGGCCTCCGCCGGTCCGATGGAGGCGAACTCGGGTCGGCGCGGCCTGGTGGCCGCCTCGTCGTAGCCGCCCAGCACGATCGCGTCACCGCGATCGCGTCGGTGACGGAGCCACCCCTGCGTGGCCCGGTCCTCCGCCATCCGGTACTCGCGCCCCCGTCTCGGTGCGACGAGCAGCGAGACCGGGACGGACCGGCGCTCCAGCTCGCCGACCAGGTCGACGGCGTGGTCCACCGTGGAATCGCGCAGGCCCGAGACGGAGACGATCAGGCGCGCAGAGGTCCGGCGCGGGGTCACGGGGTGGGAAGTCATGTGCGCATCGTTCCAGGCCTCCATGACGACGGGGCGACGACGAGGTGTACGGCAAATGTCCGAGCCCGCCGTCGGTGTCCGGGTCGACGGATCAGACCGGGAGGACGTCCTCGATCGCGTCGATGAGCTCGGGGGCACCGGGCTCCACCTTGGGACGGAAACGACCCACGACCTCACCCGACGGGGCGATCAGGAACTTCTCGAAGTTCCACTGCACGTCGCCGGCCTCCCCGTCGGCGTCGGCGACCCGGGTCAGTTCCGCGTAGAGGGGGTGGCGATCCGGGCCGTTGACGTCGACCTTGGCGGCCAGCGGGAAGGTGATGCCGTACTTCTCGCTGGTGAACGCCTTGATGGTGTCCTCGTCGCCGGGCTCCTGGCCCATGAACTGGTTGCACGGGAACCCCAGGACGAAGAACCCGCGTTCGCGGAAGTCGTCGGCCAGTTCCTGCAACCCCTCGTACTGCGGGGTGAGGCCGCATTCGCTGGCCACGTTGACCACCAGGACCGCATGCCCCGCGTAGTCGCCGAGACGGGCCTGTTCGCCGTCGATGGTCGTGAAGGAGATGTCATGGATAGTGCTGCCGCTGCTCATGTGAGCGAGCCTACTAGGTTGCGGTCCTTGACAGATTGTTGTGTTTTTACAACACTGCATTGCATGAGCCCAGTGCGACGGGGAGAAAAGCTCCCCATCTTCAACCGGATCGCCGTACTCCGGGCCGAGCACCGTCTCAGCCGGGCGGCGCTCGCCGAGCGGATCGAGGTCAACCCGCAGACCGTGGGGGCTCTCGAACGCGGCGACCACTACCCCAGCCTCGATCTGGCCTTCCGCATCTGCGCGGTGTTCGATCTGCCCGTCGAGGCCGTCTTCTCCCGCCGGGAGTTCCAGCCGATGTCCACCGAGATCTACCGCAACACCCGAGAGGACACACCATGAGCACCGTCACCGACGACACCCTCACCGCCGCCGAACGCCGCTACGAGAAGAGCGTCGCGCGACTGTCCACCAGCCTGCGTTCTTGGCGTACGCCGGAGCGCCGCAGACTGCTCGTCCGCCTGAACTGGGCATGCGTCGCCGTCATGGCGGCGATCGCCGTCGCCGGATTCTTCTGGTTCCCGATCGTGATCGCCTGGTTGCCGATGACGGTCGCGATCTGCACGGTGTGGACGATGCTGCGCACCGTGATCGACGTCAAGGACTCCGCCCCGGCGCGCTACCTCGACGAGTTCGAGACCCAGACTCTGCTGCGCGCCAGGTCGACCGCCTTGTCGGTGCTCGTCGGCATCTGCATGGTGATCGGCCTCGTGCTGGTATACGGCTCTACTGTCGAACTCGGCGACGGCCACCGCCTCGGGTATGCGATGGGCGGGATCGCGATCCTGGCGGTCTTCGTCGGCGGAATCATCCCCGCCGCGGCGATGGCCACGACCATGGACCCCGTCGACCCCGCCGACCCCGCCGACAGCTGACGAGCGCGGCAGCGCCGGGTCCGCCCCTAGCCGACTCCGCCCCTAGCCGGCTCCGGCCGTACGGACCGTCCACGCATACTCGAACGCCGTCTGACGCCACCGCTCGTACCGCCCGGACACTCCGCCGTGGCCGGCACTCATCTCGCAGCGCAACAACACCGGGCTCTCCGCCGAATCGGCCGAGGTCGACACCGCTCGCAGCCTGGCCACCCACTTGGCCGGTTCCACGTAGAGCACCCGGGTGTCGTTGAGTGAGGTCACCGCGAGGATCGCGGGGTAGTCCTTGGCCTCGATGTTCTCGTACGGAGCGTAGGACGCCATGTAGTCGTAGACCTCCGCCGAGTGCAGCGGGTCACCCCACTCGTCCCACTCGATCACCGTGAGCGGCAACTCGGGCATGAGGATCGAGGTGAGCGGGTCGACGAACGGCACCACGGCCTGGATCCCGGCGAACAGCTCGGGTGCCGCGTTGGCCACCGCGCCCATGAGCAGGCCACCCGCACTGCCACCCTCGGCCACCAGCCGGTCCGGCGCGGTGAGCCCGGAGTCGACGAGGTGACGGGCACAGTCGACGAAATCGGTGAAGGTGTTCCGCTTGGTCAGGGTCTTGCCGTTCTCGTACCAGAGGCGCCCCATCTCGCCTCCGCCGCGCACGTGTGCCACCGCGTAGGCCATCCCGCGGTCGAGCAGCGAGAGCCTGGCGACCGAGAAGGCGGGGTCGATACTGGTCTCGTACGAGCCGTAGCCGTACAGCAGCGTGGGGGCCTGCTCCCCCGCATCGATCCGCGCGGCGGTGTCCACGGACATCACCAGGGAGATCGGGATCCGCGTGCCGTCCCCGGCCGTGGCCCAGTCCCGGCGCTGCACGTAGCCGGCCGGGTCGTAGCCACCGAGGACCTCCTGCTCGCGCAGCAGTGTCCGTTCCCCGGAGACGACCGACATCGAGTAGACCCGGCCAGGGGTGACGAAGGAACCGAACCCGAACCTGAGCACCGGCGCGTCCCACTCCGGGTTTGACCCCGGCCCGGAGGTGAACAGCTCCTCGTCGAACTCCACCGGGGTGAACTCCGAATAGGCCCCCACGCCCTTTGTGGACCCCGGATCGAGTGGCATCAGGGCGAACCTCGGCAGCGCCCCCTCCCGGTACCCCAGCACGAGCACCCGGGCGAACGCGTCGACACCCTCCACCCGCACGTCGTCGCGGTGTGCCACGAGCGGGCGCAGCTCGCGGAAGTCGCGGTCGACGGGCCCGACGGGGGCATCGACCACGGCGGAGTTGGGAGAGCCCGCGTTGTGGGTGATGACGAACCGGTCCTCGCCACCGACGACCGCGTGCTCGACGTCGTACTCGACGCCCTCCTCCCGGGGGCGCACGCACCAGAACTCGCCCGCCGGGTCGGCGGAGTCCAGGCACCACACCTCGGTGGTGATCTTGGATCCCGCCGCGATCTGCAGGTACTTCTCGCTGCGTGTCTCGCCGACCCCGATCCAGTAGGACTCGTCGGGCTCGTGGAACACCGTGTCGTCGTCGTCACGGGTCGTCCCCAGACGGTGCCGCCACACGGTGTCGGGACGCCACGCGTCGTCCACGGTCACGTAGAACACGTACCGGCCGTCGAGAGACCAGGTCACACCCGCCGCGATCCCCGCGATCTCCTCGTCCGGTGCCGTGTACCCGGGGTCGAGTGAGCGGAACCGCAGGGTGTAGCGCTCGTCGCCCTCGGTGTCGGTGGCCCAGGCCAGGGCCCGTCCGTCGTGACTGACGGAGAACGCGCCGAGCGCGAAGTAGTCGTACCCCTCGGCCTCGGCGTTGCCGTCCAGCAGCAGCTGCTCACCCGGCAGCTCTACACCTGGCGAGACCTCCGGGGGGACCCAGCCCGCCGGGTCGTCGGGATCGGCCAGGTACCCGGACGGGACGGGCACGCGGCAGTGTCTCGCGTAGGACAGACCTTCCGCAGTCCGTGAGAAGTACCACCATCCGCCGGACCTGACCGGGACCGACATGTCGGTCTCCTTGACGCGGGAGCGGATCTCGTCGTACACCTCGTCCTCCAGGGGCTTGAGGCCCGCTGTCATGGCATCGGTGTAGGCGTTCTCCGCCTCGAGGTACGCGCGGGTCGCCGGGGCGTCCTTGTCGCGCAACCACTCGTAGTCGTCCACGAAGACGCGGCCGTGGTGCTCGCGGCGGTGGGGGCGACGCTCGGCCCGCGGCGGCGTGGGCACCTGTCCGTCCTGGGCGCCCGAGCCCGGCGTATCCGGGGTGCTCATGCGGTCTCACCGCCGAGCCAGTCCGCGAAGCGACGACCGGAGATCCGCTCGTACGCCTCGATGTACCGCGCGCGGGTCGCCTCGACCACCTCGGGGGGTAGCGGGGGCGGCGGCGAGTCCGAGTCGCGGTCCCAACCCGAGTCCGGCCCGGTGAGCCAGTCGCGCACGAACTGCTTGTCGAAGCTCGGCTGGACCCGGCCCGGCTCGTACCCGTCCGCCGGCCAGTAGCGCGAGGAATCCGGGGTGAGCACCTCGTCCGCCAGGATCAGCTCGCCGTCGGACAGGCCGAACTCGAACTTGGTGTCCGCGAGCAGCACGCCGCAGTCGGCGGCCATCCCGGCGGCCCGCTCGTACACCTCGAGGGTCGCGCCGCGCAGCCGTTCGGCGAGCTCGGGCCCCACGATCTCCGCGAGCCGCTCGAACGAGATGTTCTCGTCGTGCTCTCCCACCGCGGCCTTGGTGGCCGGGGTGAAGATCGGCTCCGGCAACCTGCTGGCCTCGACCAGACCCTCGGGAAGCTCCACCCCGCACACCGTTCCCGTGTCTCGGTACTCGACCATCCCGGACCCGGTCAGGTAGCCGCGGGCGACGCACTCGGCCTGCACCATGTCGAGGCGGCGCACCACCATCGCCCGGCCGAGCACCTCGGCGGGGATCCTGGCGTCGTCGAGCAGCCCGGCCATGTGGTTCGGGACGTCGAGCGCGTGGAAGAAGTAGGCACTCATGGCGGTGAGCACTCGGCCCTTGTCGGGGATGGGCGTGCTCAGTACGTGGTCGTAGGCAGAGATCCGGTCGGTGGCTACCAGTAGCAGCGTCTCGCCGTCGATCTCATACAACTCGCGGACCTTCCCGGCGGCGAGATGGCGGTAGGAGGAGAGCTCGGGTCGCATGGGGGCCAGCGTAGTCGGCGCCCGATCAGCCGCCCCGTCGGATGAGGGGTGTCAGCCCAGCCGGGCGTCGAGCCACTCGCCGAGCACCGCGTACGCCTCGTCCGCGCACAGGTCGTTGAACAGCTCGTGCCTGCCGCCCTCGAACTCGCGGTAGGTGATCTCCGGCCGCGGGTCGTGGTCCTCCCCGGCAACCTGGGCGAACCGCCGGGCGCCCTTGGCCGAGGTGATGGAGTCCGCCGACCCGTTGATCACCAACGTCGGCAGCCGTAGCGCGCTCGACCGGGCCAGGAACCTCTGTCCGCCGGCGAGCAGCGTGCCCGCGGCGAGGGCCGGTACGCCCTTGTGGTGTACGAGCGGGTCCGAGGTGTAGTCCGCCACGTACTCGGGGACGCGGGAGATCTCGTGCGGGTCCAGCTTCTCCACCGGGAGGAACGGCAGGAGGCGGGCGATCACCGGGGCCGCCGCGCGGAGCGGCGCCGGGGTGCCCTCACCCACCACGATGCCGGGCGAGGACAGGATCAGACCCGCCAGGTCCCACGGGCGGCGGAGCGCGGACTCCCCGGCGATCAGTCCACCCATCGAGTGACCCATGAGAAGGCGCGGCAGCGACTCGGTCCCGCCACCTTCCGGGGACCGGCACCATTCCAGCACGGCGTCGCGGACGGCCAGGTTGTCCCGGATGTGGGCTTCCGCCGCGACCCTGGCCCGCGGCCCCGGGGCCGTGCCGTGGCCCCGGAGGTCGTAGGTGACCACGCTGACCCCGCGGTCCAGCAGGAACCGGACCGTCCGGCCGTACCGGCCGGAGTGCTCCCCGAAGCCGTGGACCAGCAGCAGCAGGGCTCGGGGCTCATCGGCGTGGTGCAGTGTCGCCTGCAGGCCTGAGGAACCGGGGACGGGGATGACGGTCTCGCGCATGCGCCGAGGATAGCGTCCGGTCACGTCACCGCGACGCGGTTCCCGGGCGGCCGGCCACCATCCCGGAGGACGCCGTCCGCACAGCCGCCCCTGTCGATGAACTCACGCGTGAGCTTCGGCTCGGGCGGGAGTTCATCGCCGGGAGCGGCTGTGGGCCGACAGTGCAGGCGCGGGAGCAGATGCCGGGGGATACCGGGAGACGCGAGGTCAGAGAATCGACCCGGGGGCGTAGCCGGCCGCCTCCGGGTGCCGGTGCACCAGCGCCCAAACCCGCGCGACCACGGCGTCGACCTGATCTCCCGCCGCGCCGACGAAGGCCGCGCGATCGGACAACGCCTCCTCGAGCGCGCCGCGGTCGAGCGGCAGTCGCTCGTCGGCGGCCAACCGGTCGATGAGGTCGGGCTCGCGGCCCTCCTCCCGCATCGCCAGCGCCACCGCGACGGCGTTCTCCTTGATGGCCTCGTGGGCGACCTCACGGCCGACCCCTGCGCGCACCGCGGCCATGAGGACCTTGGTGGTGGCCAGGAACGGCAGGTACCGCTGCAGTTCCTTGTCGATCACCGCGGGGTAGGCGCCGAACTCGTCGAGGACCGTCAGGAAGGTCTCGAACATCCCGTCCAGCGCGAAGAACGCGTCCGGCAGCGCCACGCGGCGCACCACCGAGCAGAAGACGTCGCCCTCGTTCCACTGGGCTCCGGCGAGCTCGGCCGCCATCGACCCGTACCCGCGCAGGACCACCTGGAGCCCGTTGACCCGCTCGCAGGAGCGGGTGTTCATCTTGTGCGGCATCGCCGACGACCCGACCTGCCCGGGCTGGAAACCCTCGGTCACCAGCTCGTGTCCGGCCATCAGCCGGATCGTGTGGGCGAGCGAGGACGGGCCGGCGCCCAGCTGGACCAGCGCGGAGACGACCTCGTGGTCCAGGGAGCGCGGGTACACCTGGCCGACCGAGTCCAGGGTCCGGGAGAAACCCAGGTGTTCGGCGATCCGGCTCTCGAGCTCCGACATCTTCCCGGCGTCGCCCCCGAGGAGGTCCAGCATGTCCTGCGCGGTGCCCATCGGCCCCTTGATCCCGCGGAGCGGGTACCGCTCCAGCAGTGACTCCACCCGCTCCAACGCCACCAGCAGTTCATCGGCCGCCGAGGCGAATCGCTTGCCCAGGGTGGTGGCCTGGGCCGCGACGTTGTGGCTCCGGCCGGCCATGACCAGGCCCCGCTGCGCCACCGCGTGCTCGGCGAGGCGACGGGCGGCGGCCACCCCGCGGTCGCGGACGAGACGGAGCGACTGCACGATCTGCAGCTGCTCGACGTTCTCGGTGAGGTCCCGGCTCGTCATCCCCTTGTGGATGTGCTCGTGCCCGGCGAGCGCGTTGAACTCCTCGATCCGGGCCTTGACGTCGTGCCGGGTGACGCGCTCGCGCTCGGCGATCGACCCGAGGTCGACGCGGTCGATCACCGCCTCGTAGGCCTCGATCACGCCGTCGGGGACGTCGATGCCCAGATCACGCTGGGCGCGCAGCACCGCGATCCACAGCTGCCGCTCGAGCACGATCTTGTGCTCGGCGGACCACAGAGTGGCCAGGTCGGCGCTCGCGTAGCGCGAGGCGAGGACGTTGGAGATGCGGGGCTTGCTGTTCTGGGCGGTCACGCCCCCAGTATCGCAGCCCGGTCAGGAGATCATCGAGCCGCCGGTGGACCCGGCGAGGATCTCCCGCGCGTTGAGGTAGACCTGCTCCACCGTCAGCGGGGCCCCGGCGAGCAACCACGGCCGGGCGATGTAGACGATGGTGGTGATGATCTCGGTGGAACCCATGCGCCGACGTTAGCCCGCGGGACCCGGCTGCGGGACCAGTACGGCCTGCAGCCTGTCCATCGCGGCGGCGATCTCACCGGTGTCCCCGGCGAAGCTCAGGCGCACCGTGTGTGTGCCGTCGACGGTGTCGAAGTCGACGCCGGGCGTGAGCGCGACCCCCGTTCGGCCGAGGATCTCCGCGCACCACGCCACGGAGTCGTCGGTCCAGCGGGAGACGTCGAAGTACGCGTAGAAGGCACCGTCGGGCGGGGCGGTCTCCCCCACTCCCAGTTCCGCGAGACGGCGCAACACGAGTTCGCGGTTCCGGGCGTACCGCTCGACGTGGGAGTCCAGTTCGGCGGCGGAGGCCTCGGTGAACGCGGCGACGGCCGCGAACTGGGCGTCCGCCGGCGGACAGATGGTGAGGTTGCCGACCAGCCGGTCCACCGGGTCACGCAGGTACCCCGGCAGGAGCATCCACCCGATCCGCCACCCGGTCATGGAGAAGTACTTGGAGACCGACCCCATCACCACGGACTCGCGGCTGGTACGCCACGCGCTCGTGCACTCCCGGCCATAGGTGACCCCGTGATAGATCTCGTCGCTGATCAGCAGGGTGCCGTGCTCGGAGCACCAGCGGGCCAGCGCGGACAGTTCGGCGGCGTCGATGATCGTGCCGGTGGGGTTGGCCGGGCTCGCCACGATCAACCCGGCCGGCGCGTGGCCCAGTTCCGCCGTGACCTCCTCGAGGTGGGCGACCGTCGGTTGATACCTGGTCTGGGCACCGCAGGCGATCTCGTGGACCCGGCAGCCCAGGGCCTGGAGCGTGTTGCGGTAGGCGGGGTACCCGGGGCGGGCCATGACCACCGTGTCGCCGGGGTCGAACGCGGCCAGGAAGAGGACCGTGAAGCCGCCGGAGGATCCGGTGGTGACGACGACGTCGTCGGCGGTCACGTCCGTTCCGTCCACCCGCCGGTGGTACCCGGCGATCGCCTCGCGCAGCTGCCGGATGCCGAGCGCCTCGGTGTAGCCGAGGATCTCGGTGTCCAACGCGTGCCGCGCGGCGTCCAACACAGGGGCGGGAGCCGGGGTGGACGGCTGCCCCGCGCACAACGAGATCACGTCGCCGTGGGTCTCCCGCCTCCTCGCCGCCGCGGCCAGGACGCTCATGACGTGGAACGGCTCGACGGCCGATCTGAGAGAGGGGGTGCGCGCGACGGTCATGTCACAGACGCTAGCGCCCGGCTCAGAGTGTCAGTCCGAACACCCACACGAGCAGTGTCATGGTCACGAGGGTGATCAGGACGACACCGATGACGTTGAGCCACAGTCCGCCGCGGATCATCTGTCCGATGGTCACGTACCCGGACCCATAGGCGATGGCATTGGGAGGGGTGGCCACCGGGAGCATGAAGGCGCAGGTGGCGGCCAACGCCACCGGGACCGCGAGCAACATCGGGTCGAGCCCCAGCCCCAGCGCCACGCCCCCGGCCACCGGGAGGAAGGTCGCCGCGGTGGCGGTGTTGCTGGTCAGCTCGGTGAGGAGGAGGATCCCCGCGGCCGCGATCATCACGAGCAGGACGATCGGCACCGCCCCGAGTGCCCCGGCCTGCTCCCCGATCCAGTCGGTGAGCCCTGATCCGGAGAACTGCGCGGACAGTGCCAACCCGCCGCCGAACAGCAGGAGCACCCCCCAGGGCAGGGCCAGTGCGGCCTCCCAGGTGAGCAGGCGTACGCCGCGCGCCGTCCCCGCGGGCAGCAGGAACAACAGCAGCCCGGCGGCCAGCGCGATCCCGGCGTCCGAGATGGGAGGGTCCTCCCACACCAGCGGGACGGCCACCCACGAGACCGCGGCCGCGACGAAGACGACCAGAACCCGCTTCTCCCCCGACGAGGTGCTGCCGAGCTTGCGTAGCTCGTCGTCGAACAGTTCCCGACCACCGGGGATCCGCTCGACCTCCGGCCTGAACAGCACCTTGGTGAGCAGGAGCCAGGCGATCACCAGCATGACGATCGCCAGCGGGAGTCCCACCATCATCCACCGGCCGAAGCCCAGGACGATGTCGTGTTCGCTCTCGAGGTAGCCGGCGAGCAGGGTGTTGGGCGGAGTGCCGATGATGGTCGCCAACGACCCGATCGACGCGGCGTAGGCGATGCCCAACATGAGTGCGGTACCGAAGTTCGACTGGATGACGGCCTTCTTGACCTCCTCCGAGTTCGGGTCGGCCGAGGAGTCCATCTCGGGTATCGACCGCTCACCGGCGTCGTCCGCCGCTCCCGTGGCGCTGCTCCGGCCCATCTCGGAGGCCAGCATGAGCACGGAGACGCCGATCGGCAACATCATCACCGCGGTGGCGGTGTTGGAGACCCACATACTCAGGAAACCGGTCGCGATCATGAACCCGGCGATGACCCGCGTCGAGCGCGTACCCATCGCCCGGACGGTGAGCAGGGCGATCCGTCGGTGCAGGTTCCACCTCTGCATGGCGATCGCGATGAGGAACCCGCCCATGAACAGGAAGATGATGCTGTTGCCGTACTCCGCACCCACGTCGTCGACGGAGATGTCCTGGCCCAGGACCGGGAAGGCGATGAGCGGCACCAGTGCCGTCGCCGGGATGGGGATGCACTCGGTCATCCACCAGATCCCCAGCAGGACGGCCACGGCCGCGGTCAGG
Source organism: Dietzia sp. PP-33 (assembly GCF_033790845.1). NCBI lineage: Bacteria > Bacillati > Actinomycetota > Actinomycetes > Mycobacteriales > Dietziaceae > Dietzia > Dietzia sp. PP-33. The sequence goes on from NZ_JAMYEI010000004.1 coordinate 52,905, forward strand.
CGCGCGTTGTGCTCGAGGTCGCCCGGCATGACCAGGTACACCAGCGCCGCCACCGCGAGCCCGGCGACGGTCCCGATCACACTGCGGACGAATTCGCCCCGGGGCACGGCCTGGTCGCGCTCACCAGGGGATTTCCGCTCGACCTCCGCGCCGCGGTCAGGGTCGGGCTCCAGCCCCTGCAGATGCGGGGCCATCACCATCCTGCGGCCCCTTCGGCGTTCGTCGTCCACGGTCCCCATCGCGCGCTCCCTCGCCGGTCACCGACCCCGGGGACTCCCACCAGGGTGCTGTGCACCCACCGTAAACGCGATCCCGACGCCGGTCAGCCGATCAGCCCCCGAGCGATCCCAGCGTCGCCGAACCGAGCGCCCCCGAGCCCATCGACAGCGACCCGTCGGGCGCCACCTCGAGGCCGAACACGGCGAGCTCCCGCACCGGCCCACCCGCGTCACCCACGGAGACGACGAGCTCGTAGCGCCCCGGCGACAACGGGGCGGTGGGGCGGAAGGTCAGCGCGCGGGTCACGTCCTGCCCGGCGGCCACGACCGCCGGAACGGACTGCGCCTGCTGATCCCCGACGACGATCGGCAACCCCACACGCTGCTTGCTCGGCCCCGTGATCGAGGCGCGCAGCTCGCCGGAGTAGGCGGAGCCCGTCGAGTCCATCCGCACCGAGGCGTCGAGAACCTGTCCGTCCCGGTCCGGCCGCAGTGCCGCTCCCCCGACCGCCGTGAGCCGCACGGGGAGGGTGACGACGGGATCGGCGGGCCGGGTCGAGGACGGGGTGCCGTCTCCGACCACGGGCCACCCGTCGATCCAGTCCAGTCGGTCGAGCATCATGTATCGCCGCTGCAGACCGCCCGGGAGCACGGCGCTGCCGCGGGGCGCCGCGTGGTAGAGCATCCAGTCCTGTCCCGCGTCATCGGTGGTCACGTCGACGTGCCCCGGGCCCACCCAGTCGTCGTCGCCCTCCAGGATCACGTCCCCGGGAAGCGGGGCGTCCGGCCCCTGCACCAACGGTCGTCGCTGCCTGTCGGTGTACGGGCCCATCACGTCGTCGGCGCGACCGCCCAGCACCCGGTACTGTGACCGCTCGCCGTCGCAACACAGTCCCGCACTGGTGAACAGGTGCGTCGTGCCCTCGCGGCTGACGACGGCGGGTGCCTCCACGCCCGTACCCGCCACCAGGACGGGGTCGCCGTCGAGAGCCGTGCCCGCCGCGTTCATCGGCACGGCGTGGATCCCCTCGAAGTTCCCCATGAGCATCACCGGGCCTCCCTCGGTCCACACGACCTCGGGGTCCATCGGGTCCAGATCCTGATAGGGCTCGTCGGCTCCGAAGCAGACGATCGGCGCAGCACCGTGGGTCCACGGCCCCTCGATCCCCGGGGCGGTGGCCATGCCGATACACGGGGCCTGCCCGCCGGTGGTGTAATACATGACGGCGCCGGCGTCGGTGACGTGGACGTCGGGCGCCCACAGGAACGACCCCGCCGACGCCCAGGTGGGACGCGTGGTGAACGCGTCGCCAACGTACTCCCACTCCACAAGATCGAAGGACCTGAAGTGCGGGATGAGCCGGTACCCGGCACCGTCCGACCAGTCGTCCGACGACGCGTAGACGTGGAAGGCACCGTCCGCGCCCCTCTGCACCGACGGATCCGGAGCGATCGAGGAGATCACCGGGTTCGCGGCCGCGGGCACTGCCGCGGTGGCGGAGACGAGGGGAACGACGACGGCAAGCGCTGCAGCGCCGAGGGCGCGGGCTCCGCGCGGGGTTTTCATCGACCGAGCATAGACCCGTGGGCCACGTCTATGTAACTGTCCTTAACTTTCGGTTCAGCTCTGGCCGCCGCGCTCCTTGCGCAGCAGGAAGCGCTGGATCTTGCCCGAGGGCGTCTTGGGGAGCTCGCGGGAGAAGTGGATCTTCCGGGGGAACGCGTGGGCCGCGAACTCGGTCTTGACCCACTTCTGGAGCTCGACCTCCTTGTCGTCGTCGCCCTCCACACCGTCGCGGAGGACCACGTACGCCTCGAGCACCTCGCCGGCGAGGTCGTCCGGCACGCCGATGACGGCCGACTCCAGGACGTCCGGATGCCTGGCCAGGACGGACTCCACGTCGAACGGCCCGATGCGGTAGCCGGACATGATGATCACGTCGTCGTCGCGGCTGGAGAAGTAGAAGTGGCCGTCGTCGTCGAGCTTGGCGGCGTCGCCCGTGTAGTACCAGCGCCCGTCCGGGCTGAACCGCTCGGCGGTCTTCTCCGGCGCGTCGTGGTATCCGGCGAACCACATCAGCGGGCTGGCGGGGACGTCGATCGCCACCCGGCCCAGCTCGCCGACCGGGGCGGTCTCGTCCGAATCGGCGGCGAGCACCGTGCACGACCATCCCGGCAGCGGGACACCCATGGACCCCGGTCGGACGTCCTCGCGCAGCGAATCGTGCCAGGGGTTGATGATGAACATGCCGTGCTCGGTCTGCCCGTACTGGTCGCGGACCTCCACCCCGAACTGCTCGATCGACCACTCGATCACCTCGGGGGTGAGCGGCTCGCCGGCGGCCGACGCACGGCGCAGCCGGACGTCGGGCGCGATGTCCCGCTTGGCCCGCATCGTCCGGTAGACCGTCGGCGCGGCCGCGAAGTTGGTGACGGCGAAGTACTGCAGCACCGCGAACGCGAGCTCCGGGGTGTAGCGGGCGTGGAGCAGGAGGCTGCGGCGACCGACCGCCAGCGGGCCGAGGATGCCGTAGTAGAGGCCGTACGCCCAGCCCGGGTCGGCGCCGTTCCAGAACACGTCGTCCGCACGAACGTCCAGACCGGTCTCGATGTACTGGTGGAACGCGGCGAGCGCACGAACCGGCACCACCACGCCCTTGGGGGTGCCGGTGGTCCCCGAGGTGAAGAGCATGACCATCCCGGCGTCCGGTCCCGTGACCGCGGCGGGTCGCCCGGGCTCCTGCGCGTCGACGATCGTCGCCAGGTCGAGGTCGCCCTCCCGGGCCCCGGGGCAGTCCGCCAGCCCGGCCACGATCACAGGCACGGACGTCGTCTCGAGCTTCGCGCGCTGGTCGGAGTCGGACACGATCACCTTCGCGTCGCCGCCGGTGATCCGCATCTCGATGGCGGGCCACGCGAACGCGGTGAACAGCGGCATGTGCACGGCGCCCAGGCGCCAGATCCCCATCAGGGTGAAGACCAGGTCCGCGGACTTGGACATGAGCGTGGCGACGCGGTCGCCCTCGCCCACCCCGAGCGCGGCGAGCGCGGCCGCGACCTTCTCGCTGCCCACCCTCAACTCGCCGTACGTGATGTCCCGACCCGAGAGATCGGCGTCGATCACGGTGAAGGCCACCGCGTCCGGGTCGTGGCGGTCGCACAGGAATTCCGCGGCGCTCGCACCGGGGACGTCGTAGATCGCCAGGAGCTGCTCCGGGGACAGGGGCGCGCCCGTGGACGACGGGGTCTCGGTCGTATCTGCAGACATGTCTGCAGATGATGACGCAGGGAGTCCGTCCGGCACCACCCACCGATGGGCACCCCCGCTTTCGGGGCTGGTACACCTCTACCGGGGCGGTGCACTCTTAGGGGACCACCCGACGATCCCCGCACGCACCCGGAAGGACCCCCATGGCCGTGGACCGACTGCTCCCCAGCGACGAGGCGTACGAACTCCTCGACATGACCCGTACGGTCGCGGACAAGCTCCTCGACCCCGTCGCCGCGGAGCACGAGCGCGAGCACACCTACCCGGAGGGGCTGTTCGCCCAGCTGGGCGAGGTGGGATTGCTGGGGTTGCCGTACCCGGAGGAGTACGGGGGCGGCGAGCAGCCCTACGAGGTGTATCTCCAGGTCCTCGAGGAGCTGGGCGCCCGCTGGGCCGCGGTCGCGGTGGCGACGAGCGTGCACGGCCTGTCCTGCTTCCCGCTGGCCACCGTCGGCACCGACGAGCAGAAATCCGACTGGCTCCCGGGAATGCTCGCCGGTGAGCAGATCGGTGCCTACTCGCTCTCCGAGCCCCAGGCGGGGTCGGATGCCGCGGCACTGCGCTGCCGTGCGGAACGGGAGGGCGACGGCCCGGGTTCGGCGTACGTGGTCACCGGTACCAAGTCGTGGATCACCCACGGCGGGATCGCCGACGTCTACAACACCTTCGTACGCACCGGCGAGGGTTCCGGAGGGATCTCCTGCCTGCTCGTGCCGCGCGAGACGGAGAACCTGCACTTCGGCAAGCCCGAGGACAAGATGGGGCTCAACGGGGTGCCCACCACGACCGCCTCGTACGAGGGCGCGCGCGTCGACGCCGGCCGCCTCCTGGGTGCCGAGGGCGACGGCCTGCGCATCGCGTTCTCGGCCCTGGACTCGGGACGGTTGGGGATCGCGGCCGTCGCCACGGGCATCGCCCAGCGCGCCCTCGACGACGCCGTGGCCTACGCGCGCGAGCGCGAGACGTTCGGCAAGACCATCATCGGCCACCAGGGCCTCGGCTTCCTCCTGGCGGACATGGCGGCGGCCGTGGCCTCCGCCCGTGCCACCTACCTCGACGCGGCACGCCGCAAGGACGCCGGTCGGCCCTACTCGCGCCAGGCCTCGATCGCCAAGCTCACCGCGACCGATGCCGCCATGAAGGTGACGACGGACGCGGTACAGGTGCTCGGCGGAGTCGGCTACACGAGGGAGTTCCCGGTCGAGCGGTACATGCGCGAGGCCAAGATCACCCAGATCTTCGAGGGCACCAACCAGATCCAACGTCTGGTGATCGCCCGCGACCTGGCCGGCTGAGAGCCCGGGGACCGGCCCCGTCGAAAGAGCCTAAGGTGGTCGGCATGTCCTCGTCCTCCGACGCCTCCTCCCCCGTGGCCACCGAGTACGTCGTCCTCCTGTCGGAGGACGGCCGCCCCATCGGTACCGCGGACAAGTCCACCGTGCACACGACCGACACGCCCCTTCACCTGGCGTTCTCGTGCCACGTGGTCGACGACGACGGGCGCGTCCTGCTCACCCGTCGCGCCCTCGGGAAGCGCGCCTGGCCCGGAGTGTGGACCAACTCGTTCTGTGGCCACCCCGGGCCCGGGGAGGACCCCGCCGAGGCGATCGCGCGCCGGGCGGAGCAGGAACTCGGCACGCGCGTCGACGGGATCGCCGAGTCCGTGCCGGACTTCCGATACCGGGCGGTGGACGACTCCGGCGTCGTGGAGAACGAGATCTGTCCGGTGTTCACCGCGCGCATCCGCGCCGACCTGAACCCGCGGGCCGACGAGGTGTGCGCGTACCGCTGGGCCCGGCCCGACGACGTCCGGAGAGCCGTCGACGCCACACCGTTCGTCTTCAGCCCCTGGTTCGTGGCCCAGACGCCCCGGATGGACCTCTACAGTCGTTGAGGACAGTGGCGCGGCCTCATCCCGGGATGCTGATGCGCCCCTCCTCGGCCGCCCGGCCGATGTCCCGACGGAAGTGCCCGCCGCCCAGTTCGACGCCGTCGAGGATCGCGTAGGCCTCGGCGCGCGCGGCCGTCAGGTCGGAACCGGTACCGACCACCGACAGGACCCGACCGCCGGCCGAGACCAGTCGCCCGTCGGTGTCCCTCGCGGTTCCCGCGTGGAACACCCCCGGCTGCTCGGCGCCCTCGATCACGTCGCCGCGACGCGGGGCGGACGGGTAGTTCTCCGCCGCCAGCACGACCGTCACGGCGGCCCCGTCGCGCCACACCAACGGTGGGAGCTCGGCGAGGCGGCCGGTCGCCACCGCGTGGAGGGCCTGTCCCAACGGTGACTCCAGCAACGCCAACACGGCCTGGGTCTCCGGATCGCCGAAGCGGCAGTTGAATTCCACGACCTCGGGCCCCGACGTGGTGATCGCCAGCCCCGCGTACAGGAGCCCGGAGAATCCGCAGCCGCGCGCGACCATCTCCCGGGCCACGGGCTCGCACACCTCGGAGACGATCCGCTCGACCATCCCCTCCGGCAGCCACGGCAGTGGCGTGTAGGCGCCCATCCCGCCGGTGTTGGGCCCCCGGTCGCCCTCACCCACGCGCTTGTGGTCCTGAGCGGGCAGGAGCGGCACCACCGTCTCCCCGTCCACCAGGCAGAACAGCGAGACCTCGGGGCCGTCGAGGAAGGACTCGAGAAGGACCGGGTGACCGTCGTCCAGGCAGGCGAGGGCGTGGGCGTGGGCGGCGGCGCGGTCCGGCGTGACCACGACGCCCTTGCCCGCGGCAAGGCCGTCGTCCTTGACCACCCAGGTGGGACCGAACCGGTCCAGGGCAGTATCGAGATCCGCCGGTGAGTCGACGACCTCGGCGCGCGCCGTCCGGACCCCGGCCGCGGCCATGACGTCCTTCGCGAACGCCTTGGAACCCTCGATGCGGGCGGCCTCCGCGGAGGGACCGAAGACCGGGATGCCGGCCGCGCGGAGAGCGTCCGCCACCCCGGCCACCAGGGGCACCTCGGGGCCGATCACCACCAGGTCCACCTCCAGGCGGCGGGCGAGAGTAGTGACGGCCGCGGGATCCGTGACCGCCGTGTCGTGGAGCGTGGCCTGCACCATGCCGGGGTTGCCCGGCGCGGCGTGGAGCTCCGTCACCGCGGGATCCGAGGCGAGGGCGACGAGGAGGGCGTGCTCACGGGCACCGGAACCGATCACGAGAATGCGCACGAGGACCACAGTAGTACCGCCCCCCGGTAGGCGTGACCCGGAGGCGGCGGACCGAGCCCGGCGGGCGGTCTGCCCCGCAGGAGTCAGCGGGGCAGTTCGGTCGCGATCCCGTCCGGTAACGTCGCGGCGTCGCGGGTCCGGAGCCCCTCCGGGGTGAGCATGTCCGTCATGCACAGATCGATCACGCGGGCCGTGGCGTGATCGGATTCCGGGGTCCCCATCGGGTTGAGCCCGAACATCGCGTGGGCGCAGAGGCCGTCGATCCCGGCCCACATGACGCGCTGGTCCCTGACCTGCGTCCCGGGCCGGAACATCCCGGCCGCGATCCCGCGGTCGACGATCTGCTGCATGATCTCCCGGACTCCCGAGGCCGCGAACGCGACACCCGCCGAGTCCCCCAGGGTCTCGACCATCATCCGCGCCCACGCCGGCTCCGCGACCGTGAACTCCACGATCGCGATGCCCGTGTTCCGCAGGTCGAGGTAGGCGGCGAGACCCGGGTCGGTCTCGGCACCCGTCACGCCGGGCAGGCTCGCGCGCTCGCCCATGGCGGTGAAGCCGCGGGCCGAGACCTCCTCGACCAGCTGCTGCCGATTGGTGAAGTGCCGGTAGGCGGCGGTGGCCGAGACACCGATCACCGGGGCGATCTCCCGCAGGACGATCGCCTTCTCCCCCGATTCCCGCGCCCGCGTCGTGGCCTCGTGGATGATCGCGTTGCGGAGGTCTCCGTGATGGTAAGCCTTCTTCTTCACGGACTCGTCCGCCGTCGGTACCGATACCTCGATCATTGCGCCGTTCCTCCGCCATCCTCTAAGGACCGCTCACCGCTCGTCGTCCGATTGGTCCACCCCCAATTACACCACGTACCGCCGGACATCCGCCGCAACCGGCCGCCCCGGAAACGTAGGCTGTGGTCATGTCGACGGTATTCAGCAAGATCATCGCCGGTGAGATCCCGGGAAGGTTCGTGTGGAAGGACCCGGACGTGGTCGCCTTCCTCACGATCGCACCCGTCGCCGCCGGTCACACACTCGTGGTCCCGCGCGAGGAGGTCGACCGTTGGACCGACCTCGAACCCGGGTTGCTGGTGCGGGTCAACGAGGTCGCGCAGGCCGTGGGTAGGGCCGTCCTCGAAGGCTTCGGGGCGGCGCGGGCCGGATACCTCATCGCCGGGTTCGAGGTGCCGCACACGCATGTGCACGTCTTCCCCGCCGACGACATGTCGGGCTTCGACCTGTCGCGGGCGGACCCGGACATGCCGGCGGAGAAGTCGGATGCCGCGGCCGTGACGATCCGTCGAGCACTGCGCGAGCTCGGATACGGCGAGTTCGTCCCCGAGGACTGATCGCCCCGGGGACGGCCGGGGTCCGGAACATCAGTGCCCCAGCGCGCGCGTGACCTCCCCCATGTCCTGGTAGTCGCTCCATTCGGACACCAGACCGTCTCGGAGCGTGAAGAAGGCGCCCACTCCCAGTTCGATGCGTCGACCGCCGATGGTGAGGAACGTGGTCCTGCTGACGGCGGCGGTGTCGCCCGAGGACAGGACCCGGTGGATCTCCACCCGGACGTCGGTGGAGACCTCCCCGTTGAACTCGATCAGCTGGGCCAGCCCCTCGTGCCCGTGCACGGTCTGGGTCCCCTCGATACTGAGCACGAGGTCCGGAGCGCAGAGGGCGGTGGCGGCCTCGACGTCACCCCGGAACGTCGCCTCGAGGAGTTCCCTGGCCACCTCGCCGGCGTGCCCGCCCCGGGCGCTCCGGTCCATCGCTCCGCCCCCCACGTCGACGCTCACGCCGAGAACCTGTCGAGCGGCTGGAGATCCTTGTAGTCCGCCCACAGCGTGACCACCCCGTCGGCCACCTCGACGAACGAACACGCCGGGATCTCCACGCCCCCCTCGGGCAGCGTGTACCTCTCGCGGCGCTTGAGGGCGACGATCCCCGGTTCCGCCACCGCGGACAGGACCGCCACGCTGAGGAAACCCGACAGTCGGGCGAAGTCCTCGATGATGTCGCGGAGACCGTCGTACCCCTCGTAGCGGCGGACGTGCCCGCCGTTGGTGTAGACGATCGACGGCGACGACAACGCTATCGCCGCCTCCTCGTCCCCAGAGGTCACGGCCTCCATCCACGCCTCGGCGATCCTGCGGGTGGACTCCGCGTCGTCGTCTACGGAGCCCCCGCCTCTGCTGCACACCCGGACCACATTACCCGTGAAGCTGAGAAGATTAAACATATGTCGACCGTTCACATCGCGCGGGAGTGCGCGACGGACACCGGCCCGGACGTGCGACGAGAGCTGGAGACGAGACTTGAACTCGCAACCGCCCGATTACAAGTCGGGTGCGCTACCAATTGCGCCACTCCAGCACGGCCCCGGCACCGCCGGGTCCGGCCTCACATCCTAACCGGACACCGGGCCGCGCTCGTGCCCGCCGCCGCCAGGACTACGGTGTCCACCGTGGAGACCCGCGACGCACCGGCACCGTACACCCGCCCTCTGGCGTGGCTGGGACTGCGAAAATCCACGATGGACCTGGCGGTCGAGCCGCCCCTGTCCCCCATGGCGCCGGTCGACCTCGACGACGACGGCGCGGTCACCGACGTACTCAATCTCGCCTTGGAGATCGCCGGCATCCTGCTCTCCTCCGGCGAGGGCGCGGCGGACACCGTGGCGCAGGCGGAATCGGTCGCGGCCGCGTTCGGTCTACCGGGTGCCACGGTCGAGGTCACCTTCACCTCGCTCACCATCGGCGTGAACCGCCGTCGTGGTCGGCCACCGATCTCCGTCATCCGGGTGGTCAACTACCGCACGATCGACATGACGCGGGTGACCCGTGTCGCCCGGCTCATCGATCTCATCGTCCGCCGTCAGCTGACGGTCGAGCAGGCCACCTCCGAGGTCGAGCGGATCGTCGCCTCCCCGCACCCGCACTCGTTCCGGGTGGCCGTCCTGGGCTGGGCGATGCTCGGCTGCGCGGTCGTCATCCAGCTGGGCGGCAGCCCGCTGGCCGGACTCCTGTCCATGGTGTCGACGTTCGCACTGATGTACGCCAACCGCTATCTCGACCGCCACCGCCTGCCCAAGTTCTTCCAGCAGGTCGTGGGCGGGTTCATCGCCGCCGCCTGGGCGCTGCTGGCCTACGTGCTACTGGCCGACAACTTCGTGGAGATCCAGCCGTCCACCCTCGTCGCCGCGGGGATCATCGTGCTCCTGGCGGGGCTCACGCTCGTCGGTGCGATCGAGGACGCCATCACCGGTTTCCCCGTCACCTCGGCCGGTCGTGGGGTGGAGACGATGATCCTCACCGGAGGGGTGCTCGGTGGGATCACGATCGCCCTCGCGGTGTTCGCCCGCCTGGGCATGTCCCCTCCCCCGATCGATCCGTCCATCTCCGGGAACGCGTCGGTGTTCGTGGGGGTCTTCGCGGCGGGGGTCGGAGCGGCGGGCTTCGCGGTGGCCAGCTACGCGACGGTCCGCTCGACCTGGCTCGCCGCGGCCGTCGGGTCGATCGGGATGCTCATCTTCCAGATCGTGATGGTGACCGGGCTCGGCGTGGTCGTGGGCTCCGCCCTGGCGGCCTGCGCGATGGGCCTGTTCGGTGGCATCCTCGCCCGTATCGCGACGGTCCCACCGCTGATCGTGACCATCGCCGGGATCACCCCGCTCCTGCCCGGGTTGTCCGTCTACCGGGGATTGTCGGCGCTGACCAGTGACCAGACGGGTATCGGTGTGGGTCTGATGTTCCAGGCGCTGGCGATCGCGGTGGCGCTCGCCGCCGGCATCGTCTTCGGCGAGTGGGTCACCCGTAATCTGCGCAGGTCCGCCGCCGCCGACCAGTGACGTAGAATGGCCTCGGACGATGTGGCCCACCCGGGTCCGCCGTCCGATACCGACCACGGGAGGACACACATGGCATCCGCCGCTGCGGCAAGTAAAGAGCCCGAGCTCGACGTCGACCTCGAGCCGGTCGCCGACGAGACCGCGTACCAGGCCCAGAGGATCGTGGCCTCGTACTCCGCCGACGCCGACGAGTGCCGGATGCTCCTCGACATGCTCGGGATCGGTCCGGAGAAGATCGACCCGGCCGACGCCGAGTAGTACCGACCGAGCCCGGATCACAGCACCGCAGCGACCACGGAGGGGAACGCCGATGACGGGCGTCACCGAGCAGAGGCCACCCGAGGCCGGCGCGGACTTCGTCGTCGTCGCCAATCGTCTCCCCGTGGACCTGGTGCGCGACCCCGACGGGACCGAACACTGGAAGGCCAGCCCCGGAGGGCTGGTGACGGCGTTGGAGTCCATCCTCAGGGCCAATGACGGCGCCTGGGTGGGGTGGCCCGGCGTCGCCGACGCCGCCCCCGAGCCGTTCGACGCCGACGGCATCCGGCTGCACTCGGTCACGCTCTCGGCCGAGGACGTCGAGCTCTACTACGAGGGGTTCTCCAACGGCACCCTGTGGCCGCTGTTCCACGACGTGGTGGTGCCACCCGAGTACCACCGCGAGTGGTGGAACGCCTACGTGGAGATCAACACGCGGTTCGCCGAGGCCACCGCCGCAGCAGCAGCCCCCGACGCCACCGTCTGGGTCCAGGACTACCAACTCCTGCTGGTCCCCCGACTGCTCCGCGAACTCCGACCCGACCTGACCATCGGGTTCTTCCTCCACATCCCGTTCCCGCCCATCGAGTTGTTCATGCAACTGCCGTGGCGGTCGACGATCGTCGAGGGCATGCTCGGCGCCGACCTGGTGGGATTCCACCTCCCCGGTGGCGCGGACAACTTCCGGATCCTCGCCAACCGGCTCGGCGGCTACCCCTCGGTGCGACTGCGGTCCACCCGGGGGCGGGCGTCCGAGATCCGGGTGGGCGACCGCATGGTCCGGGTGGGGGCGTTCCCCATCTCGATCGACTCCGCGGCCATCGACACCACCGCGCGCGACCGCGGGACCATCGCCCGCGCCGCGCGACTCCGCACCGAGCTCGGCTCGCCGGAGGTCCTGCTGCTGGGCGTGGACCGGCTCGACTACACCAAGGGCATCGACGTCCGCCTCAAGGCACTCGAGGAACTGTTCGAGGAGGGCCGCCTCGACACCGCCGACGTGACCCTGCTGCAGTTGGCCACCCCCAGCCGCGAGCGGGTCGAGCAGTACCAGATCATGCGGTCGCAGATCGAGGAGTCGGTCGGCCGGATCAACGGTCGGTTCGGCGAGATCGGCCACCCCGTGGTGACCTACATCCACCGACCGGTGCCCAAGTCCGAACTCACCGCCTTCTATGTGGCCGCCGACGTCATGCTCGTCACACCCGTGCGGGACGGGATGAACCTGGTGGCCAAGGAGTACGTGGCCTCGTGTACCGACGGGGACGGTGCGCTGGTCCTGAGCGAGTTCGCCGGGGCCGCAGCGGAACTGCGGCAGTCCTACCTGTGCAACCCGCACGACCTCGACGGCGTCAAGGACGCGATCATGGCTGCGATCAACGAACCCAAGGAGGACCGGCGCCGGCGCATGCGGTCGCTACGCCGTCAGGTACTGGGAAACGACGTCCACAGGTGGGCACGCCGGTTCTTCGAGACCCTCGACGCCACGTCGGAGTAGTCCGGAGACCGCCCCCGGTCAGAGGGCCGAGAGCTCCCCCAGCTTCCACGTCCCGTCGACCCGGACCATCTCCACGCTCAGCCGCGAGGCAGAGCTCGCCGCCTCCGGACTCTCCTTGGTAGAGACCATCCGGTTGAGCATCACGAGAACCCTCACGCGGTCGGCGTCGACGACCTCCTGCGGTGCGGCGGCGGCGACGGTGGCGTACACACTCGCCTCCTGTTGCTTGGCCGCCGACGCGACACTCGGCATGGACTGCTCCACGAACTCGGTCAGCGCGGGGTCGGTCAGGCGTTCACGGACCGCCGCGAGATCTGCGTCCACCGTCCGGTGATCGTAGGTGAACATCTGCGTGACGATCTCCCGAGCCGCGTCGGTGGCCTCCTTCGGAGCGGCCGCGATGGTCTGCTCGGTCGCCGTCCTCTCCCGCGCCTCGACGTACTGCCACGTCGCCAGCCCGGCCAGTACGAGCAGGACCACCGACACCACGGCCAGGATCGGGATGAGCCGTCGACGCCGGGCCGCGGCCTCCTCGGAGTGAACCGTGGTCGCCGGTGTCGCGCGGACGCCGGCGCCGGTCCTCGCAGGACGCCCCGTGTCCGTGTCCGGTGCGGCGGCTTGTCCGGTGTCGGTGCTCTCGGCATCAGCACCCTCGGTATCCGTGCGCTCGGAATCAGCGCGCTCGGTATCCGTGCGATCGGCAGCCGTGCGCGGAATCGCCTCCATCCCCTCGAAGAGCCCGCCCGCACGGGCGGCCTCGAGGGCGCGTTCGCGCGCGGCGTCGGCCTTGCGCTGGGCGCGCGCCGCCCGTTCGGCCTCGCGCTGCGCGCGTCGCGTGGCCCGGATGTCGGATCCGGCGGAGGAGCCGGTCGCGTCGTTCTTCTGGTCGTCGATCACGGGATGAAGTTCACCCCCGACACCTTCATGACGCCGTCGTCGTGGCGGTTGACCGTGACGCGGACGCGGTACTGCCGGTCCTGGTCCTCCTCGGACTTGGGGTTGCCGATGGTCTGGTCTATCGCCATGATCACGTCCGCGTATTCGGGGTAGGAGTTCTCGACCGCGGCTGCCGACACGACGCCGTCCGCGACCACGTCGGTGGTCTTGACGACCTCCTCGTAGGAGTCACGACGCGGAGCGAACTGCTCCGAGAAGTCGCCCTCGATCATGCCGACGATCCGGTCGACGTCCTCGGTGAGCGTCTCCTGCCGGATGGTCATGAGGTGGGTCATCACCTCGGTCGCGTAGTCACGGTAGGCCTCGTCGAGCTCGGTGGCGGCTGCGCGATCGGCGCGTATCGATGCCGCCTCCCCCCGTTCGGTGAGCCACAGTCCCGTCGCGACGAGCGCTGCGACGAGGGAGACGGCGGCGACCACTGCGGCGACGATCAGGCCGGTCCGACCTCCACCGCGGGGCGTGTCCTGTGATGGCACTACTAGGTCACTCCGTTCGTGAGGATGTCTGCGAGCTTCGCGTCGGCGGGCAGCTTGCCCGTCGTCCCGAGGTTCACCTGACGATACGTCTTGCCGTCGGCACCGAGGTATTCACCGGTCTCCGGGTCGTACATGGCCGCGGAGGTGCGGATCTCCCGCTCACCGGTATCGGAGGACGGTTCGACGTTGTACGCGTTCGGGTTGTTCCCGGGAGGTCCGACCTCGCTGGTGTCGGGCGGGTTGTGTCCTTCCGGTACGTAGTCGTTCGCGGCACACTCCGCCGGTGAGGCCGCTCGTCGACCCGGGTACTCCATGCACGGTAGGTTGCGGGCCCCGCGGACGGCGATCTGGGAGTCCTTGGGCACCTTGCAGTAGATGCCGTTCATCAGGGGCGGCACCGTGAGGTCGGCGGGCGACCGGCGGTCCGCGGCCGGGAGGAAGCCCGTGGTGCACGGCGGCGTCTCGTTGATCTGCAGGTTGAAGTCGACCTTGATCTGGCCGGATTCCTTGGCCCCGTTGATGGCGGTGATGAGTGAGGACACCAACGCCGGGTAGATCACCAGCAGCTGCTCGATCGACCGGTTGTAGACCACCCCGACCTCACCGACGCTCACCAGGTTGGCCACGAGCACCGGCATGGTCGGTTGCAGGTCGTTGAGGACCTTGGTCGCCCGGCCCAGTGAATCGGGGCCGCGCTGGATCAGCGAGGTGAGCTGCGGCTCGTTGGTCCGCAGCTGATCGGTGACGTCGGCGAGATTGCGGGTCCAGGCGCGGATCGACTCCGACGACCGCAGCTGCGAGTCCAGGACCGGTTCGGCGTCCTCGATGAGTTGCCGGGTGGACCCGGTGTTGCGCTTCGCCTCGTCGAGGAGCAGTTGGGCCGAGTCGAGGAACTGTTGCAGGTCCCGCTCGGACCCGTTGAACGCGTCGAACGACTCGGAGATGACTCGACGCATCTTCGCGTCGTCGATCGAGGCCATGAGGACGGTGGCCTGGTCCAGGACGGGGCCGATTCCCTGGGGCATGTCGACCCGCTCCCTGCCGAGCACGGTGCCGTCGGACAGCTCGCCCTCCGGCTCCCCCTCGGGCACGAACTCCACGTACTGCTCGCCGATCGCCGAGACGCTGCGGATCTCGGCGCGCACGTTCTCGGGGACGTCCGCGCCGGATTCGAAGTGGAGGTCGGCGACCACGCGGCCCGGTTTGAGGGTCACGGCGTCCACCCGGCCGATGACGGTACCGAGGTAGGAGACGTTGGCGTTCTGGTAGAGACCGCCGGTGTCAGGCATCTCGAGGGCCACGTCGGTCCGGTTCCATCCGAACGCCGTGGGCAGCTTGAGGTACGCGACCGACATGATCGCGAGGGAGATGACCGTGACGACGGCGAAGACCGTCAGCTGGAGCCTGACGAACCGGGTCATCGGGGGGCCTCCTCGGTCGTGGGCGCGGGTTCCGTGGCGGTGTCCGGCGCGGCCGGGCTCCCGGCCGGCTGGTCCGCCTGGTCCGCCTCGTCCGGCTGGTCCGGCTGGTCCGGGGTAGCGGGCTGCGGGACGTCGAGCGAGTACGGGTCCGCGCCCGCCAGCGGATTCGGGGCGAGGCCGGCATAACCCTCGAGACCGGCCATCCGGTTTCCGAACTCGGTTCCCAGGAGCAGGGTCTCCGCCAACCGCGGCATGGTCGCATCGGCGTCGATGTAGAGGTTGGCGTAGTCCCCGCGGAGGAAGTTGTCGAGACCGGATTGCGGGAACGGGAAGGTGATGAGGATCTGCAGGACCCGGGTGAGGTTGCGGCCGCTGTTCGCCAGGGCGTCGAGCACCGGCGTGATGTCCTCGAGGTTGGCGACGAGGTCTCGCCCGCCCCCGGCGTCGATGAGCTGGTTGGCCTTGTTGCCGAAGTCCCCCAGGGAGACGATCGCGGTGGTGAGCTCCTGCTTCTGGTCGTTGATGAGTGTCAACGCCTCCGGCATCTGACCGAGAGCCTTGGACAGGGTGTCGTTCTGCTCGTTGATCTGGCGCGAGAGCCGGTCGAGGCCGTCCATCGCGGCGATGATGTCGGCCCGCTGCTCGTCGAGCCCGCTCACGGTGGACTCCAGCTGCGTGATGACCTCCTTGGCGTCGACCTGGCGACCGTCCAGAGCCGTGTTGAGCTCGGTGGCGATGGTCTCGAACTGTGCCAAACCGCCGTCGGTGAGGACCACCGACAACGCGGACAGGGTCTGTTCGGTGGTCGGGTAGACGCCGGCGTTGGCCAGCGGGATCACGTCCCCGTCCGAGAGCGAGCCCTGCGGATCACCGTCCGGCGGCGGGAAGATCTCGAGATGCTGTGAACCGAGGAGGCTCGTCTGGCCGATCTTCGCGTGGGAGTTGCCCGGGAGCCGGACGTCCTCGTTGAGCGAGACCGTGACGATCGCCGTGTAGTCCTCGACCCTCATGCCGGTGATGGAACCGACGTTGACGTCGTTGACCCGCACCGGCGAGTTGCGCGTGATGGTCGTGACGTTGGGCATCTCGATGGTGACCTCGTAGGCCCCCTCACCGTTGCCCTGGGCACCGGGCAGCGGCAGGGAGTTCAACCCCTCCCAGGTACATCCCGCCCCGGAGAGCAGGACGACCCCGCCGAGGGCGCCGGCCGCGAGGAGGCGGGGGCGCAGGGAACGATCGCGGTTCATCACGCACCACCTGTCACGATCAGGGTGTCGGTGAGGTTGTCGCCCTTGTTGACCACGTTGACCAGTGGGTCGGGCCGATCGGACACCGGCTGCACGCCCGGCGGGGTCTGCGTCCCCGGCGTCTGCGAGTTCCAGATCTGCTGGGGCTCGGCGGTCGGGGTGATCGGCGGGGTCACCGCGCCGTACGGGTAGTTGGAGGTGAGGGAGTTGAACATCGGCGCCAGGTACTGCGCGCACAGCTGCGCGTCGGACTCGGCCGTGTTGTTGGCCAGGCCGGCGATGGCCCCGCAGATGAAGTTGGTCGGGTTGGCCATCTGGTTCATCGCCAGGACGCCGGTGAGCACGCCCTGGTACGGGCGGTAGATGTTGTAGAAGTTCGCCATCGCCGTGGGGCCCACGTGCAACACACCCTCGAGATCGGCGCGACGGTCGCGGACCACCTTGGTGGCCTGTCCCAGCTTGTCCACCGCGGTCGTCACCCGGGTCCCGTGGTTGTCGAGGAAGCGGTTGATGTCGGTCACCGCGAGGTCGAGGTCCTTCAACGCGGCGTCGATACCGTCCGTCTGGTCGCCCAGCACCTGGGTGACGCTGGCGAGCTTGCCGCCGAAGGAGACGATCTGCTCCTCGCTCTGCGAGAGCGCCGTGACGAAGAGCTGGAGGTTCTTGAGGGTGGTGAAGAGGTTCTCCCGCCCGTCGGAGAGCATCGCCATGGTCTGCGAGAGCTCGCCGAGCGCGTCACGCACCTCGGACCCGTTGCCGTCCAGCATCGCGTCGGCGGATTCGACAAAGTCGCCGAGGGCACCCCGATCGTCCTCCCCGGTGGGGCCGAGCGCCGAGGAGAGCTTCATGAGCTGCTCCTTGACGCCGTCCCACTCGACGGGGATCGCGGTCCGCTCGACCGGGATCGTGCCACCGTCCTCCATCTCGGCTCCGCCCGTGAACACGGGCGTGAGCTGGATGAACCGCTCGGCGACGAGGGACTGCGCGACGAGCAGGGCGTTGGCGTCGGCCGGGACAGCCACCTCCTCGTCGATCTCCATCGTGACCCTGGACACCCCGCCCTCGGTGGTGATCTCCGCGATCTGTCCGACCTTGACGCCGAGGATCCGGACGGAGTCATCGACATAGACGCCCCGGGTGGACTCGAAGTGCGCCGTGACGGTCTTGGTACGGGCGACGAGGAACCACGCCGCGGCGGCGATGACGGCCACCACGACGATCAACGCCACGATCTTGGCACCGGTGGAAGACAGCAGTCGGCTCATCGTGGCAACCTATTCTCGCCCCAACCGGGGAACTCGTCCATGATGGTCAGTCCCGGCACACCGGGCATGGTCGGCTCACGCACCAGTCCGGGTTCGGGCTGGATACGGTCGTCGAGGAGCGGCATGACGTCCCGCAGGATGGTCTGCTGGTACTGGCCGAGTGACAGGTTGTTCACGTAGGCGTTGAACCACGGGCCCGAGGCCACGGCCTCGCTGAGCGCGGTGGAGAAGGGCACGATCCGGCGCAGGCCGAGGTCGATCTCCTCCGTGTTGCGGATCAGCAGGTCCGAGACCCTCTCGAGCTTGTCGAGGGCGGGTCCGAGCTGCGCCTCGTTGTCCTGCACCACCCCGGAGAGCTGCTGCGCGAGGGTGTCGATGTTGACGACCAGCTCGCTGATCGCCCGCCGGCGCAGGTCGAGCTGCGTGAACAGGATGTTCCCGTCCACCATGAGCTGGTTGAGCTGCTCGCTGCGCTGACCGAGGATGTCCGTGGCGCCGGCGGCCTTCTCGAGGAGCTGGCGCACGCCCTCGTCCCGCTCGTTGAGGGACCGTGACAACCGGGTGATCCCGTCCATCGCGCCCCGGACCTCCGGTGACGACGTCTCCATGGTCTCGGAGATCACGGTGAGCGCCTCGTCCACCTTCTCGGTGTCCATTGCCTCGACCGTGTCGCTGAGGTCGCCGAGCGCCGAGGTGAGCGAGTACGGAACGGAGGTCCTCTCGAGGGGGATGGTGGCGTCCGCGAGCTCGCCGCGGCCGTCCGAGAACACGGCGAGAGCGCGGCGGCCGAGGATCGAGTCGGTCTTGATCTGCGCCGACGTGTCCGCGCCCAGTTCCACGTCGGTGGCGATATCGAACCGCACCTCCACCTTGTCGCCGGACAGCGCGATCCCGCGGATGCTGCCGACCTTCATGCCGGCGACCTGGACCTCGTCACCGGTGCTGAGACCGGCCGCGTCGGCCACGTACGCCGTGGCACCGCGCATGCCGTTGAGGTACGGGATCCGGTCGAAGTTGAGCGAGAGGGCCATCAGCGCCACGGCGACGACGGCGCCCCACACGCCGATCTTCCTGGGATCGCGGTCGCGGAACCGGAGCTGGCCCTTCGGGGCGGAGCGCGGAGCGCCATCGGATGTGTCACTCATCGGGGAACGCACACCTTCCCGTCGTCTGTTCGTACTGCGGCAGGAAGACGTCCTGGCCCGTCACCGGGCTGGTGACCCGCACGATCACTCCGCAGAGATAGAACTGGAAGAAGCTGCCGTAGACGCCCAGGCGACCCATCTTCTCGAAGTCGCCCGGCAGTCGCTTGATCACGTTGTCGACGAACGGCTCGTCCTCGTTGATCAGGGTCGCCACGCGGTCCAACTGCGCGAGGTCCTCCTTGAGAGGGGGACGGACATCCGAGAGCAGGGTGGTCATGTTCGCGCTCGCGTCGTTGAGTCGGGACACCGACTCACCGATCGGCTCCGAGTTGGCCGCCAGACCGGAGACGAGCTGCTGGAGGTCCACGACGATCGAGTCCACGTTGTCGTGGTTCTCCTCGACGGTCGTCAGCACCCCGTTGAGGTTGGTGATGACGTCCCCGATGAGCTGGTCCCGGTCGGCCAGGGCCCCGTCAGCGACGAGGTGGAGGCGAGCAGGTCCTGCACGGTCCCCGCCTCGCCCTGGAACACCTTGACGATGGACTCCGAGAGCTGGTTGACCTGGCCTGGATCGAGCGCCTTGAACAGCGGGCGAAACCCGCCGAGCAGCGCGTCCAGGTCGAGCGCCGGGGAGGTCTGCGAGATCGGGAGCGTGCCGCCCGGCTCGAGCGGCGACTGGTCCCCTGTGCCCCGACGGAGCTCGAGGTACCGGTCTCCGGTGAGGTTCTCGTAGCGCACCATCGCCTCGGTACTCTGATGGATCGTCTGGTTCCCGGCCACGGTGAACTCGACGTCGGCCGTGTTCCCGTCCACGAGATCGATGGACCCCACCCGGCCCACCTCGACCCCCGCGATACGTACCTTGTCCCCGTCCTCGAGCCCCGAGACGTCCGTGAAGGCCGCGTTGTAGTCCTCGAAGTCGCCCGAACGGTACTCGCTGAACACCATCACCAGGGCCGCGAGCACGAGCACCATCACGGTGGTGAAGACCACCAGCTTGATCAGCGTGGCCCGCGCCTGCCGCGCGGCCGTCCGTCCGGCGGTCACGGCGCTCCCCCGTCCATCCCGAGCATGACCTGCAACAGGGTCGGGGGCGCGGGCCTGCCGGGCTCCATCGGTCGCAGGGGCCCGAACAACGGGGCGGGTCGCGAGGTGAACACGTCGGGCATCCCCTCCACGGGATTGGAGCCCGTGTCGGTCACGACGAACGGGGCGTGGACGTCCGGATCGGGGAACGGGAGGCCGTAGCAGTTCGGGCCGGTGCTGGCGTTGACCTTGGGCAGGTCCTTCGGGTACTCGTACGCCCGCGCTCCCTGCTGGAAGCCGGCCTTGAAGACCAGACCGGGCTGGTCCTCGCCACCGAAGGCCGCCTTGGCCCCCTCGACGCCCTGGTTGAGCCCCACGATGAGGCACGTGAGCATGGGGTGGTACTCGGCGAGGAGGCTCGTCGAGGCGCGCAGGTCCGACAGGGTCTTCACGAGTTCGTCGCCGTTCTCCGACAGCAGCCGCTTGCCGGTCTCACCGGTGCCGATCGAGGATGCCAGCAGCTGCTCGAAGCGGGCCTGGTTGTTGACCACGTTGGTGCCGACGTCCGTACCGGAGTCGAGCAGGCGCATCACGTCCGGGGTCGCGTCGGCGTAGAGGTTGGCCACCCTCGACCCCTTGGCCAGGTCACGCTGGAGGGTCTCGATCTGTGGGTTGATCTCCTGCAGGTAGGAGTTGAGGTCGGTGATCGTGCGGCCCACCTGCTCACCCCGGCCGTCCACCGCGCCGGAGATGGCGCCGAGGGTGGCGTTGAGCTTCTCCGGTTCGATGGCCTGGAGCAGGGTGGTGAGATCCTCGAACAGGGTGTTGACCTCGGCGGTGACGTTGGAGGCCTCGACCACGGCCCCCGCGTCCAGCGGGTCGGCGGGGTCGCCGGGCGGTGGATCGAAGTTCACCGACTTGGCGCCGAAGACCGTGTTCGAGCTGATGTTGACCAGGGAGTTCGACGGGATCGCCTCCAGAGCGGCCGGGTCCACCTCGATGTTGATCGTCGCGCCGTCGAACTCCTGCTGGATATCGGTGACGTTGCCGATCTCCACTCCTCGTGAGCGCACCGTGGCATCGGCCTCCATGACCAACCCGGCGCGGTCACTCCGCACGGTGAGAGGAACCCGGTCGGTGAAGGCGCGCGCGAACATGAGCAGCGACAGCACCACGATCGCCACGACGAACAACACCAGGCACGCGCCCGCGATGCGCTTGGGTACCGTGTCGCTCTGACTCACCGTCCTCGCCATGATCGCCTCCTATCCCGACAAGTTGAAGTTGCCGTCGCCGCCGTAGATCGCGAGGGAGACGAGAAGGGTCACGGTCACCACGGCGATGAGCGAGGTACGGACGGCGTTACCGACCGCCGAACCGACGCCGGCGGGCCCGCCGGCGGCGTTGTAGCCGTAGTAGGTGTGGATCAACATGATCGTGATGGCCATGCAGATCGCCTGGATGAAGGACCACAGGATGTCCGTGGGGATGAGGAAGGTCGAGAAGTAGTGGTCGTACACGCCCCCGGACTGCCCGTAGATGGTCACGGTGGCGAACCGGCTGGCGAGGAACGAGGCGATGACGGCGAGGGAGTACAGGGGTATCACCGCGATCATCCCCGCGACGATCCTGGTGGACACCAGGTAGGTGATCGAGTCGATGGCCATGACCTCGAGCGCGTCGATCTCCTCGGACACGCGCATGGCACCGAGCTGCGCGGTGGCGCCGGCGCCGATCGTGGCCGCCAGCCCGATCCCGGCGATGACCGGGGCGGCGATCCGCACGTTGATGAACGCGGCGAAGAAGCCCGTGAGCGCCTCGACCCCGACGTCGGTGAGTGAGGAGAACCCCTGGACCGCGATGACGCCGCCGGTCGAGAGCGTGAGGAACCCCACGATCACCACGGTGCCGCCGATCATGGCCAGCGCGCCGGTGCCCATGGCGATCTCGGCGATGAGCCGGACCGTCTCACGGGGGTACTGGGTGAGCGCCCGCGGGGTGGCCACGATCGCGCGCCAGAAGAAGAGGGCGATGTCGCCGACGTCGTCGAACCGTCCGACGGCGTTGTGCCGCACGCGCGACAGGCGGGGGAACCGCGCGGTCTCGATCACTGTCATTTCATGCCCCCAGGACCTTGACGCCCACGGCGGTGAGCACCGTGTTGACGACGAACAGGGCCATGAACGCGAAGACGACGGTCTCGTTGACCGCGTTGCCGACGTCCTTCGGCCCGCCCCGCACGGAGAGTCCCTTGTAGCAGGCGACGAGACCGGCGAGCATGCCGAACATGCCCGCCTTGATCTGCGCCAACATGAGCTCCCCGAAGCCCGTGAGCAGCGTGATGCCGTTGACGAACGCCCCGGGGTTGACGCCCTGGAGCAGCACCGAGAAGAGGAAGCCACCGAGGATGCCGATCGTGCACACCAGACCGTTGAGCATCAGGGCGACGAAGGTGGACGCCGCGACCCGGGGGACGACGAGCCTCTTGACCGGGTCGATGCCGAGGACCTCCATGGCGTCGATCTCCTCGCGGATCGTGCGCGCACCGAGGTCGGCGCAGATAGCCGTGGCGCCGGCGCCGGCGACGATGAGGACGGTGACCATCGGTCCGACCTGGGTGACGGCACCGAGCGCCGCGCCCGCACCGGACAGGTCGGCCGCGCCGATCTCCCTCAGGAGGATGTTGAGAGTGAAGCTCACCAGGACGGTGAAGGGGATGGCCACCAACACCGTCGCGAGCATGGACACCCGGGCGATGAACCACGACTGTTCGACGAACTCGCGGCCCTGTCTGACGATCGACGGGAACGAGACGAACGTGTCGAGGGTCAACGCGAAGAACTCCCCCACTCCCCTGAGTGGCGTATCGAGAACTCTCGCCATGTCGCCCCCCTCCCGTCTTCTCTCGGCCCCCGGCCGCACACGAACTGAACAAGTGACCGGTTCGGTGTGACCCCGATTACACAGTAGCTAGAACACGTTCTCATTAGCAAGGCCTACCGATCACCCCCGATCGGTGCCCCTGCCGGTTGGCGGGAATCTAACACGCCCCGACCTCACACAATCGGTCCCCGGCGCGTCTCTCAGTAAACGCACCGGGGACCGAGTGGAAAGAGGTCAGAGCGCCATGATCTCCGCGGCCGAGAAGGACTTCCCCTCCGGTCGTGCTGACCAGTGCCCGGAGACCGCGTCGGCGAAGGCGCGACGGTCCCAGACGCCACCCTCGGCGTCGAACCGCTTCTCCACGACCGGCGCCTCCACGAGTGCGACCATGCCGCCATATACCACGAACAGCTGACCGCTGACGTCGGCCGCGGCCGGCGAGGCCAGGTAGGAGACCAGGTCGGCCACCCGGTCCGGGGACAGCGGGTCCGGCCCCGCCGACTCGTCCCACTCCTCGAAGACGCCCTCGGTCATCCCCGTGCGCCCACGGGGGGCGATCGCGTTGGCCGTGCACCCGATCCGCGAGAGCACCCGCGAGGCCGAGAGCGTGAGCGCCGTGATGGCCGCCTTGGCGGCCCCGTAGTTCGCCTGCCCGGGAGGCCCGAAGAGGCCCGCCTCGGACGAGGTGTTGATCAACCGGCCGTAGACCGGGGCACCCGAGGTCTTGCTCTCGCCGCGCCAGTGGGCGGCAGCGTTGCGGGTGAGGAGGAAGTGCCCGCGCAGGTGCACCTTGACCACCGCGTCGAAGTCGTCGTCCTCCATGTTGAACAGCATCTTGTCCCGGGTGATACCGGCGTTGTTGACCACCACGTGGAGACCGCCGAGCCGCACCGCCTCGGCCACCATCGCATCCGCCGTCTCCCGCTCGGAGACATCACCCACCACCAGTGCGGCCCTGGCGCCCGCCGCCTCGATGTCGGCGATCACCGCGTCGGTGGCGTCACCGGAACGGATGTCGTTGATGACGACCGCGGCGGCGCCCGAGCGCGCCAGTTCGACCGCCTCCGCGGCGCCCAGCCCGGAGCCCGAACCGGTGACGACCGCGACCCGCCCGTCCAGCGAGAGGTCCGCGTCGAGTCCCCCACGATCCATCCCCGGGTTCACTCCGCGGCCCTGAGAGCAGCCATCGGACACTTCTCCACCGCTTTGAGGGCGCGTTTCTGCGACTCCTCGGGGACCTCGTCGACGATCACGCGCACCACCTCGTCGTCGTCGTTCAACTCGAAGACCTTCGGGGCGAGCCCGACACACACGGCCTGCCCCTCGCAGCGGTCGGGATCGACTTCAATCCTCATACCCGTCCTCCTTGGCCGGGCCCGCGACCACTGTGACCGCGGGCGTGATTCGATACTATGTGAGTCACGACACTAGAACGTGTTCCACTCGAGACGAGCTTAGGGCATATGGACATCACCTACACCACAGACCAGGAACGGCTCCGCGGCGAGTTGCGCGAGTACTTCTCGGCACTGATGACCCCGGAACGGCGCGAGGCCTTCACCTCCACCACCGGGGAATACGGCCACGGCAACGCCTACCGCGAGATCGTCGCCGAGATGGGCCGCGACGGATGGCTGACGATCGGGTGGCCGGAGGAGTTCGGCGGCCGCGACCGCCCGATGGTCGAGCAGCTGATCTTCACCGACGAGGCAGCGATCGCGGGCGTGCCCGTGCCGTTCCTCACCATCAACTCGGTGGCACCCACGATCATGGCCTTCGGCTCCGACGAGCAGAAGAACTACTTCCTGCCCCGGATCAGCCGAGGTGAGCTGCACTTCGGCATCGGCTACTCCGAGCCGGATTCCGGCACCGACCTGGCCTCCCTCAAGACCCGGGCCGTCCGCGAAGCCGGGACCGGGGAGCACGAGGGGCAGGAGGTCTACCGCATCAACGGACAGAAGATGTGGACGTCCCTGGTGGCCTACGCGGACTGGATCTGGCTGGCCGCGCGCACGGATCCGGACGCCAAGCGGCACAAGGGCATCTCCATGATCATGGTGCCCACCGACGCCGAGGGCTTCTCCTGGACCCCGGTCCACACCATGGCCGGCCCCGACACCAGCGCCACCTACTACCAGGACGTGGTGGTGCCCGCCTCCAACCTCGTCGGGCCCGAGCACGGCGGCTGGCCGCTGATGACCAACCAGCTCAACCACGAGCGCGTCGCCCTCACCGCGGCCGGCCCGCTCCAGGCCTCGCTCCGACTGGTCCTCGACTGGGCGCGGTCGACCCGTTCGAGTGACGTCGGTCTGCCCGGTGGCGGCGACGTCATCGACAACGAGTGGGTGCGTACCCATCTGGCCCGCGTGCACGCGATGGCGGAGTACCTCGCCCTGCGCAACTGGGAGATCGTCTCCGCGGACACCGCCGCACCCACCCGCATCGCGGCGTCGGCCACCAAGGTCTACGGCACCGAGACCGCGTGCGAGGCGTACCGGCTGCTCATGGAGGTGCTCGGCTCGAGCGGGTACCAGCGCTCCCACTCCCCCACGGCCGCCCTGCACGGTCGCATCGAGCGGCTGCACCGCTCCGCTCTCATCCTCACCTTCGGCGGCGGCACCAACGAGGTGCAGCGCGACATCATCGCCGCCGCCGGGCTCGGGCTGCCGCCCGCGCCCCGCGTGACCCCCGCCCCTGCCCGGAAGGACAGCTGACATGGACTTCCACATCGACGACAGCACGCGCGAGCTCTGCACCCTCGTCCGCGACATGGGTCAACGCCTCGTCACCGACGACTCCCTGCGCGAGCTCGACGCCCGCTTCGGGCCCGGGACGGAAGCCGGGGGCACCGACCGCTCCACCGCCCGGTTCCACGCCCGGTTCTGGGACGAGCTCGTCCGCGCCGGGGTGCCGGCCGCCCTCGCGCCCGAGCGGCTCGGCGGCGCCGGCCTCGGCGTGGTCGGTGAGGCGCTGGTCATGCGTGAGCTGGGCCGGGTTCTGGCGCCCGTCCCGCTGTCGGCCGCAGTCCGCGCGTCGTGGCTGCTCGAGGCCGCCGGCCTGACCGACCGCGCCACCGCCGTGGCCGAGGGCCGCGAGATCGCGGCGGTCTCGGACGGGAACGCCCCCGAGGTGGACTGGGCGCCGATCGCCGATGTCCTCGTCCAGACCTCCCCCGAGAACGGACAGGTGGACGTCTCGGACCGCGCGGAAGTGACCGTCGAGCGGACGGTCCCCGTCGACTTCTCCTGTGCGGGCCTGGTGACCGGCCCGGCGGGAGAGTCCGTCGCCCTCCCCGGCGCGGCCGCGGAGTCGGACGCCCTGCGCCGCCGCGTCCACCTGTCAGCCCACCAGTGGGGCGTGATCGAGGCCGCGCTCGAGCGGACGGCCGCGTACGCGAGCACCCGCCACCAGTTCGGTCGCCCGATCGGCTCCTTCCAGGCCGTGGCCGCGCGCCTGGCCGACGGCTCGATAGACGTCGACGCCGTGCGCCTGAGCACCCTGCGGGCCGCCTATGAGCTCGACTCCTGTGGCGGGGAACCGGGCGCCACGACCCGCGCCGCCGTGGCCTCCGCCCACTTCTGGGCCTGCGACGCCGGCCACCGGCTCGCCCATACCGCCGTCCACGTCCACGGCGGCGTGGGACTGGACCGTTCGGAACCCGCCCACCGTTACTTCCTGGCGGCCAAGGCCGGGGAGTTCCGCCTGGGCGGCGCCACCCGGCAGCTGATCGACCTCGGCGCGGTCCTGGCCACCCACGGGGATCCGTGGGAGTACTCGGCGTGAGCGGCGCGGTCAAGACGATCGCGGACGTCGCGGCCCGGCCGTTCACCTCCGTCGCCGACGCGGTGCACGCCCTGTCCGCCGTGGGCGATCGCGGCATCTGGTCCGACGGTCGGCTCACGCCGTGGTCGGAGGCCGTCGGTGCAGTGGCCGTGCGGATCGCGGCGCTACGGGAGCTGATGGCGTCGTCGTCGTCGACATCGTCACGTCCCCACGTCGGCCTCCTCCTGTCCGGCACGCCCGACTACCTCCACCTGCTCGGCGCGGCGGCGTGCTCGGAGCTCGTCGTGGCCGGACTCAACCCCACGCGGCGCGGTGAGGCGCTGATCCGCGACGCCGCGCTCGCCGACTGCGCGCTCATCCTCACCGACACCGACAACGCGGCGCTGCTCGACGGGCTCGATCCCGGCGTGCCCGTGGTCTCCGTCGACTCCCCCGAGTGGACCGCCCTGCTGGACCGGCACGCCGGCGCGGCGCTCCCGGAGACGGCGGGCGTGCCCGTCGGCCCCGACGACCTCGTCGCGCTGGTGTTCACCTCGGGCACGAGCGGCGACCCCAAGGCCGTCCGGATCACCCAGAACAAGATCTCCGTGCCCGGCCGCATGCTCGCCGAGAGGTTCGGCATCGGCCCGGATGACTGCGTCTACAGCGCGATGCCGCTGTTCCACTCCAACGCCGTGATGGTGGCGTGGCCGATCGCCCTGTACTCCGGGTGTTCGATCGCCTTGCGGCGTCGCTTCTCCGCCTCCAACTGGCTCGACGACGTCCGGCGACACGGCTGCACCTTCGCCAACTACGTCGGCGCGCCCCTGTCCTACATCCTGGCCACCCCCGAGCGGCCCGACGACGCCGACAACCCCATGCGCGTGGTCTACGGCAACGAGGCGCCCGCCGACGTGCGTCGCGAGTTCGCCCGGCGCTTCGGCGTCGCCGTGGTGGACGGGTTCGGCTCCAGCGAGGGCGGCATCTCCGTCACCCGTACCCCCGGGACCCCCGACGCCGCACTCGGCCCGCTACCCGAGCGCGTCTCGATCGTCGACACCGAGACCGGTGCCCGGTGCCCCCGCGCCCGCTTCGACGACGCCGGCGTACTGCTCAACTCCGACGAGGCCGTGGGCGAGATGGTCGCCGACGGGCCGGGACTGTTCTCCGGGTACTACGGCGACCCCGCCGCCGACGCCGAGAGGATGCGCGGCGGCCGGTTCCACTCCGGTGACCTCGCGTACGTCGACGACGACGGGTGGGTCTACTTCGCGGGCCGGTCCGGTGGCTGGATGCGCGTCGACGGGGAGAACCTGGCGGCGGCACCGATCGAACGCGTACTGCGGCGGCATCCGAACCTGGCGGAGGTGGGGGTGTACGCGGTGCCGGCGGAGACGGTGCGCGGTGCGGGCGCGATCGGAGACGCCGTCGCGGCGGCGGTGGTGTTGCGGGACGGTGCGGACCCGGTCGCAGTGGCGGGCGGACTGGGCACCTTTCTGGAGGGCCAGGGCGACCTCGGCCCCAAACAGTGGCCGTCGCTGCTGCGGGTGACCGCCGCCCTGCCCCGGACGGCCAGCTTCAAGTTCCGGGCCCGCGACCTGACCGAGCGGGGCGCCGACCCCGCCGGTGACCGCCTGTGGATCCGCCCGGACGGGACGAGGTCGTTCACGCCCGTGTGACTGGCGCGATAACACCCTCAAGTGACTACTCGGTAGTTTCCTGTGTGTGGACTCTGCCGTGAACCCCGAACCGAACCCGGCCACCGACGTCGAGGACGACGACTTCGGCATCACCGCCGTCCCTCCCAAACCGCTACTGCGGGGCTGGATCCACGCCGGGACCCTGCCGGTGGCGATCGCGCTGGGCGTGGTCCTGACCGTGCTGGCCGAGGGCACCGCCCTGACCTTGGCGTGCGCGGTGTTCCTGGCCACCTCGTCGCTGCTGTTCGGCATCTCGGCGTTGTACCACCGCGTCCACTGGCGTCCGCGGGCCGCCGCGTTGATGCGCCGGTTGGACCACTCCAACATCTTCCTGCTCATCGCCGGCACGTACACGCCCATGACGGTCGCTGCGCTCGACGCCCCGGCCAGCACGATCCTGCTGGTGATCGTGTGGACCGGGGCGCTGCTCGGGATCGCATTCCGATTGTTCTGGCTCTCGGCGCCCCGGTGGCTGTACGTGGCGCTGTACATCCTGCTGGGCTGGACCGCCGTGTGGTTCGCCGGCGACCTGCTCGCCGTCGACCCCGTCGCGGTGGGCCTCGTCCTGGCCGGCGGTCTGGCGTACACCGGCGGAGCGGTGGTCTACGGCCTCAAGCGGCCCGACCCGTCACCGGGCGTGTTCGGGTTCCACGAGGTCTTCCACACCTGCACGGTCATCGCGTTCGCCTGCCACTGGGCCGCGATGCTCCTGTTCGTCCTCCAGGGCTGACCGCAGAACCCTTCCCCCGGGGCCGGCATCCGCTCCCGCGCCTGTACGTCCGGATCGCAGCCGCCCCTGTCGATGAACTCGCGCGTGCGCATCGGCGAGGGCGCGCGTTCATCGACAGGGGCGGCTGTTGTGGGTAGCGCGGCGAGCGGCTGTAGTGGGTAGCGCCCGGGCCGTCAGCCCAGGGTGCCGCGCAACCGCTCGACGGCGGCCTCGTACTCGGAGACGATCTGGGCCATCGTGTCGGCCACGGGGACGACGCCGTCGAGCGAGCCGATGATCTGACCGGCCGGCATGGCCACGACCTCAGGGTCCTGCGACTGCGAGATGCGCTGGTGTGCCTCGGCCACGAGGATGTTCTGCAGCGGCATCGGCAGCGGACTCGGCGCACCCTCCGCCGCCCACGCCTCGGTCCACCTGCTCTTGAGCAGGCGGGCGGGCTTGCCGGAGTAGATGCGGGTGCGGACGGTGTCCGCGCTGGTCGCGGCGACGAGTGCCTTCTGCATGGCCTTGGAGCCGCCGTCGTCGCCGTATTCGGCGGCGGTGAGCCACCGGGACCCCATCCACGCGCCCTCGGCGCCCATCCCGATCACGGCAGCGACCTGGGAGCCGCTACCGATGCCGCCCGCGGCCAGCACGGGGGCGCGCCCGTCGAGCGCGGCGACGATCTCCGGCACCAGTACGAGCGTGGCGACCTCACCGGTGTGGCCACCGGCCTCGCCGCCCTGCGCGATCACGATGTCGACGCCGTTGTCCACGTGCGCGAGCGCGTGCTTGGTGGCACCGGCGAGCGCGGCGACCTTCATCCCGTTCTCGTGGGCGAGGTCGATGATGTGCTTCGGCGGCGAGCCGAGCGCGTTGGCGATGAGCACGGGCCGGTGCTTGAGCGACATCTCGACGTGCGCCTGCGCGACCGAGTGCAGCCATCCCAGGACTCCCGCGTTGTGCTCGGCGTCGTCACCGAGCGGTGGCACGCCGAGATCGTCCAGGACGCGGGAGACGAACGCCTTGTGCTCCTCGGGGATCATCGCGGCGATGTCGGAGGGGTTGCCCTCGGTGGGCACCTTGTTGGGCATGACGATGTCGACGCCGTACGGCTTGCCGTCGGTGTTCTCGTCCATCCAGGTCAGGACCTCGTCGAGCTCCGCTGCGTCGTTGTACCGGACGCAGCCGAGCACTCCCATGCCGCCGGCGCGGGTGACCGCGGCGGCCACGGCCTTGGACGGGGTGAACGCGAAGACCGGGTACTCGATCCCGAACTGCTCCGCGAGGGGGGTGCGAATGCTCACTTGCTGATCTCCTGGCTGTCGTCTGCGGGGCGGGACGCGGCGATCTCCGCGGCCCACCGGTAGTCGGGCTTGCCCGCGGGATTGCGTTTGACGCCCGGTTCGATCCAGAGCGCGCGCGGGCACTTGTAGCGGGCGATCTCGTGTCGGGCGTGGGAGTTGAGCTCCTCGATCGGCGGGCATTTGCCGTCGCGGGTGTGCAACACGGCGGCCACCTTGTGGCCCATCCGCTCGTCGGGCACGCCGATCACGAGGGCGTCGTATACGTCGGGGTGGGTCTTGAGCGCGGCCTCGACCTCCTCCGGGTGCACCTTCTCGCCACCGGTGTTGATGGTCACCGACCCGCGGCCGAGCATCGTCACGGTGCCGTCGGCCTCGACGCGGGCGTCGTCACCGGGGATGGAGTAGCGCTTGCCGTTGTACGTCTTGAACGTCGACGCCGTCTTGACCTCGTCCTTGTAGTAGCCGATCGGGATGTGGCCGGTGCGCGCCACCTTGCCGATGACCTCCGAGCCGGGCTCGATCTCGTTGCCGTCCGCGTCCAGGACGGTGGTCTCGCCGTCGATCTTCACCCGCGGGCCGCCCGTGTGCGTCTTGCCCTTCTCCGCCAGAGCGATGCCGGAGAAACCGGTCTCCGATGACCCGATGGAGTCCGAGAGCATGACGTTCGGGAAGGCGTCAATGAACTGGTCCTTGACCGAGGGCGAGAACAGAGCCGCGGAGGACCCGATGTAGAACAACGACGACGAGTCGTACTCTTTCGGATCCCAGGCTTCGATCATGGGGCGCGCCATCGCGTCGCCGGTGATGAACAGCAGGTTGATTTTGTGCTCGGTCACGGCCTGCCAGACGGCCCGGGGATCGAACTCCGGGATGAGCACGCTGGTGTGGCCGGCGAACAGGGACATGAGGATCGCCCACTGGGCGCCGCCGTGGATGAGCGGGGGCAGGGCGGCCCGGACCAGCACCCCGCCGTCGACCGCCTTGTTCGCCAGCTCCCACTCGTCGGCGACCTTCTCGCCGGTGAGGAAGTCGATGCCGCCGCCGAGGACCATGAACACGTCCTCCTGCCGCCACATCACGCCCTTCGGGGAGCCCGTGGTGCCGCCGGTGTAGAGCATGTAGATGTCGTCGCCGGATCGCTCGCCGAAGTCGCGTTCGGGTGGCTGCGCGGCCAGCGCGTCGTCATAGTGGGCGACGGAGACGCCGTCCGGTGCGGCCGGGTCGGGCCCGTCGGTGCCGTCCTCGATGACGAGGCAGTGCCGGACCCCCGGGGTGCTGGGCAGGGCCTGGGAGAGCACGTCCGCGTAGCGACGCTCGTGGATGACCACGACGGAGTCGGAGTTGTCGAGCAGGTACTCGAGCTCGGAGGAGACGTACCGGTAGTTGACGTTGACCATGACCGCGCGGATCTTGAAGATCGCGACCATCGCCTCCACCGCCTCGATGGTGTTGCGGCTGTACACCGCCACCTTGTCGTCCGGCCCGACGCCGACGGACCGGAGGTGGTGGGCGAGTCTGTTCGCCCGCGCCTCCAGCTCCCTGAACGTGAACGACCGACCCTCCTGGACCAGGACGACCCGGTCCGGGACGCGATCAACACTGTGCTCGACGAGGTCTCCGATGGTGTACGCCATACATCCAAAGTAGAACGTGTTACCGTCGCCCGTGAGCGAAAGCCGTGAACCCGTGTAACTAATTTTCCAGGAGGCCCGATGACCCGCGTCGACACGCCCGAGGACCAGCATCTTCTCACCGAGCGGCGTGGTCACGTCCTCGTGGTCACCATGAACCGCCCCGAGGCCCGCAACGCCCTGTCCGGCCCGATGATGCGCGGCATGGAGTCGGCGTGGGACCTGGTGGACTCCGACCCGGAGATCCGGGCGTGCATCCTGACGGGCGCGGGCGGGTACTTCTGCGCGGGCGCCGACCTCAAGGCGATGAACGAGCAGGCCCCGGGCGACAAGTTCGCCGGTGGGGGCTGGGACCTCACGCGGCTGCCCGCGCTGCTCAAGGGCCGCCGCCTGAGCAAGCCGCTCATCGCCGCGGTCGAGGGCCCGGCCATCGCCGGCGGCACGGAGATCCTGCAGGGCACCGACATCCGCGTGGCCGGACGGTCGGCGAGGTTCGGCGTCTCCGAGGCCCGCTGGGGCCTCTACCCCCTAGGCGGGTCCGCGGTCCGGCTCGTACGCCAGATCCCCTACACCGTCGCGATGGAGGTCCTCATGACGGGCCGCCACCTCACCGCCGAGGAGGCGGAGCGGTTCGGGCTCATCGGCCACGTGGTCGAGGACGGAACCGCGCTGGACAAGGCCCTCGAGATCGCCGAGCTCATCGCCGCGAACGGCCCCCTGGCGGTCCGGGGGATGATCGAGACGATCCGCCGCACCGAGGGGATGCACGAGGAGGAGGCCTTCCGCGTCGACGCCGAGGTCGGGGGCCGGGTCTTCGCCTCCGCGGACGCCAAGGAGGGCCCCCGCGCCTTCGCGGAGAAGCGCAAGCCGGAGTTCCGGGGCGAGTGACCACGCGCCCGTTCCCGGCTACAGGCCGAGTCGGGTCCGCGCCCTGAGTACCCGGAAATACCCCGAGGCCAGTCGCTTCTTGCCCGACGTGAACGGGGGCACCAGCATTTCGGAGACGGTGGCGCCGTAGGAGTGCATCGCGACGGCCCGCTCGTGCGTGAACGTCCGGAAGCCGTAGTGCCCGTGGTACCCGCCCATCCCGGAATTCCCGACCCCGCCGAAGGGGATTGCCGGGGACGCCATCCCGATCCCGAAATCGTTGCCGTAGATGGTGCCGGAGCGGGTGCGGTCGGCCACGACCTCGAACCGCTCGTTCTTCTCCCCGTACCAGTACAGGACCAGCGGGCTGGGACGGTCGTTGATGTAGCGGACGGCCTCGTCGACACTTCTGTAGCCGAAGACGGTCAGGACGGGCCCGAAGACCTCGTCGGAGTCGATCTCCATCTCCGGTGTGACACCGGTGAGCAGGGTCGGTGCGATCTTGCGGACGACCGGGTCCGGAAGCTGCTCCCCCGCGGGTGCGGCGTCGCGCATGACGGCACCCTTGGCCACGGCGTCGTCGATCAGGCCGACGATCCGCTCGTAGTTTGAGGTGTTGACCGTCGCCGTGTACTCGGGGTTGCCGACGATGGCCGGCAGGGAGCCGCGCCACTGGTCCAGGACGGTGTCGCAGAACGTGTCGAGCCCGGCCTCGGGGACGAAGACGTAGTCGGGGCACATGCAGACCTGCCCGCCGTTGATCAGGCGCGAGGAGGCGATGCCCCGTGCGGCGCGGTCGATGTCGGCGCTCGAGTCCACCACGACGGGGTTCTTGCCGCCCAGCTCGAGCGTGACCGGGGTGAGGTTCTCGGCGGCGTCCCTGGCCACGGACTTGCCGACGCCGGGGGAACCGGTGAAGAACAGGTGGTCGAAGGCGAGTGCGGAGAAGTCGGAGCCGCGGCCGTGCTCGGGGCCGGCGACGGCCAGCTCGTCGACGGCGAAGTACTGCGGCGCCAGGCGGCACAGCACCTCGGTGGTGCGCGCGGTGACCGACGACGGCCGGATCATCACCCGGTTGCCCGCGGCGAGCGCCGACCCGGCCGGGACGATCGTCAGGTACAGCGGGAAGTTCCAGGGTCCGATGATCCCCACGACGCCCTTGGGGTCATGGCGGACCTCCTGTACGAATCCGGCCCTGTCGAGCACGCGGGAGATGCGCGTCGGCTTCATCCACTTCGTGAGGTGCCCGCGCTGATGGTCCAGATCCGGGATGGACGAGGCGATGTCGGTGAGCGTCGAGAGGGTCTCGGGACGCGAGCCGTAGTCCTCGCGGATCGCCTCGGTGAGCTCGGCGGCGTTGTCCAGGACGAGCCGCTTGAGCCGCTGGATCCGGTCGCGTCGGATCCCGGCACCGGGCTGCGGGTCGGCGAGGAACGCCTGCTGCTGCCGCTCGAGGATCTGGGCGAGCGTGAGGTCACGGGCGGTCGGGGTTCTGGTCATGCGTCCAGGGTAGGACGTGGTCCCACCCGGTGTGGCCGGAGAACCCGGTGCGGCCATAGAACCCGGTGTGTCAGTCGAGCACGCGCATCATTTGGCGTCCGCCCAGTACGGATCCTTGAGTGTCCGCTTGACCAGCTTGCCGTTGGCCTGCCGGGGCAGCGCGTCCACCACGTCGATCGACCGCGGCATCTTGAACTTCGCCAGTCGACCCGCGAGGTCGCCGAGGATCTGCGCCTTGAGCTCCTCGGACTCGGTGACGCCCTCGGCCAGCTCGATCACGGCCTTGACCTCCTCGCCCCAGTCCTTGTGCGGAATGCCGAACACCGCCACGTCGCGGACCGCCTCGTGCCGCGACATCTCCGACTCGATCTCGGCCGGGTAGATGTTCACGCCGCCGGAGATGATCATGTCGTTCTTGCGGTCGCACAGGAAGAGGTAGCCGTCGGAGTCGACGTAGCCGATGTCCCCCATGGTGAACAGCTCGCCGACGTAGGTCTTCGCGGTCTTCTCGGCGTCCTGGTGGTACTCGAACTTCGACCCGTGCATCTGCAGGTAGACGTTGCCGGTCTCGCCGACGGGCACCTCCTCGCCGTCGTCGTCGAGGATCTTCAGGGTGGTGGTCTTCCACGGCCGGCCCACACTGCCGGGTTTGCGCAGCCACTCCTCGCCGGTGATGGTGCAGCCGCCACCCTCGGTGCCGGCGTAGTACTCGGTGAGCACCGGCCCCCACCAGTCGAGCATCGCCTGTTTGACGTGCTTGGGGCAGGGCGCGGCCCCGTGGACGATCGTGCGCAGGCTGGACACGTCGTACTTCGCCCGCACCTCCTCGGGCAGCTCGAGCAGCCGCGAGAACTGGGTGGGGACCATGTGCGACTGGGTGACGCCGTGGGCGTCGATGAGCCGCAGCATCTCCTCGGGCGTCCACTTGTCCATCAGCACCACGGCCTGGCCGAGATTGAGAGAGATGGCCACGAAGTTGAGCACGGCCGTGTGGTAGAGCGGCGAGCCGCAGATGTGGACGTTGTCCGGGCCCTCGATGCCGAACCCGGCGAAGAAGTAGTAGTTGGGCACCGTCACCTGGTCCGGCGAGGCGCCGGTCAGCGGGCGACGCACACCCTTGGGGCGTCCGGTGGTCCCCGAGGTGTAGAGCATCGGCGCACCGAGGGTGCGACCCGACGGTGACGGGTCCTGCCCCTCCGCCGGAACGGCGAGCTCGGAGAGCGGACGGAAGCCGGGTACGTCGCCGATCGCGTAGCAGCGGGCGGGGTCGAGCCCGGCCTCCGCAGCGGCGGTGGTGGCCACGTCGGCGAAGCGCTCATCCGCGATGAACACCGTCGAGCCGGAGTTGTCGAGGATGTAGGCCACCTCGGGTCCGGTGAGGTGCCAGTTGGCGGGAGCCACGTAGAGGCCGATCTCCAGGGCCGCGAAGTAGACCTCGAGGAAGCCGATGCTGTTGGGCGCCATCAGGACGATGCCGTCGCCGGAGCCCAGACCCAGCGCGCGCAGCCCGCGGGCGTGACCGTGGGCCGCGTCCACGAGCTGGCCGAAGGTCACCTGCCGTCCGGAGGCCTCGATCACCGCGACGCGATCCGGCTCCGCCTCGGCGATCCGGTAGACACTGGTCACGTACTCCCCGGTCCGAGGGTCGGGGACTCCGGCGTCGGCGGGAACGGTGGGCGTGGGTGCACTCATGCCCATCAGACTAGAACGTGTTCCTGTTCCAGGTCCAGGGATTGGGGTCAGTCGATCAGCCGACTCAGGGTCTCGATCTCCTCGACCGACCGGGCGGTCACCACGAGCATGGTCACCCCCGCGGCCTCCCACTCGGCGATCTGCGACCGGACCTCGGCCTCGTCACCGATGATCGCGGTGGCCTCCACCATCTCGTCCGGCACCGCGGCGGCGGCCTCCTCCTTGCGGCCCGCGCGGAAGAGTTCGGTGATGCGGGCGACGTCGTCGGCGAACCCCATCCGGCGGAACGCCTCGGCGTGGAAGTTCTTCTCCTCAGCACCCATCCCGCCGGCGTAGAGCGCGGTGAACGGCTTGTACGCGTCGATCACCGCGCGCCGGTCGTCGGTCACGTGGAGCTGGCACAGGAAGGCCACCTCGAAGTCCTCGCGGGTCCGACGCGCCCCGGGGCGGGCGAAGCCCTCGTCGAGCCACGCGTTGAACTGGTCCGCTGATCGGGGCGAGGCCAGGAAGCCCAGCCAGCCGTCCGCGATCTCGGCGGCGAGTGCGACGTTCTTGGGCCCCTCGGCCCCCAGCCAGATGGGGACGTCCTCGCGGAGCGGGTGGAGGATCGACTTGAGCGGCTTGCCCAGCCCGGAGGCGTCGGCCCCCCGGTAGGGCAGGGCGTACGCCGGACCGTCGGAGGTCACGGGGGCCTCGCGGCGCAGGACCCTGCGGATGATGTCGACGTACTCACGGGTGCGTGCCAGTGGTTTGGCGAACGGCTGGCCGTACCAGCCCTCGACCACCTGGGGACCGGAGACGCCGAGGCCCAGGCAGAAGCGGCCACCGGAGAGGTGGTCCAGGGTCATGGTGCTCATCGCCGTGGCGGTGGGCGTGCGGGCCGACAGCTGCACGACCGCCGTGGACAGTCGGATCCGCTCGGTGAGCGAGCCGAACCAGGCCAGCGGGGTGAACGCGTCCGAACCCCAGGCCTCGGCGGTGAAGACGGTGTCGAAGCCCGCCTTGTCCGCGGCCACCACGAGGTCGGCGTGGTTGGTGGGCGGCTGCGCGCCCCAGTATCCGAGCTGCAAGGCGAATTTCATGGGCACCAGTGTCACCCACCGCGCCCCGCTACGGTGCGGAGCGCACAAAAGCCACACACCGCGGGGTGGAACGTGTTCTACTTGTGGGCGTGACATCCAGAGAGATCGTTGTCGACATCACCCCGCCCGACGAGGCCGTGCTCTCGGCCCCGCTCGCCCCGTCCTTCGACTACACGCGGTCGACCGGGCCGGTCCTGGGCGCGTTCTTCACCGGACTGCGCGACGGCCGCCTCATGGGGGTCCGCGACTCCCGCGGCGCCGTGCACGTGCCGCCGGTGGAGTTCGACCCCCACACGCGCGAGGCCCTGACGGACCTCGTCGAGGTGGGCTCGGGGGCCGGGATCGAAGGCCTCGTCGTCGTATGGACCTGGGTGCCCGAACCCACCGACGTCCACCGACTCGACTCGCCCTTCGCGTGGGCCCTGGTCCGGTTCGACGGCGCCGACACCGCCGTCCTCCTCCCCCTGGTCGCCGACGGCCCCGAGGCCGTGAGTTCCGGGATGCGCGTGCGCCTTCGGTGGTCCGCCGAGCGGACCGGGACCATCCACGACATCGCGTGCGTGGTCCCCGCCGACGTACCGGGCGGCAAAGACCAGAGCGACAACAATCAGAGCGACGACGACGAGGTGCCGCAGCCCTCCGGGGACGAGGCCGTCTCCGTGGTCATCACCCCGATCGGCCTCTCGGTGACCCACACCGCCGGGCCCGCCGAGAGCGAGTTCCTCCGGGCGATCGTGCAGGGCCGGATGCTCGGGCGACGCCGCTCCAACGGTCCCGAGGTATACGTACCGCCCCGCGACTACTGCCCGTCCGACGGGGTGGCCATGGGCGACTACGTGGAGGTCGCCGACATCGGCACCGTCACCACCTTCGGGATTGTCAACGTGCCGTTCGCCGGGCAGGAGATCAAGCCCCCGTACGTCACCGCCTACATCCTGCTCGACGGATCCGACGTCCCCATCCAGCACCTGGTACTCGGCTGCGAGGCCTCCGAGGTCCGCATGGGGATGCGGGTACGCGCGGTGTGGACCCCCGAGGCCGACCGCCCCGCCTCGATGAAGGCCATCACGCACTTCGAGCCGAGCGGCGATCCCGACGCCGACCCCGACACCTACGCCAAGCACCTGTAGAGGACACCCGTGACCCCCACCGCACCCCGGGACGTGGCCGTCGTCGGTTTCGCCCACGCCCGACACACCGAGTCCACCTTCGGCACCACCAACGGTGTCGAGATGCTGGCCCCCGTCTTCGCCGAGTGCTACCGGCAGACGGGGCTGGACCGGACCGACATCGAGTTCTGGTGCTCCGGCTCCTCCGACTACCTCGCCGGCCGCGCCTTCTCCTTCATCTCCGCGGTCGACACCATCGGCGCCGTGCCCCCCATCTCCGAATCACACGTGGAGATGGACGCCGCCTGGGCGTTCTTCGAGGCCTACCTCAAGATCGCCTCCGGCCAGGCCGACACCGCGCTGGTCTACGGGTTCGGCAAGGCCTCGGCGAGCACCGACCTGGACTCGGCGCTGGCGCTGCAGCTCGACCCGTACACCGTCGCGCCACTGTGGCCCGGCCGGCACCACATGGCCGCACTGCAGGCCCGCGCCGGGATCGACGCCGGTTGCTGGTCCGAGGCCGAGATGGCCTCGGTGGCCGCCCGCGCCACCGGCCGGGACGAGAAGGACCTGCTCGCCGAGGCGTACGTGGCCGACCCACTGCGCCGGCACGACTGCCCTCCGGTGACCGACGGCGCCGGCGCGATCATCCTCGCGTCCGCCGACCGGGCCCGCGAGCTGGTCGACGCCCCGGCGTACATCACCGGGATGGAACACATCGCCGACTCCGCCGAGTTCGGCGCCCGCGACCTCACCGACTCCCCGTCTGCCCGCGCGGCGGCCGTCCGCGCGACCGGCTCGAGCACCGACCGTCCCGACCTGGGTGGGGTGAGCGTGGCAGAGCTGCACACCCAATACACCCACCAGGAGCTGCTCCTGCGCCGCGCGCTGGGGATCTCCGACGACGTGGCCGTGACCCCGTCCGGCGGCTCGCTGCTCGCCGACCCGCTGTTCTCCGCGGGTCTCGAGCGCATCGGCTACGCCGCGCACAGCATCTGGGAGGGCCGCTCCGAGCGCGCTCTCGCCCACGCCACCAGCGGTCACCTGCTGCAGCAGAACCTCATCTGCCTCCTGGAAGGACGCACCGCATGAGCGCCCACAGCGTTGGATCCAGCACCAACGGTCTCCCCGCGGCCGTTCTCGGCACCGGTCAGACCCACCACGTCTCCCGCCGCACCGACGTCTCCATGGCCGGGCTCTGCCGCGAGGCCATCGACGCAGCGATGAAGGACGCCGGCGTGGGTTGGGACGACATCGACGCCGTCATCGTGGGCAAGGCCCCCGACCTGTTCGAGGGCGTCATGATGCCCGAACTCATGATGGCCGACGCCCTCGGCGCCGTGGGCAAACCGCTCCTGCGCGTCCACACCGCCGGGTCCGTCGGTGGTTCGACCGCGGTCGTGGCCGCGTCCCACGTCCAGTCCGGCCGCTACCGCCGGGTGCTGGCCGTGGCGTGGGAGAAGCAGTCCGAGTCCAACGCGATGTGGGCCCTGAGCCTGCCCGTGCCGTTCACCGCGCCCGTCGGGGCCGGCGCCGGCGGCTACTTCGCCCCCCACGTCCGCTCCTACATCCGCACCACCGGCGCCCCGGAGCACGTCGGCGCCATGGTGGCGGTCAAGGACCGACTGAACGGTTCGGTCAACCCCCATGCCCACCTCAAGCAGCCCGACCTCACCGTCGACAAGGTGCTTGCGGGCCAGATGCTGTGGGACCCGATCCGGTACGACGAGACCT
Source organism: Dietzia sp. PP-33 (assembly GCF_033790845.1). Taxonomy (NCBI): domain Bacteria; kingdom Bacillati; phylum Actinomycetota; class Actinomycetes; order Mycobacteriales; family Dietziaceae; genus Dietzia; species Dietzia sp. PP-33. The sequence goes on from NZ_JAMYEI010000004.1 coordinate 92,670, forward strand.
GCCCGTCCTCCGACGGCGCGTGCGCGATAGTCCTCGGTGACGCGGAGGCCGCGGAGGCGGTCGAGTCCACCGGCCGCCACGTCGCCTGGGTCCACGCCACCGCGCTGCGCACCGAGCCCGGTACCTACGCGTTCCGCAACTACCGCAGCCCGCAGGCCGGCCGCGACGCCGCCGCGGCGCTGTGGGCCGAGGCCGGGATCACCGACCCGGCCGAGGAGATCGACGCGGCCGAGATCTACGTCCCTTTCTCCTGGTTCGAGCCCATGTGGCTGGAGAACCTCGGGTTCTGCGAGGAGGGCGAGGGCTGGCGCATGACCGAGTCCGGAGCGACCGCCCGCGACGGCTCCCTGCCCGTCAACCCGTCCGGCGGGGTCCTGTGCTCCAACCCGATCGGCGCCTCCGGGATGCTGCGCTTCGCCGAGGCCGCCCGGCAGGTCATGGGCCGCGCCGACGAGCACCAGATCCCGGGCGCACGCAAAGCTCTCGGTCACGCCTACGGCGGCGGGTCGCAGTACTTCTCGATGTGGGTCGTCGGAACGGAGCGTAAGGAATGAACAACCCCTATCTGGACGACAGCGGCCAGTACCGGCCGCTCGAGATGAGCGAGGCCGCCGAGGCCTGCCCCGCCTACGCGGCGGCGCGCCGCTCGTGGGCCGCCACCAACGCCGGCGACCGCGACGCCTGGATCGCCGGATGGTCCCCCGAGGGCACCATCGAGGATCCCGTGGGGCCGTCGATGTTCGACGCCGAGGGAATCGGCCACACCGGCACGCAGCGGCTCCTGGAGTTCTGGGAGAAAGCCGTGGCGACACCGGACCACATCGAGTTCCGCTTCGATCGCGGGATCGCCGTGGGCGACGAACTGCTCTGCATCGGGACCATGCGCACCCACATGGGCTCCAGCATCATGGAGATCGACATCGCCGTGGACTACCGGGTCGACTCCGACGGCCGTCTGGTCTCCCTCCGCGCCTTCTGGGAGCAGGACGTGGCCATGGCCTCGGGACTGCGGCCGCTCACCGACGACGACAGGGCTGCCATCGCCGGCGCCGCCGGAAAGGGCCAGTGACCATGAGCCGAGTAGTGGACGTCGAGTTCTCCGTCCCCGTCTCCTTCTCCCCGGTCGACCAGTACCTCGACATCGCCCGCGGCGCCGAGGCCGCCGGCTTCGACCGGATCGTGCTGCCCGACTCGCTGTTCCACCCGCGCCGGCAGGACAAGGACTACCCGTACACCCCGGACGGCTCCCGCATGTGGAACGAGGACACGCAGTGGGTGGAGCCGCTCATCGCCTCCGCCGCCATGGGCGGGGCCACCTCGACCATCCGTTTCTGCCCGCAGGTGCTCAAGGTCGGGCCGCGTAACCCGCTGCTGCTCACCCGGCAGGTCGCGTCCGTCGCACTGCTCACCGGCAACCGGCTGGACCTGGGCGTGGGCATCGGCTGGGACCCCAACGAGTTCGAGTGGTGCGGGGCCCCGTTCAAGGGCCGCGGCAAGCGCACGGACGAGTCGCTGGCGATCATGCGTGAGGCACTGCGTGGCGACTGGATGGAGTTCCACGGCCAGCACTTCGACTTCGACGAACTGATCTTCACCCCCGCGCCGTCCGAGCAGGTGCCGTTCTACGTGGGCGGGCACACCGAGATCGCGCTCAAGCGGGCCGCGCGGGTGGGCCAGGGCTGGACCAGCGCCATGATGGGCTACGACGACATCGTGGCCACCGTCACGCGCCTGGGCGAGCTCCTCGAGGCCGATGGACGGTCCCTGGCCGACCGCGGCGACGGCAGGCCCTTCGCCATCCAGGTGGTCTGCCTGGACCGCTTCGGCACGCGGGGCTTCACCGAGCTCGCCGAGGCCGGGGTCACCGACATCATCGTGATGCCCTGGATGGTCGACGGCCACGGCTTCGACTGCACCACCGAGCAGAAGCTCGAGTCCATCGCCGCCTTCGGCGAGAAGTACGGCCTGGGTTCCTAGTCCCGCCACTCCGGCCCCCGCCCCCGCGGTTGGCGGACACCCTTCCACGGTTGGCGGACACCGCTATGCCGTTGGCGGAGTGGGCATGTCCGCCAACCCGGGGGCGCTGCCAGCATGGCCGGGTGTGAATGGTCGTCCATCTGCTCCACAGGCGTCCCTCCACTGGGCGTCCGCCGGCGCCCGGCAGCAGATCATGGAGCCCGTGAGACGCGATCCCCGCCCGCGGGCCGGCCGGCCGCCACTGCCCCATCCCACGTCGCTTGCCGATGCCGTGGCCGGCGGCAGACCGTTCCGCGCAACGCACGCGCTGGCCGAGGGGTTGGTGACCCGGCACTCCCTCGGGACCGGGTTCATCATGGTCGTGCCCGGCGTGTACGCAACCCGCGGCACCGAGTTGACGGGCTGGGACCGCATCCGAGCCGTCTGGCTGTGGGCCCCGGCCGACGCGGTGATCGGCGGGTGGGCTGCGGCTTACCTGCACGGCGAACGGTGGTACTCCGGGGACCGCGCCCACGGTGCCGTCGATGTCCTGACCGGGCTCGAACCCCGCATCCCCGCCGGCGTGCGTGAGCGGCGCATCCGTCGGCCGCTCACCGACCCGGATATCGACGTGGTGAACGGGGTACGAATCACCACGCCCGCCCGAACCGCCGTCGACGTGGCCCGGTGGGCCCGCGGCGCTGACCGCACGGTCGCCATGATCGATTCCGTCTGCAACGCCACCGGAACCGACCTCACTGCTGTCGCCGCAGCCGCGGGCCGGATGCCCGGTCAGCACGGGGTCTCGCGGGTGGTGCGACTCCTGCCGTCCTGCGATCCCCGGGCGGACTCGCCCCCGGAGAGCATGCTCCGGTTGGCGATCACCCGCTCGGACCTCCCGAATCCCACACCGCAGCTCCGCATCCACGATGCCGACGGCCGCCGTGTCGCCACAGCGGACCTGGGGTATGAACGCGAGAAGGTCGCGATCTTCTACGACGGGGAGGTCCACGTGGACCCTGAACAGTGGAGATGGGACATCAGGGTCAACGCCCGGCTCGCGTTTCTCGGATGGCAGGTCGTCCGCGTGGTCGGCGGGATGGATCAGGACGAGGTGCTCCGCGATGTCGGCGCCGCCCTCGACCGGGCCCGGCGCTCCGGGTCCGGCTGAGCTCCACCACTCGGATCACTCGACTCCTGCCCGCCGGGTTGGCGGACACTCCCCGGCGCCCGGCGGACGGAATGTGCGCAGATCACCGCCGAGAGCAGCTCAGAAGTCCGCCAGCCGGGTGGCGCTGACCGCCGACCCGGCGCTCAGTCGGGGATGTTCTGCGCGATGTCGGCGAGGCAGACCAGGATCTCGCGGTGGGTGTCCTGCGTGGCCTCCAGATGCATCAGGTGCCCGGCGGGTGAGGAGATCGCGCGGACCATCCGGACATCGTCGTGATGGCGCCCGAGCTTGGAGAGCGGATCCCTGCCGTGGAAGCCCTCGAGGTCCGGGTCGTGCTCGGAGTAGAGGAAGTAGTACGGCACCGGGTTGGTCTGACGCTCGAACTCCTTGCGGGCGGACCAGCTCACGTCCATCGCCCGGTACCACTGCAACGGACCGGCGAACCCGGTGCGCGCGTACTCGGTCTCGTAGATGTCCATCTCCCCGACGGAGAACCACCGCCAGGGCAGCGGCGGCGCCTGGGGCAGTGCCTGGAGGTACGTCGAACCCGGGGGGTGCTCCCAGACGTCGAGGTAGTGATACTCGGCCGAGAGGGCCCAGAAGACGCGGGTGAGGAATTCGCGCTCGCGGCCCGCGAGATCGGCCTCCGCCACCCCGGGTCGCGCGAAGTAGTCCATGTGCAGGAAGTGCTTCTCCGCGATCATCGCCGAGCCCTCCAGGGGCGGGATCGACCCGGCCGTACCCATGAACGGGTTCTCCATCCCTATCACCGCGCGCACGCGTTCCGGCTCCAGATGGCAGGTGTCGTAGGCGACGCCCGCGCCGAAGTCGAAGCCCACCAGGACGACCCTGCCCGCACCCTCGGCGTCGCATACCGCCAGTACGTCGTCGACCACCTCCCGCGGGGTGTAGGCCTGCACGTCGGTGGGGGCGTCGGACCGTCCCATGCCTCGCAGGTCGGGTGCGATGACCCGCCACCCCGCGGCGGCCAACTCCGGGATCATGCGGTGCCAGGTGAACCAGAAGTGGGGGAAGCCGTGGAGCAGCACCACGGCGCCGGGGCCGTCGTCCGGGGGCGTCGGGTCGGGGACGGCTCCGGACCGGGACACCACATAGTGCAGACGTACGCCGTCGCGGTCGACGAAGCGGTGGTCGAACATGCCTGTCACCCTGCCCCTTTCACCCCGCGCTCGGCGGGGTTCGGTTGAATCGTCGGCGACGGAGGATGACGACGACGAGGTCTGCCCGTCGATACCGGTGGCGGGGGGCTCAGCTCACCGCATGACCGGGCACTTGTAGTCGACGGACCACTCGGTGATGCCGTTGAGCCACCCCGAGCGGATACGGGACGGCTCGCCGAGGGCCTCCAGGTTGGGGAGGTGGTCGGCGATGGCGTTGAAGATCAGTTCGATCTGCAGCCGCGCCAGGTTGGCACCGATGCAGTAGTGCGGACCGTTGCCGCCGAAGCTCAGGTGCGGGTTGGGGTCGCGGAGGATGTTGAAGGTGAAGGGGTCGGAGAAGACGTCCTCGTCGAAGTTGGCCGATCCGTACATGATGGCGGCGCGATCGCCCTTCTTCATGGTCACGCCCCCGATCTCGACGTCCTCGGTGGCGGTGCGCTGGAATGAGGTGATCGGCGAGGCCCAGCGGAGGATCTCGTCGTATGCGGTCTCGGGGCGCTCGGCCTTGAACAGTTCCCACTGGTCGGGGTTGTCGAGGAAGGCGATCATGCCGTGGGTGGTGGCGTTGCGGGTCGTCTCGTTGCCGGCGACCGCCAGCAGTACGACGAACCAGCCGAACTCGTCGGCGGTGAGCCTCTCGCCGTCGATGTCGGCCTGGATGAGCTTGGTGACCAGGTCGTCGCGGGGGTCGATCTCGCGCTTGGCCGCGAGTTCCTGCGCGTAGGACAGGACCATCGCGTTGGCCATCTGCGACTCCTCGACCTTGCCGGGCACGTCGTAGCTGGTCATCTGGTTGGACCACTCGAAGATCTGGTGACGGTCCTCGAGGGGGATGCCGATGAGCTCGGCGATCGCCTGCAGCGGCAGTTCGGAGGCGACCTCGGTGATGAAGTCGCCGCTGCCCTTGGCCGCCGCCGTCTCGACGATGACCCGGGCCTTCTCGGCGAGGTGGTCCCGGAGCTTCTCGATGTTGCGCGGGGTGAAGCCCTTGGAGATGGTGCGCCGGTACTTCTTGTGCTCCTCGCCGTCCTGGTTGATGAACAGCAGACGGGTCAGTTCGACGATCTCGCGCTCGGTGCCGGGCGCGAAGCGGGGGATCGCGGTGTTCTCGAAGGTGGAGAACACCTCGTTGGTGCGCCGCGAGATCTCCTTGACGTCCTCGTGCTTGGTGACGACCCAGTACCCGTGGTCGTCGAAACCGTCGGCACCGGGCTCGTTGGCGCACCAGCGGATCGGCTCGGTACGACGGAGGTGCGCCCACTCGGGGTGCGGGAGCCGCTTCTCGTAGAGCTCCGGGTCCGTGAAGTCGAAACCTTCGGGGATGGTGACTGGCTGCACTGGTACTCCTTGACCGCGTCGGATGCGTCTCGTGCTCGGCGACCGACGACCCCCGGGATACTGCGAACCCGGCGTCCGAGCGGTAATCTAGAACACGTTCCACCAACCATACTAGAACACGTTCCCCCCGGGCCCAGATTTCTCCAGGCCCGGTCACCCGGAAGGACCACCATGGGCAATCCCGTCATCGTCGAGGCCGTTCGCACCCCGATCGGCAAGGCTCGCGGCGCACTGTCGGGCCTGCATCCCGCACACCTGCTGGGTGCCTCGCAGAAGGAGGTCATCCGCCGCGCGGGCATCGACGCCTCGCTCGTGGAGCAGGTGGTGGGCGGTTGCGTGACCCAGGCGGGCGCCCAGGGCAACAACATCACCCGTGGCGCGTGGCTCGCGTCCGGACTGCCGTGGCAGACGGCGTGCACGACGATCGACTGCCAGTGTTCGTCCGCGCAGCAGGCCAACCACTTCATCGCCAACCTCATCCACGCCGGCGCGATGGATGTCGGGATCGCCTGCGGGGTGGAGTCGATGAGCTGGATCGCCCTGCGCGCGGCCGTCGGGAACGGGGAGAACGGCATGCCGCGGCCGGACGACTGGGAGCTCGATCTGCCCGACCAGTTCACCGCCGCGGACCGTATCGCCGCCCGTCGGGGGATCACCCGCGAGCAGCTCGAGGAGCTCGGCGTGCGCTCTCAGGCACACGCCAGGAGGGCATGGGACGAGGGCCGGTTCGACCGCGAGACCTTTGCGGTCGATGCTCCCGAGCGTCTCAAGGACGGCACCTACACCGGCGAGACGCTGACCGTCACGCGCGACCAGGGCCTGCGCGAGACCACCGCGGAGGCGCTCGCCGGCCTCAAGCCGGTCCTCGAGGGCGGGCTCCACACCGCCGGCACGTCGAGCCAGATGTCCGACGGATCCGCCGCCGTGCTGCTCATGGACGAGGACGTGGCCAGGGCACACGGACTCACACCCCGGGCGCGGATCGCCCACCAGGCCCTGGTGGGCGGCGAGCCCGAGTATCACCTCGACGGTCCCGTCCAGGCCACCCAGCGGGTGCTCGACCGGTCGGGGATGTCCATCTCCGACTTCGATCTCTTCGAATGCAACGAGGCGTTCGCCTCCGTACTCCTAAGCTGGGCGCAGGTACATGGGCCCGATATGGACAAGGTCAACGTCAACGGGGGCGCCATCGCCATCGGCCACCCCGTCGGCAGCACCGGATCGCGGCTCATCACCACCGCCCTGCACGAGCTCGAGCGCACGGACGGCGAGCGCGCCCTCATCACGATGTGCGCGGGAGGCGCCCAGGCCTCGGCGAGCATCATCGAGAGGATCTGACATGAGCAGCACCGCCATAGAGACAGCCGCATCCCGGAGGCAGGAGGTCTTCGCCACCATCGCCTCCGCGGGCAGCCGCCAGGACGCGGTGACGGCACTGGCCGACCTCCTGTCCCTCCCCTCCGAGGAGGCCGAGGCGGTCCTCCGGGCACCCCTGGAGAGCTTCCTGGGGCAGTCGGACGGGTCCGCCACCCCGGGGCAGGGAGGCTTCACCCTCCACCCGTTCCGCGACCACGACGACCACACGGCGCTCTTCCACGCGCGTTCCTCGGACGAGACGTCGGCGACGGGTGGCACGTGGGATGAGCAGAAGACCGAGTCCGAGCGTCGCGAGGGCCTGGGGCGCATCGAGTCGGAGTCGGCCATGTGGTTCGTCGCGGTCGACTCCGCGCGAGACCAGGCGGTGGGACTGGTCTTCGGCGAGCAGATCGACGACGGCGACGTCGACGTGGCCATCTGGATCCGCCCCGAGGAGCGCAAGAAGGGCTTCGGACTGGCCGCACTGAGGGAGTGCCGGCGCGAGCTGGCGGCGTTCTTCCCGGGCAAGCACGTGATCGTCCGCGCGCCGCTGCCGGGGTCGCGGTGAGCGAGCAGTACCCCGAGGTGGAGACCGGCGTGGACGATCCCCGGCGTTCCAAGCCGTGGGTCCTCGGCGTCATCAAGGTGATGTCCCGCGTCAACACCTGGGCGTACCGCGTCTCCGGCGGCAGAGTCGGTGGCAACTGGCGGGTGGGATCGGCGCTGAAGGCACCGGTTCCGGTCTGCCTGGTGACGACGACGGGGCGCAAGTCCGGCGAACCACGGACGGTGCCGCTGCTGCACCTCCCGGACGGTGACCGCGTCCTGCTCGTCGCCTCCCAGGGCGGCCTGCCCAAGCACCCGCAGTGGTACCGGAACATCCTGGTGAACCCCGACGTCACCGTCCAGGTCGGGCGGAGGACCCGGGAGATGACGGCGAGGGAGGCGACCCCCTCCGAGCGTGCCGAACTGTGGCCACGCCTCGTCGAGCGGTACGCGGACTTCGCCTCGTACCAGGCCAACACGAGCCGGGTCATCCCCGTGGTGATCTGCGAACCGCGCGACTGACGCACGCCCCTTCGGCCGGGACCTCTCCACGCGAGAGGTTCCGGCCGTCGTCGTCGGCCCCTGCCGCGGGCAGTGGCCTCTGGACTTTTGTTTACCCCGCACACAGGTCTCGACAACGGTTTATCAGCCCCATATCACCCCATGGGTCACTCCAGTACCACTTCCTGAGCAAAGCATTGACAGAGACTCAGGCTTAGAGGATTCTTATGCGCGTTAGATTCCCGGACCTGGGACCGAGCGGGTCACAGGCGTCCGAGGGATCACACCAGCGAAAGGATCTCCCCATGAACAAGCCCACGAGGGCCGCCGCGGTCGCGGCGTCATTCCTGCTGGCCGCCGCCGGCGTCCAGGGCACGGCGAACGCGCAGGATCTAGGCAGCATCATCGACGCGGCCGGGCCGATCTTGGACCCGTTCACCGGTTCCGCCGGTGACCTCGCCGGGGGGTCGGGCGATTTCAGCCCGCTCGACGGCTCCGCCTCGTTCCCCGGTTCCTCGGACTTCCCCAGCTCGGCGGGCCTCTCCTCTGATCTCCCCGCCTTCAGCTCGGATCCCCTCGGCGGTTCCTCCGAGCTTCCCGCTCTCAGCTCCGATCCCCTCGGGGGGTCGTCGGCACTACCGGGCAGCTCGGATCTGCTCGGCGGGTCATCGGCACTGCCGGCCAGCTCGGATCTGCTCGGCGGGTCGTCGGACATCGGCTCGGCGGAGATGGCCCCACTGTCCACGAACCTCCTCGGGGGTTCCGCGGACCTCGAGGTCGGTTCCCTCGGCATGATGCCCCTGTCCACCGAACTCCTCGGCGGCTCGGCGGACTTCCAGTCCTCTGAACTGGCGCCGCTGTCCACCAATCTCCTCGGCGGCTCGGCCGAGTTCGGATCGACCGAGGTCGGCTCCCTCGGCATGACCCCGCTGTCCACCGAGCTCCTCGTCGGCTCGGGGGACGTGGGCTCGGACGACATGGCCCCGCTCTCCACCGACCTGCTCGGCGGCTCCGCCGACTTCGAGTCCTCCGACCTCTCCCCCCTCACCGGCTCCGAGGGCATGGGCTCGGCCGGGATGTCACCGCTGTCGACCGAGCTCAACTTCCTCGGCGGCTCCGCGGAGCTCCCCCCGCTGTCCGCCAACTTCCCGGACGGTTCGACCGAGGGCATCGGCGGCTCCGCCGCTCTCGTCGGCGACGGCATCGGCGGTTCGCTGACCAACGGCTCCGCCAACCAGCTCGCGGGTTCGGTGGAGAGCAACTCCGCCGACCCCATCATCGGCTCCATCGCCGAGGGCGGGATCCTGCCTGCGCTCTCCGGTTCCATCGAGGAGACCTCCGGCTCACTGTCCGGCGAAAGCGGTTCCACGGGCCAGAGCTCGGACCTGATCACCGGCTCCACCGGCGGCAGCGCCGACGTCCTCACCGGATCGTTCGGGGAGCTCACCGAGGTGAACGGTTCGCTCACCGCACTGACCGGGTCGTTGGAGAACGGTTCCGTCCAGGGCACGTTCTCGACCAACCTGGGGTCGGAGATGGGCGCGCTGTCCTCCCTGGAGGCCGCCGCCAGCCTGGCCGACGAGGGCGGTTCGGGGACCGCCATGCTCCCCGTCCTGTCACTGGGCGGCACCCTCGTCCTCGCCGGAGCAGCGATCAGCGGCGGGGTGGCGCTCCCGCCGCTCCCCCCGATGCCGGGCCTGCCGCCCCTGCCGACCGTCTGCGACCTGCCGCAGGACCAGATCGACCAGCTGGCCGGACTGGGCTCTGTCGACGCGCAGGAGTGCCCGGATCCCGAGAACTGACCACCTGATCCCCGACGCCGACCCGGGCATCGACGACAGGAGCCCCGCACCTGGACAGGTGCGGGGCTCCTGTCGTGGTCAGGCGGGGACGTTCAGCGGGCGCCGTACACGGGCACCGGGGCCGGGGACTCGGCGAGCAGTCGCGGGACCACCGACCCGAGCTCCGCGGGCGCCCACTTGGCACCCTTGTCCTCGGAGGCCGCGCGCTGCCACCCGTCGCACACGGTGACCTTCCCGCCCTCGACCTCGAACACACGGCCGGTGACCTCGGCCGACTCCTCCGAACCCAGCCACACGACCAGCGGTGAGACGTTGGCCGGGTCCATGGCGTCGAAGGAACCGTCCTCGGGCGCGGCCATCTGCGAAGCCATGCCCTCCCCCGCGGAGGTCGTCATCCTGGTCCGTGCGGCCGGGGCGATGGCGTTGGCGGTGACGCCGTAGCCCTTCATCTCGGCGGCGGTCTGGACGGTCAGCAGCGCGATGCCGGCCTTGGCGGTGGCGTAGTTGCCCTGGCCCACCGAACCGAACAGGCCGGCCCCGGAGGAGGTGTTGATGACACGGGCCTGGCGGGGGCGCCCGGCCTTGGACTCGGCGCGCCAGTACTCGGCGGCGTGGCGCAGCGGCGCGAAATGGCCCTTGAGGTGCACGTTGATGACGTTGTCCCAGTCGCTCTCGCCCATGCCCACGAGCATCTTGTCGCGCAGGAACCCGGCGTTGTTGACCAGCACGTCGAGGCCACCGAAGGTGTCGATCGCCTGCTGCACGAGTTCGCGGGCGCCTTCCCACGACGAGATGTCGTTGCCGTTGACCACGGCCTCACCGCCGGCGGCCTTGATCTCCGAGACCACCTGCTCGGCGGGGGACTCCCCCACGTCCGACCCGTCGAGCCCGGCACCGAGGTCGTTCACCACGACCTTGGCTCCCTCGGCCGCGAAGGCCAGTGCGTGCTCCCGGCCGATTCCGCGGCCCGCGCCGGTGACGATGACGATGCGTCCGTCGCAGATTCCCATTGGTTCTCCTTGCATAGTGGATCGGTGGTGTCAGGACGTGGTGTTGGCGTTGGCCGCCGAGAGGAACGCCGGCTTCTCGCCGCCCCCGTGGACCAGGAGTTCGGCCCCGGTGATGTACGCGGCCAGCGGTGAGGCCAGGAACGCGGCCGCCTGGCCGACATCCCGCGGGTCCGCCATCCTGCCCATCGGGATGGTGGCGTCGACCGCGGCGATCCCCTCGGAATCCCCGTAGTGCATCTCGGCGAGCTCGGTCTTGACCGGCCCCACGACAACCGAGTTGACCCGGACGGCGGGGGCCCATTCGACGGCGAGGGACTGCGTGAGGGAGTCGATCCCCGCCTTGGCGGCGCCGTAGGACGCGGTTCCGGGGGACGGCCGGTGGCCGGAGACCGACGAGATGTTGACGATCACCCCGCCGTCCGGCTGCATCACCCGGTGCGCCTCCTGGGCGACCGTCAGCGCGGACAGCAGATTCAGCGCGACGATCTTGGAGTGGAAGTTGGCGCTGGCGTCCGCCGCGAGCGCGAACGGGGCGCCGCCGGCGTTGTTGACCACCACGTCCAACCGGGAGTGTCGTTCCACGATCCGGTCGACCATCGCGCGGACCGCGTCGGCGTCCCGGAGGTCGACGGAGTGGAACTCCAGCTCCGCGACATCGGTCCCGTCGTCGGCGGGGCGCCGTGCGCAGGTGATCACGACGGCGCCCGCCTCGCGGAAGACCCTGCTGATGCCCGCGCCGACGCCGCGGACCCCGCCCGTCACGAGGACGACCCTGCCCGCCAGACCCAGATCGATGTTCGTCATGCGTGCTAGCCTACCAAGCAAGCGTTTGGTTAGTCACCCGACCGCTGAAGCACAGCGGCGGCGTGCGAAGGGAGCACCATGGGCATCAGTGTCGACAAGGGAGCAGACGGCATCGCGACCGTCACCGTCGACTTTCCCCCTGTCAACGCCATCCCGTCCGCGGGATGGTTCGAACTCGGCGAGCAGATACTCGCCGCGGGTCGCGATCCGGAGGTCCACGTCGTGATCCTCCGGTCCGAGGGCCGGGGATTCAACGCGGGCGTCGACATCAAGGAGATGCAGAACTTCGAGGGCTTCGACCACCTGCTGGCCGCGAATCGAGGGTGCTACGTGGCCTTCAACGCCGTGTACGAGTGCGCGGTCCCGGTGATCGCGGCGGTGGGCGGCTTCTGCGTGGGCGGCGGCATCGGCCTGGTCGGCAACGCGGACTGCATCGTCGCCTCCGACGACGCGGTGTTCGGCCTGCCCGAGGTGGACCGGGGAGCGCTCGGCGCCGCCACCCACCTGGCACGCATGGTCCCGACGCACATGATGCGCACGCTGTACTTCACCTCCCGCAACGTCACCGCCCAGCAACTCCACTCCTGGGGGACGGTGTACGAGGTGGTCCCCCGCGACCGGCTCGACGCGGCGGCGCGGGACCTCGCGGAGACGATCGCCGCCAAGGACACCCGGGTGATCCGCGCGGCAAAGGAAGCCATCAACCACATCGACCCGGTGGACGTGAAGACCTCGTACCGCATGGAACAGGGATTCACCTTCGAGCTCAACCTCGCCGGCGTGGCCGACGAGCACCGCGACGAGTTCGTCACGTCCGGCCGGAACCTGGACAGACGAGACAAGAGCACCGAGAGGACGGGCGAGAACAAGTGACGACGACCCCCACCCCGCGCGACAAGCGCACCAGTCTCGACGAGGCCGTGGGGCGCCTCTCCAGCGGCATGACCATCGGCATCGGCGGTTGGGGCTCGCGGCGCAAGCCGATGGCCCTCGTCCGGGCGATCCTGCGTCGCGAGGACCTGACCGACCTCACCGTCGTCTCTTTCGGTGGACCGGACCTCGGGCTCCTCTGCTCGGCCGGAAAGGTCTCGAAGGCCTACTACGGCTTCGTCTCCCTGGACTCCGCACCGTTCTACGACCCGTGGTTCGCGCGTCGCCGGACCGAGGGGGCGATCGACTCCCGCGAGATGGACGAGGGCATGGTCCGCGCGGGACTCACCGCCGCGGCGCACCGGCTGCCGTTCCTCCCCACACGGGCGGGCCTCGGCTCGGACGTGTTCCGGTTCTGGGGTGACGAACTCAAGACCGTCGACTCGCCCTACCAGGTGGACGGCAGGACCGAGACCCTGGTGGCGATGCCCGCCCTGCGCCTGGACGCCGCCCTGATCCACCTCGACAAGGCCGACAAGCACGGCAACGCGGCGTTCACGGGCGTCGACGGCTACTTCGACGACCTCTACGCGATGTCCGCGGACACCGTCCTACTCGAGGTCGACGAGGTCGTGGACTCGGCGGACACGCTGATGACCGAGGTGGGTCCGCAGCGCATGCTGCTCTCGCGCATGTTCGTCGACACCGTCTCCGAGGCACCGAACGGCGCCCACTTCACCTTTGCCGGCGGCTACGGCCGTGACGAGGCGTTCCAGAAGCACTACGCCACCTCCGCCAAGGACGACGCGTCCTGGGAGGCGTTCGTCTCCGAGTTCCTGTCCGGGTCCGAGGAGGACTACCAGAAGGCGGTCACCGCGTTCGCGGAGAAGGTCGCCGCCGAGAAGGCCGCCCAGAAGGGAGCCAAGTGATGTCCGACGACACGACCCAGTCCGCCTCAGAGCCCGCCACCGAGCCCGCAACCAGGGCCGAGTACTGCGCCATCGCGTGTGCGGAGATCTTCGCCGGGGCCGGCGAGATCTTCGCCTCCCCCATGACCCCGATGGCCACCATCGGGGCCCGCCTCGCGCGGCTCACCACCGAGCCCGACCTACTCATCACCGACGGCGAGTACCGCTTCCTCGGCCAGACACCGCCGCTGGGCAAGACCATCGACTACGAGGGGTACATCCCGTTCCCCCGCGTGTTCGACGTGCTCCAGGCCGGCACCCGCCACGTCGTGATGGGGGCCAACCAGATCGACCGGTTCGGCAACCAGAACCTGTCGGCCTTCGGGGACGACGTCCAGAAGCCCGGTCGCCAGATGTTCGGCCTGCGGGGCGCCCCCGGCAACTCGATCAACCACTCCACCAGCTACTGGGTGGGCAAGCACTCCAGCCGGGTGTTCACCGAGAAGGTCGACATCATCTGCGGAGTGGGCTACGACCGCTACGACGAGGGCGATCCCGCATTCCGCTACCACCACATCCACCGCGTGGTCTCCAACCTGGGCGTGTTCGACTTCGGCGGCGCCGATCGCAGCATGCGCGCGGTGAGCCTCCACCCGGGCGTCACCGCGGACGAGGTCGCGGATAACACCGGCTTCGAGATCGAGGGCCTGGCCGAGGCCGGCGTCACCCGTGACCCGTCCGCCGAGGAACTGCGGATCATCCGAGAGGTGCTGGACCCGCGCGGGTTCCGTGACCGTGAGGTGCCGGCCGCGTGAGCGCTCCGACCATCACCACGGCCTTCACCGAGCTCGTCGGCGTCGAGTACCCGATCGTCCAGACCGGCATGGGCTGGGTCTCCGGACCCGAGCTCACCGCCGCGACCGCCAACGCCGGTGGACTGGGGATCATCGCCTCCGCAACGATGACCTACGCCGAGCTCGAGCACGCCATCGTGCGGACCAAGAAGCTGACGGACAAGCCGTTCGGGGTCAACCTCCGGGCGGACGCCGCGGACGCCGCCGAGCGGTGCGAGCTGATGATCCGTCACGGGGTGAAAGTCGCGTCGTTCGCCCTGGCGCCCAAGCCGGAACTGATCGCCCGGTTGAAGGAGAACGGCCTCGTCGTCGTCCCCTCGATCGGCGCGGCGAAGCACGCCGTCAAGGTGGCCTCCTGGGGCGCCGACGCGGTGATCGTCCAGGGCGGCGAGGGCGGCGGGCACACCGGCCAGGTCGCCACGACACTCCTGCTGCCGAGCGTCGTCGACGCGCTCGGCGGCGCGGGCAACACCTCGATCCCGGTGGTGGCGGGCGGCGGGTTCTTCGACGGCCGCGGACTGGTGGCCGCGCTGTCCTACGGCGCCGCCGGCGTCGCGATGGGCACCCGGTTCCTGCTCACCAGCGACTCCCGCGTGCCGGATGCGGTCAAGAAGCAGTATCTCGAGCGGGGACTGCAGGACACCGTGGTGTCCACCCGGGTCGACGGCATGCCGCACCGCGTCCTGCGCACCGGCCTGGTCAACGCGCTCGAGTCGGGAAGCCCCGTCAAGGGGTTGGTGGCGGCCGTGCAGAACGCCAACAAGTTCAAGTCCATGACGGGCATGAAGTGGCAGGCGCTCGCCAAGGACGGCCTCAACATGAAGAAGGCCTCCGACCGCACGTGGCAACAGATCGTCATGGCGGCCAACACCCCGATGCTGCTGAAGGCCGGCCTGGTGGAGGGCAACACCGAGGCGGGCGTTCTGGCCTCCGGACAGGTGGTGGGGATGATCGAGGACCTTCCCAGCTGCGACGAGCTGATCCAGCGGATCATGACGCAGGCGTTGGAGCGATTGGCGGTGCTTCGCGGGCTGCAATAGCAGGGTCGAGCACCCTTACACACCGGTCAACGAGTGGTACCGTCGTTGTGATCCAACTCACATGCTGGGGCTGTCCGGGCTTCTCCCGACCGCCCCAAGGAGGACCGCCATGGCTGCTCCCCAAACCGCCGCCCGTACGGCCGCCGTCCTCGGCGCCGCCACAGCCCTGACCGTCGCCGGGGCCGGCGCCGCGATGGCCACCATCACCGCCCCGGACATCAACGGCGAAGCCCGCACGGTGTCCGTGTCCTTCACACTCGAGGAGGGCCAGTCGTCGGACCTCTGTGGGGCCGTTCTCACCCCGGCCGCGTCGGCCCCCCGGGTCGCGGCCGAGTTCGCAGGAGGCGACCTGCGAGCCATCTTCGGACTACTGGCGGAAGACCCCAATGTCATCATGTTAGAAAGCGGGGGACTCGTAAGGCTCCCGTTCGTGACGCCGAACCGGTTGCCTTTGGTCGGCTCCCCCACCGGGACGGTCTCGGCGAACGACGTCCGGCCAGACGTCTACGCTCTCGTGAGCATTTGCCTCTCGGATCGGGAGAACCCCGAGATCAGGCCCGTCGTTATGGGCAACCCGCTCGAGGCCGCCCAGGGCAGCCTCGAGACGGGGTCCGCCGAGCTCGACATCTTTGTCGAGGATCTCCTGGACGAGTACGGCAGCTGATCCAGCGGATCATGACGCAGGCGCACGAGCGGTTGGAGTCCCTCCACCATCTCGGCTGAGACCCCATAAGACACACTGATCACTCCCGTAACGTACCCGCCGACCTCGAGGTCGGCGGGTGCGGCCATGTTCGGCCAATCAGTCCATGCTCAGGTAATTCTTGGCCTACTCTGAGAGTCGTTGCCCGCCTCCCGCGGACACGACCCCCACACCCTCAGGAGAACTCTATGACCGCCCCCCGCACCGCCGTCCGCACGGCCGCCGTCCTCGGCGCCACCGCCGCCCTCACCGTCGCCGGCGCCGGCGCCGCGTTCGCCGCCACCCCCACCGCGCCCGCGGTGGACGGCAACACCGTCTCCGTCACGTTCGAGAACGACGGCCTCGGCGACGTCGACACCTGTGTCGCCGCGGTGGTCCCCACGTCCAGCGCGCCGGCGCTCGCTGCGCAGCTCGAGGCGCTCTCGAACCTGGACCTCAACGCGATCGGTGACCTGATCAACGGCAACTCCGACGTGACGTTCCTCCAGACCTCCGGCCTCGTGCCCACCCCGCTCGCCAATGTGACGTTGGGCGACGTCACGGTCTCGGCCACGGTGGACTCCAACGTGTACGCGGTGGTCACCTACTGCCTGCTCGGCGACCCGGACATCGCAGGGCCCGTGCTCGTCGGCGATCCCGCCGAGGCGATCGAGGGCAGCATCGGCGGCCTGTCGACCGAGGACACCCTCGGAACGCTCTCCGCCGCCACCGGCGAGGGCGATGACAGCGGCCTCGGCAGCGTCCTCGGCCTGCTCGGCGGCGGCGAGGCCGGCGGCGAGCTCGGTCTCGACGCCCTGTCCTCCGCCATGGGCGGCGAGGCCGGTGGCGAGCTCAACCTCGACACCCTCTCCGCGGCCGGCGACACCGCGAACTGACAGCACACGCGCAAGGGCCCCGCACCGGGTGGTGCGGGGCCCTTCTCGTGGGCGCGTGGGGCGGGGGCCTCTAGGTGTCCAGGCGCTCGATGATCGTCACGTTGGCGGTGCCGCCGCCCTCGCACATGGTCTGCAGGCCGTAGCGGCCGCCGGTGCGCTCGAGCTCGTTCAACAGGGTCGCGAACAGCTTGGCCCCGGTGGCGCCGAGCGGGTGACCGAGTGCGATGCCGCCGCCGTTGGGGTTCACCCGGGCCGGGTCGGCGCCGATCTCCTTGATCCAGGCCAGCACGACGGGCGCGAAGGCCTCGTTGATCTCCACCACGTCGATGTCGTCGATCGTCAGACCCGCCTTATCCAGGGCCCACCGGGTCGCGGGGATCGGTGCGGAGAGCATCATCACCGGGTCGTCGCCGCGCACGGTCAGGTGGTGGATCCGGGCACGCGGTGTCAGGCCGTACTTCTCCACGGCCTCGGCGGACGCGAGCAGGCCCGCCGACGCGCCGTCGCAGATCTGCGACGCCACCGCGGCGGTCAGCGAGCCCCCCTCGGCGAGAGCCGGCAGCGAGGCCATCTTCTCGAGGGTGGTCTCCCGGGTGGTCTCGTCCGCCTCGAGCCCGGCCAGCGGGACGTACTCGGCCGCGAAGCGCCCCTCGGCGATCGCCGCGCGGGCGCGGGTGTGGGACTGCAGGGCCCACTCCTCCATCTCCGCGCGCGAGATCTCCCATTCGTCGGCCATCATCTGCGCGCCGTTGAACTGGGAGATCTCCTGGGAACCGAAACGTTCGACCCACCCGGTGGACCCGGTGAACGGATCATCGAACCCGTACTCGCGACCCGCCAGCATGGCGGACGAGATGGGCAGGGCGCTCATGTTCTGCACGCCGCCGAACAGCACCACGTCCTGGGTGCCGGACATGATGGCCTGTGCACCGAAGTGGATGGCCTGCTGGCTGGAGCCGCACTGCCGGTCGATCGTGGTGCCGGGGACACCGAGCGGCATCCCGGCGGCCAGCCACGCGGACCGGGCGATGTTGCCGGCCTGGGGTCCGATGGCGTCCACGCAGCCGAAGATCACGTCGTCGACGACCTCGGGGTCGATGCCCGTGCGCTCCACCACGGAGCGGATGACGTGCGCGCCCAGATCGGCCGGGTGCAGGCCGGACAGGCTCCCGCCGCGTTTGCCCACAGGGGTCCGGACGGCGTCGATCACGTAGGCCTCGCGGCCGGTCACGCTGGTCATATGTCTCCTCGTGGGGGATGAGATCTAGATAGGGGTCGGGATGTCAGTCGACGGCGAGGCCGTCGAGCACGATGTGCAGGTACTGGTCCGCGATCACGGCGTGGTCGTTGGCGTCCTCCGGCCGATACCAGCGCACGGCCACCCAGACGGTGTCCCGCAGGAACCGGTAGGTGAGCCTGATGTCGAGGTCGGAGCGGAACTCACCCGATTCCATCCCCCGGCGGAGCACGTCGGTCCACATCTCGCGGAACTCGGTGTTGCGCTCGCGGAGGTAGGCGAATGCGGGGTTGCCGCGGAGATGCTTGAGCTCGTCCTGGTAGATCGCCACCTCGTCCCGGTGGCGGTGGATGGCCTCGAACGACACGCGGACCAGCCCCTCGAGCGTCTGGCGGGGGGACGACCCCGCGTCGACGATCCGGCGGTAGTCGCCGAAGAGGGAGTCGAGGAAACTCCGGAGGATCTCGTCTACGATCGCCTCCTTGGACGCGAAGTGGTGGTACAGGCTGCCCGAGAGGATCCCGGCCGCGTCCGCGATGTCCCGCACGGTGGTGGCACGGAGGCCGCGCTCGGCGAAGAGCGCGGCGGCGATCGCCAGGAGCTCTTCACGTCTGGTCGTGCTGGTCATGCCGCCCACAGTACCAACCAAGCACTTGCTAGGTACAGCCTGCCGTCGCCGTCTGCCTAGACTCCCCACCATGCGCTCCACCACCCGGCCCCAGCCGCGCCGAGCCGGCCGCCGCGTCCTCGCGGCCTCGGCGGCGTTCGGCCTCGCCCTGAGCCTGACCGCGTGCACGATCGGTCAGACCGACGACGACGAGGCCAGCCCGGGCTCGACGTCGGCGCCCGCGTCGACCTCACAGGAGCAGAACCCGGAGGAACCGCAGCCGGGCGCCCCGGACACGCCCGACACCCCGGAGGCGGGCGTGGACCAGCTGGTCCTGAACGCCGAGGACGCCCCGGATCTCGGCCTGGCCCCCGTCTCCACCGAGGACATCACCGGCGGGGTCGGGGCACTCGAGGACATCGCCGCCGGGGTCCGCGTCGAGCCGGAGCGGTGTGCGGACTTCAACCAGGACTCCTTCCTCGCCCAGGCGGAACCGGGCGCGATGGCCGTCCAGGCGGGTCAGCGCGGCGACACCGCGTACGCCGTGTCGGTGACGACCGTCACCGAGAGCCTGCCCGAGCGCGGCCGGCTCATCGCCGACTGCCCCACCATGACGGTCACGATCCCCCTCCAGGGGACCGAGGTCACGACCCTGGCCGAGAACTCCCTGCTGCCGCTGGAGGCCCCGGAGGGCGTGGAGCACTTCGCGGCCATCTCGCAGTCCAACGCCATGGACATGATGGGCCAAGAGGTGCGCACGGGCAACGTCCTGCTCACCGGGGTCGTCCGGGGGATCGGCGTGTCCGTCACCGCCGCGAACGGCGCGGGCCCGGTCTCCGACGCGGACCGCGACACCGCCATGGACACCTTCGTCAGGCAGGTCGAGAAGATCCGGGGCGCCTGACCGGGAACGCGCGCGGCGAGGGGCGCCTCAGGCCCGCTGGGACGAGATGGAGACGACCTCGCCGGTGAGGTAGGTGGTGTAGTCGCTGGCGAGCATGGCGATGGTCGCGGCGACCTCCCACACCTCGGCGGCGCGCCCGAAGGCCTCCTTGGAGGCCAGCTCGTCCAGCAGTTCGGCCGAGGCCGACTTCTCGAGGAACGGGTGCCGGGCGATGGAGGGGGCGATCGCGTTGATGCGCACGCCGTAGTCCGCACCCTCGATGGCCGAGCACCGGGTCAGGGCCATGACGCCGGCCTTGGCCGCCGCGTAGTGCGCCTGCGCCCGCTGCGCGCGCCAGCCGAGCACCGAGGCGTTGTTGACGATCACGCCGCCATGGGGTGCGTCGCGGAAGTAGCGCAGCGCGGCGCGGGTGGCGCGGAACGTGCCGTTCAAGGTGATGTCCAGGACGCGGTCCCAGTCCTCGTCGGTCATGTCCACGAGCTCGCCCTCGCCACCGAACCCGGCGTTGTTGACCAGCACGTCGACCCGGCCGAGCTTCTCCGCGGCGCCGGCGATCAGGCCGTCGACGTCCGAGGTCGACTGGACGTTGCACGTGATGGCCTCGAACTGCTGGTCGGGGAACTCCGCGGCCAGCGCGTCGCGGGCCTCGTTCATCCGGCGCTCGTGGAAGTCGGACACGAGCACGTCCGCGCCCTCGAGAGCGGCCCGGCGGGCGGCGGAGAAGCCGATACCGGTGCCGGCGGCCGCGGTCACCACGACCTTCCTGCCCGTGAGCAGCCCGTGGCCCGGGGTCTCCTCGGGAACTCGTGCGAGGGGGGACTTGTGCTGGGTCATGACGGCCTGGCCTCTCGGGGTAGTCCGAGCACGCGCTCGGAGATGATGTTGCGCTGGATCTCGTTGGATCCGCCGTAGATGGTGTCGGAGCGGGTGAACAGGAAGAGCCGTTGCCACTGCGCCAGCTCGAGGTGCTCCGGGTCGTGCAGGTCGACGGCGCCGCCCTCGGAGTCGTGGGTGGGCCCGGTGAGCGACTCCGCACCCTGGACCTCCATGGCCAGCTCACCCAGGTCGCGGTGCCAGTTGGCCCACAGCAGCTTGGCCGCGGAGGCGGTGCCCCCTGAGGCGTCGCGCCCGGCGAGGGTGCGCAACGCGTGGGCGCGGATCACCTTGAGCCCGACCCACGCGCGGGTGATCCGCTCGCGCACCGCGGGAACCCCGGCGCTGCCGTTGGCGTGGGCCATCTCCACGAGCTGGTCGAGCTCGCGGGCGAAGCCGACCTGCTGGCCGAGCGTGGAGACCCCGCGCTCGAACTCGAGCAGGGTCATGGCCACCTTCCAGCCCTCGCCCCGCTCCCCCACGATCATCCCGGCGTCGGTGACGGCGTCGTCGAAAAAAACCTCGTTGAACTCGGATGTCCCGGTGAGCTGCTGGATGGGACGGATCTCCACGCCCGGCTGGTCCAGCGGCACCAGGAGGAAGCTCAGGCCCTTGTGCCGACTGGTGCCCTCCTCGGTGCGCGCCACGACGAACACCCACTGGCTCAGGTGCGCCAGGGAGGTCCAGACCTTCTGCCCGTCGAGATGCCACTTCCCGTCCTCGTCCAGCCTGGCGGTGGTGGACACGTTGGCCAGGTCCGACCCCGCCCCCGGCTCGGAGTATCCCTGCGCCCACAGTTCGGTGATGTCGATGATCCGGGGCAGGAAGCGGTCCTTCTGCTCCTGCGTGCCGTGGGCGATGAGCGTGGGGCCGAGCAACGTCTCTCCCAGGTGGGAGACCCGCGCCGGGGCGTCGGCCTTCGCGTACTCCTCGTGGAACCGCACCTGCTGGCTCAGGGACGCACCACGGCCGCCGTACTCGACCGGCCATCCCACGCAGGTCCACCCGGCCTCGGCCATATGCCGCTCCCAGGCCAGACGGCGCGCGAAGAACTGGTGCTCGCTGCCGGGCCCGCCGGCGCCCTTGATCTCGGCGAAATCCCCCTGGAGGTTGGCGTCCAGCCATGTGCGGAACTCCGCGGCGAACTCGTCGTCGGTCAACTCCGAGGCCGGCCTGGTGCTCTGGGTCATGCGGCCACACTACCAAGCACTTGCTTGGTTCGCCGGAACCGCCCGCCGTCGCCCCCCGCGTCGCGTTGGATGTCCCGTATGAACTCACCCGTCAAGCCCCTGGCCGGCAAGGTCGCATTCGTCACCGGAGCCGCCCGGGCCCAGGGCCGGGCCCACGCGGTCCGCCTGGCCTCAGAAGGAGCCGACGTCGTCGTCACCGACATCTGCGCGCCGGTGTCCGGGTCCGTCTCCTACCCGGCACCCACACCGGACGACCTCGCCGAGACCGTCCGACTGGTCGAGGAGACCGGACGCAAGGCCCTCTCGGCCGTCATCGACATCCGGGAACTCGGCCCACTCCAGGACCTGGTCGCCCGCACCGTCGCCACCTTCGGCCGACTCGACATCCTCGTCGCCAACGCCGGCATCCTCAGCTGGGGTCGGCTGTGGGAGCTGCCGGAGGACGACTGGGACATGGTCATCGGCGTCAATCTGAGCGGCACGTGGCGGACGATCCGCGCGGCCGTGCCGGCGATGATCGAGGCGGGCAACGGCGGGTCGATCATCATCGTCAGCTCGTCGGCGGGACTCAAGGCCACGCCGGGGAACGGGCACTACTCGGCCTCCAAGGCCGGACTGGTGGCGCTGACCAACTCACTCGCTCTCGAGGCCGGTGAGTACGGCATCCGCGTCAACTCCATCCACCCCTACTCGGTGGACACGCCGATGATCGACCCCGACGGGATGGCGGAACTCTTCGGCCGGTTCCCGTCGTTCCTGCACAGCTTCTCGCCGATGCCCCTCAAGGACGCACGCAAGGACGGCGCCAGCACCCTGGCGGACTTCATGCCTCCCGAGGAGGTCGCCGACGTGGTGTCCTACCTGGCCGGCGACGGGTCCCGATCGATCTCGGGAGTCCAGATCCCGTTCGACCGGGGCGCGCTCAAGTACTGAGCGGGGGGACAGACCAAGCATTTGCTTGGTACGGTGCAGCACATGAGCACCGCCGTCGAGACAACCCCCGCCGCTCTCCGCCGGGCGGCAGAGCAGTGGCCGGACCGCGAGGCGATCGCGGACATCCAGACCGGCCACGCCACCCGCTGGACGTGGTCGCAGCTGCTCGACGAGGTCCGGCGGTTCGCGGCCGGGCTCGTCGCGCGTGGGGTGGAGAAGGACGACAGGGTGGTGATCTGGGCGCCCAACACCCGCCACTGGATCGTCGCCGCGCTCGGCGTCCAGTTCGCGGGAGCGGCGGTGGTCCCCGCCAACACCCGCTACACCGGTAGCGAGACCCTCGAGCTCATCCAGCGCACCCATGCAGTGGCGGCGGTGGTCGCCGGCACGTTCCTGGGTTCCGAGCGGATCGCCGACCTGACCGCGGCGGCCGGAGGCAGTCTGTCCGGGGCGACGGGGTTGCGCACGATCGTGCGGATCCCCCTCGACGGCGGGGACACCGCGACCGCCGACCTCGCCGTAGTCGACGTCACCGACCTCCAGGCGCAGGCCTCCGACTCCTCGCTCGCCGAGGCCGACGCCCGCGCCGACGCGGTGACCGGTGACGACGTGGCCGACATCCTGTTCACCTCCGGCACCACCGGCAGGAGCAAGGGCGTGGTGGCGCTGCACCGCCAGACGATCGCCGGCTCCCGCGCGTGGGGTTCGAACGGCGGGCTCACCGAGCAGGACCGCTACCTCATCGTCAACCCGTTCTTCCACAGCTTCGGCTACAAGGCGGGCTTCCTGGTGTGCACCTTGTTCGGCGCGACCGTCATCCCACTGGCCGTGTACTCCCCCACCGAGGCGATGCGTCTGGTCCAGAGCGAACGGGCCACGGTCCTGCCGGGCGCGCCGACGATCTTCCAGACCATCCTCGACGCCCCCGACCGCGCGGAGTTCGACCTGTCCTCCCTGCGCCTGGCCGTCACCGGGGCGTCTGTCGTGCCGGTCGTGCTGGTCGAGCGCATGCAGTCCGACCTGGGGCTGGAGACGGTCCTGACCGCGTACGGCCAGACCGAGACGATGGGCTTCATCACCACCACCACCGCGGACGACGACGACGTCACCGTGGCCACCACCTGCGGTCGCGCGTACCCGGGCATGGAGATCCGGATCGGGGAGCACGGCGAGATCCTCACGCGCGGTGAGATGGTCATGCAGGGCTACCTCGACGATCCCGAGAACACCGCGAAGACCATCGAGCCGGACGGGTGGCTGCACACCGGCGACGTCGGGGAGATAGACGCGCGGGGCAACCTGCGCATCACCGACCGCCTGAAGGACATGTACATCACCGGTGGGTTCAACGTGTACCCCGCCGAGATCGAGCAGGCCCTCGCGCGCATCGACGGAGTGGTCGAGTCCGCGGTGATAGGCGTGCCCGACGAGCGCATGGGCGAGGTCGGCAAGGCCTTCATCGTCCGCCGGGAAGGGTCGGACCTCACCGAGCAGCACGTCCTGGACTTCACGGCCGAGCACCTGGCCAACTTCAAACGGCCCCGGACGGTGGAGTTCGTCGAGGCCTTCCCGCGCAACGCCTCGGGCAAGATCCTCAAGACCGACCTGCGATGAGCGCTCCCGCGGTCGGCGCCGGTGCGGTCCTGGTCACCGGCGCCTCCGGCGGCATCGGCGGTGCGGTCGCCCGGCGCCTGGCGGCCGAGTTCCCGGGGGCGCCGTTGGCTCTCGGTTACCGCTCGAGGAAGCCGGAGGACCTGGCGGAGGAACTGGGGGCGGAGACCGTGCGCCTGGCGCCGGGCCTCGGTGGCGGCGACGACGACGGCGACGACGAGGTGGCCGCCGCGATCGACGGGATCGGCTCCCGGCACGGCGGGATAGCCGTCCTCGCGCACTGTGCCGGACCGCACGTGCCCATGGTCCACCTGTCCCGGACCAGCCCCGCCGAACTGCGCGCCCAGCTGGACGCGGACGCCGCCGGGTTCTTCGCGATCGTGCACCCCGCGCTGCCGCACCTGCGCGCGGCGGGCGGCAACGTCGTCGTCGTCACCACCGCCGCCACCACCCGCTACCCGGTCCGGGACGGTCTGTCCGCGGCCCCCAAGGGGGCGGTCGAACAGCTGGCGCGGGCCCTGGCGGCCGAGGAGGGCAGGTTCGGGGTGCGCGTGAACTGCGTGGGCCCGGGGATGCTCACCGACGGGATGGCCGAGCGACTGATCTCCTCCGGCGACCTCGACGAGCGGGCGCTGGAGATCACCCGCGGCAACATCCCGCTGCGGCGGTTCGGCACCGCCGTCGACATCGCGGAGGCGGTGGCGTTCCTGGCCTCGGAGCGGGCGGGCTTCATCTCGGGCCAGAAACTCGACGTCGACGGTGGCTACGGCGTCTGAACGACGGTGGTTACGGCGTCTGGATCCGCTCGCGCGCAGGAGTCCGGTACAGTACCAACCAAGCACTTGCTAGGTAAGGAGAACCGCAGCTCATGACCGATGCACAGATCCCCCCGGTCCTCGAGGTCGACGACCTCGGACCGGACACGCAGCCGGTCGCCTATGAGGCCTCCGGCGGTACCGCGTACGTCACGCTCAACCGCCCCGATTTCCGCAACGCGCAGAACTCGGTCATGACCTACTCGCTGGACAACGCCTTCATCAAGGCCGTCGAGGACGACTCGGTCAAGGTGATCGTGTTGCGCGCCAACGGCAAGCACTTCTCCGCCGGGCACGACATCGGGACCACCGAGCGCGACCACCACGTGCAGTACCCCAACCGCGCCTCGATCTGGTGGGACCACACCACCCGGGGCGGCGGCGACCGCCGATTGGCACGCGAGACCGAGGTCTACGTCCAGATGTGCCGGCGCTGGCGCGAGATCCCCAAGCCGGTGATCGCCCAGGTCCACGGCGCGTGCATCGCCGGCGGTCTCATGCTGGCCTGGGTCTGCGACTTCATCGTGGCCTCCGACGACGCCTTCTTCTCCGACCCCGTGGTCAAGATGGGCATCCCGGGCGTCGAGTACTTCGCCCACGCCTTCGTCCTGGGTCCGCGACGCGCCAAGGAGATCCTCTACACCGGTCGCAGGTTCGGCGCGGCCGAGGCGCTGGAGTGGGGCATGCTCAACCACGTCGTTCCACGCGAGGAGCTCCAGGCCAAGGTCGACTCCATCGCGGACGAGATCAAGGCGATGCCCCCCTTCGGTCTCACGCTGACCAAGAAGGTCATCAACTCCAACGAGGACCAGATGGGCCTGCAGACCTCGCTGGACTCCGCGTTCGGGTGGCACATGTTCGCCCACTCGGCCAACGCCGAACCCGACGACACCGACTCGTTCTCCGCCTCGCTGGGGGGAATGGACGCGCGCTCGATGCGGGACAGTGCCAACAAGGGCTCGACCGGGAAGACGGAGGGCTGACGTCGTGGATCTGGATCTTGACGCCTCGACCCAGGAGTTCCGCCTTGAGGTTCGCGACTGGCTCGCCGCCAACGTGCCCACCGAACCCTTGCCGCACATGGACACCCGCGAGGGGTTCGAGGCGCACCGCGAGTGGGAGCGGACGATGGCCGACGCCCGCATGTCGGTCGTGTCCTGGCCCGAGGAGTTCGGCGGCCGCGACTGCGGACTGGTCAACTGGGTGGTCTTCGAGGAGGAGTACTTTCGCGCCGGCGCCCCGCTCCGCGTGAGCCAGAACGGCATCTTCCTGCTCGCCCCCACGCTGTTCGACCACGCCTCCCCCGAGCAGCTCGCCGTGATCATGCCGCGCATGGCCCGCGCCGACGACATCTGGGCGCAGGCCTGGTCCGAGCCCGAGGCCGGCTCCGACCTCGCCTCACTACGCTCCACGGCGAAGAGGGTCGACGGCGGCTGGGTCCTCAGCGGCCAGAAAGTGTGGTCCACCCGCGCCTCCTTCGCCGACCGGGGCTTCGGCCTGTTCCGCACCGACCCGGACGAGCCCCGCCACAAGGGACTGACCTACTTCATGTTCGACCTGCGGGCCGACGGCGTCACCGTACGACCGATCGACCAGCTCGACGGCCTGCCCGGCTTCGCCGAGCTCTTCCTCGAGGACGTCTTCGTCGCGGATGATCCAGCACACCCGGCCTCCTCCGGTGTGATCGGTGAGGTCAACCAGGGGTGGAAGGTGGCCATGTCCACCGCCAACAACGAGCGCGGCCTCTCCCTGCGCTCCCCCGGCCGGTTCCTCGCCACCACCGACCGGCTGCTCGACCTGTGGGGCTCGGCCGAGGCGGACCTCGACGAGCGCACCCGCGGTGCACTGGCCGATCGCGTGGTGGACGCCTGGATCGGCTCGCGCGCCTACGAGCTCAGTACCTGGAACACCGTCACCAAGCTGACCGGCGGGGCCAACCTGGGTTTCGAGTCCTCGATCAACAAGGTCTTCTGGTCGAACTGGGACATCGCCACCCACGAGACCGCCCTGGACGTCCTCGGCACCGCGGGCGAACTCGCGGGAGAGCAGTGGATGGACGGGTACCTGTTCGCCCTCGCCGGGCCCATCTACGCGGGCACCAACGAGGTCCAGAAGAACATCATCGCCGAGCGCCTCCTCGGCCTCCCACGCGGCTGACGGGACTGGAGAGCACCATGAGATTCGCACTCGATCCCGAGATCGTCGACTTCGCGGCGAGCATCGACTCGCTACTGGTCAGATCCGACGTGCCGTCGGTCATCCGCGCCTGGAGCGCCGGTGACACCGACCCCGGCACGGCGGTGTGGAGCCGTGTCGCCGAGACCGGCGTCGCCGCACTGTTGGTCACCGAGGAGTCGGGCGGCGCAGGCGCATCGGCCGTGGAAGCCGTCGTCGCCCTGGAGGTCCTGGGCCGCCACGCCGTCCCCGGACCGGTCGTGGAGTCGGTCATGGTGGCGCCCCGCATCGCGGCCGCACTCCGGGAGACCACCCCCGACATCGCCGGCGAGCTGGCCGGCGGTGCGCTCGCGTCGGTCGCCGTCCCCGGCGTCTCGCCGTTCGCCCCGGACGCCCACGTCGCCGCACACCTGTGGGTCGCCGACGACGACGCCGTGTTCACCGGCACGGCCGGCGACGGTCGCCGGTCGGTCGACCGGGCGCGCACCGTGTTCACCCCGCAGCGCGGGGAGCGGGTCGCCTCCGCCTCCACCGTGGACCTGGTCAACCACGGCGCGCTCGGCACCGCGGCCCAGCTCATGGGCCTGGGGCAGGCGATGCTCGACATGAGCGTGGACTACGCCAAGCAGCGCTCGCAGTACGGCAAGGTCATCGGCCAGTACCAGGCGCTCAAGCACCAGCTGGCCGAGGTCGCGATCGCGATCGAGATGGCCCGCCCGCTGCTGTGGGCGGGCGCACTCGCGGTGGCCGGGAACCCGGACGACCCGCACGCCGCCGCACGCGACGTCTCCGCCGCCCGCGTGGCCGTCGCCGACGCCGCCCACCTCTCCGCCCGCACCGCCCTGCAGATCCACGGCGCGATCGGCTACACCCTCGAGCACGACCTGGGGCTGTGGCTCACCAAGACCCGTGCCCTGCAGTCGGCGTGGGGAACACAGAGCTACCACCGAGGACGGGTCCTGGACAGCCTGGAGCGCGCGCGATGACGACGACCACCGCCCCCGGGGTCGACACCGACGAGCAGGCCGCCCTGCGTGACTCGGTGGCCGCGCTGCTGACCAAGCGCTCCGACCCGGCCGCGGTGCGCGCGGCCTTCGCCTCGCCGGACGGCTACGACCCCGCCCTGTGGTCCACGCTGTGCGAGCAGATCGGCGCGGCCGCGCTGTCCATCCCCGAGCGGTACGACGGTGCGGGTGCCACCTGGGTGGAGACCCACCTGGTGTGCGAGGAGCTGGGCCGACGACTGACCCCCTCGCCGTTGCTCGGTTCGGCCGTCCTGTCCGCGCAGGCCGTGCTGGCCGCCGGGGACGACGCGGCCTGCGCGCGGATCCTGCCCGGCATCGCCGCCGGCGAGCAGGTCGCCCTCTGCTGGGCGTCGAAGGGCGGCTGGTCGACACCAGGAGTTCGCGCGACCGGGGACACACTCACGGGGACCGCCCACCACGTCCTGGGCGCCGACATCGCCTCGTCGCTTCTCGTGTTGGCCCTCACCGGGCACACCGTGGCGCTGTTCGAGGTCCCCGCCCACGCGGACGGGGTCACCATCTCGCGCGTCCCGGTCATGGATCCCACCCGCACGATGGCCCGCGTCGAGTTCGAGTCCGTCGCCGCGACCCCGATCCCGACCCGTCCCAGCTTCCTTCCCCGCCTGCGCGCCGCGGGGTGGGCGGCGATCTCCGCCGAACAGATCGGGGCCGCGCGGGCCGTCCTGGAGGCGACCGTGGCGTACACGCAGGAGCGCAAGCAGTTCGGCCGCGCCATCGGCTCCTTCCAGGCTCTCAAGCACCGGATGGCCGACATGTACGTCAGGGCCGAGACCGCGGCGTCGCTGTCCTATTCGGCCGCCGCGTCGGTCGCCGAGGCCCAGGACGG
Source organism: Dietzia sp. PP-33 (assembly GCF_033790845.1). Lineage (NCBI taxonomy): Bacteria > Bacillati > Actinomycetota > Actinomycetes > Mycobacteriales > Dietziaceae > Dietzia > Dietzia sp. PP-33. Next base: position 121,802 of record NZ_JAMYEI010000004.1, read on the forward strand.
CCCCGACGAGATCGCGTACGCCGCCGAGATCGAGGCCGCCGCCGCCAAGGTGTACTGCTCCGAGGCGCTGCAGTGGATCGCCGGAGAGTCCATCCAACTCCACGGTGGCGTGGGGATCACGTGGGAGTACGACGCCCACCTGTACTTCAAACGCGCCCACGGCACGGCCCAGTTGCTCGGCCAACCCCACGAGATCCTCACTGCACTGGAGGCCGCCGCGGGCCTCTAGAATCGCCTGTATGAGCCCCTTCCCCGAGCACGGACGTACCAACGACCAACGACTCGCCGAAGATCTGGCGGCCCAGGCCGGGCGGCTGCTCACCGACCTCCGGGTCTCCCGGGTCCCCGCGGAGGAACTGGCCGAGTTCGCCGAGGGTGAGGCCCGCGCCGTCATGGTGGACCGGCTCTCCGTGGCCCGTCCCGACGACGTCGTCTTTGGCGAATGGAACCCGGATTCGCGCGCCCGCCTCGAGGCCGACCGGGTGTGGATGATCGACCCGCTGGACGGCGTCCGCTCGTATCGCACCGAGGGCCGCCCCGACTGGGCGGTACACGTGGCCCTGTGGGAGAAGGACCCGGAGGGCGTCGGCGGGATCACCGCCTGCGCGATCGCCATGCCCGCCTACGGGCGGGTGATCACCGGCCGCGGCGCCACCACCTATCAGCCGGCCTCCATCATCCGCGGTCCGCGTCCCGGGCCGCTGGTCCCCCCGCGGGAGGACGACCGCCTGCGCATCGCCGTCTCGGAGGCCGAGCCCCCGGAATTCTCGGAGGAACTCGCCGAGGCGCTCGGTGCCTCCCTCGCCCGCCTCGGCTCGGGCGGCGGCAAGACCGCCACCGTGGTGGAGGACGAGTGCGACGCCTACATCCACACCAGCGGACACCACCAGTGGGATTCGGCCGCGACGTACGGCGTGGTCCGCCAACGCGGCCTGCACGCCAGCCGACTCGACGGTTCCGAGCTGGTCTACAACAGCGAACAGAACGAGTTCCCCGACCTGCTCGTCTGCAAGGAGGACGTGGCGGACCGCATCATCGAGGCGGTCCGGCCGTACCTCTAGCGCTCCAACCCCCGGTAGCCCGCGAACCGCTCGGCGATCTGCTCCTCGTTCAGCCCGTAGTCGGCCAGCGTGTAGCGGTGCGCGGGCGCCCGGTCGCCGGACAGGCTCTTCTCGTTCTCGCTCTCGACCGCCTCCCGGACCCCCTCGTCCAGCCCGGTGCCGACCGCGGCGTACACACGTTCCACCACTCCCGCCGGGTCCTCGATGAGCTCGCGGTGCTCGACGTCGACGAAGGTCGCCCTCGACGCCGGGTCCGCCTCGTGCCGGGCGCGGGCCGTGTCGAACTCGGCCACGCCCCGCGCCCACAGGTCGAGCTGCGAGGACCCGATGTACTCCGGGGTGAAGCGGGTCGACCAGTCCGCGGCGGTCCGGTGCGCCAGCGAGAACATCGACGCCATGGACTTGCGCGGATCGCGGTGGGTCTGCACCACCACGGCGTCCGGGTACACCTCCAGCAGCGCGTCGAGCGCGAACAGGTGGCTGGGGTTCTTGAGCACCCAGCGACGTCCGGGGTCGTCCGCGCCGATCAGCTGCAGGTTGCGCTTGTGCCGCCGGTAGGCGGGCACCCAGTCCACGCCCTCCAGCCATCTGGAGTATCCGTCGAGCCTGCTCAGGCACTCGTACGAGGCCGACGTGGCGGACTGGCGCAGCAGCTGCCAGCACTCCTCCAGGTCGTCGGCGGAGATGTAGTGCACGCCGCCGTAGTCGGGGTTCTCCGACATGAAGCCGGCGTACAGATCCCGCAGTCCGCGGTAGGTGGGGTCGTCCTCCCACTGCTCCCGGGGTGGCCGCGGCTTGGGCACTTCCGTGAGCCACAGTTCCAACCCCTGGTTGGCGGGGTCGGCGCCGAGGAGCCGGTGCAGCGCCGTGGTGCCGGTCCGGGGAAGCCCGGTGACGACGACGGGCCGCTCGATCTCGACGTCCGCCTGGGCCGGGCCCGCCGCGAAACCCGCCTGCGAGACGAGCCGGGCGACCATCGCGCCCTTGAGCACGGACCGCCAGTACTTGCTGCCGGCCGGGGTGAGCCCGGCGTCGGAGTGCAGCGAGTCGAGCAGCACACCCAGCGCCTCGCGGTGACGGTCCTCCCCGTCCCCGAAGTCCTCGAGTCCGACGGCCCGCGAGGCGCTCGCGTGGAGGTCGTCGACGGTCCCGACGTGGACCCGGTCCGCGTCATTCACGATCGCCCCGCTCATGAGAGGCCCCGTCGCGCGAAGGCGTCCTGTCGGGCGGCGATCCGCTCGCGCCACTGCTCGGCGGTGACCCGCTGGTCGGCGTATCCGGGCACCTCGGCGGCGAGCGACTCGACGGGCACGACCTTGACGGTCGGTCCCTGCTCCGGGGTGATCGGGGCGTCCACGCGCTGCCAGCGGAACTGCATGATGCCCTCCCGGTGGCCCAGGGTCTCGATCCAGTTGGCCAACCCGGGGTCCCGGTCGGCCACCACGAGGTGGACCATCCCGTCCGCCGCGACGTGCGCCTGATCGGCGGTCAGGCTGGTCTGGTGGTGCACGTACTCGAGCGAGGCGTACCACATGCTGCCCAGCTGGAAGCCCTGGTAGGGGGCACCCGCGACGGGCACGGAGATCACCATGGCCTCGTCCGGCCCGAGTTCGAAGACCCCGGCCGAGGAGAACTGCGTGGTGAGCCCCCCGGGCGTCTGCCGCGGTGGGCCGAGGGTGTTGCGGGGCTGCTCGCCGAAGAACCATCCCGGGAACGCCAACCAGGTCTGCAACCGGCCGGTCAGCGCGTCCGCGAGTTTGGCGTAGAACTTCTCCTGCCCCGCGAGCGTCACCGGCTCCGGGGCGGTACCCACCGCGTCGACACGGCGCAGAACGGCCGAGCCGGCCTCCTCGGCGGCCCAGTCCGAGTAGACCTCGCGGACGGCGATCATCGAGGTACCGGGACGGAGCACCACGTAGCCGGCGTCGCCCTCGTCGTCGTCGTATCGTGGCGGCCCCAGACGGAACGAGTACCGACCGTCGTCGTCGATCTCCAGGGCGCGGTCGTCGAACGCCGCGTGCGACGCCGCGCGCTCGTCCGCCGAGTACGTCCCGGCCATGACCTGGAAGGACAGGTCCGCGGTGGTGCCGCGACGACCTTCGATCACGTATTCGGCACCGTCGGTGAGGTTGGCGTAGAAGTACAGCGTGTCCGGGTTGTCCAGGCCCATCTTGGTGTACGGGCCGGTGGCCTGGAACAACTGCGGATGGCTGCGACCGCGGTGCTGCCCGCTCTCGAGCACCCCACGGATCGTCCCGAGGAGGTAGTCCAGCCCCTCGGCCACATCGTCCTCGGTGCGCACGTGCGGCGCGGACCGGATGATCCGCTCCGCCTCGGCCAGCGCCCTGGCCAGCGGCGCGGTCACACCGGTCTCCCCCACCGAGCTCTCCCCCACCGCGCCGCTCACAGCCACGTGTACGAGTCGGCGGACGTGATGAAGTTGGCGAGCTCTTCCTGCTCGGGCGTGGGGTCGACCACGTCCTCCTCGATGCTGAGGTACGCGCCCCGGTAGAACAGCAGTGGTCGCACCTCCCGCTCGGTCGGTCCGAGGTTGACGACGCGTCCCAGGACGATCCAGTGGTCGCCGCCGTCCAGCACCTGCTCGATCTCACAGTCGAGCCACGCCATCACCCCGTCGATCACCGGCGAGCCGAGCGGACTCGGCGACCAGTCGATCGACGCGAACTTGTCGTCGCCGCGGCGCCCGAAGGTGGACGAGACATCCTCCTGATCCTCCGAGAGGATGTTGACGCAGAACCGACCGGCCGCCTCGATGCCCTTCCACGACCCCGACGTCTTCATCGGACAGAACAGGACCAGTGGCGGTTCGAGGGAGAGCGCGGAGAAGGACTGGCAGGCGAAGCCCACCGGAGCGTCGTCGCTGACCGCCGTGATGACGGTGATCCCCGTGCAGAACTGGCCGAGCGCGTCGCGCAGTCCCCGGCTGGAGAAGCTCTGCTCCTCCGTGGGCTTGTCGGTACTGCTCATCAGAAGTCGGTCCTCCCAGGACTCGGGGACGGGGATAGGGGTGTGGCCCGGCCGTACGGGACTCAGCCGTACGTAACTCAGCCTATGCGTCTATTTGAAGCCGACGGAGAAGTCGTGGCCCCACAGGCTGACGGCCGTCGACTCCCGCGCGACCCACTTCTCGTCGTCCTCGACCTGTACGCCCTCGCAGCCGTACTCGCAGTCGAAGCCGCCGGGCGTCTTCATGTAGAAGCTCAGCATCTTGTCGTTGACGTGCCGGCCGAGCGACGCCGACATCTGGACCTTCTTACGCAGTGCCCTGTCGAGCGCCAGGCCCACGTCGTCGGCCGAGGCGACCTCCACCATCAGGTGGATGATCCCGGTGGGGTTGGGGAACGGTGTGAAGGCGAGCGAGTGGTGGCGGGGGTTGCAACCGAGGAAGCGCAACCACGCGGGCTCCCCGTCGGCCGGGCGGCCGACGATCTCCGGGGGCAGGCTCATGGAATCGCGGAGCGAGAAACCGAGCACGTCGCGGTAGAACTCGAGCGCCGCCACCTCGTCCGGGGTAGAGAGCACGATGTGTCCCGCGCCCTGATCGCCCGTGACGAACTGGTGCCCGTAGGGGGTCGGGATGCGACGGTGCTGCAGCGCGATGGTGTGGTAGATCTCCAGCGTGAAACCGGCGGGGTCCACGCAGGTGATCAGACCCCGCACCTTGCGGTCGCGTTTGACCTCGTCCGGGGCCTCCTCCCAGGCCACCCCGGCCGCGTCGAGACGCGTCCTCACGTCGTCGAGCTCGGCCTCGTTCGCGCACTCCCAGCCCACCGCGGCGAGCTCGTCCTCGGGTCCCGGCACGACGATCCACCGGTGCGGATTCTCGTCCATACGGAAGTAGAGCGCGTCCGGGTCGTCGCCCGAACCGACGACGAACCCGAGCACCTTGGTGCCGTACTCACGCCACGCGTCCATATCGGTGGCGTAGATCCGCACATATCCGAAGTTGCTTATTGCCATGCCAAGTCAGTCCTCTCGATCCGCTCCGGCGGATCAGACCATCGAATCCGAGACCTTTTCGCCGAACTCGTTCTGTCCGTACATGATGTACGCCTTGGTCGCCTCGTTGGCGGCGTGGACCCGACCGGCGTTGGCGTCGCGCCAGAACCGCTGGATCGGCGAGGTGTCCTCGAGCGCGCGGGCGCCGGAGTTCTGGAACAGCAATCCGATGGCGTCGATCGAGCGCTGGGTGGCGCGGACCTGGTCGCGACGCGCGCGGGTACGGATGTCCATACCCGGGTAGTCACCGGCCTTGATCAGGTCCATCTCCTCCCGCACGTTGCGCATCAACTGCAGCCACGCGGCATCGATGTCGCCCGCGGCCTCGGCGAGCCGGACCTTGGCGAACGGATCGTCCTTGGCCTTCGTGCCGAAGGCGGCCCGGACGCGCGCCCGCTGGTGCTCGCGATGGACCTCGTAGCAGCCGAAGGCCATGCCCACGATCGGGGTGGAGATGGTGGTGGGGTGGATGGTGCCCCACGGCATCCGGTAGATCGGGTTGGTGTTGACCTCGAGCCCCGGGCTGGTGGTGTTCGCCATGTCCCCGAAGGACAGCACACGATGCGCGGGGATGAGCGCGTCCTTGACCAGGATGTCGTTGGAGCCCGTGCCCTTGAGCCCGGCGACGTGCCAGACGTCGAGGATCTCGTACTGCGACTTCTCCACGAGGAAGGTGCAGAAGTCGATCATCTTGTCGTTCTCGTCGAGCACGGGGCCGCCCACGAAGACCCAGTCGGCGTGGTCGCAACCCGAGGACCAGGACCACTTGCCGTTGAGGAGGAACCCGTCGTCGGTCTTCTTGGCCGCGCCCATCGGGGCGTACGAGGACGAGATGCGCACGGTGCTGTCCGAGCCCCAGACATCCTCCTGGGCCTGCTGCGGGAACAGGGCCAGGTGCCAGTTGTGGATCCCGAGGATGCTGGCGCACCACCCGGTGGACGGGCACGCCGTCGCGATGGTCATCGCCGCGGTGTAGAAGGCCTCCATGTCCGCCTCGTAACCGCCCCACTGGGCCGGCTGGCAGAGCTTGAAGAAGCCCGCCTCGTCGAGCTCCGCGATGTTCTGCGGGTGGACCCTGCGCAGGTCCTCGGTCTCCTGGGCACGCTCGGCGAAACCGGGCAGCAGGGCTTTGATCCGGTCGATTACCTCGTGGTTGGCGTGCTCGCTCATGTGATACCTCTCTGGCTTTTACGGGGCGCTTGACCCTAGACTAGAACACGTTACAGTTTTTCACCAGACCGAACCCCCCGAACAGCAGGCTATGGCACCTCGTGCCAGCACCTACACGGATTGGTTGTGACCAGCATCCCGATTCTATAACCTGTTCTCATCCGGCTCATGCCCTCAGGAGGATCATCATGACCGCAATCGGCTCGACCCCCGGAGCCATCCGAGAGATCGACACCGGCGAGGTCCGGGAGCGCTACGCCCGCGGCTGGCACTGCATCGGCACCGTCAAGGAGTTCACCGACGGCAAGCCCCACTCCATCCACGCCTTCGGCTCCAAGTTGGTCGTGTGGGCGAACGACGAGGGTGAGATCAACGTCCTCGACGCCTATTGCCGCCACCTCGGTGGCGACCTCTCCGACGGCGAGGTCAAGGACGGCAACATCGCGTGCCCGTTCCACGACTGGCGCTGGGGCGGCGACGGCAAGTGCAAGGGCATCCCCTACGCCAAGCGCGTCCCCCTGCGCGCCAAGACACGCGCCTGGATCACCAACATCCAGTCCGGCCAGGTCTTCGTCTGGCACGACCACGAGGGCAACCCTCCCCTCGAGGAGGACGCCATCCCGACCATCGCGGAGTACGAGACCGGGGAGTGGACCGACTGGGAGTGGAACCGCCTCGTCATCGAGGGCTCGAACTGCATGGAGATCGTCGACAACGTGGTCGACATGGCGCACTTCTACTACATTCACTTCGCGTTCCCGACGTACTTCAAGAACGTCTTCGAGGGGCAGAAGGCCACCCAATACCTCAACACCAAGGGCCGGCCCGACCACGACCCCACGGGCGGCAAGTACGGTGACACGCTCCTGGAGTCCGAGGCCTCGTACTTCGGACCGGCGTACATGATCAATCCCCTCAAGCAGATGTACGGCGACTTCGAGACCGAAGCGATCCTCATCAACTGCCACTACCCGATCGACCAGAACTCGTTCGTGCTGATGTACGGACTGTCGGTCAAGAAGCCCCAGGGCTTCGACGACGAGACGTCGGCCAAGATGGCCGCGAAGATCGCGACGTTCTTCGGCCAGGGTTTCCTGCAGGACGTCCGCATCTGGCAGCGCAAGTCCCAGATCGCCAACCCCCTCCTGTGCGAGGAGGACGGACCCGTCTACCAGCTGCGCCGGTGGTACGAGCAGTTCTACGTGGACCGCGACAAGGTCGAGCCCGAGATGCAGGAACGCTTCGAGTTCGAGGTCGACACCACCGCGGCCAACCAGTACTGGGAGAACGAGGTCGCCGAGAACATCCGCCGAGAGAACGCGGAGGAGATCGAGGAGTCGACCCCGCAGACCCAGTACACGGGTATCGCCGAGGTCGCCCAGGAAGCCGGAGCCTCCCGGTCCGAGAAGTGATGTTCAAACAACACGATTCGCGGCGCGCGCCCACCTGGGACCAGACCGACCCGGCGCGCGCCGCGCGACTGCACGCCCACACCGACCTGGACCGCGAGACCTACACCCGGGCAGGCTTCCAGCCCGTGGAATGCCAGGCCTGCGGGGCCTGCGCCGCCGTGCGGAAGAACAGCGAGAAGCACACCTCCATCCAGTGGACCGAGGGCAGCGACCGCTCGTGTCCCGTGCTCACCGAGTGGCGAGGGGGCGGCGAGCGGCCGCAGGGCGAGGACACCTGTCCCCGGATGCTCGCCAGCATCCGGTACGCGTATGCGGAGGGCCTGATCACCCTCTCGGAGGGTGTCGACCCGGCCGATGCCGACCACATGGTCAATCCGCTGTACGCCCCGGAGTGACCGCCCGCCCCGCCGCATTCAAGCGATAGGCTCCCAATCCATGACCGACACCCCACAACTCGGCTCCTTCGTGCGCGAACTCTCGATCGCCGAGGTGATCGAGGAGACCGCCGACGCCAAGTCGATCGTCTTCGACGTCCCCGCCGGCGCCGAGGACGACTTCCGCTACACCCCCGGGCAGTTCCTGACCCTGCGGATCCCCAGCGACCAGACCGGGTCGGTGGCGCGGTGCTACTCGCTCTCGAGCTCGCCCACCGAGGAATCCAAGCTGAAGGTGACCGTCAAGCGCACGGTCGACGGCTACGGTTCCAACTGGCTGTGCGACAACGCCGAGGCCGGCATGGCCATGCACGTGCTGGCGCCGTCCGGGATCTTCACACCCAAGAACCTCGACCAGGACTTCATCCTCCTGGCGGCGGGATCCGGGATCACCCCGGTCATGTCGATCCTGAAGTCGGCGCTCGCCCAGGGCACCGGGCACATCGTGATGGTGTACGCCAACCGGGATGAGAAGTCCGTGATCTTCAAGGACGAACTGCAGACCCTGCAGCGGGAGAACCCCGACCGGCTCACGGTCCTCCACTGGCTCGAGTCGGTGTCCGGAATCCCCTCCCCCGAGATGATCGGCAACCTCCTGCATCCGGTGGCCACCAAGCGCCATTCGTACATCTGTGGTCCGGCACCGTTCATGGAGACGGTCAAGGACGGACTCCGGCGCTCGGGGGCCGACATGCACCTCATCCACACCGAGGTGTTCTCCTCCATCGAAGGCGACCCGTTCGCCGAGATCGTGATCGACGACTCCCCCGGCGACGACGGGGTGGGCCCGGCCACCGCGATCGTGGAACTCGACGACGAGACCCACGAGATCTCGTGGCCCCGCAACACCCCGCTCCTGGACGTGCTCCTGTCCAAGGGCATCAAGGCACCGTTCTCCTGCCGGAAGGGTGAGTGCTCGGCGTGCGCCTGCGTCCTCAAGTCCGGCGAGGTCGAGATGATCCACAACGGGATCCTCGATCCGGAGGAGGTCGAGGAGGGGTACGTCCTGAGCTGCCAGCTCCTGCCCAAGACCGATCGCGTGGAGGTCTCCTACTCGGAGTGACCGACGCCGGCGTGTGAACCGCTACGACAGGGGCCACACGCACCCGCAGCCGCGGGGCTGGCGCCCTGGAGCGAGCCCCGGGCGGGATCAGGCGTTGACCTGCTCCTTCTGGATCTCCAGAGCGATGTCGATGAGCTGGTCCTCCTGACCACCCACCAGGCGACGCTCCCCCGCCCGGATGAGGATCTCCGACGACGGCACACCATAGCGGTTGGCGTGGCCCTCGGCGTGCTTGAGGAACGAGGAGTAGCAGCCCGCGTAGCCGAGCATCAGCGCCGAGCGGTCGACCACGCACTCGGTGGGCATGAGCGGTCGCACCACGTCCTCGGCGGCGTCCGCGATCTTGAAGAAGTCGACACCGGTGGTGATGCCGAGCTTGTCGCACACGCCCACGAGCGCCTCGACCGGGGTGTTGCCGGCGCCCGCACCGAAACGGCGGGTGGATCCGTCGATCTGCTGCGCTCCCGCACGGATGGCCATGATCGAGTTCCCGACGCCCACGTCGAGGTTCTCGTGTCCGTGGAATCCCACCTGCGCGTCATCGCCGAGCTCCGCGACCACCGCCGCGACCCTGTCGGACACCTGGTCCATGACAAGCGCCCCCGCCGAGTCGACGATGTACACGCACTGGCACCCCGCGTCCGCCATGATGCGGGCCTGCCTCGCCAGCACCTCCGGCGGCTGGGTGTGGCTCATCATGAGGAAGCCCACCGTCTCGAGTCCGAGGTCGCGGGCATACCCGAAGTGCTGGATGGAGACGTCGGCCTCGGTGCAGTGGGTCGCGACGCGGCAGATGGAGCCACCGTTGTCGCGTGCGGCGAGGATGTCGTCCTTGATCCCCAGGCCCGGGAGCGTGAGGAAGGCAATCTTGGCCTGGGTGGCGGTCTCGGCCGCCGCCCTGATGAGCTCCTGGTCGTAGGACTTCGCGAAGCCGTAGTTGAAGGAGGCGCCGCCGAGACCGTCACCGTGGGTGACCTCGATGACGGGGACACCGGCACCGTCGAGCGCGGCGACGACGTTGCGCACGTCCTCGACGGAGAACTGGTGGCGCTTGTGGTGCGATCCGTCTCGCAGTGACGAGTCGGTGATGCGGATGTCGAGTTCGGAGCTGTACGCGCGGGCGTCGGCGTTGTACGGGTTGGTCCTGTCCATTGTTCTCACACTCCGAGCGTGGTCTTGGCGAGCTTGGTCTTGGCGATGTCCTCGCCGACCTTGGTGGCGGCGGCGGTCATGATGTCGAGGTTGCCGGCGTACGGCGGGAGGAAGTCCCCGGCGCCCTCGACCTCGACGAAGATGGCGACGCGCGCCATCCCGCCGGTGATCTCGGTGGGCGGGTCGAACTGTGGTTCCTGGAGGAGCCGGTAGCCCGGGACGTACTCCTGGATCTCCTTCTCGCGTTTGCGGATGGCGGTGGTGATGAGGTCGTGGTCGGCGTCGGGGGGGATCGCGCAGAAGATGGTGTCGCGCATGATCATGGGCGGTTCGGCCGGGTTGAGGATGATGATCGCCTTGCCGCGCTTGGCGCCGCCGACCTTCTCGATGGCCAGCTTGGTGGTTTCGGTGAACTCGTCGATGTTCGCCCGGGTACCCGGCCCCGCCGACTCCGAGGAGACGGAGGCCACGATCTCCGCGTACTCGACCGGCACGACCGACGAGACGGCGTGGACCATAGGGATCGTGGCCTGGCCGCCACAGGTGACCATGTTGTGGTTCGGTGCGTCGACGTGTTCGTGGAGGTTCGCGGGAGGGATCACCATCGGTCCGACCGCTGCCGGCGTGAGATCAATGGCGATGATGCCGGCGGCCTCGTACTTGGGCGCATACTCCTTGTGCACGTAGGCGCTGGTGGCCTCGAAGAGCAGGTCGGGCTTCTCGCCACCGGCCTCGATCGAGCTGAGCAGTTCGTCGGCGCCGCCCGACATACACGTCAATCCGTGGTCCGCGGCGCGCTTCATCCCCTCGGACTCCGCATCGATACCGATCATCCACTTGGGTTCGATGTACTCGCTGCGCTCGAGCTTGTACATGAGGTCGGTTCCGATGTTTCCCGACCCGACTATCGCGGCGCTGAGCTTGGTCTTCTCTGTCATACCCGTCAGTGTCACCCCAGGGCGCGCGGGCCACAATCGTGCGTGCCGCTGAGTGGAACTTCAGGCGGAGTGACTGCTGTCGGGGTCCGGTGAGTAGCGATCGACCCTGGAGACACCTGGTGGGTTCGCGAGGTGCCCGTCGTCGGCGATGAGGTGATCGAGGCGCTGTTGCCAGGTGTGTTCGAGCAGTTGGTCGCGGGCCTGGGCCAGTGGCCCCGACGGTCTTGTGCGGTGTTCGTGTCCGGTGTCGGTGATGATGATCAGCTCCCCGAAGGGGCCGGGGCGGTAGGCGTTGTGACCGAAGGTCTTCTCGCGATGGTGCTTTCTGCAGAGACAGACGAGATTCCACTCGGCGGTGGGCCCACCCAGTTCGGGTCGTTGCAGGTCGAAGGCGATGATGTGGTCGACGTCGCAGTCGTGAGCGTTGACGGTGCAACCGGGATGGCGGCAGGTGGCGTCCCGTAGTCTGATGCGTTCGGCCAGGGCCGGGGTGATGAAGTACTTGAGGGCCGAGTCGGGCTTGTCGAGGACGCCGGGGGCGGGGTCGATGAGTTCGAAGCGGACCCTGGCGTCCCCGCCTTCGAGAAGTTCCTGGCAGAGCCAGCCGAAGCTGGAGTAGGCGCCGTTGACGAACTGGACCCGGTTGGGCAGGCCCTCCGCGGCGGCGGCGATGACGGATATCCGGATGGGTTGATCGGTACCCCACGCGCTGCCCGGGGCGGGGCGGGCGGCCTCGCCGCCGCATGCGCCAGCGCCGGTGTCGGTGTCGGGGGCGGGGGCGTCATCATCGTGGAGGGGGTTGCCGATGTCGTCGGTGGTGGGGTCGCCGAGAGCGGCCAGCGCGTCGGCGCGCAGTTGATCGCGGGTGCGGGGATGTCCTGAGTCGGCGGCGGCTTTGGCGGCGGCCTCGATGCGGCGGCGCAGTTTCTCGGCGGCGGCGACGGGCAGGTTGGCCCACAGGGAGGCCATGCCACCTCGTTCGGGCCGGAAACGCACAGTGCGCTTCTCGATGGCGTCGGCGACGGCGTCCTCGGCGGCGCGGGGGTCGCGGCGTTCGACCGCGGTGTCGATGAGGTTGTCGACGTTGCTGCGGCTGGGGCGGTGTCCGCCGTCGAGGTGGCGGGCCAGGGCGTCGACGACCTCGGACTCCACGCCGGGGAGGATGTCGTCGGGGACGGCGGCAAGCCGGCAGGCTGCGTCGACCGCGAGTTGTTCGGGGAACATGCCGCGGGCCACCACCGAGCGCAGGCGGGGCAGTCGGGTGTGGATCTGCACGCCGGCGGTGACCAGGCGGGCGGCGTGCCAGGTGGTCAGGGTCAGGGCGGCACACAGGTGGTCGCGGGCCCGGTCCTCGGGAACCAACCGGGCATGGGAGGGGCGGGCGCGGGCGGGGCGACGCGCACTGCCCGAATCCGAGCCGGAGTGAGCCTCGGCATCGACGCGGCGCATCGCCTCGACCAGGAAGTGAGCGGCCTCCAGCCGGGTGGCGGCGGCGAGGTTCTGCGTCACTGTCGCTGACCGGGCGACCTCGCTCAACGCCTCCGCACCGAGGGTGTCCAGGGCTTCGCGGTGGTCGTGAAACAGAACGGGGTCGCGAAACCGCACAGGGCCAGGCGAGGTCGATGTTGTTGTCGTCGTCGTCATGACCATCCCCCTCCCCACGTTGCGCCGGATTCGAACGCACGTTCCACTCTACCCTCGCCGCAACTATCGCGCAAGTGTTCGAATAGGCGCCCCGCGAGCGCACCGCTACACTTCCGACATGACCGACGCCCCCTCCTCCCCCGTCGACCGCGCCTTCGACGTCCTGCGCGCGACGGCCGCGGGAACCGGGCTGACGCTGAGCGAGATCGCGCGGGCGACCGGACTCGCCAAATCCACGACCCTGCGTCTACTGACGGCGCTCGAACGCAACGGCGCGGTCACCCGGATCGAACAGCGCTACCGGCTGGGCCCGCTGGTCAACGAGCTGGATCCCATTCCCACCTCCCCGGCATACGAGCGGATACGCCGGGTACTCACCCCGTTCCTCGCGCACCTCTTCGAAGCGACCCGGGCGACGGTGCATCTGGCCACGTTGCACGGTGACGAGGTCGTGTACCTCAACAAGTTGCACGGTCCCCGGCCCATCCCGTCGCCGTCGCGGATCGGCGGCGGACTGCCGGCCTACTGCACCGGTGTGGGCAAAGCGATGCTCGCGTTCGACGACGCGGCTGCCGAACGGGTGGCGCAGGGCCCGATGGTCGAATGGACCGATACCACGCTGACCTCGCCGGATGCGCTCGCCGTGGAGCTCGCGGAGATCCGACGCAGGAGACGAGCGGTGGATCGCGCAGAACTCACGCCCGGCCTCTACTGCGTGGCCGCGCCGGTGTTCGACGACGACGAGGAGGGCACCGGCGGCACGCGGGCGGTGGCGGCACTGTCCGCGAGTGCGGCGGACGGGGCGGCACTCGCGCGACTGGAGCCCCTGGTCACCAGGGTGGCGGTGGCCGCCAGTCGCTCGATGGCGTCAGACCGGTAGGAGCGGCGCACTAGCTGGATTCCCGCGCCGGCCAAACTCCTCGCTAGCTGAATTCCATGGTCACGTCGCCCAGACCCGCGAACTCCGCGCGGAAGGAATCGCCGGGAGCGGCGTCCATCGCGCGGATGGCCGTCCCCGGCAGGATCACGTCACCCTTGCGCAGACGGACGCCGAACTTGGCGACCGTCGACGCCAGCCAACCCACCGAGTTGAGCGGGTTGCCCAGGACCGCGTCGGACCGGCCCGAGGCCAGGAACTCGCCGTTCTTGTAGAGGGTCGCGTCGATCGCGGCGACGTCGATGTCCGCCAGTCTCACGCGCTGCGCCCCGACGACGTACCCACAGGACGACGCGTTGTCGGCGATCGTGTCGGGCAGCGTGATCTTCCAGTCCCTGATCCGCGAGTCGATGAGCTCGATCGAGGGCACCACCCACTCGATGGCCGCGGCGGCCTCCTCCTGGGAACACCCCTCCGGCGGGATGTCGGCACCGAGGATGAAGCCCACCTCGACCTCGACACGCGGGAAACAGAAGCGGGCCGCCTCGACCGGGGCACCCTCGGGGTACTCCATCGTGTCGAGGAGATGTCCGTAGTCGGGCTCGTCGACACCCATCATCTCCTGCATCGCCTTGGAGGCCAGGCCCACCTTGTGCCCCGTGACCACGGCACCGGCGTCGAGCTTGCGGCGGATGTTGACGAGCTGGATCTCGAACGCGTCGTCCGGGGTCATGTCCGGGTGGTCGGTAGTGAGCGGCTGGACGGGCGCGACGTCGGCCTCGGCGTCCCAGAGTCGCTGTGCGAGAGTGGCGCGGGTCTCCTCGTTGAGCATGGACGGGATGCTACCTGGGCCGTCTGGCGCGAATGCGCTCGGTTCTATAACGTGTTCTACATGGCAGATCAGGAATTCGACGTCGTCGTCGTCGGTAGCGGTGGAGCAGGCATGACGGCCGCCCTCGCAGCAGCGAAGAAGGGCCTCAGTGTGGTCCTCGTGGAGAAGGCCCCACACTACGGCGGCTCCACCGCCCGCTCCGGCGGCGGCGTGTGGATCCCGGGCAACTCGGTCCTCCGGCGGGACGGGGTCCAGGACACCCCGGAGGCCGCCCGCACCTACCTCCGGTCGATCGTCGGCGACGTCGTGGCCCCGGAGCGGATCGACACCTACGTCGACCGCGGTCCCGAGGTCCTGGACTTCGTCCTGGCCAACAGTCCCCTGCGCCTCGAGTGGGTCAAGGACTACTCCGACTACTACCCCGAGGCCCCCGGTGGTCGTCTTGGCGGCCGGTCCGTCGAGCCCAGGCCGTTCGACCTCCGCCAGCTCGGGTCCGAGGCCGACAAGTTGGAGCCGGGTTACGCCAAGGCGCCGGTCAACATGGTGGTCATGCAGTCCGACTACCGCTGGCTCAACCTCCTACAGCGGCCGCACACCAAGGGCATCAGACGCTCCATCCGGGTCGCCCTGCGGATGTTCCTGGCCAAGGCGCGCGGCCAGAACTCGGTGGGCATGGGTCGCGCCCTCATCGCCGCGATGCGCAAGGGCCTGCTCGACGCCGGCGTCCCGGTGTGGCTCGAGACGCCCATGACCGGACTCGTGACCGAGGGCTCCGGCAACCAGGAGCGGGTCGTGGGCATCACCGTCACCCGTGGCGGCGAGGAGCAGACCCTCCGCGCCCGTCGGGGCGTGATCATCGGGTCGGGCGGATTCGAGCACAACCAGGAGATGCGCGACAAGTACCAGCGTCAGCCCATCCCCACCTCGTGGACCGTCGGAGCCGCCGCCAACACCGGCGAGGGAATCGAGTACATGGAGAAGGTGGGGGCGGAACTGGCCTTCATGGAGGACGCGTGGTGGGGTCCCACGATCCTGCTCCCCCGTGGTCCCTGGTTCGCGCTCGCCGAGCGGTCCCTGCCCTGCTCGTTCCTGGTCAACTCCCGGGGCGAGCGGTTCATGAACGAGTCCCTGCCCTACGTCGAGGCCGGCCACAGGATGTACGGCGGCGAGTACGGTCAGGCGGCAGCCGGACAGGAGGGGGCCGAGGGTGAGAACGTCCCGGCCTGGATCATCTTCGACCAGGAGTACAAGAACCGGTACCTCTTCGCCGGCCTCCAGGCCAAGCAGCCGCTGCCGAAGAAGTGGCTCGCCACGGAGAACTTCCACAAGGCGGACACCCTCGCCGAGCTCGCCGACCTCATCGGCGTCCCCGCCGAGGCGCTGGAGAAGACGGCCTCCCGCTTCAACGGCTTCGCCGAGAAGGGCGTCGACGAGGATTTCCAGCGCGGCGTCTCGGGGTACGACCACTACTACGGTGACCCCACCAACAAGCCCAACCCGAGCCTCGGCCCGGTCCGAAAGGCCCCGTTCTTCGCCGCCAAGATGGTGCCCGGAGACCTCGGCACCAAGGGCGGGGCGAACACCGACGTCCACGGTCGCGTGCTCCGGTCGGACGGTTCCGTGATCGAGGGGCTGTACGCCGCCGGCAACGCGTCGTCGCCGGTCATGGGCCACACCTACGCCGGACCCGGGGCGACGATCGGCCCCGCGATGGTCTTCGGATACCTCGCGGTCGAGCACATGCTGGCCGGCGTCTCCACCGGGTCCACCACCAGCACCGACAAGACGGGAGTCTGACGTGCCGATAGACCTCTCGACCGCCCTGGGGGCCGAGCTCCCCTCCCAGGAGTTCTCCTGGACCGCCTCCGACGTGGCGCTCTACGCGCTCGGGGTGGGCGCGGCCGGCGATCCGATGGACACCGCCGGGCTCGCCTACGTGGACGACTCGCAGCCCAAGGTGCTGCCGTCGTTCGCCACCGTCGCCGCCACGATGAACGTCACCGAGGCGCCGCGGGTGTCCTTCCCCGGCGTCGAGATCGACCTGGCCAAGGTCGTGCACGGCAGCCAGTCCGTCGAGCTGCACCGCCCCATCCCCGCGGACGGCACCGCCGTCACCACCACCCGGATCGCGGAGATCCAGGACAAGGGCTCGGCCGCGGTGATCATCCAGGAGTCCGAGACCGTCTCCGCCGAGGGCGAGAAGCTGTGGACCTCGCGGTCCGGGATCTTCGCCAAGGGTGAGGGCGGCTTCGGCGGCGAGCGCGGGACGTCCGAGAAGGTCGAGTACCCCGAGCGCGAGGCCGACCACACCATCGAGGTCGCGAGCCTGCCGCAACAGGCCCTGATCTACCGCCTGTGCGGTGACCGCAACCCGCTGCACTCCGATCCCGCGTTCGCCGAGGCCGCCGGGTTCCCGCGGCCCATCCTCCACGGGCTGTGCTCGTACGGCATGGTGCTGCGCGCGGTCGTCGACGAGGTCCTGGACGGCGACGTCGAGCGGGTGCGCGGCTACGGGGTGACGTTCGGTGGCGTCTTCTTCCCCGGTGAGACCATGCGTATCCGGGTGTGGGAAGACGGCTCGCGCCTGCTCGTGGCAGCCACGTCCGCCGACCGCGACGACGCCCCCGTGCTCAAGAACGTGGTGGTCACGCTCGCCTGACCCGTCAGTCCGGGGAGTCCGTCAGCGCGGGGGTTAGATCAACACAGCGCGCGGAACTGCTCCACGAGGCGGACACGGCCGGGCGCGTCCATCGCCATCGGGGTCACGGTCAGGGTCGTGGCACCGGCCTCGCGGAACGCCTCGACCCGCTCGGCCACGTACGACTCGGGGCCGATCAGCGAGACCGACCGCACCAGCTCGTCGGGCACGGCCGCGGTGGCCTCGTCCTTCTTGCCGTCCAGATACAGGTCCTGGATGCGGGCGGCCTCGGCTTCGTAGCCGTAGCGGCAGGCCAGCTCGTTGTAGAAGTTCTTGCCCCGCGCGCCCATGCCACCGATGTAGAGGGCGAGGTGCGGGCGCACGAAGTCCAGGTAGCCCGGAACCTCGTCCTCCTCGCAGATCGCCAACGCGGGCCCGGCGTAGACCTCGAGCTCGCCCAGCGACGGATCACGCTTCTCGCGGCCCTTGGCCAGTGCGTCGCCCCACGCCAAGTCCGCCTTCTCGGGGTGGAAGAACAACGGCTGCCACCCGTCGGCGATCTCGGCCGCGAGCTGCACGTTCTTCGGCCCCAGCGCGGCCAGCACGATCGGGATGGTCGACCGGACCGGGTGGTTGATGAGCTTGAGCGGCTTGCCCAGCCCCGTGCCCTGGTCGGCGGGCAGCGGGATCTGGTACTTGGCCCCGTCGTGCACGAGCTTCTCCCGGCGCCACACCTTGCGGCAGATCTCGATGATCTCGCGCGTGCGGGCCAGCGGCGCGTCGTATTTCACGCCGTGGAAGCCCTCGACCACCTGCGGCCCGGAGGCACCGAGCCCCAGGGTGAAACGCCCGTCGGAGACGTAGTCCAGGCCCGCCGCCGTCATCGCGGTGAGCGTGGGCGTACGGGTGTAGATCTGCAGGATTCCCGACGCCAGCTCCATGGTGGACGTCCTGGCCGCGAGGTAGCCGAGTTGGCTCACCGCGTCGAACGAGTAGGCCTCGGGGACGAACGCGATGTCCAACCCCGCCCGCTCGAGGTCCGCGGCCTCGGCCGCCGTCTCGGCGAACCCGCCGCTGTAGTTGAGTGCCATCCCGATACGCATGGGCGCGACATTACCGGGGGGCCCCGGTCCCTCCTCCGCGGACCACCGCGTCGACCGCGCCGCCGGCCCGGACGAAGACCCCGACGCGCCTGCGCAGCGGGGAGTCGGTGCGCTCGTAACCCAGGAACCTGAACCCCGCGCCCGAGGCGACCTCCATGACGGTGTGCTCGGGCAGGTCGACGTCCGCGGTGGGGACGACGACGAGGTCGGCGGACCCCAGCATCCGCGCCAGTCGCAGTCGGCGCGCCTGTTCGTCCCCCCGGCGGCGCAGCGCCCGGCGCACGACCACCACGGACAGGGCCACCAGCCACGCGGCGAGCGGCACCAGTGCTACGACCACGAGCGCCCAGCCGGGGCTCACCGCACACCCTCCCCGGACGAGCGCGTGAACCGCACGGGATCGGTCCACGGCCCGCGCGGGACCAGCGACCGCGTTCCGCCCACGGGCTCCAGTCCCCTGCTCCGGGCCGCGGCGAGGATGACCGTCCGGGGCAATCGCAGGTCCCACGGGCGCACGACCACCTCGTCGTCGTCGCCGTCCAACAGCGCCGCCAGCGCGAGGGCACGCCGGCCGTGACGGTCCCGGTACGACCGCGCGGGATTCAGGCGCCCCAGGTCGCGCAGGCGCGCCATCGACTGGAATTTCCGCATGCAACGGATCGTACGGGGCCGTAGGCTCGCCCCCATGGCACCGACGTCGCGCCACCAGGCCGATCTCCACCCGTCCGATCCCCGCCCAGCCGAACCCGAGCTCACCGACGACGGGCACGTGATCGAGCCCAGCGCCGACGACTACCGCCACGCGTCCGAGCTCGAGATCGACCGGGAATGGTACAAGTCGGCCGTCTTCTACGAGGTACTGGTCAGGGCGTTCAACGACTCGGACGGCAACGGGACCGGCGACCTGCGCGGACTCACGGAGAAGCTGGACTACCTGGAGTGGCTGGGGGTCGACTGCCTGTGGCTGCCGCCGTTCTATGATTCGCCGCTGCGCGATGGCGGCTACGACATCCGCGACTTCCGGACGGTGCTCCCCGAGTTCGGCACCGTCGACGACTTCGTGGAGTTCCTCGACCAGGCCCACAAGCGCGGCATGCGCGTGATCACCGACCTGGTCATGAACCACACCTCCGACACCCACGCCTGGTTCACCGAGTCCCGGTCCGACCCGACCGGCCCGTACGGCGACTACTACGTGTGGTCCGACGACGACACCCGGTACCCGGACGCCCGCATCATCTTCGTCGACACCGAGTCCTCCAACTGGACCTACGACCCGGTCCGCGGGCAGTTCTACTGGCACCGCTTCTTCTCCCACCAACCCGACCTCAACTACGACAACCCCGAGGTCCAGGACGCCATGATCGACGTCCTGCGCTTCTGGTTGGACCTGGGGATCGACGGGTTCCGCCTGGACGCCGTGCCGTATCTGTTCGAGCGCGACGGCACCAACTGCGAGAACCTGCCCGAGACCCACGAGTTCCTGCGTAAGTGCCGCGCGGTGGTCGAGGAGGAGTACCCCGGGCGCGTGCTGCTGGCCGAGGCCAACCAGTGGCCCGAGGACGTGGTGGACTACTACGGCGAGCCCGAGGTGGGCGACGAGTGCCACATGGCGTTCCACTTCCCGCTCATGCCGCGGATCTTCATGGCCGTGCGTCGGCAGTCCCGCTTCCCCGTCACCGAGATCCTGGCCCACACCCCCGACATCCCGTCGTCGGCCCAGTGGGCGATCTTCCTGCGCAACCACGACGAGCTGACGCTCGAGATGGTCACCGACGAGGAACGCGACTACATGTACGCGGAGTACGCCAAGGACCCGCGGATGAAGGCCAACATCGGCATCCGCCGGCGCCTGGCCCCGCTGCTCGACGGTGACACCAACCAACTCGAGTTGTTCTCCGCGCTGCTGCTGAGCCTGCCCGGATCGCCGATGCTGTACTACGGCGACGAGATAGGGATGGGTGACAACATCTGGTTGGGCGACCGCGACGCCGTGCGCACGCCCATGCAGTGGAGCCCCGACCGCAACGCGGGATTCTCCCGGTGCGACCCCGGCAAGCTGTACCTCCCGGTGATCATGGACCCGCAGTACGGCTACCAGGGCGTCAACGTGGAGGCCCAGCTCAACTCCAGCGCGAGCCTGCTGCACTGGACCAGGCGGATGATCCACGTGCGCAAGAGTCACCCCGCGTTCGGCCGCGGCGAGTTCACCGACCTCGGCGGGTCCAACCCGTCCATCCTGTCCTACCTGCGCCGCCTCGAGTCCGCCGACGGGGGCGAGCCGGACCTCATCCTGTGCGTCAACAACCTGTCCCGGTTCCCCCAGGCCGTGCGCCTGGACCTGGCCGAGTTCGCCGGCCGCCAGCCCGTGGAGCTCACCGGCGGCGTGCCGTTCCCCGGGGTCGACGCCGATCCGTACCAGCTCACCCTGCCCGGGTACGGCTTCTACTGGCTCGAGCTGCGCAGCCCCACGGAGGGACCGTCATGACCGACACCGGCGCAGGCATCACCCCGGTCGACGACGCGACCCTGACCCGTCTGCTGACGGACTGGTTGCCCGAGCAACGGTGGTTCTCCGGCAAGGGGTCGGTGCTGACCGGGGTGCGGATCTCCCGCCGGGCCGTCCTGTTGGACGAGTCCGGGGTGCTGGTCGAGCACCTGCTGGTGGACGTCCTGGTCGACGACCGACCCCAGCGCTACCAGGTGCCGATCGCCACCGCTGCCGAACTCCCGGGCGACCGGCGGGCACACCCGCTGACCCCCGAGGGCACCTCGCCCGTCGTCTACGACGGGCTCCGCGACCCGCGCGGCACCGAGTCCCTGCTCGCCCATCTGACCGCGCAGGACGAGGTGGGCGGCCTGCGGTTCCGGCGCGTACCCGACACCGCACTCCCGGAACCCACGTGGGGCCGGTTGCTGGAGGGCGAGCAGTCCAACTCGTCGCTGGTGTTCGGCGACGACCTCATGGTCAAGGTGTTCCGCCTGGTGCAGCCGGGCCTGAACCCGGACGTGGAGCTCCACGCCGCGCTGGCCGACCGGGGGTGTCCGGCCGTCGCGCCGCTGCGGGGCTGGGTTGAACTGGATGACGACGACGATGCCGGTCCCACAACGTTGGCCATGGCCCAGGAGTTCCTCGCGGGCGCCGCGGACGGGTGGGCGATGGCCACGGCGAGCGTGCGGGACCTGTTCGCGGAGGCCGACCTGCTGGCCGAGGAGGTGGGCACCGACTTCGCCGACGAGGCCCATCGGCTGGGCGCCGCAGTGGCGCGGGTCCACGACGACCTCGCGGCCGCGACCGGAACCTCCACCCGGCCCGGCGGCGAGATCGTGGCGGCCATGCGGGCGCGTCTCGACGCGGCGGTGGCCGAGGTCCCCGAGCTCGGCGGGTTCGTCGACGCGGCCCGCGCCGTGTTCGACGAGGTCGCCGGTTCCGGCCCGGTGCCGGTCCACCGCGTCCACGGCGACCTGCACCTGGGCCAGACACTCCGCACCCCGGACCGCTGGATCATCATCGACTTCGAGGGCGAACCGGCGGCCCCCCTGGCCGAGCGACGGGTGCCGGACTCGCCCGCCCGCGACGTGGCGGGGATCCTGCGCAGCCTCGACTACGCCGCCCAGCACACGCTGGTCGGGGTCACCGACCGGCAGCTGCGGTTCCGGGCGCGGGAGTGGTGTGACCGCAACGTCGACGCCTTCTGCAGCGGCTACGCCGGGGTCAGTGACTCCGACCCGAGGGAGACCGGAGCTCTGCTGCGGGCCTACACCCTGGACAAGGCCCTCTACGAGGTCATGTACGAGTCGCGCAACCGGCCCAGCTGGATCGGGGTCCCGCTGGGCGCGGTCGAGCGGATCCTCGCGACGGACTAGCCCCGGCGTCAGCTCGCCGGCAGCTGGTCCTTGGCCCACTTGTAGTCGGCCTTGCCCGCCGGCGAGCGGCGGATCTCGGGCACGTCCACGATCACCTTGGGCACCTTGTAGTTGGCCAGCGACTCGCGCAGGAACGCCGTGAGCTCGTCGGATTCGGCCGACTGTCCCTCGCGGAACGACACGACCGCGGCGACCTTCTGCCCGTACCGGGGGTCCGGGGCACCAGCGACCAGCGCGTCGTGAACGGCCGGGTGGGCCTTGAGCGCCTGCTCGACCTCCTCGGGGAACACCTTCTCCCCGCCGGTGTTGATGCACCCCGAGCCGCGACCGAGGAAGACGATGGTGCCGTCCTCACGGATCTGCCCCATGTCACCGAGGACGGACACCCGCTGGCCGTCGACCTCGGGGAAGGTCCTGGCGGTCTTCTCCGGGTCGTTCCAGTAGCCGACCGGGACGTGGCCGCGGCGGACAATGTAGCCGATCTCGTCCGAACCGGGCGGGACCGGGTTGTTCGACTCATCGATGACACCGAGCCGGGCACTGGCGGGGATCGTCATCTCGCCTGCCTCGTTCATGCCCAGCTCCCCGTCGTTCCCCGACTCCGACGCACCGAAGTTGTCGCGGACGATGACGTTGGGGAACACCTCGATCAGCCGCTCGCGTGAGGACTTGGACCAGATGCCGCCCCCGGAGGCGACCATGAACAACGAGCTGAAGTCCATCGTCTCCGAGGCGGCGATCAGCTCGTCAGTGATGGGGACCGCCATGCCGTCGCCGACGAACATCAGGATCGCGGCCTTGTTCTCGGCGGTGGCGCGGACGATCTCACCGGCGTCGAAGTCGCGGAACATGATCAGGTGTCCACCGAGATTGACGAAGGTCAGCAGCGTGAACAGACCTGCACCGTGCATGAGCGGCGCCGAGACGACGACCTTCAGGCCACCGTCGGGCGAGACGTTATCGGCGACCTCCTGCGGGCTGTGGCGCTTGTCCCCGTACGGGTTGCCGCCGGACAGGCACGCGTAGTAATAGTCCGACATGTGCCACTGCACGCCCTTGGGGAAGCCCGTGGTGCCGCCGGTGTAGACGATCCAGTGGTCGTCCCCGCGAGCGGGCTCGAAGTCACGCTCGGCGGACTGCGTCGGCCACTCCGTGTCGACGTCGACGACCTCGATCCCCTTGTCGGCACACGCGGTCGCCAGCACCTCGGACACCCCGCCGACCGCCAACACGGTCCGTACGGTCTCCAGGCGGGGCACCGCTGCCGCCATGGTCTCCGCGAACTCCCCGTCCACCAGGACGGCCACCGACTGCGAGTCGTTGAAGAGGTAGACCAACTCCGCCGGGGTGTAGCGGTAGTTGACGTTGATGCCGGCGACCCGGATCTTCATGCAGCCGATGATCGCCGTCATGTGTTCGAGGCTGTTCTTCATGTACAGCGCGATGTGCGTGCGCGGCTCGACGCCGTGCGCCCGGAGCAGGTGGCCCATCCGGTTGGCCAGCTCATCGATCTGACGGTAGGAGTACTCCGCCCCGTCTATGGTGAGCAACAAGTTGTCCGGGATCTTGTCCGCGACGGCCTCGAACACGGAGGCCTCGTTCATCTCCGGGTTGGTTCCGGCCAGCGGATCGGCGAGTTGGTCGGGGGCATCAGTCATGGCAGATTCCTTCGCACGGAGGGGGCTTAATTGTGGCGGTCCTCACATTGTGACCTGAACTTGTTCTCATGTCCAGACGGCAAGCTGACCTGCTCTAACTCTAGATTACTGCAACAGGTTACAGAACCAAATCGGCCGCCTGAGCCGAATCGGTGTGCTCCGGGCCCTGGGACGGCCTACATTTTGGACATGAGTTCACGGCGGCCACCGCGACGACGCGCGCCCTACGACGGGGGCCTGATGCTGCCCCACGCCACCCGGTCGGGCAGCGTTCCCGTCGACGGCCGCCGATCCGCCGCCCCCGAGGCGGACCGGCCGTCCGCCCGGACCCCGGCCCTGACGGGTCCCGGGGAACACGGGACCCTCCGGTCCCGCGGCCTCGCCGGTGGACTGCGGATGTTCGTCCGTCCGGCCCTCGACAAGATGCCGGCGACCGACGTCTCCCTCGGACGCCTGCGGGCGCTGACCTCGGGAGCCGGTCGTGCGGCGGCCCTCGAGACCACCAACGACTGGTCCTCGGACGGCCCCGTGCCAGGGCTGTGGGTGGGGCGCAAGCGGTTCTTCCACTCGGACAAGGTGATCTTCCACATCCACGGCGGCGGGTTCACGTTCGGATCCCCCTGGTCGCACAAGGCGCTCGCCTCGCGGATCGCCAGCGAGACCGGTGTGCCGGTCTTCCTGCCCGACTACCGGCTCGCACCGGAGCACCCGCACCCCGCGGCCACGGAGGACACCCTCGCCGGCTGGGAGTGGCTGCTGAGCATGGGTTTCCGCGCCGAGGACATCGTGGTGGCCGGCGACTCCGCCGGCGGGAACCTCGCCCTCCAACTCGTGGCGGCCCTGGACAGGGACAACGCCCCGATGCCGGCGGGGGTCGTCCTGCTCTCGCCGTGGGTGGACCTGGACTTCACGGACATGACCGCACGGGACCGGGCCCGCAAGGACCCGTTCCTCGCGGTGGGGCTGGCCGAACTCTGTCGCTCGCAGTACGCACCGGGCGTGGACCCGGACGACCCGGCAATCTCGCCGATCAAGTACGTGCCCTCCCCCGACTGGCCTCCGTTCCTCATCCAGTGCGGCGGAGAGGAGATCTTCAGCGGGGGGATCGAGCAACTGGCCGAGCGCTTCGCCGAACACGGTGTCCGGCACGAGTTCCAACTGTGGCCACACCAGTTCCACGTGTTCCAGGTGTTCCACCCCCTCGTGCCGGAGGCCAAGCTCGCGGTCCGCGACATCGGCTCGTTCGTCCGCGGGTGCCTGCGCGACTGAACCCGGCCGTGCGCGGCCGCGGCGGTGGGATCGGAACGGTCAGACCGTGAGCACCAGACCCGACGTGGGCACCCCGGTCCCCGCGGTCACGACCAGTTTCTCGGCACCCGGCACCTGGTTCACCGAGTCGCCCCGCAGCTGCCGTACGCCCTCGGCGATGCCGTTCATCCCGTGGATGTAGGCCTCACCCAGCTGCCCGCCGTGGGTGTTCAGCGGTAGCCGCCCGCCCACCTCCAGCGCACCGGGTTCACGGACCAGGTCCTTGGCCTCTCCCCGACCGCAGAAGCCCAGCTCCTCCAGCTGCATGAGGACATACGGCGTGAAGTGGTCGTAGAGCACCGCCATGTCCATGTCCCCGGGACGCAGGCCCGACTGGGCCCAGAGCTGATCGCCGACGATGCCCATCTCCGGCAGTCCCGCGAGCTCCGGGCGGTAGTACGAGGTCATGATGTACTGGTCCGGCCCCGAGCCCGACGCGGCCGCGGCGATCGACACCGGCCGGTGCGGGAGGTCCCTGGCCCGCTCGGGCGTGGTCACCACGATCGCCTGGCCGCCGTCGGACTCCTGGCAGCAGTCCAGCAGGTGCAGCGGCTCGGCGATGTAGCGCGAGTTCTGGTGGTCGTCCAACGTGATCGGCTTGCCGTGGAAGAAGGCCGCGGGGTTGACGGCGGCGTGCTTGCGGTCCACCACCGCGACCCGCCCGAAGTCCTCGCTGGTGGCGCCGTACTCGTGCATGTAGCGCTGCGCGACCATGGCCACGAACCCGGCGGGGGTCGACAACCCGTGCGGGTAGGAGAACGCGTTGTCCGTTCCGGAGGAGTTGACCTGCTGGACCAGCGCGGAGTTGACCTGACCGAATCGCATCCCGGACCGCTCGTTGAACGCCCGGTAGCAGACCACGACCTCGGCGACGCCCGTCGCCACGGCCATCGCGGCCTGCTGCACCGTGGCGCACGCAGCACCGCCGCCGTAGTGGATGCGGGAGAAGAAGTTCAGCGACCCGATGCCGGCGGCCCGGGCCACCGCGATCTCGGTGTTGGTGTCCATCGTGAAGGACACCAGTCCGTCGACGTCCGACGGTTGCAGCCCGGCGTCGGCCACGGCGGCCCGGACGGCCTCCGCGGCCAGGCGAAGCTCCGACCGACCGGAGTCCTTCGAGAAGTCGGTGGCGCCGATGCCGACGATCGCCGCCCGGTCTGACAGTGACGCAGTTGCCAGAGAGCCCATCAGGCCGCTCCTCCGTCCATGTAGAGGGTGGCCGTCGAGGTGACGTGCGCGCCCAGCGAGTCGGTGCCGACGATCTTCAGCGTGACCAGCCCGTCGCCCGAGATCTCCGTGACCTCCCCGGTCAGGGTCAGGGTGTCGTAGGCGTACCAGGGGACCCCGAGGCGGAGCTTGATCGAGGTGATCCGGGCGCGCTGGCCCGCCCAGTCGGTGACGAACCGCTGCACCAGGCCGGTGTCGGTGAGGATGTTGACGAAGATGTCCTTCGAGCCCTTGGCGTGGGCCAGGTCGCGGTCGTGGTGCACGTCCTGGAAGTCACGCGTGGCCAGGGCCGAGGCCACGATGAACGTCGGCGTCCCCTCGATCGCCAGCTCCGGGAGCCGGTCCCCCACCGTCACGGACGGCGGCGTCTCCGGGCAGATCACACGGTCGCTCACTTCGAGCCC
Organism: Dietzia sp. PP-33; assembly: GCF_033790845.1. NCBI lineage: Bacteria > Bacillati > Actinomycetota > Actinomycetes > Mycobacteriales > Dietziaceae > Dietzia > Dietzia sp. PP-33. The sequence goes on from NZ_JAMYEI010000004.1 coordinate 148,610, forward strand.
TCCTCATCGGTGGTGGCGGGTCGCCACGCGTAGAGCGTCCACGGTTCGGTGCCGAAGGCCGCGTCCTCGCCGGGCTCGCCGGGCATGTCCAGGAACTCGGACTGAACCGGCATCCCGATCGACACCTCGGCCGGGTCGACGTCGCGCAACTCGCCGAGCATGCGCACGCCCTCCTCCAACTCGACCAGCGCGATGACGAACGGGAACCGGGTGCGACCGGGCACGCGCGGGGCGTGATGGGTGACGAAGCTGAACACCGTGCCGCGCCCCGAGGACACGACGTAGTCGGTCTGCTCGGTCTTGTCCTTCCACAGCGCCGGTACCGGCGGGTGCTGGAGCGAACCGTCCTCGAGTCTCTGGATCCGCAGCTCGTGGGCGCGGACCCCGTCCCAGAAGAACCTCGTGTCCTGGGAGACCGACGGGCGCAGGACCTTCCCCACCACGAGGTCGTCGGTCGGCGATCCGGAGCTGGACACGATCGCGCCTGCGGCCTCCTCGGTCGACGGCTCGGCCTTCGTCGCGGGCGGACGGAACTTGAGGATCCGGAAGTCCATCTCGGCCACGACCTCGTCGCCGACCCGCCAGTAGTTGCGGGTGGTGAAGAACCAGCCCTCCCCCAGACCAGTGGTCTTGGGCCCCACGACGTCGGTGAGGACCGAGGAGATGGTGACCTCTTCACCCGGTCGCGTGTAGCGGTGGTAGGTCGAGTCGCAGTTGGTGGCCACCACGGAGGTGAATCCCTCGGCATCGAGGATGTCCGTCATCCGGCCCAACGGGTCGTCGGACTCCCGGGTCCTGCCCAGGCCGCGCATGGTCCACACCTGGGCCATGGCCGGCGGAGCGACCAGACCCTCGTGGCCGGCCTCACGGGCGGCCTCCTCGGACTCGTAGACCGGGTTGACGTCCCCGATCGCCTCGGTCCAGTTGCGGATCATGGGCAGGTTGATCGGATCGCGACCCGCCCGGCGGGAACTGCCCCCGGAATCCCGCACCTCGTCGGCGGCGGCGAGGATGCGGCCGGCTCGCTCGTTGGTCACCGTGTCGTCACTCATGTATGCCTCACTTCGTTCGTGCGGGGTCAGCGGGCCGGGTCTAGCGAGCCGTGCGGGGCATGCCGAGGCCACCCATGCAGGTCAGTTCGCGCATGACCTCGTTGACGCCACCACCGAAGGTGATCACGACGTTGCGCTTGTTCATCATGTCGAACCACCGCTGCAGCTTCGCCGTGTCGGGGTCGGTGGGGTCGCCGAAGCGGCCGAGCAGTTCCTCGACGATCCGGCCGACGTGCTGGATCTTCTCGGTGGAGAACACCTTGGACGCCGCGGAGTCGCCCATGGACGGGTTGTCGCCCGTCGAGGAGACCTGCCAGTTGAGCAGCTCGTTGAGCCGGACGGTCGCGAAGATCTCGGCCAGACCCCGCCGGACCTCGGGGCGGTCCAGGTGGCGGATGCCGTCGGCGCCGGTACCCCGGGCCCAGTCGGCCAGCCCGTCGTAGTAGCCGCCCGGTCGACCGGACGGGGCCAGCATGACCCGCTCGTGGTTGAGCTGGGTGGTGAGCATCTTCCAGCCGCCGTCGACCTCGCCCACGACCATGTCCGCGGGGACGCGCACGTCCGAGTAGTAGGTGGCGTTGACGTGGTGGGCGCCGTCGCAGGTGATGATCGGCGTGAACGAGAAACCGGGGTCGGAGGCGTCGACGATGAAGATGGTCAGACCGCGGTGGCGCGAGTCGGGGGTCCCCGTCCGGGCCGCCAGCCAGATGTAGTCGGCGTGGTGCCCGCCGGTGGTCCACATCTTCTGTCCGTTGATGATCCAGTCCCCGGTCGCCTCGTCCTTCCTGGCCGTGGTCCGCAGCGCCGCCAGATCGGTGCCGGCGTCGGGCTCGGAGTAGCCGATCGCGAAATGCAGGGTGCCCTCCAGGATGCCGGGGAGGAACTTCTCCTTCTGCTTCTCCGAGCCGTACTTCTGCAGGGTCGGTCCCACGGTCTGGAGCGTGACCGACGGCAAAGGGACATCGGCGCGCGTGGCCTCGTTGGTGAAGATCTGCTGCTCGATGTGGCCGAAGCCCTTGCCGCCGTACTCGGTGGGCCAGCCCACGCCCAGCCAGCCGTCGCGGCCCATGCGCTTGATGATCTCGGCGTAGGTGTCGCCGTGGCGGGTGGTGGCGATGTCCGCCGCCTCCTCGGGCGAGATGAGGGTGGAGAAGTACTCGCGGAGCTCGGCCTGCAGCGCCCGTTGCTCGGGAGTGAGGTCGATGAACGTCCCCTCCGGTGCCGCGCCCGCGTCGGCGTCGGTGGAGGCGGGCGCCACGTGCTCGACGGGGTCGGCGGCCACGGCGGACGCTAGCCCGTCCAGGTGCAACTGCGCACCACCGACGAACCGGGCCAGGTCCTTGACGGCCGAGGAGTACCTGAACATCGGGTACGTGATGTCCACTCCGACGCCGCCGTGCAGGTGGTGCAGGATCTGGACCGCGCGCGGCCCCTCGGCGGCCAGCCAGTAGGCGCCGATCGTCGGGTCGGTGGAGTAGCGGTCCGCCGGGCCGGCGAGCCCCTCGGAGACGCGCCAGGCCACCGACTGCGCGATCACGTGCAGCGTACGCGAGACGATGTAGACGTCGGCCAGCTCCTGCTGGACCGCCTGGAACGCCCCGAGCGGCCTGCCGAACTGCTCCCTCTGCTTGAGGTAGTCCGCGGTCATGTCCAACGCGCCGGAGACCAGCCCGTCGCCGTGGGCGGTACAGGCGGTCAGGACGAGGCGTCGGAACTCGTCGAGGACGGCCCCGTCCTCCCGGCCGCGGAGCACCTCGTCGTCGTCCACCGGGGTGGCCTCGAACCGCATCGCGTACTCCGGGACGCCGAGCGACCCGAGGGTCGGGGTCAGGGTGACCCCGGGGGCGTCGGGGGCGACAACAACGAGGCCGAGGGCCCCTTCCGCCGTGGACACCGGCACCAGGACGGAACGGGCCTGGGCCGCGTAGCGGACCGAGGTGACGGTGCCGGTGATCGTCCCGCCGTCCAGGCGCACCGTGGGCTCGAGTGGTAGCGGACTGCCGGGCTCGGCCACGGCGGCGGTGAGGATGCGGCCGTCCTCGATCCCCTCGAGCAGCGCTTTCTGTTGGTCGGCGTTGCCGAGGGCGACGATCGGGAGGACGCCCAGCCCGAGGGTCTCCAGCACGGGGATCACGACGCCGGCCCTGCCGACCTCCTCGAGCACCACGGCGATGTCGGCCACCGAGAGATCGTCACCGCCGAGGGCCGCCGGCAGGCCCAGCGAGAGCAGCCCCGATCCGGCGAACGCCGACCACAGTCGCTCGTCGTATCCGGCGTCGTCGACGCCGCGGCTGGGCAGCGCCGTGAGCAACTCGTCGGCCGGGGCGGCCGTGGTGAGAGCGCCGGCTACCGCCTCGGCGACGGCCGCCTGGGTCTCGGTACGGGTGAAGTCCACGGGAATCAGTCCTGTTCGGTCCGGGGGTGGGAGGGGTTCAGTCGCGGGGAAGGCCGAGGATGCGTTCACCGACCACGTTGAGCAGCACCTGCTCGGTGCCGCCGGCAATGGACAGGCAGCGGACCATGAGGAACTTGCGGCCCTGCTCGGTGAACTCGACCCCGCCGGTGCCGGTGAGCTCGAGCCCGAACTCGGCGATGTCCTGGCGGTGTCGCACGCCCACGATCTTGCGGACGGACGACTCCGCGCCCGGGCCGGAGCCGGAGAGGGTCCGCAGGGCGGTGCGCAGGTCGAGCAGGCTCCCCACGACGCCGTCGGCGACGTGCTTGCCGAGCTCGTCCAGCACCAGGGCGTCGTCCTCCGCCCCCGCCGCGCGGATGAGGCCGACGATCTCCTCGGCGGCGTCGCCGAGCGAGGAGCCGCCGCCCATGGCCACGCGCTCGTTGGCCAGTGTGGTGCGGGCGATCTTCCAGCCGTCGTTCACCTGTCCGACCTGGAACTCGTCGGGGACGAACAGGTCCTCGAGGTAGACCTCGTTGAACAGCGCCTCACCGGTGATCTCGCGCAGCGGCCTGGTCCGGATCCCCTCTGACTTCATGTCCACGAGGAAGTAGGTGATGCCCTTGTGCTTGGGGGCGTCGGGGTCGGTCCGGGCCAGACACATGGCCCAGTCGGCCTCGCGGGCCAGCGAGGTCCACACCTTCTGGCCGTTGATCCTCCACCCGCCGTCGACCTTCTCCGCGGTCGCGCGCAGCGCGGCGAGATCGGAACCGGCGCCGGGCTCCGAGAACAGCTGACACCATTTGATCTCGCCGGCCATGGTGCCACGCACCAACAGATCGGCGTGCTCGGGCGCGGCCTGCAGGATGGTCGGCACGGCCCAGCCGCCGATGGTGATGTTGTGGCGGCTCACGCCCGCGGCCTCGAGCTCCTCGTCGATCAGGAGCTGCTCCGCGGGCGAGGCCCCGAGGCCCCACGGCTCGGGCAGGTGCGGCATGAACAGGCCGGTGTCGGCCAGGGCCTGTCTGCGCTCGTCCCCCTCGACGGCGGCCACCCTCGCGACCAGGGACCTGATCTCCTCGCGCCTGGCGTCGATCCCCTCGATCCCGGACAGGTCGATGTCGAGATGGCGGCGCTGTCCGGCCAGGGTCAGCTCGGCCAGGAGGCGTCGCCAGCGGGCGGAGCCGCCGATCGCCTGCCGCAGCGCACCGGCCCGCCGCATGTAGAAGTGGGCGTCGTGTTCGAAGGTGAAGCCGATGCCGCCGAGGATCTGGATGCAGTCCTGGGAGTTGCGCACGGCGTTGTCGAAGGCGAGCGCGCCCGCCACCGAGGCGGCGACGGGGAACTCGGAGGCGTCGGTGCCGAGGTCCTCGGCGGCGACCGCGGCGTCCCAGGCCAGTGCGCGGACCTGCTCGGTGCGGCAGAGCATGTCGGCCGCCAGGTGCTTGATGGACTGGAACGACCCGATCGTGCGGCCGAACTGCTCGCGGATCTTGGCGTACTCGACCGCCGTGGCCAGCGTGTAGTCGGCGACCCCGGCGGCCTCGGCGGCGGCAAGTGTCACGAAGAGCTGGTGGACACAGTCTGTGGTGATGCCGTCGAGGAACCTGTCGGGCGGGATCGAAGCGCCCTCCAGGGCCACGTGCCCGATGGAGGCCGACAGGTCGTACGGGGTCGCGGGGGTCACCGTGAGACCCTCGGTGCTCCCGTCCAGGAGGGCCCACCGGGTCTGTCCGTCCACCTCGACGGGCAGGAGGATCGCGCCGTCGGCGGTTCCGCCGTAGGCGATACCCGGGTCACCGGTCACGGTGCTCGACCCCGCACCGTCCGAGACGTCGAGGATGGCCACCCCGTAGCCCAGGCACACGCCCACGGGAAGCCCGCCCTCGGCGATGGTCTCGCCCAGTGCGGAGGCGACGGCGCCACCGGCCCGGGACACCAGGACGCCGGCGAGTGCGGTCGACAGCACCGGGCCCGGAGCCATCCGGGCGGCGGCCTCCTCCAGCATGCAGGCCAGGTCGACGATCTCCGCGCCGGCTCCCCCGTGTTCCTCGGCGACGGCCACGCCGAAAATCCCCAGTTCGGCCAACTGCGCCCAATGTGCCTTCCATGCGTCGGGTTCCGTCTCCTGTGCGCGTACTGTGTCCACGGGATCGACGGACTTCGCCCAGGACTTGATCGAGTTCTGGATCTCGGTCTGATCCGGGGTGGTGGCGATACTCACGGTGGCTCCTCGGCGCGGGTGGGGTTCGTGCCGGTGCGGGTCCTCCGGGACCCACACCCCCGCCCATAATAGAACGTGTTCTAACAAGTGTGTTCTAGAATGCACCAGCAGGACTTGATCACCGCACCCGGCCCCCGTCGGCCGCTCGCCAGCCCAGGAGGCTCGCCTCATGACCAACAGCTCGACCGAGACCGGTTCCGGTCCTGCCGTGTCTGAACCCGCGCCCCGCGGTGACGAGCCCACCACCTCCTCGCAGCGGGAGCGTCGTCGCCGGATCCTCGACGCCACGCTGGCGCTGGCCGCCAAGGGCGGGTACGAGGCGGTGCAGATGCGTGCCGTCGCCGAGAAGGCCGAGGTCGCGGTGGGCACGCTGTACCGCTACTTCCCCTCCAAGGTCCACCTGTTGGTCTCGGCCCTGGCCCGCGAATTCCGCCGCCTGGACCAGCGCACCGAGCGCTCGGCTCCGCCCGGGGACACCGCACAGGAACGCATGAAGGTCGTGGTGGACATGATCACCAAGTCCATGCAGCGCGACCCCAACCTCACCGAGGCAATGACCCGGGCGTTCATGTTCGCCGACGCCTCCGTGGCCAACGAGGTCGAGGAGGTGGGCTTCTACATGGACCGGATCATCGCCCGCGCCATGGCCGATGGGGAGCCGGACGAGGTCCAGCTCTCGATCGCCCGCGTGGTCTCCGACGTGTGGATGTCGAACCTCGTCTCCTGGCTCACCAGGCGGTCGTCCGCCGCCGACGTCAACAGCCGGCTCGGCCTGACCATCGACCTCCTGCTGGGCACCGACGACTCACCCCGCCGGGCGCGCCTGCACACCGCCATCGGCAAGGGCAACGGGGATACCGAGGGGAACGCGGCAGCGGCAGCCGAGCCCGAGGCCTGAACACCCTCCGCCCCCGCCTGCCGCACACGCGCGCAACCACTGCAGCCGCACACGATATTTCCGTGTGCGGCTGCAGTGGCTACGCGCGCCTGCGATCGTCCTCAGGCGCGGTCGTCGAGTTCGGCGGTCAGGGCACCATGACCGTCGGGACCTCACGAACCAGGTTCGAGACGTCGGCCGCCCAGCGCACCGGGCCGTCCGCGGGGTTCCAGTCGGTGAGCAGGTCGGCGACTTTGCCCGTCATCTCGCGACTGAGCCGCAGGAACGAGGACTCGGGCTGGTCGTCGACCTCACCGAGGATCAGCCACCAGGCCCAGGCCACGGCCCCGGCGTTGGCCACGAAGTCCGGGAGGACGGCGATCCCGCGGGCGGTCAGGTCGAGTTCGGCGTCGATGGTCGTCGCGGCGTTGGCGGCCTCCACCACCACCGGAGCGGTGACGCGGGCGCAGTTCTCCGCCGTGATCGCGTACGAGACCGCGGCGGGGACCAGGACGTCGACGTCCATCCCGATGATCTCGTCCCGCGCGAGCAGCTGCACCCGGGCGGGCACGGCGTCGCGGTCGATCTCGCCGAAGCGGTCGCGGGTGGCCAGGAGCGCGGGGACGTCGAGTCCCGCCGGGTCGTAGAGCGTCCCGGCCGCGTCGGCCAGGGCGACCACGGTCAGCCCCGCCTCGTGCAGGTACCAGGCGGCGGCGCCACCCATGGTGCCCACTCCCTGGACCGCGACGGTGGTGCGTGCAAGGTCCCAGCCCCGCACGTACGCGGCGGCCAGGCAGGCCTGCGCCACCCCGTACCCGCCGATCACGTCGCCGAGCAGTCCGCCCGGGACCTCCGAGTTCAACCCGCGGAAGATGCGTGCCGCGGTCGCGGCCGGGTCATCCGCGCGCTCGAGCGCCGCGTGGTAGGACTGCCGCATCCCCAACGTGGCGAAGACCTCATCGATCAGGTGCTGCGGCACCCCCAGGTCCTCGGCCGTCACCCAGTGGCGGTCGAGGAACGGCCGCATGGCCTCGCAGAAGCGGGTCAGCACCTCGACGGCCCGGGGATCCTTGGGGTCGAAGTCGATCCCGCCCTTGGCGCCGCCCACCGGGAGGTCGAAGGCCGCGGTCTTGCGGGTCATGCCCCGGGCCAGATCCTCCACCTCGCCCAGGGTGCAGCCCGCCCGCATCCTGGTCCCCCCGGTGGCCAGGCCGCCGACGAGGGTGTCCACCACGAGATAGCCACGAGCCCCGGTGACATCGTCCTTCCAGTGCAACCGCAGGTAGGGCTCGCGGGTGGCGGACCCCGCGGAGTGGGGAGCCGGCACTGCCACCGGCACCGACCCGGTTGTCGCGGTCATACCCGGAATCTCGATGGATGTCATGGTGCTCGCCTCCTGAAACGTCTGTCCCGACTCTCCTGCGGGGTGACCCAAGCATGCGAGCGCACACGGGCTGCGGTCCAGCGCGAATCCGTGGAGTCGATCGTTCACTATTTCTGCACAGTTGCCGGTGGGCCCCTATTCTCGGGACCATGGAGCCGTCACTGCACCGACTCAGGTTGCTCCGCGAGCTGGAACGGCGAGGAACCGTCACCGCCGTCGCCGGAGCCCTGGACTACACGGTCTCCGCCGTCTCACAACAGCTCGCGCTACTCGAACGGGAGGCGGGGACCCCGCTGTTCGAGCGGCGCGGTCGACGGATCGCGCTCACCGAGGCCGGTCTGGTGTTGGTCGGGCACGCCGAGACGATCCTGGCGGCGGTGGAGGACGCCGGTCACGCGATGGAGGCGGCTCGGGCCGGGGTCGGCACCACTCTCACGGCAGGCGTGTGGGCGTCGGTCGCCTCGGCGCTGCTCCCGGCGGGGATCCGGGTTCTCGCCCGCGACCATCCGGGGATCGAGGTCCGCAGCCGCGAACTGGCACCGGAGGACACCACCGGCGCCGTCCGGGACGGTTCACTGGACCTGGCCTTCGTACTGGACTACTCCAGCTATCCGATGGCGCGTGTCCCCGAACTCACCCGGACACCCGTCGCCGTGGAATCACTGCACGTCGTGGCCCCCCGCGGGGTGATCGACGCCCGCGAGGTGGCGTTGGCCGACCTGGCCCGGCAACCCTGGGTGCTCGCCCACCCGCGCTCGCACTTCGGCCGGGCGGTCCGGATGGCGTGCCGGGAGGCGGGGTTCGAACCGCAGATGAGCCACGAGGCGGGCGAGCAGTCGACGGCTCTCGCGCTCGTCGCGGCCGGCCTCGGCGTGACCCTGGCGTCCGACCTGGGGTTGAGCACCTCACCCGCGGACGTGGACGTGCTGCCGCTGACCGATGCCCTCACCAGGACGGTCTCCATCGCCTACCGCGAGCGGGACGCCCGGCGTCGGCCGCTGCACGCCTTCGTCGAGGCGTTCACCGAGGCCGCGCTCGGGCTGGGGCTCGACGCCCCGTAGCCGCGCCGGCTCAGCGTTGCGCGAGGAAGTCGGGGCGCGGCGGGGTCCCGGCGAAGGGGCCGGTCAGCCCGTTCTCGACGCTGTTGAACACGATGAAGACGTTCGCCCTGGGCACCGGGCTGATGTTGCCGCCGGAGGCGTGCAGGGCGTTGCAGTCGAACATGGTCATCGACCCGGAGCCTCCGGTGAGGACGTCGAGTCCGTGGGAGCGGTACATCTCGGCGATGTGCTCCTCGGACGGTACGCCGACCCTCGGTGCGGTCGAGACGAGCGACTCTTTGTAGTAGTCCTCCGGCGTCTCGCCCGCGCACTGCACGAAGTACTTCTGAGTACCCGGCATGATCATCAGCGGCCCGTTGTAGATCTCGTTCCTGGTGAGCGCGAGGGAGGCGCTGCACGCGCGTGGACGGGGCATCCCGTCCTCGGCGTGCCAGGTCTCGAAGTCCGAGTGCCAGTAGAACGCGCCGCCGGCGAAACCGGGTTTGTAGTTCAGCCTGCTCTGGTGGATGTACACGTCCGTGCCCAGGATCTCACGGGCGAGGTCGATCGCGCCGGAGTGCTCGACGGCCTCCCACACCACCTCACTGAGGGTGTGGACGTCGAAGATGGAGCGGACCGCGTCGCTGCCGGCCTCGCGGATCACCCGGGGGTCCCCGGACATCGCGGGGTCCGCGCCGATGCGGTGCAGTTCCTCCAGGCAGGCGTCCACCCGCCCGTCGTCCAGCGCGTCCTCCCTCTGGACGTAGCCGCGCTCGGCGAACTCGAGGATCTCGGGGTCGTGGGAACGAGACCACACCACCGGGTCCGGTCGATCGATGATCCTCGGCATGTCGCTCACGCGTGTCACATAGTCATCAACGGCAATGGTCATTACGACTCCTTTCTCTCCTCAGCCTGAAAACCCCGGCTGACTCGGGAAAACGAGGTGTGCCGACCCTCGCGGCGCTGACCGTATCCGTGACCGTGACCACTGACAACCGGTCAGCCGCTGACGTATCCTCGACTTTTATCCACTGCCGGGCCGGGCTCACCGCCCGCCAGCCAGGTGCGCAGGTGGTCGCGGAACTGCTCCGAGAGGGTGCCCCGCCACCCCTCCACGTCGCCCGACATGTGTGGGCTGATGTGCGCGCCGTCCAGGGTCCACAGCGGGTCGCCGTCGGGAAGCGGTTCGACGTCGAGGACGTCCAGGTGCGCAGCGAGCCTGCCGGAGGCGATCTCCCGCGTGAGTGCACCCTGGTCCACGAGTTGCCCGCGCCCGACGTTGACCACGTGGGCACCGTCCGGCATTTCCGCCAACTCGGCGGCCCCGAGCATCCCCCGGGTGGCCTCGGTCAGCGGGGCCACCATGATCAGGTGGTCGACCTCGCCCAGGTGGTCGGCGAGGCGGGCCGAATCCAGGATGACGCCGAAGTCCTCGTCGTCGTCGCGCGGTCGACGTCCGGCCCCGCTCACGTCGAGCCCGACCGCCCGCAGTAGCCGCGCGGTGGCCCGGCCTATCCCGCCGGTCCCCACCACCAGGGCGCGACGACCGGCTACCCGGGTGGTCTCGCGGTGCCGCCACTGTCCTGCGCGCCGCAGCGCCTCCGTCTCGTGCAGGCGCTTGTCGTGGGCCAGGACGCAGGCCAGCACGTATTCCGCGATCGGCCCGTCGAACACCCCGCGGGCGTTGGTGACCAGCACGTCCGAGTCCCGCAGCCCGTCGAACAGGAGCTTGTCCACCCCGGCGGCGGCCACGTGGACCCACCGCAACGAGTCCGCGGCGTGCCAGGCGTCGGCCAGGGCGCCGGAGAAGATGTCCCACACCAGCAGCACCTCGGCTCCCGGCAATGCCCCGGCGAGGGTGTCCGCCGTGCACTCGCGCACGTCGGCGAGCTCGCGGACCTCGTCGAGCGAGGAGGGCGGGGCGACCCCGTCGGCGGTGAGGAGCACGACGGTGGGTCGGGCGCCCGGGTCCCGGTGGGTCTGCGTCATGGGGACACGGTAGCGCTCGGGCCCCCTCGCGAACCAGGATCGTCGGATTGTTGACAATCTACGGGGTGCGCCACACACTGGCGTCATGACCGCGCACCTGTCGCCCCTTCTCAAGCAGGCCACGCCCGTCGTGGTGGACCACGCGCTCGGCTCGTGGATCCACGGCACCGACGGCCGCACCTACCTGGACTTCACGACCGGCATCGGTGTGACCAGCACCGGACACTGCCACCCCGACGTGGTCGAGGCCGCGCGCGAGCAGTGCGGGAAGATCATCCACGCGCAGTACACGACAGTCATGCACCAGCCGCTACTGCAACTCACGGAGAAGCTGGGCGAGCACCTGCCCGACGGTCTCGACTCGGTGTTCTACGCCAACTCGGGTTCCGAGGCGGTCGAGGCAGCGGTCCGACTGGCCCGCATGGCCACGGGCCGGCCCAACATCGTCACCGTGCAGGGCGGTTTCCACGGTCGCACCGTGGCCGCCGCCAGCCTCACCACCGCCGGGACCCGTTTCTCCGCCGGCTTCTCCCCGCTCATGGGCGGCGTGGTGATGACCCCGTTCCCGCACGCCCTGCGCCACGGGTGGAGCGAGGACGACGCGATCGACTTCGCGCTGGCCGAACTCGACTACCTCATGGCCACCCGGGTCGACGCCCGCGAGATCGCGGCCTTCCTGATCGAACCGGTGCTGGGCGACGGCGGCTACACGGCCACCCCGCCGCGGTACCTGCAGGGCTTGCGCGAGCGCGCGGACCGGATCGGCGCGCTGCTGGTACTCGACGAGGTCCAGGCCGGCATCGGACGCACGGGCCGCTTCTGGGGCCACCAGCACACCGAGGGGCTCGTGCCCGACATCATCATCACCGCCAAGGGCATCGCCTCCGGCTTCCCCATCTCCGCGATCGCCGCACCCTCCGCGCTCATGGCCAAGGGCTGGCCGGGCTCCCAGGGCGGCACCTACGGCGGCAACGCCGTGGCGGCCGCCGCCGGCGTGGCGACCCTCGGGGTGGTCGAGCGGGAGGGCCTGGTGACCAACTCCGCCGAGCGCGGAACGCAGATGCTGGACGGTCTGCGGCGTAGCCTCGGCGACGTGAGCGAGATCTGCGACATCCGCGGGACCGGCCTCATGCTGGGCGTGGAGTTCGGCGACCCCACCGCGCCCGCCGGGAGCGCCGGCGCACAGGAGGCCGCCCGACTGGCCGGCGCGGTGCAGCAGGCGTGCATCGACGAGGACCTGCTCACCCTCACCTGCGGCCCCACCGGCTCCGTCGTCCGCCTGATACCCGCACTGGTGGTGACCGCGGACGAGGTGGACGCCGGCGTCGAGCGCTTCGCCCGCGCCGTCCACCGGGTGTGCGACGGGGCGGCGTGACCACCCGCGTCGCACCGGCCGCCCCCGGGCAGGCGCGCGCGGGCGCCGAGGCACTGGTGGGCGCTCTCGTCGCGGAGGGCCTGGCGCCGGAGGCCGACCCCCGCCGCATCGCCGAGTACTCCTACGACGCCTCCAACTACCGGGTGGTCCCCGCGGCCGTGCTGTTCCCGCGGTCCGAGGCCGAGGTCGCGACCGCGCTGGCCGTATGTCACCGGCTGGGTGTACCCGCCACCGCCCGCGGAGGCGGCACGTCGATGGCCGGCAACGCGATCGGCACCGGACTGGTGCTGGACGTGTCGCGGTACATGAACCGGGTCCTGGAGGTGGACGAGACCGCCGGGACCGTGACCGCCGAGGCCGGATGCGTCCTCACCGCCCTGCGCTCGGCCGTCCACACCGCCACCGGCGAGCGACTGACCTTCGCCCCCGACCCCTCCAGTCAGTCGCGGGCCTGCCTGGGCGGGGCGATCGGCAACGACGCCTGCGGCAACCACTCGGTGCGCCACGGCCGGACCGCCGACCACGTAATCGCGCTACGGCTCGTCACCGCCGACGGCCTGCGCCTGACCGCCACGCGCAGCGGGATCGAGGCCACCGATCCGGCGGACGCGGCCGCCACGGCCCGCGCTGGACACCTGACCGCCGAGTTCCGCGCGCTGGCCTCCGACCACCTCGCCGCCCTTCGCACCGAGCTCGGACGGCTGCCCCGCCAGGTGTCCGGGTACCACCTGCGCCACCTGTTGCCCGAGGAGGGCTTCGACGTGGCGCGCTCGCTCGTCGGCTCGGAGGGCACGTGTGCGCTGGTCACGGCCGCCACCATGCGTGCGGTGCCCCGGTCCGCACGCACCGGACTGCTGGTCGTGGGTTACGCCGACGTCGTGGACGCCGCCCGCGACGTACCCGCGATCCTGCGGCACCACCCCACCGCAGTGGAGGGGATCGACGAGGCGATCGTGGCGACCATGCGCACCCGGCGCGGGGCCGACGCCGTGGCAGAGCTCCCCGAGGGTCGGGCGTGGCTGTTCGTGGAGCTCGACGACAGCGACAACGACGACGACGAGGCCGGCGCGGCGGGACGGCTCGATGCCCGGGTCGCCGAGCTGGCGGGCGAGCTCACCGGCTCCGGCCACGCGGTCGAGGCGCTCGTCGTGACCGATCCCGTGGCCCGCGCCGATCTGTGGCGGGTACGCGAGGACGGGGCCGGGCTGAGCTCCAGGCTCACCGACCCCGCCACGGGCGAGGTCATCGAGTCCTGGCCGGGCTGGGAGGACTCGGCCGTCGCACCCGAGCGACTGGCCGGCTACCTGGCCGACTTCCGCGAGCTGCTCGAGCGGCACGGGCTCACCGGCGTCATGTACGGGCACTTCGGCGCCGGGTGCATGCACATCCGGATCAGCTTCGATCTGCGCTCCGACCAGGGCCGGGCCGCGATGCGGGCCTTCTGCACGGACGCCGCCCACCTGGTGGTGAGCCACGGCGGGTCACTGTCCGGGGAACACGGCGACGGCCGTGCGCGCTCGGAACTGCTCCCGGTGATGTACTCACCCGAGATGCTGGACGCCTTCGCCCGCTTCGCCCGCACCTGGGACCCCACGGGGATCCTGGCCCCGGGCGGGTTGACGGCCACGCGACCCCTGGACGCGGACCTCGCGCTGGCCGGGGTCGGCCACCGGGATCTGGGGCTGCTGACCTCGCCGGACGGCGCACACCCGGTCCAGGCCTGCATCGGGGTGGGCCGCTGCCGCACCTCCACCGGTGGCGTGATGTGCCCGTCCTTCCGCGCCACGGGAGACGAGAAGGACTCCACCCGCGGCCGGGCCCGCGTACTGCAGGAGGTGGTCCGCGGGACGCTGCCCATCCACGACCCGGCGGTCGAGGAATCGCTGGAGTTGTGCCTGGCGTGCAAGGCGTGCTCGTCGGACTGCCCCACCGGCGTCGACATGGCCACCTTCAAATCCGAGGCCCTGCACCGGCGCTACCGGCGTCGGGTGCGACCTGTGGCCCATTACTCCCTCGGTCTGCTCCCGCTGTGGCTGCGCGGGACCGTCCGGGCGGCCGGGCCGATCAACGCCCTGCTGGGCACCCGCGCCGGGCGGGTCGCCGCCCGACTGGGTGGGCTGGCCACCGAGCGCACCATGCCGCGCTTCACCTCCGCCCGCGAGCTGCGCGAGGAGCTCGCCCGGGTCCCGGACAGCGTGTGGACCGTGCGCGAACCGGAGCCGGGGCGCACCTCGGCCGAGATCGTGTTGTTCCTCGATTCGTTCACCCGCGGACTGCGCCCCGCCGTCGCCGGCGCCGCCGCCCGCGTCCTGGGCGGTGCGCACACCTCGGTGGCGTGCACCGCGGACCAGTGCTGCGGACTGACCCACGTCACGACCGGCCGCCTCGACGCGGCCCGCCGCACCATGACCGCGACCGCCCGGCATCTCGATGCGATCCGCGGGCCGGACGGGGCGGAGGTCCCCGTCGTCGTCGTCGAACCCTCCTGCGCCGCCACCCTCCGCGAGGACCTCCCCCGCCTGCTCGCCGACTCCCCCGACGCCGGGGCCGCGACCCGCGTGGCCGCCCGGATCCGTTCGGCCGCCGACCACCTGGGCCGCCTCGCCGCCGAGGGCCGCGCCCCCGCGTGGCCCGGCGGCGTGGCACCGGACAGGGTCACCGTCCAGACCCACTGCCACGAGTACGCGACCTTCGGCAACCGCGTCCAACGTGCCACGCTCACCGCGTTGGGCGTGGGTTCGGTCCGGGAGGCCACCGGGTGCTGCGGCGTTGCCGGGGACTTCGGTTTCACCGCCGGGCACGAGGCGGTCACCGCCGCCGTCGCCGAACAGGCGCTGGCCCCCGCACTGCGGGCCGACCGGGCCGCACCGGTGCTCACCGACGGCTTCTCCTGCGCCACCCAGGTCCACCACCTGGGAGCCACCGACCCCACGACCGGATCCGGCCGCACCGGCCGCCACCTGTTCGAACTGCTCGATCCCGATCCCCACGGCCCCGACCCCGACCACAGCCCCGACCCCGCACCCACCAGGAGGCACACATGACCCGCTCCGTCACCGACATCATCGCCGCGCTCGGCACCGGCGTGCACGTGGACGGGCAGTGGCGGGACGCCGCCTCCGGCGCCACCTTCGAGGTGGTCAACCCCGCCACCGGCGAGTCGATCGCGGCCGTCGCCGACGGCGGGGCCGACGACGCCGCCGCCGCCATCGAGGCCGCGGGCCGCACCCAGGCCTCCTGGGCCGCCGTCCCCGCCCGCGAGCGGGCCGAGATCCTGCGCAGGGCCTACGAACTGCTGGTCGAGCGCGCCGACGAGATCGCGCTGCTCATGACCACCGAGATGGGCAAGCCGCTTGCCGAGGCGAGGGGCGAGGTGACCTACGGCGCCGAGTTCTTCCGCTGGTTCTCCGAGGAGGCCGTGCGCATCCGTGGCGACGCCCGCCGCTCCCCCGACGGCAAGACCAGGCTCATGGTGACCCACGAGCCCGTCGGTCCGTGCATCCTCATCACACCGTGGAACTTCCCGCTGGCCATGGCCACCCGCAAGATCGGCCCGGCGATCGCCGCCGGGTGCACCATGGTGTTCAAGCCCGCCAATCTCACGCCCCTGACCTCGCTGTACGTGGTGGACGTCCTCCGCGAGGCGGGGCTCCCCGACGGCGTACTGAACGTGGTGTGCACCACAGACCCGGGCAGTGTGGTGGAGCCGTGGATCGACTCCGGGATCGCCCGCAAGCTGTCCTTCACCGGGTCCACACCGGTCGGCCGGAAGCTGCTCGAACAGTGCGCCCGCGGGGTGCTGCGCACGTCCATGGAACTGGGCGGCAACGCACCGTTCGTGGTGTGCGAGGACGCGGACATGGACACCGCCGTGGGCGCCGCGATGGCCGCCAAGATGCGCAACATGGGCGAGGCCTGCACCTCCGCCAACCGGATCCTCGTACACCGGTCGGTACTGGACGAGTTCGGACGGCGCCTCACCGAGAGGATGGCCGCGCTGACCGTCGGCGACGGCACGCGGGACGGCACGGACGTGGGCCCGCTCGTCGAGGAGAAGGCCGTGGCCAAGGTGGTCGACCTGGTCGACGACGCCGTGGGGCGCGGCGCCGAGGTGCTGTGCGGCGGTGCCCGCGGCGAGGGCCCCGGCTACTTTTACCCACCCACCGTCCTGACCGGGGTGACCGCCGACTCCGACCTGATGTCCACCGAGATCTTCGGCCCCGTGGCCGCCCTGATCCCGTTCGACTCCGACGACGAGGCCGTGGCCATGGCCAATGACACCGAGTTCGGCCTGGTCTCCTACGTGATGACCGAGAACCTCGACCGCGCGATGACCATGTCCGAGCGCCTGCAGGCCGGGATGGTGGGCGTCAACACCGGGATCGTCTCCAACCCGGCCGCGCCGTTCGGGGGCATCAAACAGTCCGGTCTCGGCCGTGAGGGCGGCCTGACGGGTATCGAGGAGTTCGTGGAGACCAAACTCGTCGCGATCCCGGTCCGCTGACCGGCGCCCGCGGGGCCGGGCGGGAGCCCGGCTGCGCCGGGTGGCCTGTCAGCCGGTGCGGACGCGACCCGCGAGCCGGTGGCGGTCGGCCTCGGTCATCCCACCCCAGACCCCGTACAGCTCGCGGTGGGCCATGGCGTGCGCTCGACACGCCTCGATGACCGGGCACTGCGCGCACAGTTTCTTCGCGGCCGATTCCTTGCGCCGTCGCAGGCTCTTCGGATCCTCCTCGGCGTTGTAGAACAGATCCGGCACGTCTCGGCACATGCTGTGATCGGCCCAGGCCCATCGCTCGTCGATCCTGGTCGTGGCGGTCGGTTGCATGGTTCTCCCCCCGTCGAGTTCAGCTTCTTTCAGCCCGTCTCTATTCGGCACACCCCCAGGGGTGGGATGGGTCACAACTGATAGAATTTTCTCATGCCCGTCAGAGTCTCGGTGGTCAACGACTACACGGTGGTCATCGCGGGTGTGCACGCTCTTCTCGCCCCCTATCCCGACCGCGCCCAGGTGGTGGTGAACGGACCGGATTGCCGGGACGGGGCGGGCGTGGACGTGGTGCTGTTCGACACCTTCGCCTCCCCGGCCGACTGGCAGGCCAGGTGCGCGGCCATGACGCTCGACCCGACCATCGGCGCGGTGGCCGTCTACTCGTTCGTCACGGACCCGCGGGCGGTCGACGAGGCCTTCGACTCGGGAGTGACCGGGTACCTGTCCAAGTCACTGTCCGGCGAGGCTCTGATCGAGGCGATCGAGAGGATCGCCTCGGGCGAGCGCGTCCGGATCCTGGGGGACGACGGGGAGGCCTCACCGGGCGGGCCGTGGCCGGGCGGGGAGGCCGGTCTGAGCCCTCGGGAGTCCGAGATGCTCGCGCTGATCGCCCAGGGCCGCTCCAACGAGGAGATCGCCGCGGCGTGCTACCTGTCGATCAACACGGTCAAGACCTACATCCGGGACGCCTACCGCAAGATCGGTGTGACGACCAGACCGCAGGCGGTGGCGTGGGCCATGCGCAACGGGCTCGAGGCCTCCCGCTGACCCACCGCGGCGACCGGCGGAGCGGTCAGCAGCTCAGTACCCCAGCACCGCGCCGAGGAACCGCTTGGTGCGCTCGTGCTCGGGTGAGTCGAAGAACTGCGCGGGTGGGGCCGACTCGACCGCGACGCCCCCGTCGAACATCACCACCCTGTCGGAGATCTCGCGGGCGAAGTTCATCTCGTGGGTGACCATCAGCATCGTCATGGACGAGTCGTTGGCCAGGTCGCGGATGACCTTGAGCACCTCCCCCACCAGCTCGGGGTCCAGGGCCGAGGTGGGCTCGTCGAAGAGCATGACGTCCGGTTTGGTGGCCATGGCCCGGGCGATCGCCACGCGTTGTTGCTGGCCGCCGGACAGCTGCGGCGGCTTCTTGGCCGAGTGGTCGGCCAACCCGACCAACGCGAGCAGGTCCTCCGCCTCCCGCCGGGCGGTCGCCTTGTCCTTGCCCAGCACGTGCACGGGCGCCTCCATGACGTTCTCCAGCGCGGTCATGTGCGGGAACAGGTTGAACTGCTGGAACACCATGCCGATCCGGCTGCGGATCTGCCGCATCCGCCTGGTCTCCCGCGGCCGCTTGCGCGCACCGTCGGTGTTCCACAGCTCGTCCCCCTCCACGATCACGCGGCCGGAGGTGGGGAACTCCAGTGTCATCAGCACGCGCAGGATGGTGGTCTTCCCGGATCCCGACGGCCCGATGATCGAGATCTTCTCGCCCTCGGACACCGTGAAGTCGAGCTCCCGCAGGACGCGGTTCTCGCCCCAGTTCTTGCTCACCCTCTCGAACCGGACCATCGGCTCCCCGGGGCTGCCGAGCTCAGTGGACGGTGCCATATCGAGTCTCCAATCGACGCAGGACGAGTGTGCACGGGACGCTCACGATGAGGAAGAGCAGCGCCGCGATGGTGAACGGTTCGATGTAGCGGAACTCCGACTGCCCGATCGCCTTGGCCACCGACATGAGTTCGTAGACGGTGATGGCGGACAGGATGGCCGAGTCCTTGAACATCTGGATGAGGTAGTTCCCCAGGAGGGGGACCACCCGACGCACCGCCTGGGGCAGGACGATCCTCGTCCAGGTGCGGCGCACCGGCAGGTTGAGTGCGGTCGCGGCCTCCCACTGGCCGACCGGGATCCCCTCGATCCCGGACCGGTAGACCTCGGCGGTGTAGGCGCTGTAGTTGACGCCGATCACGATGATGCCGGTGATCAGCGCACTCATGGTGACGCCGTATTCCGGCAGGACGTAGAACACGAAGAACGCCTGGACGAGCAACGGTGTCCCGCGGATGAAGTACACGAGGAAGCCCAGGAGCTGTGAGAGCACCGGGATCCGCAGGTACCTGAACACGGCCACGACCAGCCCGAGGACGGCCGCGATGGCCATGCCCGCGAACGTGATCTGCACCGTGGTGACCAGCCCCCTGAGCAGGTCGGGGATGATGCTGATGGCGAAGGCGTTGTCCCAGATCATCAGCTCACGCCCTGCATCCGGCCGGTCAGCGCGCCGAACAGCGAGCCGCCCCGGCGGTCCGGGGAGAACCGCCGCTCGAGGACCGCGATGATCCCGGCGATGACGAGGCTCAGGATGAAGTACAGGACCAGGATGATCCCGTAGATCAGGGCGGTCTCACCGGTGGAGGACCGGATGAGCCCGGCGTTGAAGGTCAGGTCCGCCACCGTCACCAGGGAGACCAGCGAGCTGTTCTTGAGCAGGTCCACCATGACGTTGCCCATGGGTGGCAGCATCGCCGGGATCGACTGCGGCAGCAGGATGCGGCGCATCCGCTGGGCGGGTGTCATGTTGAGGGCGATCGCGGCCTCGGTCTGGCCCCGGGGCCGGGACGCGATCGACCCGCGGACCACCTCCGAGGCGTACGCACCCTCGTTGAGCCCCAACGCGAGGACCCCCGCGAACAGCGGGGTGAGCTGGATCCCGAAGAACGGGAGCGCGAAGAACAACCAGAACAACTGCACCACCAGCGACGTGCCGCGGAGGAACTCCACGGTGCACGCCGCCGGCCAGCGCAGCCAGCGATGGGTCGACAGCCGGGCCAGACCCAGGGCGAAGGCCACGACCAGCGCGAGCGCCGCGCCGAGGACCGTCACCTGGACGGTGGTGATGAAGCCTTGCCGGATGAGTGGGAGGTATTCGGCTATCGCGTCCATCGACAGGGATCAGCCGTCGACGGCGCAGAGTTCCTCGGTCGTCACGCCCTCGACGACCGTGGGGTCGAACCCCCACTTCTCCAGGATCTCGGCGAACTCGGGCTCGGTCTTGAACGCCTCGAGCTCGGTGTTGTACGCGTCGAGGAAGTCCTGGTCCTCGGGCCGGAACGCCGCCGAGGACCCCGTGCTGGGGGCGTCCTCGATGGGCTCGGTCACCTCCACGCCGTCGAGCTCGCGCAGGGACAGTGTGGGCAGGAGGAAGGCGTCGATCCGGTCGGCTCCGAGCGCGTCGGCCCCGCCCCGGGCGTCGGTGACGTTGATGATCTGGTCCGCTCCGACCCCTGCGGTCTCGAGGATGCCCTGTTCGAACCCGCCGGGGACCACACCCACGCGCAGGTCCGGCCGCTCCAGGACGTCGGCGATGGTCGTGATGTTCTCCGGGTTGCCCGGCCGCACACCGAAGGACTCGGTGGAGACGATCACGGGCGAGGCGTAGGCGACCTCGCTGCAGCGGGACTGCTTCATGAACAACCCCGCGGCGATGGTGTCCCACCGGTTGGCCTTGAGCCCGGGGATCATCGCGTCGTAGCCGGAGACGATGCCCTCGACCTGGTCGATCCCCATCCGGGCGGCGACCGCCCTGACGACATCCGGCTCCGCCCCGGTGACGGTGCCGTCCGGCGCGAGCTCGGTGTAGGGCGGCTCGTTGCCGATGGCGATCCGCAGGCCCTGTTGCCGGGCCCGCTCGAGGAGGCCGCCGCCCCCGCCCGCCTCGGGGCCACCGGTGTCCGTGGTGGAGCACGCGGCGAGGGATCCACCCACCGCGACCACTCCGCCCAGAGCCAGCGCTCCCCTGAATAGTTGCCTTCGCGAGATGGTGGTGCTCATCGTGCCTCCGTCGGGTAGAAGTTAACGGTCTCTCGACCGTATGGCCGAATCGTCCGGGTCCATCACCTAACGCGCCAAGCGTGACCTCGCCGTAACACACCGCTCACCGGGCCCCTCCCCGCTCGCGGACCCGGTCGAGGCCGTCCCTCATGTGCTCGACCAGCAGGGTCCTGGAGCGATCCGCGTCTCCGGCACGGACGGCGTCGGCGATAGCGCGGTGTTCGGCGAGTCTGGACGCGGCGTCCGAATAGGTGCCGCGCATGGCGTGCAGGCACATGCTCGTCTCGACCAGGACGGTCTCGTGGACCCTCGACAGGCGAGGGCTCCGGGCCGCCTCGACCAGAACGTGGTGGAAGTCCAGATCCGCCCCCACCATGGCCTCAGACCGCGGTTCGTCGGCGAGGGCGGCCATGGCGTCGACGGCGGCGTCGAGCGCGTCCGCGGTGACGGGGCCCAGGCCCAGGTCGAGCACCCGGCCGAGCGCGGCGGTCTCGACGGTCGTCCGGAGCAGGTACATGTCCTCGACCGCCTCGGCTGAGAGGTCCGACACGAACAGCCCGCGGTTGCGGTGCGAGACCAGCAGCCCCTCCTGCGTCAACCGCTGCATGGCCTCCCGCAGAGGTCCGCGGCTCACCCCGAGCGATCTCGCCAGTCCGGCCTCGCCGAGCTGCGTCCCGGGCGCGAAGATGCCGTCGGAGATCGCGCGGCGGAGGGTGCGTGCGATGAGCGCGGGGGTCGACTCCCGGACGACGGGGTCCAGACCGGGGTCCGGTCCGGCCACCGTCATCCCCCCGAGCCCGCTGCGCCGCCCGCGTGGACCCGCGGGGTGGGGACCACCCGGCCGAGTGCGGCCTCGAGGGCGGCACCGACCCGCACGACGAGCCTGTCGGAGAACCTGGCGCCCACCACCTGGAGCCCGACCGGCAGCCCCGCGTCGGTCGTGCCGCAGGGGAGGCTCAGCGCCGGCTGCTGGGTCATGTTGAACGGGTAGGTGTACGGGGTCCACGAGGTCCAGTCGGGGCTGTGCCACCCGGGGGGGACGTCCGATCCGGTGGCGAAGGCGGGGATCGGGGTGGTGGGTGTGACCAGGATGTCGTAGTGCTGGTGGAAGTCCGCCATCCGCGCGCCCAGTGCCATCCGGACCGCCACCGCATCGAGATAGTCGGCGGCGGAGTGGTCGTGGTACCGGCCGAGCGCCTCACGCATCGACGGGTCGACGTGCCGGACCGCGTCCGGGCCGTGAGGCGCCAGGACCGCCGCCAGTCCCGCGAACCACAGCACGTGGAAGGCGTCGGCGGGATCGGTGACGCCGGGGTCGACCGTGTCGACCCGCGCCCCCAGTGCCTCGAGGACGCCGACCGACCGGGCGACCTCGCGCTCCACCTCGGGGTCGTTGGTCCCGAAGCCCAGGTCGGGGCTGTACGCCACGCGGAGCCCCTCGAGCGGACGATCCCCGCGGACGTCCACGGTGGCCGCCGCGAGATAGCCCCCCGGTCCGGGGGTCGTGGCCCGGGCCGGCACCGCCGACCAGTCCCGCGGATCCGGGCGGAGCAACGCGTCCATGAACGCCGCGGTGTCGGCCACGGTGCGGGTCATCGGGCCGGCGTGGGCGAGGGTGCCGAACGGGCTCGACGGGAACATGGGGATCACGCCGTAGGTGGGTTTGAGCGCGACGATCCCGCAGAACGCGGCGGGGATCCGGACCGAGCCGCCGCCGTCGGTACCGAGGGCGAGCTGGCCGAGCCCGGCGGCGACGGCGGCGGCGGCCCCGCCACTGGAGCCGCCCGGCGTGAGGGCCGTGTCGTGCGGGTTCCGGGTGATCCCGGTGAGCGTGTTGTCGGTGACCCCCTTCCACGCGAACTCCGGGGTGGTGGTCTTGCCGATCACCACGCAGCCGGCCTCGTGCACCGCGGAGGTGACCGGGGCGTCGTCCGGCCACGACCCGGGATCGGCGGATCCCGGCTTGTCGGCGAGCAGGCGCGAACCGCGGAGGGTCGGCACTCCGCGCGTGTGGAAGATGTCCTTGATCGACGTGGGGACGCCGTCGATGGGGCTGAGCGGCTCACCCCGGCGGTACCGGTCCTCGGCCGAGCGGGCGGCGCCGAGCGTCGCCTCGCGGTCGAGGTGGCAGAAGGCGTTGATCTCGCCGTCGATCCGGTCGATCGCCTCCAGCGCGTCCGTCGCGGCGTCGACCGGTGAGAGCGCGCCGTCGCGGAAGCACTCGACGAGTTCCAGGGCCGTCAGGGTAAAGGTCATCCGGGTACCTTCCGTCAGATTGTCGACAATCCTACATCGGGTCGCCGTCCCGTCAACGCCCCCTCGCCGCGACCGTTCCGCCCGGATCCCCACATCACGACCGGCCGACGGGCCCGCCTCCTAACCTGGGAGCCATGACCACAGACGACGGCCTGTCCCCCGAACTCTCCGAGGCACTGCGACGGGCCGCGCAGGCACCCGCCCTCGTGATCGCCTGCGACTACGACGGCACACTGGCGCCGTTCGTCGACGACCCGACGCGCGCCGTACCGGCCCCCGGTGCCGTCGCCGCACTCGAACGCCTCGCCGCCCTGCCCCGGACCACCGTCGCCCTGCTGTCCGGCCGCAACCGCGCCGCACTGGCACAGGTGAGCGGCGCGGACACCCCGGTGGTCCTGGTGGGCAGCCACGGCTCGGAGTGGGAGGGCGGTTTCGACACGCCACTGGATGACGACGAGGTGGCGCTGCTGGCCCGCGTGGGTTCCGATCTCGAGGAGATCGTCTCCCGCACCCCCGGGGCGCACGTCGAGTCCAAGCCGACCGCCGCGGTACTGCACGTCCGGCCGGTCGAGGACCCGGACCTGCGCGCGCGGGCGATGTCCGAGGCGATGGCCGGGCCGGCCGCCCTCGACGGGGTGTTCGTGACCGAGGGGAAGAACGTCGTGGAGATCGCCGTCCGCGAGGCCAGCAAGGGCGCCGCGATCGAGAGACTGGTCGAGCAGACCGGGGCGCAGGTCGCCGTGTTCATCGGCGACGACGTGACCGACGAGCGCGGATTCGCCCGGTTGCGGAGCCAGGACGTCGGGGTCAAGGTCGGCGACGGCCGCACGCTGGCCGACTACCGAGTACCCGGGATACCCGCGGTGGTCGGACTCCTCACACACCTCGCCGACCTGCGCTCCTGACCGGTAAGCCACCCCGGATTCGCCCCCGGGAGAGGGCATCACCCTACACTTATCGACAACGGTTCCCATTGCTACGAGAGCGGTACTCGCGATGTCGTCATCCCCCCTCCCCCGTCACCACCGTCTGACCAGGGCAGCCGCCCTCACCGCGGCCGCCCTCGTCACCGGCGCCGTCCTCACCGCGTGCGGAGGGGGCGACGACACCGCCGACGAGAACGCCGGGGCACCGGCGGGCCCGACCATCGTGGCCTCCACCACCGTCTACGCCGACATCGCCGAGCAGGTCGCCGGCGGGAACGCGACCGTCGAATCGGTGATCTCCGACGCGGCCGCCGACCCGCACTCGTACGAGGCGAGCCCGGCCGACGCGGCAGCCGTCACGGACGCGGACCTGGTGGTCTACAACGGTGCCGGGTACGACTCCTTCGTGGACCGGGCCCTGGGCAACGCGGCCGACGTGCCCGTGGTGCGTGCGGTCGACGAGTACGCGCGGGTGACCGGTGAGACCATCGCCGAGCACTCGCACGGGGAGGAGAGCGAGGAGCACGGCGATGACCACGACGACGAGCACGGGGAGGTGCACGACGACGAGGCCCACGGCCACGATTCCGAGACCAACGAACACGTCTGGTTCAGCCTGCCCACCGCCGCGGCCGTGGCGGAACGGGTGGCGGAGGAGCTCGCGGAGATCGACGAGGCGAACGCCGAGGAGTACCGGGACAACGCCCGGCGCTTCGCCGACGGCCTGACACCGCTCGAGGAGCAGATCGACGAGATCCACGACCGCGGGCACTTCCCCTACGCGCAGACCGAGCGGATCGGCGCCCACCTGTTCGACGCCGCCCACATGGTCGACCTGACCCCGAGCGGATTCCTGGCCTCCGTGGAGGACGACACCGACCCGTCCGCCGCCGACCTCTCCGCCACACTCGATCTGATCGACGAGTCACGGGTGGCCTTCCTGGCGTTCAACACCCAGACCGAGACCGCGGTGACCGCCCGTGTCCGCGAGGCGGCCGAGTCGGCCGACGTCGCGGTCGTCGACCTCGCCGAGACCCTCCCCGAGGACGCGGACTACACCAGCTGGATGACGGACATCGTCGACTCCCTCTCCTCGGCACTCCAGGGCGCGACCCCGGTCTCCGACGGTGGGCACTGACCCGGTGTCCACCCACTCACGCGGCGCCCCCGGCCCCGGGCCCGTCGTCTCCCTGGAGTCCGTGACGGTCTCGCGCGGAGGGCGTACCCTCATCCGCGACCTCGACCTCGAGGTCGACGCCGGCGAGTTCATCGCGGTCCTCGGCCCCAACGGCGCCGGCAAGACCACCCTGCTCAAGGTGCTGCTCGGCGAGATCGCGCCCGACACCGGGTACGTGCTCGTCGACGGCCGCGCCCCCGGTGACCGGGGTACGCACCTCGGGTACGTGCCCCAGCAGAAGGCGTTCGACCCGGGCATCACCCTGCGCGGTCGCGACCTGGTGGGACTGGGCATCGACGGCACCCGATGGGGGCCGGGCCGGCCGTCCCGGCGCGCGGGCAAGCGGCAGGTCGTCGACGACGCCCTGGCGCGACTCGAGGCGGGGAAGCTCGCGGACCAGCCCCTCGGGCGGATGTCCGGAGGAGAGCAACAACGCGTCCGGGTGGCCCAGGCCATCGCCTGCGACCCGTGCGTCATGCTGTGCGACGAACCGCTGCTGAGCCTGGACCTGGCCGGCCAACGCACCGTCGCCTCCGTGCTCGACCACCGGCGCCGCGAGCACGGCACCGCCGTCGTCTTTGTGACCCACGAGATCAACCCGGTGTTGCCGATGGTCGACCGGATCATCTACCTGGTCGACGGGCGCCACCGCATCGGCACCCCCGACGAGGTGTTCACCTCCGAGGTCATGTCCGACCTCTACGCCTCGCCCGTCGAGGTCCTGCGGGTGCGTGGCCAGATCATCGTGGTGGGCGACACCCAGCACCTGTGCGCAGAACCCTGGTCGACCGGGCACCACCACCACGAGGACACCCATCCCGGACACGGAGCGCACTGATGGACCGCCTTCTCGAGATCGCCGGATCCATCGCCGACACCGAGGTCACCGCACAGCTCCTGCAGCAGGACTTCGTGCTCTACGGACTGATCGCGATCGCGCTGCTGGGACTGCTGGCCGGCGCGATCGGCCCGTTCATCGTGATGCGGCAGATGTCGTTCTCCGTGCACGGCGCCAGCGAGCTCGCCCTCACCGGCGCCGCCGCGGCCCTGCTGTTCGGCGCGAACCTCGGCCTGGGCGCGATCCTGGGCTCCGTGGTGGCCGCGCTGATGTTCGGGCTGATGGGCTCCCGGGCCTCGCAGCGCGACAGTTCGATCGGGGTCGTCCTGGCGTTCGGTCTCGGCATGGCGGTGCTGTTCATCCACCTCTACCCCGGACGGTCGGGGACCAGCTTCTCGCTGCTCACCGGGCAGATCGTGGGCGTGTCCGAACACGGCATCATCCAGATGGCGGTGGTCGCGGTGATCATCTGCGTCACTCTGATCGCCCTCTACCGGCCACTGGTCTTCTCCTCCGCCGATCCCGAGGTCGCCGAGGCACGAGGGGTGCCCGTGCGGGCCATCAACATGATCTTCGCGGTACTGGTGGGGTTGGCGGCCGCGCAGGCCGTGCAGGTGGTGGGCGCACTGCTGGTGCTCTCGCTGCTCATCACACCGGCCGCCGCTGCCGCCGCGGTCACCTCCAGCCCGGGGCGGGCGATCGCCCTGACGATCCTGTTCGCCGAGATCGCCGCGGTCGGGGGGATGCTCCTCTCGCTCGCCCCCGGGGTGCCGGTCTCGGTGTTCGTCACCACCATCTCGTTCGTCATCTACCTGGCATGTCGGGCGTTCGCGGCGGTTCGACGCTAGCGTCTGGTGCGTGCACCGCGACCCCCACACCGACAGTTCCGCCGAGGTCGACGCGATCCGGACGGCGTTCCCCACCCTGGAGTGGGGGGCCGTCACGCGGATCGACGAGGGCTGGGACCACGTGGTGGTCAGGTGCCACGGGTGCAGTGGCGTGGACTCCCTCGGACACCCGGAACTGGTGTTCCGGTTCCCGACGGAAGAGCAGGCGCTCGCGCAGCTCCCCGCCGAGATCGCGGTCCTCGAGCACCTGGCCCCCCGCGTCGACGCCGCGACACCCCGCTACACCCACGTCCCGGCGACCGGGGGGTTCGCCGGATACCCCCTGGTGCGCGGGGAGCGCCTGACCCCCGGACTGCTGCACTCGCTGCCGTCGACGGAGCGGACCTCGGTCGCGGCCCAGCTCGGGGCGCTGCTGGGGACGATGCACGCCATGGACACCACCGCGCCGCCGCTGGACCTGGTCCCGGACTCCTACCAACCCGAGAACCTGGACTTCGTGCGGGGGATCGTGGCCAATGACCTCCCCGCGGTGTTCACCGACGACGAGATGCGCACGGCGAACGAGATCTGCGACGAGGTCGCGGCACTGCAGTCCAGGCTGCTGCCGCGGGTGTTCCTACACAACGACGTCTACGTGCGTCACCTGTACTGGGAGCGGGGCCCGGGTCCCGGCCGACTGGGTCTGATCGACTTCACCGACATGTGCCTCGGCGACCCGGCCGTCGACTTCGCCGAACTGTACGAATACGGACCGCTCTTCGTCGACGAGGTGCTGGCGCACTATGCAGGGCAGGTCGGGGCAGGGCAGGTCGGGGCGGACGTCCTCGACCGGGCCTGGACCTATCAACGCTTCGCCGGGCTGTACATGGTCGTCGGCCACCTGTACTACGGCGAGGAGACGTGGGAGTACGCGCGAGCGACGTTCGACCGCTGCCGGTCGCCCCGCCGACCGCGGTCGTGACCGGGTCCCGAGGTGGCCGCTACTTCGCGACGCGTCGCTGGCGCGCGAACTCCGAGAGCACCACACCGGCCGCGACGGAGGCGTTGAGGCTCTCCACTCCCCCGGATATCGGGATGGACAGGATCGAATCGCAGTTCTCCCGCACGAGCCGCGACAGGCCCTTGCCCTCGGAACCCACCACCACGACCGTGGGGCCGGTGCCGTCGTAGGTGTCCAGGGTGGTGTCGCCGTCGGCGTCCAACCCCACGAGCTGCACCCCGGACTTGGCCCAGTCGAGCAGCGTGCGGTTGAGGTTGGTCGCTCGCGCGACGGGCAACCGGGCCGCGGCGCCGGCCGAGGCGCGCCACGCGACCGCCGTGATGGACGCGCTGCGTCGCTCGGGGATCAGGACGCCGTGCCCGCCGAAGGCGGCGACCGAACGGATGACGGCCCCGAGGTTGCGGGTGTCCGTGATGTTGTCCAGGGCCACGAGCAGCGCCGGCTCGGACGACCCCGTCGCGATGTTCAGCAGCTCGTTCGGGTCCGTGTACTGGTACGGCGGCACCTGCAGCCCGATCCCCTGGTGCATGCCGTTCGACACCATGCGGTCGAGGTCGGTCTTCGGGACCTCGAGGATCGAGATCCCCTTGTTGGCGGCGAGGTGGACGGCCTCGGTCAACCGCTCGTCCGCGTCCGAGCCGACGGCCACGTACAGCGCCGTCGCGGGGACACCGGCGCGCAGGCACTCCACCACCGGGTTGCGGCCCACCACGTACTCCGGCCCGTCCGCCTGCTTCTGCGCGTACCGACGGCGCTGTTGCGTCGTCTCCGCCTTTCGCGTGGCGGTCTTGGCCTTGCGGTGCGCCGAGTGGTACGTGCGGTCCTCGGCCTTGGGGGTGGCGCCGCGGGGCTCGAGACCCCGACGACGCTGGCCGCCGGACCCGACGACCTGGCCCTTCTTGGTGCCTGATTTGCGGATCGCTCCGCGTCGGGCCGAATTGCCAGCCATGTCAGTCCTTCCGGTTGGCGAGCGACCACTTGTGGCCGTCCGCGGTATCTGCCACCTCGACGCCGGCCGCCACCAGGCGGTCCCTGATGGCGTCGGCGGTGGCGAAGTCCTTGGTCCGGCGCGCGGTGTCGCGCGCCTCGAGTTCTGCCCGCACGAGCGAGTCGAGCGCTGTGGTGGCCGCGTCGTCCGCGCCGCTGTCGGCCGCCCACTGTGGGTCGAGGGGATCCACGCCCAGCACCGCGGTCATGGCCCGGACGGCCGACGCCGCGGCCAGCGCCGCCCCGACGTCCCCGGACGCCAGGGCGGTGTTCCCCGCGCGTACCCGGCCGTGGATCTCGGCCAGGGCGGCGGGGACACCGAGGTCGTCGTCCATCGCCGCGGCGAAGCCGTCGGTCCAGCCACCGACGGGCATCTCGTCACCGGGCCCGACCGCCTCGGCCGCGCGCCGCACGAAGGCCTCGATCCGCCGGTACCCGGCGGCCGCCTCCTGCAGCGCCTCGGGCGAGTACTCCAGCATCGAGCGGTAGTGTGCGCTGCCCAGGTAGTAGCGCAGTTCGACCGGACGCACCGTGGTGAGGATGTTGGGCACGCTGAGGACGTTGCCCAGCGATTTGCTCATCTTCTCCCCGGCCATGGTGACCCAGCCGTTGTGCAGCCAGTACCGGGCGAAACCGTCACCGGCCGCGTGGGACTGGGCCGCCTCGTTCTCGTGGTGCGGGAACTGCAGATCCAGACCGCCCCCGTGGATGTCGAAGGTGCCGCCCAGGTACCAGGTGGCCATGGCGGAGCACTCCAGGTGCCAGCCGGGCCGACCGTCGCCCCACGGGGTGGGCCAGCTGGGCTCCCCGGGTTTGGCGGCCTTCCACAGCGCGAAGTCCCGCGAATCACGCTTGCCCCGAAGGTCTGCTGATTCGCCCTGGTCCACCTCGTCGAGTCGGTGGCCCGACAGGTGCCCGTAGTCGCCCTCCGGCGCGGTCGACCAGGCGGCCACGTCGAAGTAGACGCTGCCCTCCGCCGGGTACGCGAAGCCGCGCTCGATGAGCCGCTCCATGTACTCGATCATCTGGGTGATGTGCCCGGTCGCCCGCGGCTCGGTGGACGGCGGCAACACACCGAGGGCGTCGTAGGCCCGGGTGAACTCGCGCTCGTGGGTGGCGGCCCACTCCCACCACGGCCGCTCGTTCTCCGTGGCCTTGGTCAGGATCTTGTCGTCGATGTCGGTGACGTTGCGCACGAACGCCACGTCGTACCCGGTCGCCAGCAGCCACCGGCGCAGGACGTCGAAGGCGACACCGGACCGGACGTGACCGATGTGCGGGACCGCCTGGGGGGTGGCTCCACAGAGGTAGACGGACGCGTGCCCCTCCCGGACAGGGGTGAACTCCCGGAGGGAGCGGGTGGCGGTGTCGTACAGGTGGAGCGTCACGGGGACCGAGTCTACCGGTCAGGCCCGGTACACCAGAGCCGTCGCCACAGCGGAGACCCCCTCGCCGCGGCCGGTGAAGCCCATACCGTCGGTCGTGGTGGCCGAGACCGAGACCGGCGCCCCGATGATCGCCGAGAGCCTGTCCTGCGCCTCGAGCCGCCGCGGGCCCATCTTGGGCCGGTTCCCGACCATCTGCACGGCGGCGTTGCCGATCGCCCACCCGTGCCCGGTGAGTTCCGCCACCGCCTCGCGGAGCAGCTGCTCGCCGGAGACGTCGTCGTACTCGGGGCGGCCGGTGCCGACCAGGGCGCCGAGGTCGCCCAGGCCCGCGGCGGAGAGCAGGGCGTCCACCAGGGCGTGGGCCACCACGTCGCCGTCGGAGTGCCCCTCGCAGCCGGCGTCGTCCGGGAAGTGCAGACAGGCCATCATGCAGGGCTTGCCCGGCTGCACCTGGTGGGCATCGGTGCCGAGGCCCACGCGGGGGATCACGGGTCCGGTCACGGGTCCTCCTGCGAGTTCGGTCGCCGCGAGTTCTGTCAGCGCGCGGACGTGGTCGGCGGGCGTGGTGATCTTGAACGCGAGCTCGTCGCCGTCGACGGTAGCCACGCGACGCCCGAGCCGTTCGACGAGGCCGGCGTCGTCGGTGGCGGCGTCACCGGCCGCGGAGTAGGCCGCCAGCAGCACCTCGGGTGCGAAGCCCTGAGGTGTCTGGACCGCGCGCAGTGCCGCACGGTCGGGGGTGCCGACCACGTGGCCGTCGTCGTCGACCTGCTTGACGGTGTCCACCACCGGGAGCACGGGTATCACCGCCACCTCCCCCTCTCGGACGGCGCGGACGACGCGGCGCACGGGCCCGGGGGGTGTGAGACACCGCGCCGCGTCGTGCACCAGGAGGACGTCGTACCCGCCCGCGCCGGACGTGGCACGGGTGGAGGCCAGGGCCGCGAGTCCGTTACGGACCGAGTCGGTGCGCTGCGTGCCGCCCGTGGTGACGACGACGAGGTGGTCGCCCGTCCGGAGCGGGGCCAGCATCGACTCCGTCTCGGACACGCGCTCCTCGGGGACCACCGCCACCACGTCGTCGACGACCCCGGAGTCCAGCAGTCCCGCGACCGCCCGCTCCAGCATCGTCCGACCGTCGAGTCCGACGAACGCCTTGGGCACACCGGCCCCCAGCCGGACGCCGGCCCCGGCCGCGGGAACGACGGCGGCCACCCTGCCCGTGGGGGCGGGGTGGCCACTCGACTCGTGCTCTGTCACCTGCCGGATCGTGTCAGGCCGGTGCGGCCGCGGCGGCCAGGACCTGTTCGAGCAGTTCGTCCGCACGGTGCTCGTCGGCACGGTCGGCCAGCGCGAGCTCGCCGACCAGCACCTGCCGCGCCTTGGCCAGCATGCGCTTCTCGCCGGCGGACAGGCCGCGGTCGAGATCACGACGCCACAGGTCGCGGACGACCTCGGCGACCTTGTTCACGTCACCCGACGCCAACTTCTCGCCGTTCGCCTTGTAGCGGCGCGACCAGTTGGTGGGCTCCTCCGCGTGCTCGGTGCGCAGGACATCGAAGACCTTGTCCAGCCCCGCCTCGTCCACCACGTCGCGCACTCCCACGTACTCGGCGTTCTCGGCCGGTACCCGGACCGTGAGGTCGCCCTGTGAAACCTTGAGGACGAGGTATTCCTTCTCGGTGCCCTTGACCGTCCGCATCTCGATCGCCTGAATGCTCGCAGCGCCGTGATGCGGGTAGACGACGGTGTCGCCAACCTTGAACTCCATGAGTGGCTTTCCCCTTTCGACTGACACATCTTAGCACGCCCTCAGTCCTGGGGTTATACGTTTACGCAGGTCAGCAACCCGATCGGGCTGGCCGAGGTTTGCGGGGTGCGCGAGGGACACACTCTGGCGCCGGTCACGACCGGGCGTGGACTACGATGAGACCCGCCTGGAAGCGACCATCCCCACGAGGAGCCTGACGTGACTTCACCGAACACCGGCCTGCGCCGCACCGCGCTTGTCGTCCTGGCCGTGGGCGCCTCCCTCGGCGTCTCGGCGTGTGGCGCCGGCCAGATCTCGCAGACGGCCGGCCAGGTCGCCGCGGTGGACGGTGGACAGGGGTCGGTCGGCGAGCTCTACGTCAACGACCTCGTGGTGGTCCAGCCCGAGTCCGGCGAGGCCCGGCTCGGTTTCGCCGCCTCTTTCACCGGCTCCGGCCCGGGTGACGAGATCTCCCTGGACCGGGTCGAGATCGACGGGATCGAGGCGCAGATCGGCGAGACCCAGCCCCTGCAGCGCGGGTGCTCCCTGATCGTCTCGGCGGACCCCGAGGCCACCCCGTCCCCGGCCACCGACGATCTCTGCGTCGAGCGGACGACCGCCACCCTGCCCGGTGCGGATGACCTGAACGTCGGCACGTCGGTTCCCGCCACCGTCTCCTTCTCCAACGGGGACCAGATCGACATGGCCGCGGCCGTGATCTCCGAGGTCCCGGCCAGCGACGAGTACACCCGTCCGGTCGAGACCCACTCCGAGGGGCACTGAGACGTCCGCCCTGTCCGCCCGCGCGGCCGACGGACCCCCCGTCGGCGCGGCCGTGCGCGCCGTGCTCCGGCGTCTCGCCCCGGGCACGCCCCTCCGTGACGCGCTGGACCGGATCCGCCGGAGCGGGACCGGTGGCCTCGTCGTCCTGGGAGACGACCCCGCCGTCCGGGAGATCTGCGACGGCGGAGTCGCGCTCGACGTCGAGTTCACCCCCGCCCGTCTGCGTGAACTGAGCAAGATGGACGGCGCCGTCGTCCTGTCCACGGACGGCGAGCGCATCACCCGCGCCAACGTCCACCTGGTCCCCGATCCCACGCTCCCGGCGGTGGAGACCGGGACCCGGCACCGGGCGGCCGAGCGCACCGCGTTGCACACCGGCGTCCCGTCGGTCGCGGTCTCCGCCTCGATGACCACCGTGACCGTCTACGCGGGTGGGCAGGCCCGCGTCCTCGTCGACCCCGTGGTCCTGCTGGCCCGCGCGGACCAGACCGTCGCCACCATGGAACGCCACAGCGCCCGCACCGCCCGGGCCCGTACCCGGCTCGACCGCGCCGAGATCGGCGGCTACGCCTCGGTCCGCGACGTCCTGACCATGGCCCAGCGTCTGATCCGCCTGGAGCGCCTGGGGACCGAGCTCGCCGAGCTCACCGTGGAGATGGGCGAGTACGGGCGGCAGACCACCCTCCAGCTGGAGGAACTACTGGCCGACACCCCGGACGAGCTGTGGGGCCTCGTCGCCGACCACCTCGTCGTGGATCCCGCCGGCGCGAGCGCGGTCCCGACGGCCGACCAGGTGACGACGGGACTCGAGCGCCTCGCCGCCCTCACCGACGCCGATCTCCTCCTGCCCGGCCCCGTGGCACGCTGCCTCGGCCTGCCCGCGGAGCCGGAGGACCTCGACGAGCACGTCACCGCGCGAGGGCACCGGATGCTCGCCCACATCCCCAGGCTCCGGCCCGTGCAGATCTCCGCCCTGGTCGAGCGGTTCGGCTCCGTGCCCGCACTGCTGGCCGCGGAACAGGCGGACTTCGCCGATGTGGAAGGGGTCGGCGCCCTGTGGGCCCGGCACGTCCGGCAGTGGCTCACCGGCCTGGGATCGACCTAGGGGCCGGACGCGGGAGTCAGTCGTCCTCGACCACGTTGAAGGTGGAGGCCGGGCTGAAGACGTTCCCGACCAGTGCGTACACCTGGTAGGCGCCGACCTCGACGGGCGTCCGGTCGGCCTCCGAGCAGGCGCCCTCAGCGGACCGACGACCGGTCCAGTCGATCTGGCGGGGCTCCGGCTCGCCGGGGCGCAACTCCACCTCGTCCTCGTCGCGGGGGGTGGTGCAGTCGATGCTCGACCACACCTTGACGTTGGTGTCGAGGCGGTAGACCTCGAACGACAACGGGGCCTCGGCCAGGTCTCGGTCACACGTGGCGTCCGAGGTGTTGAGGATGTTGACGAAGAACCGCACGTCCTCACCCACCGCGACGTTGGGCTCGGCGGACCAGACCTCCAGGCTCAGGTCCTCGTCCGCGCACCGGCCCCGCGAGGCCCCGCCGTCGTCGCGGGAGGTGGTCTCACTCGTCGTCGTCTCCGAGGTCGTGGCCGCTTCCGCCGACCCGGCGTCGCCGCCCGCCGCCGTCTCCTGGGTGTCCGTGCCGCTGTCCCGCGACGCCAGGAACAGCGCGAGCACCACTACCAGGACGGCGACGACCGCGACGCCGACAGCGGCGACGCGGCGCCGCACATAGACCTCGCGCGGTAGGGAGCCCTGGGGTTCGTGCACGGGCCCAACTCTAGAGCCGGGGTGGGCCCGCGCAGGATCCCCCTCGCGGCGTGTCCCTAGACCGCGATCATCTCCTCACCCGGTCCGTGCGGCGTGTCCTCGACATCGCCCACCACGCTGCGCAGATACGCACGCCCGTCGGAGAGCTTGTAGGTGACGCCGACGATGGCGAGTCGGCCCGCCTCGATCCGGTCGCTGATGATCTTCGACCGCTGCTGCAGGAGTTCACCCGTCTCCAGGACGTGGCGGGCCTCGAAGTCGTCGATGGTGTCGAGCCCCTCGCGACGCCCGTTGAGGATCGACGGCGAGACCTTCTCCACCACGTCGCGGAGGAAGCCCGGAGGGATCTCGCCGGTGTTCAACGCGTCGACCGTCGCCTTGACGGCGCCGCAACTGTCGTGACCCAGCACCACGATGAGCGGGGTGTCGAGCACGTGGACCGCGTACTCGATCGACCCGAGCACCGCCGAGTCACTGATGTGGCCCGCCGTCCGGATCACGAACAGGTCGCCCAGCCCCTGGTCGAAGATGATCTCGGCGGCGACCCGCGAGTCCGAGCAGCCGAACAGCACGGCCTTGGGGTTCTGCGCCGCGACGAGCTTCTCCCGTCGCTCGGTATTCTGGCTGGGATGACGCATCTGACCGCCGACGAATCGATGGTTGCCGTCGCGGAGCGAGGCCCAGGCCTTGATGGGATCGGTATGAGGCATGACTCATATTGTGCACACTCCGCTCCGACGGAGCCACGGTGACCTCCGTCGACACCGCCGCCCTGCTGGCCTGGTTCGACCGCGCGGGCCGGCCGCTGCCCTGGCGCGGGGCGGACGTGGGCGCGTGGGAGATCCTGCTCTGCGAGGTCATGAGCCAACAGACCCCCGTGTCGCGGGTCGAACCGGTCTGGCGGGAATGGCTCGAGCGGTGGCCCGGCCCGGCCGAGCTCGCCGCGGCCCCGGCCGCCGAGGTGATCCGGATGTGGGGCAAGCTCGGCTATCCCCGCCGCGCGCTCCGGCTGAAGGAGTGCGCCCTCGCCGTCGTCGACCGGCACGGCGGCAGGGTCCCCACCGACGTCGACGACCTCCTCGCCCTCCCCGGCGTCGGCGACTACACCGCCCGGGCTGTGGCGTGCTTCGCCCACGGGCAGCGCGTCCCGGTGGTCGATACCAACGTGCGCCGGGTGGTCGCGCGGGCGGTGGGGGGCTCGGCCGAGGCCGGTCCGCCGTCCACCAGGCGTGACCTCTCGGCCGTCGACGCACTGCTGCCCGAGGACCGCGATCGCGCGGTCGCCTTCTCGGTGGCACTGATGGAGCTGGGCGCACTGGTCTGCACCGCACGCGGGCCGCGGTGCGAGGACTGCCCGCTCGCCTCCTCGTGCGCGTGGGTGGCCGCCGGGAAACCTGCGTGGGACGGACCCCGGCGCCGGGCCCAGACGTTCGCCGGGACCGACAGGCAGGTCCGCGGCCTGCTCCTCGACGTCCTGCGAGACGGTGACGGTGCGGCCGACCGGGTCCGATTGGACGCCGTGTGGCCCGACGCGGTCCAGCGCGAGCGTGCACTCGACTCGTTGGTGGCCGACGGGCTGATGGTGCGCAGCGGGGACCTGTACTCCCTGCCGGGTTGACCAGCCGGGACCTCGGTACCAAAGCGTAGGCTCACCTACATGGCCGTCGTGAAGATCAATGCCCTCAACGTCCCGCCGCAGGCCGGCGCCGAGCTGGAGCGCCGCTTCGCCGAGCGCGCGCACACCGTGGAGAACTCCCCCGGGTTCCTCGGCTTCCAGCTGCTGCGCCCCACCGGCGGAGAGACCCGGTACTTCGTCGTGACCACCTGGGAGGACGAGGAGTCCTTCGCCGCCTGGCGCGACGGGGACGCCCGCACCGCCCACGCGGGCCAGCACGGCAAGCCGGTCGCCGAGGGCGCGAACCTGCTGGAGTT
Source organism: Dietzia sp. PP-33 (assembly GCF_033790845.1). Taxonomy (NCBI): domain Bacteria; kingdom Bacillati; phylum Actinomycetota; class Actinomycetes; order Mycobacteriales; family Dietziaceae; genus Dietzia; species Dietzia sp. PP-33. Next base: position 185,199 of record NZ_JAMYEI010000004.1, read on the forward strand.
CGACGTCGTGCTGGACGTCAAGCCCTCCTCCTGACCCGCTCCCCCACCGGCGTCCCGCCCCCATGGACCGGATCTCGGAGCAACCGTTCGTCATCGCCTTCGGAACGCTCTTCGTCATAGTGATGCTGCGCGCCAACGCGACCTACTGGCTGGGCCGGGGCGCGCTCCGGGGCGGCAGACTCAGCCGGAGGTTCGCCCACCGGCTCGAGGGACCCACCATGCAGCGGGCCCAGCGACTGTCCGCGCGGTACGGAGTGATCGCCGTGCCGCTGTCCTTCCTCACCGTGGGCGTGCAGACGGCGATCAACTTCAGCGCCGGGTTCACCCGCATGCCGCTGACCCGGTACCTGCCCGCGGTGACCGTGGGTGGACTCATGTGGGCGACGCTCTACTCCACCGTGGGAATGGTCGGCTGGGCGGCGATCGCCACCATCTGGTCCGGGATCACCTCCTAGACGACCGACCCGGGCGACCTACGCGGCCCGCCCCGGCCCGATCCACGCTGCCGCCCCCGACTTGCGCGGCCGTCCCCCGACTTGCGCGGCCGCTATGGTCCATTCCCGCCGCTCAACCCCGAGGGAACCGGGCAATCTGGCCGCGCAAGCCCTGGAGGCGGGGCGGCGGGGCGGCGGGCGAGAGTCCCGCACACGACGAACGGCCCCCGCCAGTGGCGGGGGCCGTTCGTCGTGTCAGGCGCGGTGCCGGGGCACCCGTCGCGACCGGGTCAGGTGGTGGCGGGGGCCGCCCCACCACTCCCCGCGGGGCCGCCGGGGGTGCCGCCACCGAAGCCTCCCGAGCTCGGCGGGAGCGAATCGCCGGGACCGGCCTCTCCGGTGGGAGCGACACTCGCGGTGATCTCCTCGCCCTCGCGGGAGTCGGCCTCCGGGCGGGGTGCGCCCGTGAACGTGAACTTGGCGTCCTCGGTGTTGTCGGACTCCCCGTCCCAGCCCTCGACGTCGACCTTGATCAGCTCGCCTGCCGCGACCTCTCCGAAGAGGATCTTCTCGGAGAGCGTGTCCTCGATCTCGCGCTGGATCGTGCGACGCAGGGGCCGGGCGCCCAGGACCGGGTCGAACCCGCGCTTGGCCAGGAGCTCCTTGGCCCGATCCGAGACCTCGATGTCCATGTCCTTGCCCTTGAGGGCCACGCCGACGCGGCTCACCATGAGGTCGACCATCTGGACGATCTGGTCGCGGGTGAGCTGGTGGAACACCACGATCTCGTCGATGCGGTTGAGGAACTCGGGCCGGAAGTGCTTCTTGAGCTCGTCGTTGACCTTCTGCTTCATCCGCTCGTAGGCGTCCTCGGTGTTGTCGGAGGACTGGAAGCCCATCCCGACCGCCTTGGAGATGTCCCTGGTCCCGAGGTTGGAGGTGAAGATCAACACGGTGTTCTTGAAGTCCACCATGCGGCCCTGACCGTCGGTGAGACGACCATCCTCGAGCACCTGGAGGAGCGTGTTGTAGATCTCCGAGTGGGCCTTCTCGATCTCGTCGAACAGGACCACGGAGAACGGCTTGCGCCGCACCTTCTCCGTGAGCTGGCCGCCCTCCTCGTAACCGACGTACCCGGGGGGTGCACCGAAGAGACGCGAGGCGGTGAAGCGGTCGTGGTACTCGCCCATGTCGATCTGGATGAGGGCGTCATCCTCACCGAACAGGAAGTTGGCCAGCGACTTGGACAGCTCGGTCTTACCGACACCCGAGGGGCCGGCGAAGATGAACGATCCCGACGGACGCTTGGGGTCCTTGAGCCCGGCGCGCGTACGGCGGATCGCACGGGAGACGGCCTTGATGGCCTCCTCCTGACCGATGATCCGCTTGTGCAGCTCCTCCTCCATGCGGAGCAGACGCGTGGTCTCCTCCTCGGTGAGCTTGAACACGGGGATGCCGGTCCAGTTCCCCAGGACCTCGGCGATCTGCTCCTCGTCGACCACGGCGGCCACGTCCATGTCGCCCGCACGCCACTGCTTCTCGCGCTCCGAGCGCTCGGCGATGAGCTTCTTCTCCGTGTCGCGCAGGCCGGCGGCCTTCTCGAAGTCCTGCGCGTCGATCGCGGACTCCTTCTCGCGACGGGCCTCCGCGATCTTCTCGTCGAACTCGCGCAGGTCCGGCGGAGCGGTCATCCGCTTGATGCGCATGCGCGCACCGGCCTCGTCGATGAGGTCGATCGCCTTGTCCGGCAGGAAGCGGTCGTTGATGTAGCGGTCCGCCAACTGCGCGGCCGCGGCCAGCGCCGCGTCGGTGATGGTGACGCGGTGATGCGCCTCGTAGCGGTCCCGCAGCCCCTTGAGGATCTCGATGGACAGCTCCACGTTGGGCTCGGGGACCTGCACCGGCTGGAAACGACGCTCGAGAGCCGCGTCCTTCTCGATGTGCTTGCGGTACTCCTCGAGCGTGGTGGCGCCGATGGTCTGCAACTCGCCACGGGCCAGCTTGGGCTTGAGGATCGACGCGGCGTCGATCGCGCCCTCGGCGGCACCCGCACCGACGAGCGTGTGGATCTCGTCGATGAACAGGATGATGTCGCCGCGCTGGTTGATCTCCTTGAGCACCTTCTTGAGGCGCTCCTCGAAGTCACCGCGGTAACGCGAACCGGCCACGAGCGAGCCCAGGTCGAGCGAGTAGACCTGCTTGTCCTTGAGGGTCTCGGGGACCTCGTTGTTGACGATGGACTGCGCCAGCCCCTCGACGACGGCGGTCTTGCCCACGCCGGGCTCGCCGATCAGGACGGGGTTGTTCTTGGTACGCCGGGAGAGCACCTGCATGATGCGCTCCACCTCCTTGGCGCGACCGACGACCGGATCGAGCTTGCCCTCCATGGCGGCCTGCGTGAGGTTACGGCCGAACTGGTCCAGGACCGTCGACGACGACGGCGTCCCGGACTCCCGCCCACCGGCTCCCGCGGGCGCACCCGTGGCCTCGGCCTCCTTGCCCTGGTAACCCGAGAGCAGCTGGATGACCTGCTGACGGACCCGTGTGAGGTCCGCTCCGAGCTTGACCAGCACCTGGGCGGCCACGCCCTCGCCCTCACGGATGAGGCCGAGCAGGATGTGCTCGGTGCCGATGTAGTTGTGGCCGAGCTGCAGCGCCTCGCGCAGGCTCAGCTCCAGCACCTTCTTGGCCCGCGGCGTGAACGGGATGTGCCCGCTGGGCGCCTGCTGGCCCTGGCCGATGATCTCCTCGACCTGACTCCGCACCGCTTCCAGCGAGATCCCGAGGGACTCGAGGGCCTTGGCGGCCACTCCCTCGCCCTCGTGGATGAGACCCAGCAGGATGTGCTCGGTGCCGATGTAATTGTGGTTGAGCATCCGGGCCTCTTCCTGGGCCAGGACGACGACGCGACGCGCGCGGTCGGTAAACCGTTCGAACATCGTGCTACCTCACATTCCTCGGGTTTTCACCACTGTAGTGGCCCGGTCTGACGCTGGGCACCGCAGGAGCAGTGCCCGGACCTTCACCAGGGTTCAACGCGGCAGGTCGGACAATCATTGCGAATCCGTGTACGCCGACAGCGAACGCCGGGAACAGGTGCACCGCTGGACCGGCCACTAGGGTCGTGACCATGGCACAGGTGGGCGGGTCGACGGTATGAGCCCGTTCGATCTGGAACGCATCGGGCGCGGCCTGCCGTTCGCCGCCGCGCTGCCCGCCCTGCGCGAGGCCCTGGAGACGACGGGCACCGCGGTGGTCCAGGCCCCGCCCGGCACCGGCAAGACCACTCTCGCCCCGCCGGCGGTCGCGTCGACGGACGGGATCGCGGGTCGGGTCGTCGTCACCCAGCCCCGACGGGTGGCCGCACGCTCGGCGGCGCGGCGCCTGGCGACGCTGACCGGGACGGAACCCGGCGCGGTGGTCGGCTACTCCGTGCGCGGGGACTCGAGGGTGGGCCGGGACACCCTCGTGGAGTTCGTGACGCCGGGGGTGCTGGTGCGGCGACTGATCGCCGACCCCGACCTACCCGGGATCGGCGCCGTGGTGCTCGACGAGGTCCACGAGCGGGACGTCGAGTCCGACCTCGCCCTGGCGCTGCTCTGCGAGGTGCGTCAACTCCGCGACGACCTGCCCGTGGTGGCCATGTCCGCGACCGTCGAGGCCGGTCGCTTCGCCCGGCTGCTGGGCGGTGCCGGAGCGGACGACCCGGGGGCGACCGCGGCTCCGGTGGTCGACGTCCCGGCCGTCCTGCATCCCCTGGAGATCCGGTACGCGCCACCACCGGTGACCCGGCTGGACTCCCGCGGGGTGACCGACGGGTTCCTCGACCACGTGGCCGCGGTGACGGCCGACGAGGTGACCGCGGGCGGCGCAGACACCCTGGTCTTCCTCCCGGGGGTCCGCGAGATCGAACGCGTGGTGCGGGCGCTGGACGCCCGGCTGGGTGGGCGCGCCGAGGTCCTTCCCCTGCACGGCGGTCTCGACGCGGCGGCGCAGGACAGGGCGGTCTCCGGTTCCGGGAGCGGGGGCCCGGGACGGGACGGCACCCGACCGCTACCCCGGGTGGTGGTCTCGACCGATCTCGCGGAGTCCTCGCTCACGGTGCCCGGGGTGCGCGTGGTGGTGGACGCCTGCCTGAGCCGCGAACCCCGCAGGGACGCGGCGCGTGACATGACCGGACTCGTGACGGTCTCGGCCTCCCGCGACTCCTGTGTGCAGCGCTCCGGCCGCGCCGCCCGCCTCGGCCCCGGAACGGCCGTGCGCTGTCTGACCGAGGACGAGTACGCGCGACTGCCCGCACACCGCACGCCGTCGATCGCCACCTCCGACCTGACGACCTTCGCCCTGGACGTGGCCTGCTGGGGCGCACCGCGGGGCGAGGGACTGGCGCTGCCCGACCCGCCGCCGTCGGGGGAGATCACCCGCGCCGAGGATGTGCTCCAGGGGTTGGGAGCACTCGACGCCCGCGGCAGGGCCACCGGGCGCGGACGCGACCTGGCGCGCGTACCCGCCGACCCGCGGCACGCCCGGGCGCTGCTCGACGGGACCCCGGTCGTCGGCCGCCGGATGGCCGCCGAGGTGGTGGCGATGATGGCCTCGGGCCGCCGCTCCCCCGCGGGCGACCTGGTCGCGGACCTGCGTGCGCTGCGCAGCGGTCGGGCCGGGGATTCCGCGACCTGGGAGCGTGAGGCGCGTCGCCTGGAGCGGCTGGTCCACACCGGTGGCGGACAGCGCGGGGGAACACACGGCGAGGTCCCGGCCGAGGAGGCCGTCGGCCTGATCGTGGCGCTCGCCCATCCCGGGCGGGTCGCGCGCCGCCGGGGCGCGCAGTACACGTTCGCCTCCGGGACGGGGGCGGTCCTGCCACCCGGGTCGGCGCTCACCGGCCACGAATGGCTCGCGGTGGCCGAGGTCGCCCGCGCGTCCGGGCGGGCCGCCGGGGAGGCGGGCGCGGTGATCCGCGCCGCCGCCGCGCTGGACCGGGACGGAGCCGAACGTGCGGCATCGGGGCTCCTCGACGACGACGAGACCGCCTCCTTCTCCGGCGGCGCACTGACGGGCCGCAGGATCCGGCGACTCGGGGCGATCGAGCTCTCGTCGACGCCCGTGCGCCCCGGTCCGGCCGCCGCCGCGTCGGCCGTGGCGGCAGCCGTCCGCGCCGGGGGGCTCGCGGCGCTCGACCCGGACGACGAGGCCCTACGCCTGTGGCGCCGGCTGGCACTGGCCCGTCGCGAGCTCGGAGCCCCCTGGCCGGAGGTGACCGGGGACGCCCTCGCGGACCGGGTGGACCAGTGGCTCGGACCGGAGATCGACGCCCTCGCCCGCGGCGGGAGGATGGCGGGACGCGACGTGGGCCGCGCCCTGCGGCGACTGCTCCCGTGGCCGGAGGCCACCCGGTTCGACGAGTTGCTGCCCGACCGCCTGGAGGTGCCCAGCTCGTCGTCGTACCGGGTGGACTATCCCGAGCCCGGTTCCGACGCCGCCCCCGTGCTCGCGGTCAAGCTGCAGGAGTGCTTCGGGTGGACCACCTCGCCCCGGATCTGTGACGGGCGGGTCCCGGTGACCGTCCACCTGCTCTCCCCCGCCGGCCGACCGCTCGCCGTCACCCGCGACCTGGCGTTCTTCTGGAGAGAGGCCTATCCCGGAGTGCGGGCGGAGATGCGGGGCCGCTATCCCCGGCATCCGTGGCCGGAGGATCCGGTGGCCGCCGAGCCCACGCGTCGGACGAACCGGCGACGCTAGTAGTCCCGCTTCCACGACGAAGGTCATGGACCGGCACGTCGGCGAGATCCCGCCACTATGATGTGACAAAGCACATAGGCGTGAATTCGTCTCGCCGAGAGGGTGATCGCCATGGCCGTTTACGAACCGCCCCCACCCCACCGGGTCCCGCTGCCCACGAGGACGCCGGCGCGGACCAAGATGATCCCGCCCACCCGGAACCGGATCGGCGCGTCCGCCTCCCTCACGGGTCTGGCCCTGGCGCTGCTCAGCCTCTATCTGCCGTGGCTGTCGACCGGCGGGGGCGAGCAGATCTCCGCCCTGGGGATCACCGAGGTCATCGACGTGCGCAGCGTCGCCCCGGTGTTGTTCCTCGGGTTGCTGGGACTGTTCTTCCTGGTGACGGTCACCGCTTTCACCCGACTGGGCGCGTTCGCCGCCGCTGCGGGGGTGGTGGCCGCCGGGGCACTGGCGTGCCATCTGGCGTTCGTCTGGATCCTCGTCGAGTCCACCGGGTCGACGGAACCGGCCCTGTCGGGGCTGCCGGCGGACGCCACGGTGACCTTCGGCCCCGTCGTGGCGGCGCTCGGGTTCGTGATGACGACGGCGGGATCGGCATGGACGGCGTGGTCGGCCGAGTACCTGCGATCGATGCGCACCCCACGGTGACCACGCCCTTGTGGCACGCACCGGCACCAGCGCATACAATGTGACTTAGTTCACATCAGTGAATCCGGTCCGACCAGGGGGCACCCGCCATGAGCACGCAGACGACGTCCGCCACCCACCCCTCACACCGGTCGGCGCGCACCCCGACCGGCAGCAAGATCATCCCCCACCTGCGCAACCGCGTCGGGGGACTGACCGCCTTCGTCGGCCTGGCACTGGCCCTGGTCAGCCTGTACCTGCCCTGGCTGGCCACCGAGGCCGGAGGGGGCATCACCGGGCTCGGACTCACCGAGGTACTGGACCTGCGCGCCATGGCGCCCGTGAACTTCATCGGCCTGGTCGTGCTGTCGTTCCTCGCGTCGGTCACGCTGTTCACCCGTCTGGGCTTCTTCGCGCTGGCCAACGCGATCCTCGCCGCCGTCGTGTTGACCGCCCACCTCGCCTTCATCTGGGTCCTGATCGGTTCGACCGGTACCTCCGACCCCCTCCTGTCGGGGCTGCCCTCGGGCACGTCGGTCACCTACGGCCCGTACCTCGCCGCGGTCGGCTTCGTGCTGGTGATCGCCGGGTCGGCGTGGCAGGCACGGTCGGCCGAGTACCTCCTGCCCGACCGCGCGGAAGCCCGCCTGTTCAAGGACTCGTGACGAGTCAGAACACCACCACGGTGTCCCCGACCTGCAGGCGGTCGAAGTAGGTAGCGGCGGCGGGCTGGTCCAACCGGATGCAGCCGTGGGACTCGTACGACGGGTCCCCCTCGTGGAAGGCGATCCCGCCCACGAAGTACACCGAATACGGCATCGGTGCGTTGTCGAACAGCCGGCTGACGTCGTGCCGCACCTTCCGTGTGACCTGGTACGTCCCCCGCGGCGTCTCCCAACCGGACATACCGTGGGACATCCGCACCGGCCCGTAGCTCAACCGCTCTCCCGCCTGCAGCCAGGTGCGATCCCCGTCGAGATCCACGCACGCGGCCGCGGTCCGGGGGCACGGGCTCTGCGGTGTCGGGTCCGGTGGCGTCGGGTCCGGCGGCGTCGGGCGCGCGGCGGGGGCCGGGGGCGCGGGCCGAGGGGGCACCAACCCGTCCGGAGGGGTGATACCGGCCGACTCCAGGGAGCCACCCATGGCGGTGCGCAGGTCCGTGTCCGCCTGCGCCGATCCGGCCAGGGCCTGGTCGAGGGCCTGTCGCGCCTCCGCGGGAACGTCGAAGGGCGTCTGGGCCGACGCGCCGGACGTCGAGGCACCGGCCGCCAGGAGCGCTGCCGTCAGCCCGACCAACACACGCGATGCGTTTCTTCTCATGCCGCTATTATGTCGCGGCCGGATCACCGGCGCCGACGCCCCCCGGTCACGTTCGGGTCTCGACCGGTGCGCGGGACCACCCCGCGCGTCTAGCGTCTGCGTCATGAACGAGTCACCGCTGCCCCTGCCCCGACTGTCCGCCCCCGCGGGCCGGGCTCTGGCCGCGGCGGGGATCACCGACCTCCGCCAGCTCGACGGAATGCCCGAGGAGGACGTGCTGGCACTACACGGCATCGGCCCCTCCCAACTCGGGGTGCTGCGCGACGCGCTGACGGCGGCGGGACTGGCCTTCACCGACCCGGTCGCCCGACCCCGGGCCACCGGCCGCAGTGACAACACGGCGCACGTCGCGGCGCCCGGCTCCCCGCGGGAGTGGATCGAGGGGCTGCCCACCGCCCGGCGCGTGGACGACGGTCTGCGACTACTGGAGCTCTTCGACGACGTCACCGACGAGCCGGCCGTCATGTGGGGCCCGTCGATAGTGGGCTACGGCCACCACCACTACGTCTACGACAGCGGCCGCGAGGGCGACACCCTCCGGGTGGGCTTCAGCCCCCGCGCCTCCGCCCTCACCCTCTACGGGCTGCTGGGGACACCGGGCGCCGAAGCGCTGCTCGCGAGGCTGGGGCCGCACAGGACCGGCACGGGTTGCCTCTACGTGTCGAGCCTGGCCAGGGTGGACCAGCAGGTGCTCCGCGACCTGGTGGCACTCGCCTGGGAACACGGCCGGGGCGACGCCCGCTGACCCGCGACCCACCGAGGTCGACCTTCAGTCGCGTGGCAGCGGCTTGACCATCGGGAACAGGATGGTCTCGCGGATGCCCAGACCGGTGAGCGCCATGAGCAGCCGGTCGATCCCCATCCCCAGCCCTGTCGTGGGCGGCATCCCCTGCTCCATCGCGGCCAGGAAGTCCTCGTCGAGCACCATCGCCTCGTCGTCTCCGGCCGCGGCGAGCCGCGCCTGGTCCTCGAACCGCTGGCGCTGGATCACCGGGTCGACGAGCTCCGAGTACCCCGTCGCGAGTTCGAATCCACGGACGTAGAGGTCCCACTTCTCGGTGACCCCGCGCTCCGTCCTGTGGTCACGGGTGAGCGGGGAGGTCTCAACGGGGAAGTCGCGGACGAAGACCGGCCCCTCCAGTTGGTCGCCGCACAGGTGCTCCCAGAGTTCCTCGACCAGTTTGCCGTGCAGCCAGCCCTTGTCCTTCGGGACCTCCAGCCCCACCGCCGAGGCCAGCTCGGTGAGCTCCTCCACGGTCGAGTCCACCGCCACCTCCACGGCCCGCTCGGGATGCCTGGCCCGCAACGCCTCGTTGAGTGAGGGGTACATCCGCATCTCGCGCCACTGACCGCCGAGGTCGAATTCGGTGCCGTCGGCGAGGGTGACGGTCGTGGTGCCGAACACCTCCCGGGCGACCTCCTGGATGACCTCGCGGATCATCGTGGCCGAGGTGTCGTAGTCCCCGTAGGCCTGGTAGGTCTCGAGCATCGCGAACTCGGGACTGTGCGAGGAGTCCACGCCCTCGTTCCGGAAGTTGCGGTTGATCTCGAAGACCTGCTCGATCCCGCCCACCACGCAGCGCTTGAGGTACAGCTCCGGCGCGATCCGCAGGTACAGGTCGAGGTCGAGCGCGTTGGAGTGCGTGACGAACGGCCGGGCGGCGGCACCGCCGTGCAGCGTCTGCAGCATGGGCGTCTCCACCTCGAGGAACCCGCGACGCTCGAGGGCGTCGCGCAGTGCCCGGACCACCTTGATGCGGGTGACCGCGTTGCGACGGGCGGTCTCGCGCATGATGAGGTCGGTGTAGCGCTGCCGGATGCGCGTGTCCTCGCTCAGCTCCTTGTGGGCGACCGGCAGCGGGCGGAGGGACTTGGCCGCCAGCACCCAGGAGTCGGCCATGACGGACAGCTCGCCGCGCTTGGACCGCACCACCCGGCCACTCACCGAGACGTGGTCACCGAGGTCCACGTCCTGCTTCCAGGCTTCGAGCCGCTCCTCGCCGATGTTCGCCAGCGACAGCATGGCCTGCAGCTGCGGGGCGAAGGCGCTCGGCCCGTCCCCGGCCTCCGGGGCGGACAGGTCCGCAGCCGGGTCCACGCCGTCCTGCAGTCGGACGAAGCAGAGCTTGCCGGTGTTGCGGACGAACAACACCCGGCCGGCGACGGAGACCCGGACGTCGGTCTCCTCCCCCGGCTCGAGCGCGGCGAAGCGCGGGTCCGAGGCGATCTCGACCAGGCCGTGGGTGCGTGGGACGTCGACGGGGTAGGCGTCCACGCCGGAGTCGAGGATGCGCTGCCGCTTGTCGCGGCGGATACGTAGCTGCTCGGGGGTGTCGTCGGCGGGCTCGTTCGAGGCGGCCCCGGGCGCTGCGGGAGTCGAGTCGGTCACGGCTCCCGAGGATAGTCGCCGCTACGCGGTGGAGCCGAACCCGTGGTCACCCACCTGGTCGAGTACGTGGAGGTCCAGCTTGTCCGAGAGCGCCTCGATCGCGGCCGCGGCCCGCACGCTGTTGCCGTGCTCGTCGAGCCGGGGCGAGTAGGCGGCGATGCCGAACCTGCCGGGGACCACCGCGAACAGGCAGCCAGAGACCCCGCTCTTGGCCGGCAGTCCGACCTGGTAGACCCAGTCGCCCGCCGCGTCGTACATGCCGCAGGTGAACATCACGCTGTTGGCGTAGCGCACGGCTTTACGGCCGAGGATCCGTTCCTCGCTCCCGGGACGCAGACCGCTGTTCGCGAACATGGCGGCCATGTGGGCGAGCTCGCGGACGTCCACGCGGACCGCACACTGACGCCCGTAGCCGGCCACCACCTCGTGGGGGTCGTCCGCGAGGTTGCCCTCCTCCGCGAGCAGGTGGGCGAGCGCCTGGTTGCGGTGGGCGCTGTGGGCCTCGATGTCCGCGATCTCCTCGTCCACGTCCACCTCGCGGCCGACCAGGCGGGACAGCAGCGCACGGATGTGCTCGAAGCGCGAGCCCTCGTCGTCGTCGGTGTCCCCGACGAGTGCGTGGGCGGCCAACGCCCCGGCGTTGACGAGACCGTTGGGCGCCCGGCCCGTGCCGGCCTCCAGGGAGATCTCGTTGAACGCGTCGCCGGACGGCTCCACGCCGATCCGCTCGGCCACCTCGTCGACCCCCTTCTGGTCCAGGGCCAGGGCGTACACGAACGGCTTGGACGCGGACTGGAGATCGAATCGGATGTCGTCGTCGCCCACGGACACCACCCGGCCGCCCAGGTCGCAGACGGCCAGCGCGAGGGCGTCGGGATTCGGGTGCTCGTAGTCCCCCAGGTGCGGGACCAGATCACCGGAGGAGTCGTCCCGGACCTCGTCGAGGATGCCTGTGAGCAGGTCTGCCGAGATGTCGTCCATCATTCCGTGACCGTACCGGCGCCGGCGGCGCCACGCCCCCGGTCGGGGCGCCGTGGCCGCGTCGGGTGTGCATGGTGTGACTGGTGCGCGCCGGCTGCGTTCAGTGCGCGGAGATCGCGGACCTCTCGCGCAGGAGGTGCTCCGCATCGGCGAGCAGGCCGAGCGCACGGGCGGCACGGAGCGCGTCGTAACCGCCGTCCACCGCGCGGACCCCCCGTACCCCGCGCGAGTGCAGTTCCAGGGCGAACAGCTCGGCGTCGAGGCCGTCATCGCTGACCAGCACCACCTCGCCGCCCTCGATCACGACGGCGAGCGGAGCTGCCGAGCGGGGATCGAGCAGCTCGACGACGGGGCGAGCCTCGACCGCGACCGCGCCGGCCAGGACGCCCTGTCGCTCACGTTGGGCCCTGGAGCGGATGTCCACGACGAGGGCGCCTCCGCGAACGGCGGCGGGGTAGTCGGCGACGTCCACCGAGACCGGGGTGGAGGTGACTGTGGTGACGGTGCTCATGCGGTGCTCCTGGTGCGGCGGGATTCGGCGGGGCGCGTTGACGGTGCTGCTGCCGGTCGGCGACACAGGTGCTGTGCGCGCACGGATGCCACCGGTTCGGCGAAGGGCATTCGGCGGGCGTGCATGCCCCCGATAATAGACAGACCGGTCTACCTAGTTCAAGCCCCGGGATCCTCACCCACCCACCCCGTCACCCACCCCGTCGCCCACCCGGCTGGCGCCATGAGGTTAGTTGATGCATCATGTAGTTAGAGCAGAGGAGAACACATGAGCACCACGCACCAGCGCCAACCCGCCGTCTTCATCGGACACGGGGTCCCCCTCAACGCGCTGGAGGTCAACGAGTGGACCCGGCAGTGGGCCGCCCTCGGGGCCTCGCTCCCCGAGCGACCCCGGGCCGTCCTCGCCGTGTCGGCACACTGGTACATCGGCGCCACCGCCGTGACCGCCATGCCGAACCCGCGGACGATCCACGACTTCTACGGCTTCCCCCGGGAACTGAACGAGTTCGAGTACCCGGCCTCCGGCGCCCCCGAACTGGCATCCGAGGTGGCCGAGGTGGTCAAACCCACCTGGGTGGGCATCGACCAGGACTCGTGGGGGCTCGACCACGGCACGTGGTCGGTGCTCACCCACGTCTTCCCGGACGCCGACGTCCCCGTCGCCCAGCTCTCGGTGGACGCGTCCAAGCCGGCGAGCTACCACTTCGACCTCGGCGTCCGGCTCTCCGCACTGCGCGACTCCGGCGTCCTCGTGCTGGCCAGCGGCAACGTCGTACACAACCTGGCAGCGGCGGACCCCTCACGTGGCAACAGCGGCACCGACTGGGCCCACCGCTTCGACGACCACGCCCAGGAACTGCTCACCGACCGTCCGGAGGACGCCCTCTCGCTGGTCGACCACCCGGACGCCCGGTCGGCGGTGCCCAGCGCCGACCACTTCCTGCCCCTGCTGTACACGGCCGGCATGGCCGCGGGATCCGGCGAGACACTGGACGCCTTCAGCAAGGGCTACGCCTGGGGCTCGGTCTCCATGACGAGCTACCGGTCCGCGGCCTGATCCCACTACCGGCCTGACCAACCCCCAGCCCGCCCCTTCAGCCCGATCCGGCGACGCCGTCAGGTCCCCCTGGCCCGGTTCGCGAGCCGTCCCGTCAGCGGGAGCACGATGACCAACGACACCCACACCAGTTGGGCCGTCCCCGCCCCGACCGTCAACGCCACGGGGACCGACGCCAGGAACACCGCCGGGGCGGCCACCGCCGCGACGAGCAGCCTGCCGTTCTCCCTCGGGGAGGTGGGACGACGCTCCAACCCTGCCGCCCGACCGAGCTGGTAGACGGCCGCCTGGGCGAGGGCCACCCCGGCGATGTTGAGGGCGTAGAAGACGGTGGGCAACGCGAGATCGGATGTGGCCGGGTCACTGATCGCATCCGTGGTGAAGGGCACGAGGATCACCAGGCCGGTCGCCACCAGGTTGGCGAACACCATCGGGCCGTCGAGCCCCGTGAGGCCCTTGATCATCCTGACGTTCACCCGCCACAGTGCACAGATCACCACGAAGCTCAGTACGACCCCGGACAACTGCCGGCCCAGCCCGGATCCGGCCAACGACCCGAGGTCCTGCCACGCCTCCGCCCCCGGTAGGTCGACGTTCACGATGAGCAGCGTCACGGCGAAGCCGTAGATGGCGTCGAAGAAGGACAACCCGCGGTCGAACTCGGAGGTGTCCCTGCGGATCACCTCGTCGTCGTCGATCTCTCTCCGCCCGACCCCGCCCATGGCGGACAGCATGCCATCAGCACCGTGTGCGGGGCGCGGCTCAGGAATTCCTCTCGAACACCAGCCTCAGCCCCTCGAGCGCGAGCTCGGGCTCCACGTCGGTGATCGTCCGCGACTCCTCCGCCACCACGTCCGCCCGCAACCCGGTCAGCACCACCGCCGCGTCGGCCAGTTCGGCGACGTCGGTCCGCAGACGGTCCACCAGGGCGTCGATCTGCCCGGCGAACCCGATCACGATCCCGGCCTGGAGCGCGGCGACGGTGTTCTTGCCGAGCGCGCCGCGGGGCCGCACCACCTCGATCTTCCGCAGCGCCGCCGCGCGCTCGGCGAGGGCGTCCACGGAGATGTCGATCCCGGGCGCGATCGCGCCACCCAGCAACTCGCCGCGCCCGGAGACGGCGTCGACGGTGGTCGCCGTGTCCACGTCGACGACGATGACGGCGCCCTCGAAGAGGGTGTGGGCGGCCAGTGCGTTGACCACCCGGTCGGACCCCACCTCCCGCGGGTTGTCCACCAGCAGCGGGACACCGGTCTTGACACCGGGCGCGACCACGACCGCGCGCAATCCGGGCCAGTAGTCGGCGGCCATCCGGCGGAGCTCACCGGTCACCGAGGGGACGACCGACATCGCGGAGATGCCGGAGAGTCGGCCGGCGCACTCCCCGAGAAGTCCCCGGATGGTCAACGCCAACTCGTCCGAGGTGACCGACGGCGACGTCCGCATGCTCCAGGTGCGCTCGAGGGGACCACCGTCGGAGGGGAAGACGCCGAGCCGGATGTGCGTGTTGCCGACGTCCACGGTGAGAAGCACGGTCCTACCCCGGTACCTAGACGGCGGCCGGCTCGGGTACGCGCGGGTTCTTCAGCCCCGACCCCGCGGGCACGTTCGCCGGATCGGTGCCCTCGGTCAGAGTGCGGTTGTCGCCGTCGACAAAGACCACACGGGGTTGGTAGGTCCGCGCCTCGGCGTCCTCCATGACGGCGTAGGCGATGACGATCACCAGGTCGCCGGGATGGACGAGATGCGCTGCCGCGCCGTTGATGCTGATGACCCCCGACCCCCGCTCGCCCGTGATGGCGTAGGTGGTCAGACGGGAGCCGTTGTCGATGTCGACGATGTCGATCTGCTGCCCTTCGAGCAGGTCGGCGGCGTCCATCAGGTCGGCGTCGATGGTGCAGGAACCCACGTAGTGCAGGTCGGCCTGGGTCACGGTCGCCCGGTGGATCTTGGAGTGGAGCATGGTGCGCTGCATCTACAGGCCTTCCTTGAGGTCGTCGGCCATCTCGGCCTGTTGGGCGGCGACGGTCGCCTCGGCGGCGGCGAGGAAACCGGTACCGATGGCCACGCCGACGTTGTCGATGAGGCGGGTGGCACCGATCCGGGCGGCCACGAGGAGCCGCCCCGGCCCCTCCTGCGGCGGCTCACCGAGGTCGCCGGCCCGGAGTTCGAGGTAGTCGATCGAGATCTGCGGACGCTCCGCCAGGACCGCCCGGGCCGCGTCGAGCACGGCCTGTCGCCCGGCCTGCGCGGCGAACGTCCCGGCCACTAGCGCGGCGTTGAGCGTGGTGGCCAGCTCCCGCTCCTCGGCGGAGAGGTAGCGGTTGCGCGAGCTCAGCGCCAGCCCGTCGGACTCCCGGACGGTGGGGACGCCCACCACCCGTACGTCCATGTCCAGGTCGGCCACCATCTGGCGGATCAGGACCAGTTGCTGATAGTCCTTCTCCCCGAAGAACGCCTGGTGGGGCGCGACGATGTTGAACAGCTTGGCCACCACCGTGAGCATTCCGGCGAAGTGGCCGGGGCGGGCCGCTCCGTCGAGGATCTCCCCCGTCGGGCCGGGCTGGACGGTGGTCCGCGGACCGTCGGGGTACATCGCGGCGGCGGCGGGGGCGAAGACCAGCTCGACCCCGGCCTCGGCGAGCCTGGCCACGTCGTCGTCGAGCGTGCGCGGGTAGGCGTCCAGATCCTCCCCCGGTCCGAACTGGAGCGGGTTGACGAAGATCGACACGACCACCACCGACCCGGGCGTGCGACGGGCGGCCTCGACCAGCGCGAGATGACCGGGGTGCAGCGCACCCATCGTCGGGACGAAGGTGATCTGCTTGCCGACCTTGCGCAGCGATTCGGTGACCGCGTGCAACGACGAGGGCTCGTGGTGGACGGTCAGCTCACCGCGGGTGTAACCCGACCCCGGACGGCCCGGGACCGCCGTGCGCACGGGGTAGATCGAGGTGGTCATCGCAGTTGCTCCGTCAGGTCGGGGGCCAGGAGGTCGGTCACGTCACGGCCGGCACCGCAGCGGTCGGCCGCCCGCAGCGCGAGGGCGCGGTACCCGGCGGCGATACCGCTGTCGACATCCTCGAGCGCATCGAGGTGACGCGAGACGGTGACCGCGTCGCCGCGCATGACGGGGCCGGTGAGGGCGGCGTCGCCGGAGGCCAGGACGTTGTCGAGGGCGGCACGCAGGAGCGGCTCGAGGGTGCGCCGGGCGAGCGCCTCCGGGTCCGAGCCGAGCATGCCGTCCGGGTCACCCGCGACCCCGCCGCCGGGGAGTACCGAGAAGGACGCCGCGAGCGCCTCGGCGGCGTCGTTGACGAGGGTGACGAGGTGGTTGGCGCCGTGCGCCAGAGCCGCGTGGTAGAGCGCGCGGTGGGATTCGGCGACGGTGACGGGCAGGCCCCCGGTCTCCATCACCAACATCTGCCCGACGACGAGGCCGACCTCGTCCGGGGAGGTCAGTGCCCACGAGCAACCCTCCATGCGGTCGAGGTCCGAGTCGCCGCCCGTGAAGGTCATGGCGGGGTGGGCCGCCACGACGACGGCACCGGCGTCCGCCGCGGGTCGGAGGACCTCCGCACCCACCGCGCCCGCGACGTGGACCACGATGTGACCGGGGCGGAAGGCGTCGGCCGCGGCCAGTTCGGCGACCACGCCGGCCAGTGCCGAATCGGGCACGGCGAGGATCAGCAGCTCCCCTGCGCCGGCCACCCCGACGGGATCCGCCAGTCGTGCTTCCGGCAGACGGCGGGAGGCGAGGTCGCGGGAGCGCTCGGACCGCGCGACGACCGCGGCGACCACGTGCCCACGCCGCTCCAGTGCCGCGCCGATGGCTGTCCCCACTCGACCGGCGGAGACCAGGCCTATGGACAGGCGGGCAGGGGGTGTTCCGGTGACGCCGAACTCGGCCATCATGAGGTACTCCAGTGCTCGATCCGTTCCAGGCCCGCTCACGTGGTGGGTCCCGGACATCTCGGGGGCGAGAGTAGTCGGATCGGACCGGAACGGCAGCAAGGAGTGGCGCACCTCACACCGGGGACGAGCGAGGGGGCTTTCTCAGTCCGCGGAGTGTCGACGGCGACGACCACCACTGGGGGCGTCCTCGCCCAGCCGGGCCATGAGATCGGCGACCGAGAGGCCTCCGCCCTCACCGTGGCGGCTCGAGGTCGCCGACTCCTGGGCAGGGGGCTCGGTGAAGACGGGCTCGGCGGTGGCGGGCTCGGCGGTGGCGGGCTCGGACGCCGGTGCCGACCGCTTCGGCCCCTCGGGCGTCGTCGCGGGCGCCGGCTGCTTCGGGGCGTCGGGCCGGGTCCGGGGCTCGGGCTGGGTCCGACCGGCGGGCCGGACCGCCGGGCCGCGGGAACGCTCGCCCCGCGCTTCCGCGGAGCGGGTCTGGTCGGGTCTGGTCTGGTCGGGTCTGGTCTGGTCGGGTCTGGTCTGGTCGGGTGGGGTCTGTCCCGTGTCGACCGCGGAGATCTTCTCGGTGCGCTCTGTGCTCGGCGTGACGTGCCGACCGACCCCGGTGACCGTCGGCTCGGGCGTGGACTGCCGGGGCCGGGCCGGGCCGGGGGTGGTCCACGACTCCCGGGGGTCCGACGACGGGCCGGCCGACGCGGAGAAGGTCGATTCCGGCGCACGACGACGGGGTTCGACCCGCTCGGACCGCACCGATGGCAGTGACGATCCCGCACCGAGCTCACCGGCGGTGGTGTCCCCGCCCACGGCGGGGCGATCGTCGGTCAGGGGCATGCCCATCTGGCCGAGCTGCTCCCGCAACGCCGCGATCTCGTGACGCAGTGCCTGTATCGAGTCCGAGGTCTCCGCCCGGACGGTGTCGCGCAGGTCCTTCTCCACCACCAGCTCGTGCTCGCGACGAGCGGAGATCTCGCGCTCCAGTTGCAGCTCGTAGACGGTGTGCAGGTCGCGGACCCGGGCCGCCTCGGCGGACGCCTGCCGACGGTACCGGGCCACGAGGAACGCCCCGATGAACGCCGCCCAGAGCGCCGAGAGGGTGCCGATCCGCATCCACACCGGGTCGTCGGAGAAGACCATCACCACGGTCGCGACGAGCGCCAGCAACAGGAGCACCCCGAGAGCGATACCCGCCACTCCGCGGTCGTCGCCGCGAGCGGGGCGGACGGATCGGGGCTTGTCGATCGCGCCGTCGGAACTCATGTCCCGCATGATACGCAGAGGATCACTGGTCCCACGAGTAACCAGCGCGTGTTCCCCAGGAACGCACCGGGGCGCTCTTCTCACGATGCGCTCAGGTCGGCTGGGCCAGCCCCCCGGAGTCGTCGTCCGACGGCGGGGTCTCGCACGCCGATTCGAGGAACAGTCCGGCCCCGACGAGCAGCGCCCCGGACACCAGAACGGCCACGGCCGCGGGCAGCTCGTCGCTCGCGGCCGCCAGATCTCCCAGCCTCGGGAGGAAATAGAGGCAGAGCCCGGCTCCCAGACCGCCGGCCGCGGCCCCGAGGACCGCCGAGGCCTGTCCCAGGGCCGCGCACCTGGCGATCGTCAGCGGGTGCATCTGGCTGCGGTCCTGCCCGACCCCGCCGTCGGAGATCGCGGACCGGACCCGCACCGCCAGCAGCACGTCGATCAACGCCACCACCGGCAACGTGACCCACCCCCACCCGATGGGCGGCAGCGATCCGAGGAAGGAACCGGTCAGGACGTATGCGGCCACGCCGGCGACGAGAGCGACCAGGATGAGAGTGGACACCGCGATACGGGCCATGTCAGCCGACCCACCCTTCGGGCGCCAGCGACCCGGTCGTCCGCCGGACCCCTGCCACCTCTGCCGGATCCAGGGCGTCGAGGTGTGCGGAGAGCGCGAGGCCGTTCAACCGGGCCGTCGGCTCGATCTCCATCCACGGGACCAGGACGAACGCGCGCTCGGCCGCGCGTGGGTGCGGCAGGGTCAGGGAGTCGTCGCCGGATGTCACCGTGGCTCCGTCCTCCTCGGCCGACACCACGTCGACGTCGAGGGTCCTGGGGCCCCACCGGACCGCCCGGGTGCGCCCGGCCGCGCGTTCCCGCGCGAAGCCCCACTCGAGCACGTCGCGGGGGGAACCGGGGTGGTCGACGACGAGGACCGCGTTGAGGAAGTCGTCCTGGTCCACCCCACCCCACGGAGGGGTGGCGTAGACCGAGGAGAAGCCGCGGAGGATCCCGTCGCCGGCCGCGGCGGCCACCACGCCACGCAGCAGCGCCAGCGGATCCCCCTGGTTACCACCGATGGACAGGACCGCCCGACAGCTCACCGGTCGCCACCGCCCCGCCCGCCCGCGCGCGAGCGCCGGGCGACCACCGCCACGTCCGCGAACTCGGCCGGTATGGGGGCCTGCGGTTTGTGCACCGTCACCTCGACGGCGTCGGCACCGGGGGCGAGGTCCATGATCCCGTCGGCGATCTGCGAGGCCACGGTCTCGATGAGGTCGCGGGGCTCCCCGGCCACCACGTCGCGGGCCAGGAGCGCCAGCGCACCGTAGTCGACCGTGTCGGCCAGGTCGTCCGAGGCCGCGGCCGCGGCGAAGTCCGTCCACACGACCAGGTCGACGATGAAGTCCTGGCCGTCGCGTCTCTCGTGCTCGAAGACCCCGTGGGTGCCGCGGACCCGCAGCCCTGTCAGTTCGATACGGTCCGCCATCAGCTCTGCCCCACCCCTCCGGTCGCCCACGCGTCGGCCACTCGAACGGCGTCGGCGCTGGGCGCGACGTCGTGCACACGGACCGCCCAGGCGCCGGCCGCAGCCGACAGTGTCGTGATGGCGGCGGTGGCGGGGTCCCGGTCGGTCACCGCGCGGGGCTCACCTCCAGCACCCGCCAGGAGTGAGCCGAGGAACCGCTTGCGTGAGGCCGCCACCAACACGGGGAACCCGAGGTCGGTGAGGGCGTCGAGTCCGTGGAGTAGCGCCCAGTTGTCGGCGGCGTCCTTGGCGAACCCCAGTCCGGGGTCCACCACGATCGACCCCTCGTCGACTCCCGCGGCGACCGCCGCGTCCGCCCGGCGCGCGAGGTGGTCACGTACCGAGGACACGACGTCACCCCCGTAGTCGGACCGGCCGCCGGCGCCCGCCCGGTACTGGTCCGGCGACACCCAGTGCATGAGGATCACGGGGCATCCGTGCTCGGCCACGACCTCCAGCATCCCCGGATCGGCGAGACCCCCGGAGACGTCGTTGACGATCGCCGCACCGGCGTCGAGAGCCTCGGCCGCGACCGAGGCGCGCATGGTGTCGACCGAGACGGTGACCCCGTCCCCGGCGAGCGCCCGGACCAGCGGGATCACGCGGCCGGCCTCGTCGGTGCGGTCCACCCGGATCGCACCCGGCCTGGTGGACTCGCCACCGATGTCGAGGAGGTCTGCTCCCTCGGCGACCAGTCGCCGCGCGTGCGCGAGGGCGGCCTCCGGTGCGAGGTGTCGCCCGCCGTCGGAGAAGGAGTCCTCGGTGACGTTGACGACCCCCATCACCGCGCACCGACCCGGGCGCGGCAGGGCCGGGGGCGGTGGGGCGGACGGACGGCTCACGTACCGCGCAGGAGGCCGAGAGCCTCCGCCCTGGTGGCGGCGTTGGAGCGCATGCTGCCCCGGACCGCGGACGTGGTGGTGATCGAGCCTTGTTTGCGGATGCCGCGCATGCTCATGCACAGGTGTTCGCATTCGATCACCACGAGCACACCGGTCGGGTCCAGCTTGGCCACCAGTGCGTCGGCCACCTGGCTGGTCAGGCGCTCCTGGACCTGCGGCCGCTTGGCGTACAGATCCACGAGTCGGGCGAGCTTGCTCAACCCGGTGACCGCTCCCGACCGGCCGGGGATGTATCCGATGTGTGCCACCCCGTGGAACGGCACCAGGTGGTGCTCACAGGTCGAGTAGATGGGGATGTCCCGCACCAGCACCAGCTCGCGGTGGTCCTCGTCGAATGTCTTGGACAGCACGTCGGCGGGGTCGGTGAACATCCCCGCGAACACCTCGCGGTACGCGCGGGCCACACGGGACGGGGTGTCCCGCAGGCCCTCGCGCTCGGGATCCTCGCCCACTGCGATCAGGAGTTCCCGGACCGCGGACTCGGCACGATCGGCATCGAAGACCCGGCCGGTGGACACCGACCGGGCGTCGGCCGCGGGGATGTGGTCAGGGGTCGTCATCAGTCCTCTTCTCGCATGAAACCGGACGGAGCGTCAGTCGTCACGTTCCCACGGTGCACGCCAACCGGGCTCCTTGTCCTCGCGACGACGGGCGCCGCTCCGACGGCCGTCACCGTCCACGGCCGACCACGCGCGGGTCGACCCGTCCGGTTCGGGTCGCGTCGTGGACCCGTCCCCCGTGCCGTCGTGGTCCTCGGCCCGCGGCGCCGGGGCGGCGGGAGCGGCCGGGAGACGGGTGGTCTCGGAACCGCTCGGACCATACGTACCGTTCTGTGCCCGGTCGCCGTCGGGGTCCGAGCCGGCGCCCCGGCCCGCGTCCGGGGTGGAGCCGGCCGGTCTGGGGCCGGCCGGTGTGGATGATCGCGGGGGCCAGCCGGGGGCGGACCAGCCGGGCGGCGGCGGGGTGCCGTACGCGGGGATCCCGGACGACCGCGCGCCTGCCGGGGCCGGCTCACGGCCCGGGCCCGTCTGCTCGCCCCGGCCCTGGTCGTGGCCCGGTGCGTCGGTCCCGGACTCGCGATCCGCGGGCAGGACGGGCATCGCGAACGGATCGCTGACCGGCGGCGGCCACGGCTCGCCACGTTCCTTGGCCATCTCGCCCGGGGTCTTGATGGGGGGCAGGGTGGACGGGCTCCGACCGCCGAAGTCGTCGAACTCGGTGATCCTCGGCCGCTTGACCACACCCGCGAACAGCCGTGTGAGGTCCTCCTGGCGGAGCGTCTCCTTCTCGAGCAACTCACCGGCTGCGGAGTCGAGGATCTCCCGGTTGGACTCGAGGACCCGCCACGCCTCGGTGTGCGCGGCGTCGATGAGGCGGCGGACCTCGTCGTCGATGGCCTTAGCGACCTCCGGGGAGTACTCGCTCCCCGAGCCGCCACCGCGACCGAGGAACGGGTCACCGGCGTCGCCGCCGTATTTGACCGCGCCGAGCTTCGGGCTCATCCCGTACTCGGCGACCATCGTGCGGGCGATGCGGGTGGCCTGCTCGATGTCAGAGCTGGCGCCGGAGGTCGGCTCTCCGAAGACGTACTCCTCGGCGGCACGCCCGCCCATCGCCATGACGATGCGCGCGATCATGTCCGCTCGCGTCATGAGGGACTTGTCGTCCTCGGGGACGACCAGCGCGTGGCCGCCGGTGCGACCACGCGCGAGGATCGTGACCTTGTGGACCGGCTCGAGATCCTCCATCGCCCACGCGGCGAGGGCGTGGCCGGTCTCGTGATAGGCGGTGACCTTCTTCTCGTGCTCGCTGATCACGCGGTGCTTGCGACGCGGGCCGCCCACGACACGATCGGTGGCCTCCTCGAGGATGTCGATCGAGATCTCGTCCCTGCCCATCCGCGCGGCCAGCAGAGCGCCCTCGTTCAGGACGTTGGCCAGGTCCGCACCGGACATGCCGATCGTGCGCCGGGCCAGTGACCTCATGTCCACGCCCGCGGCCAGGGGCTTGCCCACCGAGTGCACGGCGAGGATGGCCTCGCGACCGCGCAGGTCCGGGTTGGTCACCGGCACCTGACGGTCGAACCGGCCGGGACGCAGCAGGGCCGGGTCGAGTACGTCCGGCCGGTTGGTGGCGGCGATGAGGATGACCGTCTCGCGGTCGCTGAACCCGTCCATCTCCACGAGCAGCTGGTTGAGGGTCTGCTCACGCTCGTCGTGGCCACCCCCGGTCCCGGACCCCCGATGCCGACCGACGGCATCGATCTCGTCGACGAAGACGATGCACGGCGCGTTCGCCTTGGCCTTCTCGAACAGATCGCGCACCCGCGAGGCACCCACGCCCACGAACATCTCCACGAAGTCCGAACCGGAGATCGAGTAGAACGGGACCCCGGCCTCCCCGGCCACCGCCCGGGCCAGCAGGGTCTTGCCCGTACCGGGAGGCCCGTAGAGCAGGACCCCGCGGGGGATCTTGGCGCCGAGCCGCTCATACCGCGCCGGGTTCTGGAGGAAGTCCTTGATCTCGTTGAGCTCCTCGACCGCCTCGTCCTCTCCCGCCACGTCGGCGAACATGGTCTGGGGCATGTCCTTGGTGAACTCCACCGCGCGGGACTTGCCCACACCGAAGAGCCCGCCCTTGCCACCCTGCATGCGCGTCATGAAGTAGAACAGGAGCCCGAACAGGATAAGCATCGGCAGCAGGAACGAGAGCATCTGCATGAAGAAGCCCTGCTCCGTGACCGTGGTGTCGTACTTCTCCGGTTCGGCCGCGGCGACCCTGTCGAATATCTGGTCCGCCGCCCGGTCCGGGTACTTCGCGATGAGCTGGTCGGTCTCGTCAGCACCCTCCTCCGGGGTGATCGCCGACTCGAGCGTGAGCCGCAGCTGCTGCTCGCGGTCCTCGATCGTCGCCTCCCTGACATTGCCGGAGTCGACCTGGGCGAGCGCGACCGAGGTGTCGACCTCGGTGTAGCCGCGCTCGTCGTTCGCGAAGAACGAGAACCCGACGATCGCCAGGATGATGACACCCGCGATCGCCACGTTGCGGAAAACGGTGTTGCTCTTACGTTCCATTCGGTCCTCGTGTGCGAAGGACGGCCCTGCCGGTCGGCGGGCCTGGTCTGCGACCGACGTCGTCGCTTGTCGCCCCAGGCTACCTGCGCGGCCCGACACCTGACCGTGCTGATCGCCGTGGGCGGACAGGCTCGGGGTGTCGCACCGACGTCGTACCATCGGGGTCGTGACCACCCCCACGCCCTCCGCGGCCCTGACCGCGGAGGCGGTGCGCTCCGGCGCCGGCAGCGCGATGGAGACCCTCGACGCCGCCTTCGCCAGGATCGACCACTCGGATCCGGTCCTGCACGCCTTCACCACGCTCCTCAGGGCGGACGGCCGCGCGGTGGCCGCCGCGGTGGACGCGAAGGAGGGTGACGCACGGACCCGGCTGGCCCTGGCGGGCGTCCCTCTGGCGATCAAGAGCACCGTGACCCTCGACAACCCGGTGGTCGCGCCCCTCCTGGCGGCCGGTGCGGTCCCGGTGGGCATCACCGCGGCACCCCAGCTGTGCACGTGGGGGATGACGGACTCGGATGAGCACGGGATCACCCGCAACCCCCGCGACGTCTCGCTGTCCGCCGGCGGCTCCTCCGGCGGGTCCGCGGCGGCGGTGGCCTCGGGGATGGTCCCGCTCGCCGTGGGTGACGACGGGATGGGCTCCCTGCGCATCCCCGCCGCGGCCTGCGGGATCGTGACCATCAAGCCCGGCCCGGGGGTCGTTCCCACACAGCTCGGTGCAGACAACTGGGGACGCCTGGCGGAATCGGGACCCCTGGCCAGGACCGTGGAGGACGTGGCGCTGGCACTGTCGGTGATGTCCGGGCGACCCGGGCTCGCCACGCTCTCCCCCGTGCCCGGCGGGACCCGGGTCGGCCTGTCCACCACCAGCCCGATCAGGCTCGGCCGCGATCTGGTGCGTGTCCACGAGCCGTGGAAGCGGGCGGCCCGGGAGGCCGCGGCCCTGCTCGGCGAGGCCGACCTCGTCGTCGTCGACACCCCCCTCCCGGCCCCTCGCGACCCGGTCCTCTACCTGGCACGGTGGACCTCCGCGGTGGCCCGCGCCGCCGAGGAGGCCAACCTCCCCCTCTCCGCGATGGAACGCCGCACCAGGCACCACGCACTGCTGGGCCGCACCGCGTTCCGCAGTGGCGGTGCCGGCGACGGGGACACCCGGTGGAACCGCGCCGCCGAGGCGCTGCGATCGGAGGTCGAGCGGGCGATGGACACCGCCGGCGTGGACGTGTGGCTCACCCCGGCCCTGGCCGACGCGCCCCCCGAGGCCACCGAGTGGCACCAGCGCTCCTGGGGGCGCTCCCTGTGGGCGTCGATGCGATTCTCCCCGTTCACACCGCTGGCCAACGTGCTCGGCTGGCCCGCGATGTCCGTCCCGTGCGGCCGGACCCGCTCACCGCTCGGCAGGGAACTACCCACCTCGGTCCAGCTCATCGGCCGACCCGGGTCGGAGGCGACCCTGCTCTCCCTGGCCGCCGTGATCGAACGGGACGGGGCCTGAGTCCGGTCGCCCCCGGGCCGGTCAGTCCTCCGGCAACGCGGCGAAACGATCCTTGACGTCGTTGTACCATCCCAACGACTGCCGGGGCCGCAACCAGCGGCCCTTCATCTCCTTCCGGGCGGGGCCGTGTGCCTCGTCCCCGGCCCTCACCTCTTCCTTGAGGTGTGCGTCCTGGGCGCTGATCACGTCGTCCGCGGTCTCACCGCGATGGGCGAGATCGCAGGGCCCTCCCAGGTCCTTGCAGGTCATGGTCTTCAACGCCGTTGCTCCTTCCGGTGACGGGCGGCGCCGGGTGCGCGCCTCACCCTGGTGACGAGTGGTGGGCCCGAAGTGTGACCACGACCGCGTCGACACCGGCGGGCGGGACTCACCGCGGGGCGCCGTCCCGTCGTCGGCTGATCGACTCCAGGGACTCGGACTCGGCGCGGAAGTCGATGCGGGTCACCACACCGCCGGAGACGCGGAAGTCGAACGCCACGCGCGCCGCCCCACGGTCGAACCACGCCGCGCCGGGCCGACCGTGGACGAACACCGGCAGCGCGGCGGCCGCCGCACCGTCGAAGAACCGTGCGACCTCGTCGCGGCCCTCGATGCGCGCAGGGGTGCCGAGATCCACGGCGACCGGGTCTCCCGCCACCACCACGTCCGGCGCGAGGAGTTCGAGGAGGCGGGAGAACTCACCGCTGCGGGCGGCGGCCAGAAAGGCGTCGACGACACGCCAGTCCACCGGGCCCGTCCCGTCCGGCGGTTCCGCAACTTTCGACCGCGCTCTCGACGCGAGCTTGCGCGCCGCTGCGGGTGTGCAGTCCAGGATCCCGGCGATGGTGGGGAAGTCCACCGTGAACGAGTCGTGGAGGACGAACGCCACCCGCTCGGCCGGGGTCAGCCGGTCGAGCACCACGTGCATGGCCGCGCTCACCGAACCGGCCAGAGCGACCTCGTCGGCCGGGTCGGTATCGACGCCCGCCCGGTCTGAGGGTTGGTGTGGCGCCGGCACCGCCGCCTTGAGCCGGTCCAGACACAACCGGGTGACGACGGTGGTGAGCCACCCGGGCAGGTTGGCGATCGCGACGTCGGAGCGCTCCAACCGCATCCAGGCCTGCTGCACCACGTCCTCCGCCTCGACCGGGTCTCCGAGCACCCGGGCCGCGATCCGGGTGAGACGCGGGCGCTCGCGCTCGAAGTCCACCACCGGATCCATGCCGGACATCCTCCCCGAAACCGACGGCGGTCGAGGCGGATCCTCGCCGCCGATGTCATGACCGGCGTGGGCGAGCGACAGTCACACGCGGCAACACCTGACCCTCGGCCCTCACGGTCAACTGCAGGGGCCGAAGTGCGCCTTTCGACGCACCAGCACCATCCCGGAAGAGGCCTTGACGAGCAACGATAAGAAGAGCATCATCGTCCGCGGGAGGGAAGGTGACACGGATCACTTTCGAGCCGACTCATCTCGGGGTATGGAACCCCGGCGGCGGCCTCCTGTCTTGTCGGAAAGGACAACACTATGGGCAGCCTCGCAGTATTCGCAGAAGGTTCAAGCCAGTTCGCGCTCGATTCGGGCTCGACCCTGGCCGACGCCTTCACCGGCCTTCCGTCTCTCATGCTCTTCCTCATGGACTCGATCGGGTTCGGGGCCTCCGTCGACCTGACCGCGAGCGTCGGCGGCGACGGCCTCCTCTGAGCGCGTCGACACCGGAGGAGCCCCGAGCGGCCTACGCGAGAGAGCCGCCGACCTTGCGAGGTCGGCGGCTCTCTCGGTGGCACCGCGATGGCAGGCCTATGCAGGCGTCTGCGCCTTGTACTTGTCCGCGATGCGGCGCTTGACGAGTTTGCCGGTGGGGGTCCGGGGGAGCTCGTCGACGAAGTCCACGCCACGCGGGATCTTGAAGTCCGAGACCCGGCCCCGCAACGACCCGAGGATCTCCTCGCCGAGGCCGGGGTCACCGGCCCGGTCCGCCGCGGGCACCACCACGGCGTGGACCTTCTCCCCCATCTCCTCGTCCGGGATCCCGATCACCGCCACGTCCTCGACCGCCGGGTGCAGAGCGAGCGCGTTCTCGATCTCCTGCGGGTAGATGTTCACTCCCCCGGAGATGATGGTGAACGCCTTGCGGTCGGTGAGGTAGAGGAAGCGGTCCTCGTCCAGGTACCCCACGTCCCCGAAGGTGGACCAGTTCGGATGCTCGGGGTGGAACACGGACGCGGTCTTGTCCGGGTCGCCGTGGTAGGTGAAGGTGCCCTCGTCCTGCTGCCAGTAGATGGTGCCGATCTCGCCGGTGGGGAGCTCACGGCCCTCCTCGTCGCAGATGTGCGCGAAGCCCTTGAGCCCGTCACGGCCGACGGACCCGGGCCGCTCGAGCGCCTCGTGCGAGTTGATGAAGGTGATGCCCATCCCCTCGGTGGCCGAGTAGTACTCGTGGACCACCGGCCCCCACCATTCGATCATCCGCCGCTTGACCTCGGGCGGGCACGGGGCGGCGGCGTGGATCGCGTGGGTCAGGCTGGACACGTCGTAGCTGTCGCGGACCTCGTCCGGAAGCTTGAGCATGCGCACGAACATCGTGGGCACCCACTGCGAGTGCGTCACCCGGTACTCCTGGATGAGCCGCAGTGACTCCTCGGCGTCGAAGCGGTCCATGAGGATCACCGTCCCGCCCACCGAGTTGACCACGCCGCAGAAGCGCAGGGGCGCGGCGTGGTAGAGCGGAGCGGGGCACAGGTAGACACTGTCGGCGTCGAAGGCGTAGAGGAAACTGAACACCGGCGTGTACGGGTCGGGGACCTCGTCGATCTGCCCCTCGGGCGGGTCCACTCGCACACCCTTGGGCCGGCCGGTGGTTCCGGAGGAGTAGAGGAAGTCGTGGCCGCGGGGCTGGTCGGCGGGCGGGTCGGTCGGTTTCCCGTCGAGCAGCGACCGGTAGTCCTCGAAGCCCTCGAGCGCACCGCCGAACGCCACGCGGTGCTCCACGCCGGGGTGCGCACCCGGAGCGACGTCGACGTGGTCGGCCACCGAGGCGGAGACGAACAGTGCCCGCGCCCCGCAGTCACTGATGATGTACGACGACTCGTCGGCTGTCAGATGGTGGTTGATGGCAGCGATGTACAGGCCCACGCGCAGCGCGCCCCAGTAGATCTCGACCATCTCGAGGGTGTTGTCCGAGACCACGGCGATGGTGTCACCGGGGCGCAGACCCCAGTCGTCGGTCAGGACGTGTGCGAGCTGGGCCGATCTCGCCTCGAGCTCGGCGTAGGTGATCTGCTCGCCCGTCGCGGGACGGATCACAGCGGGCTTGTCGGGGGTGGTGGCGGCGAAGGTCCCTGGAAACATGGGAGAAGCATATATCCCACATGTGATCCGGATCACGCGATCGGGCAATCGGCTGAGGTGACGCAGGCATGATTCCACGCTCCGTGTTCTGCGCGACCGACGCACGTGGCTGCCGAGGCCGCCCGCGAGGTAGTACCCGCGAGGTGTAGTACCCGCGAGGTAATAGTTGCACTACACAGCGCTAGAGACTTCGGCGATCCCGGGACCGCGGGCGCCCCTCTGCAGAGCCGGTCGACTTCGTGACAGAAGCAGCAGAAAACGGCACCCGCAAAGAGAACTCGGAGATCAACGGTGACCACCTCCACTGCCCCTGACGCGGGGCCTTAGTCCGTGGACATTCCCCCACCGGGACTGAACCTGGAAACCGCGGTCCGCGCCGACCGGGACCGCAACTAACTCGCCTCCCTAGAGTTCGGCACCGCCGCCCGGCCACGCCACGATCGGGAGGTTCTGGATCCACATGATCAAGGTGCCCGCACTCGGGTGTTGGATCTGGAGAGGGGCCATCTCCGCCAGCGACGGTTACCAGCCATCACGTGGCGACGCGACGGCGTCTCACGAACCATGGGCGCATACCGATTCGCGCTACTCCTGGAGCACGGCTCCGATTTCACCTATTCCGTCGGAGAACACCGCTGCAACGAACCGCTCTGCGTCCGCGTCGATGACAACCACGTCCTTGCCTCCACACAAACGGTCGAGGAAACTGAACACATCGCCACATGCTCGACCGGCAGCCGACTCGACCAAATTCATGGACGCGCACCCTAGTACCGCGGCCCCGAATCTGCTAGGCATGAAAAAGCTCCCCTCCCTCGGGGAGTGACCCGACAAGGGAGGCACACTATGTGCACCGGTCTCAGCTACACCACCAAGAACCACTACTTCGGACGAAACCTCGACCTGGAATTCTCCTACAATGAGAAGGTCACCATTACTCCCCGAAAGTTCCCATTCGAGTTCCGCCGAGTCCCCTCCCTCCCCACTCATCACGCCATCATCGGCATGGCCACCACCGCCGACGGCTTCCCGCTCTACTACGACGGAACCAACGAAAAGGGCCTCAGCATGGCGGGGCTCAACTTCCCAGATAATGCCGACTACAAACCCGAAGCTGCCGACAAGACCAACATCGCACCCTTCGAGTTCATCCCCTGGGTCCTGGCCCAGTTCGACACGGTCACCCAGGTGGAGACTGCCCTGGCGGAGGTCAACCTGGTCGACATCCCTTTCAACGACGACTTCCCGCAGTCACCGTTGCACTGGATCATCTCTGATAGCGACAGGTCCCTCGCCGTGGAGAGCGTGAAATCCGGGTTGCGCGTCTACGACAATCCGTACGGCGTCCTGACCAACAACCCGACCTTCGATATCCAGAGCTTCAACTTGAACAACTACATGCACCTGTCGACCAACCCACCGGAAAACAACTTCTCCGACCAGCTCCGGTTCGACACGTACAGCCGAGGGATGGGGGCCATCGGGCTACCCGGCGACCTTTCCTCAGCCTCACGGTTCGCCAAGGCCGTTTTCACCAAGATGAACTCGATCTCCGGAACATCCGAGTCAGAATCCCTGAGCCAGTTCTTCCAAATCCTTGGCTCGGTAGCGCAACAACGCGGATGCGTACGAGTAGGCGGCGAGGACTCATACGAAATCACCATCTACTCGTCCTGCTGCAACACCGACACCGGCGTCTACTACTACACCACCTACGAGAACAGCCAGATCACAGGCGTCGACATGCACAAAGAAGACCTCGACTCCGAAACTCTCGTCGACTACCCACTGACCAAGGGCCAACAGATCGCCATGCACAACTGACTAAGAAAACAGACCAGCTTACTCGCGCCTAGGCCCCACCTATTGGGACCCCCACGCGCAGTACCATTCGAACCTGCCACCCAACTGCGGTACCTTGCCCATCGCTCAGGCTCCGCAGCTGATATTCAGGTCTTATGACAAGTGAAGTCCGGTCGATGCAGTGGCAGCCCTACCCGCGACGACGGTTGTGGCCTCCGGCGATGACGACAGCGTGCAGATCGGCAGCTCCCAGATCACGGTAGTGAATGCCCGTAACCTCGGGCTATGGAAAAGGGAAGGCCATTGCGCAATCGACACCGCATGCTGTGGCGGGTCGTTGATGTCACCGCCGTTCTCGCGCTCGTGGCCTACCTCTGGGTGCTCATCGACTGGTGGACTGCGGACCTCGGGGACCTCAGCCCGGCCTACCGGGCACTGATCCTTTTTTGCTGCGCCGGGACCGCAATCGTGATCGGTATCGCCTGGACCATCAGGGCGATAGTGGCCACTCGAACCTACCCAATGTCTCTGCACTTGCTCGCACGGCCGGTGGTGGTCGCGATCATCGGGGTGTTCGCTTTGTCCCCCGTCAGCACTCCGGGTTTTGACCATTCCCGGTCCGAATTCGACGAGGTGGCTGCACAGATCCACCGCGAAGGTCCAGAGTTCCTCGACTACAGCGAGACCAATCGTGGATCCCGGCGGATAGGTTCGGAGGAGATCGTCAGGATCACTCGACGCGACAATGAGGTGTACTTCTCGACGACCCGGAATTCGTATTCGTGGCATACCCAAGGGTGGGAGCACAGCGAGGGCGGCCCGCCTAAAGAACTGGCCTCAATGTTCGAGGGGTACGAGATCGAGGAGCTCAGCGGAGGGTGGTACCGCTTTCACGGATGGCTGTGACCGAGAACTGGCGCCCCGGCCTCGCCACCCCGAACAGCCTCGCTCCGCTCACACGCTCGCCGCCATCGTGGCCACCGTCGCGTTTGACGATCCTTAACCGCGACACCGGCCTGCCTCCTCGCACGGCCCATCTTCGCCACGACCCGACGTTGCATATGAGTGCAGCGCAACACATGAGCGCAGTACAAGGGTGTACGCGAATCCGAGCGTGCGAGGACCGGATACGAGCGAGTGTCGACCGCGGAACAGAACGTCAAGACGCCGCGAGTGCCCCCCATCGTGATCGGAGTCGCGCTCGAACGAATCAGTCTGGATCGAGGCGAAAGCGGCCGCGGTGCGTGCGGCCGGCTCTCGAGCGGGCGCTAGGCGAGCTGCGCAACCGAGGTGGGCCGAGCGGGTCGGCGGAGGCAGGTTCGGCGACCCAGCGAAAGAGGGAGGAGCGAGCGTCAGGAGTACATGCGCGGGTGCAGCCGGCCGATGTACGGCAGGTCGCGGTACCTCTCGGAGAAGTCCAGCCCGTAGCCCACGACGAACTCGTTGGGGATGTCGAACCCGATCTCGAGGATGTCGAGGTCGGCCTTGACCGCGTCGGGCTTGCGCAGCAACGTGACGATCTCGAGCGACCGCGGGTTCCGGGTGGCGAGGTTGCGCATGAGCCACGACAGGGTCAGGCCCGAGTCGATGATGTCCTCGACGATGATCACGTCGCGGTCCGCGATGTCGCGGTCGAGGTCCTTGAGGATCCGCACGACGCCGGAGGAGCTGGTGGAGGACCCGTAGGAACTGACCGCCATGAACTCCAGCTCGGAGGGGATGGACAGCGCGCGGGCGAAGTCCGAGACGAAGATCGCGGCTCCCTTGAGCACGCAGACCAGCACGACCTCCTGCTCGATATCGGAGTAGCGCTCCCCGATCGTGGCACCCATCTCGGCGATCCGCTCGCGGATGGCGTCGGCGTCGATGAGCACCGATTCGATCTCGTCGGCGTATTTGTCCTGGCTCATCTAGCTCCCCGCTCCACTTACCCGGTCGATCTCCAGGACCAGCTTTCCATGCCGCCGCCGCGCGACCAACCTGCCCCGGCCCCCGGACACACCCGGTTCCGCCGGACCCGCGCCGCCCACCGCGACACCCCCCTGCCCGTGCCAGCGCGTGACGAGCGCCGCCACCGCCGTGAGGTGCGCGTACGTGGGAGACGGGCACCCGTGCGCCCGCAGCCATCGCCGCAGGACCCGGGTGAGTACGGCCTGCGTGAGCGGCTCGAGGGTGGAGACGTCCAGTGCGCCGCCGGTGGCCACGGGCACGGCGGCGGCGAGCCGGTCCAGCTCGTCGTCGTCGGTCCGCAATAGTCCGGCGGTCCGCGCCAACCCCTCCGCCACACCTCCCCCCAGGACCTCCTCGAGCAGCGGGAGCACTTCGCGGCGCAGTCGTACTCGGGTGAAGGCAGGGTCGACGTTGTGCGGGTCCTCCCACCAGTCCAGGCCGAGGGCGCGGCACGCGGCGCGGGTGCCGTCGGTGCGCACGCCCAGCAGCGGCCGTCCCCAGGGGGCGTCCCAGCCGGCCATGCCGCGCAGCGAGCGGGCACCGGAGCCGCGGCCGAGACCCAGCAGGACGGTCTCGGCCTGATCGTCGAGGGTGTGGGCGAGCAGGACCGGACGTCCGTCGCGCGCGGCGTCGAGCGCGGCGTACCGCGCGGCGCGGGCGGCGGCCTCGGGGCCGGAACCGTCCGGATCGACGACGACGACGAGGACCCGCGCCCGCACCCCCAGCCCGCGGGCCGCCCCGGCGGCGTCCCGGGCGACCCGATCCGAACCCGGCTGCAACCCGTGGTCCACGACCAGGGCGGTCACGGCGGCGAACTCGGCGGCGGCGGCCGCGGTGAGGGCCAGCGAGTCCGCTCCCCCGGACAGGCCCACACACACCTCGTCGCCGATCTCGGGGTGGGCGCGACGGAACGCCCGCACGGCCGCGCGCACGGTCCAGGCGGGGCCGGACCAAGCCGGGCCGGGCCAGGCGGGGCCGGTCGGGTCGGGGCCGGCGCTCACGGGCCCTGGTCCGCTCATAGGCCCGGTGTCGCTATCGGCAGCCACAGCTGCGCAGCTCGGCGGCGATCCGGTCGATGATCGGTCGGGCGACGGCCGGGTCGGTGCCGGAGGCTAGCAGCGCGAAGCTCATCGTCCGCCCGTCGGCACTGGTCACGGTCCCGGCGAGGGCGCTGGTCCCGCTGAGGGTCCCGGTCTTGGCGCGTACCCATCCCGCACCCGGCGCCGCCGAACCGTCGAAGCGGTCGACGAGGGTCCCCGAGCCCGCGGCGACGGGCAGGGTGTCGAGCAGGTCGCGCATCTCCCGGCTCGCGTCGGGCCCGGCGGCGGTGCGCAGGACGTCGGTGAGGACGGACGCCGGGATCCGGTTGCCGGGGCTCATTCCCGAGCAGTCGTCGAGGCGGACACCGCTCATGTCGAGCCCCCGCTCGGCGAGGGTCTGCGTGACGGCCGAGGTCCCGGCGGCGAAGTCTGCCAGCTGATCGGGGTTGCGATCGAGCGCCACCTCTCGGCAGGTAGTCTCCGCCAGGACGTTGTCCGAGTGCTCCAGCATCGAGCGAACCCGCTCGGTCAGTGGCGCGGAGGACACGCGCCCGAGCTCCTCGGTGGTCTCCACCGGTTCCGTCGAGACGCTGACGTCCCCGGGGTCGACCCCCAGCTCACGGGCCAGCGCCCGGCCGGCCGCCAGCGTGGGTTCAGTGGTGCGGGGTGAGTACTCGTCGGCCGGGTCCAGGCGACCCGCATCCAGCATCCACGCCTGGACGGGGGCGAGGTTCCCCGCGGCGATCTCCACCGGCGACCACCCGGGGGCGAGCCGGGAACCGGTGTACGGGCCCGGCGCCACGACGATCCGCGCGGGGCTCTGGCCGGCCGTCCGCACGACCCCGGCAGCCTGCACGATCGTCGCCGCGCCCGGGAAGAGCGGGCCGGGCTCGGCCCCGCCGGACATCGTGGGGTCGCCGCCCGGGATCACGACGAGGGTGTCGGGATCGGCGCCGCGGGCCAGGACGGTGTCGACGCGGGAATCGGGGGGCAGTCGGTCGAGGGCGGCCACCGCCGTGAGGAGCTTGACGGTGGAGGCCGGGAGCCTGGGGTCGTGGGGACGGCGCTCCCACAGCGTCTGCCCGGTGGCGTCGTCGACCACGCTCGCGGTCAGGTCCCCGACGGCAGGCGACGAGGCCAGGGGCCCGAGGATCCGCTCGAGGGCGGCCGGGTCGGGGGTCGGCGCGTCGTCGTCGGCGGCCAGAAGACCGGGCGAAGGCGGGGGCGCGGCGGCCGCGGGCCCGCCCAGACCCCCGCGCAAGTCGTCCTCCACGTCGGTGAGCAGCGCCGCCGCCACCAGTCCCGCCACGAGGAGGGCCACCACGACGAGGACGACCCCGATCCGCCACGCCGGGCTACGCCCGCGCCACACGCGCCGCTCGGTCACAGGCCCCCACCCTCCTGGATTCGCTCCACCCCGCGCCCGACCGGGCGGCGGTCATCAGTCACCCACGCTAGCGGGCGACGTGACGGCGACCGCCCCCGGTGCCGCGCCGGCCTACTAGAATCGGTGCGAATTCCCGGGCACGCGTCCCGGGCCCCGAGATTGCCGATCAGCGAGGTATCCCAGTGTCCGTCGAAGTGACCATCGAGATCCCCAAGGGTTCGCGTAACAAGTACGAGATCCACCACGAGACCGGGAAGATCTACCTCGACCGGTTCCTGTTCACCTCGATGGGCTACCCCGCGGACTACGGTTACATCGACAAGACGCTGGCCGACGACGGCGACCCGTGCGACGCGCTCGTGCTCCTCGACGAGTCGGTCTACCCGGGCGTCATCGTCAACTCCCGTGTCGTGGGCGTCTACACGATGTCCGACGAGGCGGGTGGCGACGACAAGCTGTTGTGCGTGCCGGCCCTGGACCCGCGCTGGGAGCACATCCAGGACGTCGGCGACGTCCCGGAGTTCGAGCTCAAGGCGATCGAGCACTTCTTCCTCCACTACAAGGACCTCGAGCCGGGCAAGCACGTCACCCCCGGTGAGTGGCGGGACAAGGAGCACGCCGAGAAGCTCGTGGCGGAGGGGATCGAGAACTTCACCGAGCACCCCGAGGAGAAGGCCGAGCCCTTCCGCGGCTGACCCCCTTCCGCGGCTGACCGGAGCCCCGGCCCGATAAATACGCGAAGAGCGTTCCGAGCGCATCGGACGATGCGTTCGGAACGCTCTCGGCGTCGTGTCGGGAGCCCTGATGCGCAGGGCCCCCGTGCGGAGTGTCAGCGGCCGGTGAACCGGGCCTCGCGCTTCTCCATCGTCGCGGAGATGGCCTCCATCATGTCCGCGGAGGCGAGGAAGCCCGCATTCCACGTGGCCACGTAGCGGTTGTTCTCGTAGATCTGACCCTCGACGGCGCGGTTCAGCACCTCCCGGGTCCCCCGCACCACGAGCGGCGGGTTACCCGCGATCTCGGCGGCGGTGGCGTGGGCCGAGTCCAGCACGCCGGCGGCGTCGTCGGCCACGTGCGTGACCAGCCCGTAGCGCAGCGCCGTCGCGGCGTCGATGTCGCGCCCGGTGAGCGCCAGCTCGCGGGTCAGACCGGAGCCGATGATGTGGGGAAGCCGCGCGAGGGACCCCATGTCGGCGACGATGCCCACCTTGACCTCGCGGATCGAATAGGTGGAGTCGGCCGCGCCGTGGCGGACGTCGCAGGCCGAGATCAGATCCACGGCGCCGCCGATGCAGCGGCCCTGGACGGCGGCCACGGTGGGCGTGCGGGCCGCGGCCACGGCGTCGATGGCCTGCCGCATGGACTCCACGAAGTCCAGGATCCGCTCGTTCCTGGAGGCGTCCGGGGTCTTGTCCTGCGGCAGGAACTCCATGAACTGCGGCATCATCGCCATCAGATCCAGCCCGTAGGAGAAGTTGCGGCCCTCTCCGGCGATGACGGCCGCGCGGACCCCCGGATCGGCGTCGAGCTCGGCCATCACGCGAGGCATCTCCGCCCAGAAGTCGGGCCCCATGCCGTTGTGGGGGCCGGGCCCGATCAGCGTCACCTGGGCGACGTGCGGGTGCCGGAGCCCCTTCTCGATGCGGACGGAGGCGTACTCGCCGGGCGCGGCTGAGGTGTCATCGGTGCTCATGCGCTCAGCCTGCCAGAGGCGGGTCAGGCGCGGGCGTCGGGCATCACGAACCACATGATCACGTACAGCAGCACCTGCGGTCCCGGCAGCAGCATCGATGCCACGAACAGGATGCGGACCACCACCGGGTCCACGCCGAAGTAGTTGGCGATGCCGCCGCACACCCCACCGATCCAGCGGTCCTCGGATCGGGCCAGTCGCTTCGCCCCGGAGCCTGCGTAGTCGTTCATGACGTTCTCCTCGTCGTCGTCCTCCACAGAGGTGGGGGACCTTCTCCCCCGTGACCTCCAGTGTCCTCCCGCGAGCCCCCGGGCACATCGGGGAAAGCCCGGGGAGCCACCCTGATCTCGGGGTCACCGATCGGCCGCCCGGGACCGGGGGGTCGGAATGGGTGGTTCAGGTGTGGAACTCCCCGCAGTCCACCGTGAGGGTCTGACCGGTGACGGCCGAGGCGGCGGCGGAGAGCAGGA
The DNA here is from genome assembly GCF_033790845.1 of Dietzia sp. PP-33. Lineage (NCBI taxonomy): Bacteria > Bacillati > Actinomycetota > Actinomycetes > Mycobacteriales > Dietziaceae > Dietzia > Dietzia sp. PP-33. The sequence continues at coordinate 222,101 of NZ_JAMYEI010000004.1, forward strand.
ACATCACCGGGTCGACGATCTCGCGCTCGGAGGGCAGGCGACGCAGGTCCATCTTCTCGGCGGTGTGGGCGTAGACGTCCTCCACGGTCCCGCCGTACTTGGTGGCCAGGTGCTCGAAGTAGGACCTGAGGGTGTCGCCGTAGATGTACCCGGGCGCCACGGTGTTGACCCGGATCCCGCGCGGTCCCAGTTCGGTGGCCAGCGAGTGCCCCAGTGCCACGAGGGCGGTCTTGGCGATCTTGTAGCCGGCGTAGCGCTCACGGGAGTGGTGGATCACGGCCGAGGCCATCATGACCACGGAACTGCTCGCCGGCACGGCATCGGTCTGCTCCACATCCGCCGTGGCCGCGCACGCCTCGAGCAGCGGGGTGAACTCCTGGGTGGTGCGAAGCGCGCCGAGGACCGACAGGTCGATCCCCCGGGAGATCTGCTCGTGGTCGGTCTGTGCCAGCGGCTTCATGCTCGGCACCGCGAACGCGCCGTAGACCAGACCGTGGACGGCGTCGGTGTGCTGGGCGACGGTCTCGCGCAGCCCCCGAACCGACTCGGGGTCCGTGGCGTCCACCGTCGCGGCGTGGGCGGTGCCACCGGCGGCGCGGATCTCGTCGACCATCTCGTCGAGCCGCGAGGCCGTCCGGGCCGCGACCACGACGGTCGCCCCCTCCTCGGCCGCGCGCAGCGCGAGCGTGCGCCCGAAACCGGGGCCCGCTCCCACGATCACGATGGTCTTGCCCTTGAGAGAATCTGACATGGGTTAATAGAACCAGTTCCACCCACGCTGTGGGGAGGAGTTCACCCGACCGGGATAGCATCCGCACGTGCACACCATCCCTGAGCAGTATCTTCGCAGCTCACAGGCCCCTAGCCCCCGGACGCTGCTCGACGTCCTCCGCTCCGCGGTCCAGGGTCACCCGGACGCGCCGTGCCTCGACGACGGAACGCGTGTCCTGAGCTACGCCGAGGTCTGGGAGGAGATCCACACCTCCGCGCGCTGGATGCACAGCCAGGGGGTCGGGGCGGGAGACCGCGTGGGCATCCACATGCCCTCGGGCGGAGTCGAGCTCTACCTGGCGATCCTGTCGACCCTCGCCGCCGGCGCCGCGTACGTCCCCGTCGACGTCGACGACCCGGCCGAACGCGCCGAGCTGGTGTTCGGGCAGGCGCAGGTGGCCGCCGTGTACACCGCGCAGGGGATGCGGGTGACCGCCCCCGAGCGGCCGGTCGACCCCGCGCGCCACCGCGGACCCACCGTCGACGACGACTGCTGGATCATCTTCACCTCCGGCACCACCGGCCTGCCCAAGGGCGTCGCGGTGACCCACCGCAGTGCCGCCGCGTTCGTGGACGCCGAGTCGCGGATCTTCCTGACCGGCGCCCCGCTCGGCCCGGGCGACCGGGTGCTGGCCGGGCTCTCCGTGGCGTTCGACGCCTCCTGCGAGGAGATGTGGCTGGCCTGGGCGCACGGGGCGTGCCTGGTGCCCGCGCCCCGGTCGATCGTCAAATCCGGGCTCGACCTGGGCCCGTGGCTGCGCGACCGCCGGATCACGGTGATCAGCACCGTCCCGACCCTGGCCTCCATCTGGCCGGAGGAGATGCTCGCCGACGTCCGCCTGGTGATCCTCGGCGGCGAGGCCTGCCCGCCCGAGCTCGCCGCGAGACTCGCCGGTGACGGACGCGAGGTCTGGAACACCTACGGCCCCACCGAAGCCACCGTGGTCGCGTGCGCGGCGCGGCTCGACGGAGCGGGCGAGGTGTCGATCGGGCTTCCGCTGGACGGGTGGGACCTGGCGGTCGTGGACACCGGGGGCCGGCCCGTCGGGTACGGCGAGTCCGGCGAACTGGTGATCGGCGGCGTCGGGCTGGCCCGCTACCTCGACCCGGACAAGGACGCCCAGAAGTACGCACCCATGCCGACCCTGGGGTGGGCGCGCGCCTACCGGTCCGGCGACGTGGTGCGGCTCGAGGCCGACGGCCTGTATTTCTCCGGGCGCGTGGACGACCAGGTCAAGATCGGCGGGCGCAGACTCGAGCTGGGCGAGGTCGACACCGCCGTGTCCGCACTGCCGGGCGTGAGCGCGGGAGCCTCGGCGGTCAAGCGGACCGATGCCGGCCAGGCCGTTCTCGTGGCCTACCTGGTCGCCGACGACCCCGGAAACTTCGACCTCGCCGACGCCGCCGGGATCCTGCGCGACCGCCTGCCGGCGGGCGTGGTCCCCCGGCTGACCCTGGTCGAGGAGCTGCCCACCCGCACCTCCGGCAAGGTCGACCGAGCCGCCCTGCCCTGGCCCCTGGCCCAGACCTCCGCAGCCGAGACCGAACTCGACGGCACCGACGCGTGGGTGGCGGAGCTGTGGTCGGCCGCCCTCGGGGCCGACGTCTCCGGGGTGGACGAGGACTTCTTCGCCCTCGGCGGCGGCTCCCTCGCCGCCGCGCACGTGGTGGTGGCGGTCCGCGAACGCTTCCCCGCCGTCACGGTGGGAGACATCTACGACCGCCCGCGACTCGGCGACTTCGCCGCCTTCCTCGACGAGCTCGAACCCGAGGCCGCCGTGGAACCGCGGCACGTCAGGCCCGTCGGCCGCGGCGCGCAGGTGGTGCAGGTCCTGGCCACCCTCCCGCTGCTGACGGTCACCGGCCTGCAGTGGATGACCTGGCTGGGGATCGCCAACAACCTCGCCTCGTACGCCGGCGTCCCCTGGGCGCGCCCGGTCTCCTGGTGGGTTCTCGGCGTCCTGGCGGTGCTGTTCCTGCTGCCCGCGGGCCGCATGGTGGTGACGGGCCTCCTGTGCCGAGCCCTCATGGCCGGGGTCACGCCGGGTGCCTATCCGCGGGCCGGATCGGTCCACCTGCGACTCTGGGCGGCCGAGCGACTGCTCGAGGCATCCGGGGTGGCGAACCTCGAGGGCGCCGGCTGGCTCACCCCGTTCGCCCGGCTGCTCGGCGCGCGGATCGGCCACGGCGTGGACATGCACACCCTGCCCCCCGTCACCGGGCTGCTGACCGTCGGCGACGGCGCCTCGATCGAGCCCGAGGTGGACCTGGCCGGACACTGGGTCGACGGCGACGTGCTGCACATCGGGGCCGTGGAGATCGGCGAGAACGCGGTGGTGGGGGCCCGGTCCACGCTGCTGCCCGGCGCGGTGGTGGGCCGCGGCGCGCACGTGGAGATCGGGTCCGCCGTGGTGGGCGCGGTCAAGGCCGGGAAGCGGTACGCCGGCTCACCCGCCCTCAAACGCGGGAAGCGGGGCTCGAGCTGGCCGGCCGAGCCCGCGCCCCACAACCGCGTGTGGAGCCTGGTCTACCAGCTCTCCGCGGTGGCGCTCGGCGCGATGCCGCTGCTCGCCGTGGCCGCGGGTCTCGCGCTGGTGGCCTGGGGCGCGCGGGACGCCGCGACCGCGGGCGAGCTGGTCGTGCGGACCGCGCTGTGGTCCGTGCCCGGGACGCTGGTCGCACTCGTGCTGTTCGCCGCGCTCACCCTGGTGTCTGTCCGGGTGCTCTCGGTGGGCCTCGGGGAGGGGTTCCACCCCGTCCACTCGCGGACCGCGTGGCAGGCCTGGTGCAGCGAGCGCATCATGGACGCCTCCCGCAACTGGCTCTACCCGCTCTACGCCTCGATGCTCACCCCGGTGTGGCTGCGGGCGCTGGGCGCGAAGATCGGCAGGGACGTCGAGGCCTCCACCGTCCTGCTCATCCCCTCTCTCACCACCGTCCGGGACGGGGCGTTCCTCGCCGACGACACGATGGTGGCTCCGTACGAACTGGGGTCGGGCTGGATGCGGCTCGAGCAGGCGCAGATCGGAAAACGTGCGTTCCTGGGCAACTCGGGCATCGCCTCCGCCGGCCGCAAGGTCCCCGCGCGCGGGCTGGTGGCGGTGTTGTCCTCCGCGCCGCAGAAGGCCAAGAAGGGCACCTCGTGGCTCGGTTCGCCCCCGCAGAAGCTGCCCAGGACCGTGTCCGACGGCGACAGCGACGCCCGCACCTACCAACCACCCCGGCGCCTCAAGGTCGCCCGCGGGGCGTGGGAGAGCCTGCGGCTGGTCCCCGTGTGGCTCTCGTTCCTGCTGCTGGTCAGCGTCCTGGTGGTGATGCAGGAGATCCATCAGGAATGGGGCTTCCTCGTGGCCGCGCTGACCTCCGGAATCGCGCTGGCGTACGCGGGCCTGGTCGCCCTGTTCGTCTCCGTGCTGGCCAAGTGGCTGTTCGTGGGCAGGATCCGCGCCGGACAGCAGCCGCTGTGGTCGTCCTTCGTGTGGCGCAACGAGGTCGCGGACTCGTTCGTCGAACTCCTCGCCGCCCCCTGGCTGGCCCGGCCCGCCACCGGCACCCCGATCCTGTCCGTGATGCTGCGGCTGCTCGGGGCGCGCATCGGCCGCGGTGTCTGGTGCGAGTCCTACTGGCTGCCCGAGGCGGACCTGGTCTCGCTGGGCGACGGCGCCACCGTCAACCGCGGGTGCGTGGTGCAGACCCACCTGTTCCACGACCGGATCATGCAGATCGACCGAGTGACGATCGCCGACGGCGCCACGCTCGGGTGCCACTGCGTGACCCTGCCTGCGTCCTCCATCGGCGACGGTTCCACCGTGGGCCCGGCCTCGCTCGTCATGCGCGGCGACCGCATCCCCCCGGGCACCCGCTGGCAGGGCAACCCGATCGCACCCTGGCGCGGCTGAACCCCGCTGCCGCCCCGGGGGTGCGCTGCGTGTCGGGACCAGAGACGACTCACAACCCTGGGGATCGCGGGCAGACACGCATCGCAACCGGACGAGGATCAGCCGCCGGCGATCGCGCGCAGCGCGGCCAGATGCGAGTCGTAGGCCCGGCGCCCGTCGCGGCTGAGCGCGAGCCAGGTCCGGGGCCGCTTTCCGACGTATCCCTTGCGGACCTTGACGTAGCCGGCCTTCTCGAGCTGCGCGACCTGCTTGGACAGCGTCGAGTCGGTCACCTCGACCGCGTCACGGATCGTGGCGAAGTCCGCGTCGTCCACCCCTGCCAGCGCAGCGACGATCGAGAACCGCACCGGCGCGTGGATGACCTCGTCGAGCCGGTGCCGGGCGTGCCCCCCGGGCGCCGGGCCCCCGCCGCGGGCGGAGCCCCCCGCGGTCGCGGATGACGTCGTCGTCGCGTGTTCGTCACTCACCGCTCGTCCCCCCGCCGCACGGTCCCCCGCCGCACGGTCCCACGCCGGGCGATGCGCGCGGCGGCGACCAGTCCGGGCACCGCCACCAGCACCACGCCGAGGAGATACCACCAGGGGGTGAGGCCGATCGTGGTGCGGATGACGTGCAATCCGGTGACGACGACGAGGACCATCACTCCGGATCCCGCGACACCCCAGAGGTACGTCCGGCCCGATCCGCGGGGGCTCGCGCTGATCGCGCGCCGCTGCCAGAAGATCACCGCGAACAGCAACAGGACGTAGGGCACCATCGCCCAGTCGGAGAACATGACCGCGATGGTCCCGAGACCCATCACCACCGCGATGACCGCGGCGAACCAGGCGAACACGCGGGCGTCGCGGGTGGAGCTGACCGGCGGGCGGCCCTCGGCCTCGGCGAGCAGCCGGGCGGCCTCGGTGCGATCGACCGGGCCGGTGGTGGGGTTCTCGGTGGTCATGGCGACACCTTCCTCGTGGCGACCCCGGTGGGGTGTCCACCCGGGCGATACCCTGACCATAGGCAAGTACTTTCCTGATTTGCAAGTAGTTTCCCGAAATGCTCGGCCGGGGCGCGGCCCGGGGTCCCCCCGAGCCGGGTCCACTACACTCGCGCAGGTCATGGAATTGAAGGCAGTGAAGAAGGACCTCGTCGCCAAGATCGCGGCCCCGCGCACCCCGTCGGGCGCCGATCCGGTGGACCCCTACCTGCCCAGCGCCGGCAACCACGGCTACCGGGTCGCCCGGTACGAGCTCGATCTGACCTACAAGATGAGCTCCAACAACCTGCGCGGCGAAGCCGTCATCACCGCCACCGCCACCGAGCCGCTCGAGTCCGTCCAGCTCGACCTGTCCCCCCACCTCGACGTGGCCAAGGTCTCGCTCGACCGCGGCCGGGTCGCCAAGCACACCCGCCCCCGGGGCAAACTCTCCGTCACCCCGGCCGAGCCCATCCCCGTGGGGGCCGCGTTCACGCTCACCATCAGGTACTCGGGCAACCCGCGGCCCATCCGCGGCGCCTGGGGCGAGGTCGGGTGGGAAGAGCTCACCGACGGGGTCCTGGTGGCCAACCAACCCAACGGCGCCGCCAGCTGGTTCCCGTGCGACGACCACCCGTCCTCCAAGGCCCCGTTCCGGATCCGGCTCACCACGGACTCGCCCTACCGTGCCGTCGTCACCGGAATACTGGTGGGCAAGAAACGCAGTGGCAGCACCACCACGTGGGAGTTCGACCTCCCGCACCCCACCTCCACCTATCTCGTGACTATCAACCTGGGGCAGTACGAGCATCTGGAGGTCACCGACGGGGCCGTACCGTTCCACGCCTACCTGCCCGCGGACCTGAAGAAGGATTTCCGGGTGGCGTTCGCCCGCCAACTCGAGATGCTCGACGTCTTCACCGACCTGTTCGGCCCGTACCCGTTCGATGAGTACAAGGTGGTGGTGACCGACGACGAACTGGAGATCCCCCTGGAGGCGATGGGCATGTCCACGTTCGGTCGCAACACCGCCGAGGCGGGGACGGACGACGAACGCCTGATCGCCCATGAGCTCGCCCACCAGTGGTTCGGCAACGCCGTCACCGCCGCCGAGTGGAAGCACATCTGGCTCCACGAGGGGTTCGCCTGCTACGCCGAGTGGCTGTGGACCGAGTTCTCCGGCGGGGCGGACGCGGGCAGCCACGCGCTGCGCTACTACTCCAAGCTGCAGAACTCCGCGCAGGACCTCCTGCTGGCCGACCCCGGGCCCGAGGACATGTTCGACGATCGCGTGTACAAGCGCGGCGCCCTCACCCTGCACGCGCTACGCCTGACGATCGGTGACGACGAGTTCTTCGCACTGCTGCGGGAGTGGGTCGCCAGATACTCGGGCGGGACCGTGACCACCGACGACTTCCTGCACATGGCGGCCGACCACTCACCCGTCGACCTGCGTCCGCTGTGGAACGCGTGGCTGTTCTCCGAGCCGCTGCCGCCCACCCTCGGTATGCCCGATGACCACGCCGGCCACCACTGACCCCACGCCCACGACCGGCCGCCGCGCCGTGGGTGGGATGCGGGCGCTGACCCTGGCGACGGTGTTCGCCGCCGCCTCCGGATACCTGGTGATGCTGGTGGCCGGCCGTGCACTGGGCCCGGCGGACTACCCACTCTTCGCCACCTACTGGGGCGCGTTCTTCGCCCTCGGCGGCGTGGCCAACGGGCTCATGCAGGAGGCGACGCGGGCGGTCCGCTCCGCCCGCCACGCCGCGCCACTCGCTCCCGGGTCCGCTTCGGCGCCCGCGGCCGCGCCGACGTCGGGGGGACGGGTCAGACTCCTGCCCGCCGGGCTGCTGCTGGGTCTGGCACTGGCCGCCGCCGTGGCGATGAGCGCGCCCGCATGGCCCTCCCTGGGACTGCCCACCTTCTCCGGGGTGGGAGTGGCGATCATGGCGGTCGGGATCCTCGGCTTCAGCCTCCAGGCCGCCACTGCCGGAGCGCTCTCGGGCACCGAACGTTGGGGGCTGTACGCGATCCTGCTCACCGTGGACGCGGCGCTGCGGCTGGTGGTGGCCGGGGTCGCCTGGTGGCTCGGTGACGCCGGGCTCGGGTTCGCCCTGGCCACCGTCGCCGGCACGCTCACCTGGGCGCTGATGCTCGCGCTCTCCCCGGCGACCCGCGCGGCGCTGACCCGTGCACTGGATGTGGGGCGCCGACGCTTCTGGCGCAACACCGGGTCCGCGATGCTGGCCTCGGCGGGCACGGCGGCGCTCGTGGTGGGCTTTCCCGTCTTCGTCACCGCCACCGTGCGCGAGTCGGACCCGGCGCCCCTGGTCGGCGCGGTGATCCTGGCCATCACGCTCACCCGGGCCCCGCTGCTGGTGCCGTTGACCAGTTTCCAGAGCGCGATCATCGTGTACTTCGTCGAACGCCGTGGACGCGGTACCCGCGCCCTCGCGGCGCCCCTCGGGCTCGTCACCGCGGTCGGGATCGTGGGCGCCGCGGCCGCGTGGCTCGTGGGTCCGTGGCTCATCCGCGTGTTGTTCGGCGCCGAGTTCGAGCTCCCCGGGGTGGTCCTGGCAGCACTCACCGCGGCCTCCGTGGGCACCGCCGCGCTCATGGTGACGGGCAACGCCGCGCTCGCCTTCGACCGGCACCTGCTCTACAACGTCGGCTGGTGGATCGCGGTCCTGGCGGCCCTCATCCTCCTCGTCACTGTCCCCGGCCCACTCGACGTGCGGTCGGCCGTCGCGCTCCTCGCCGGACCCGGCATCGGGGTGGCGGTTCACGTCGCCGGCCTCGCGGTGATCGAGCGCCTCACCCCGGAGCCCGCCGCATGAGCGCGGCCCGCCTCCTCGCGCGGCGCGGCGCCGAGCTCCTGGCCGGGCTCGTCGTGGCGGTGCTCGTGGGATCGCTGACCCTCACCGCGGTCGATGCCCTGTCGTTGCCGGAACCCAGTTGGCTGCCCGAGGCCCTGGGCGCCACCGTCGCCGCCGGGTTCGTGGTGCTGACCGGCTGGTTGCTGCTGCGCCGGGGTCGACACGGGCGCGGCACCGGCGGGCGCGGACTCTGGCTCCTCGGCACCGCCGGACCCGCGTTCCTGGCCTCGTCCCATCTCGGCCTGATACTCGGCGGCACCCCGCACTACCTGTTCGGACTCGGTGGCGACCAGCTCAACCGGGTCGCCTACGTCACCCGCTTCGCCGACTCTCCCGCCCTGAACGACCCTTTCTACGCCGATGCCGCCCCCTTCTATCCGCCACAGTGGTTCTGGGTGGGCGGGCGACTGGCGGCTCTGGCGGGGGTCGAGGGCTGGGAGTTCTACAAGCCCTACGCGATCGTCACGATGGCCGCCGCGGGGGCGATCGCGTTCGTCGCCTGGCGCTGGCTGGTCCCGGCGCGACTGGCCGTGCTGTTCGGCCTGGTCACAGCGGTCGTCGGCGGGCACACCAACGCCTACGAACCCTACTCGTGGATCCTCATCTGCCTGCTCCCGCAGGTCGTGGTGGCGACCTTCCTGCTCTGCACCCGCGCCGCCGCACGATCGCGGGCCCCCGCCGCCGGCCGACCCACGTGGCCGCTTGTCGTGACGATCGGCGTGTACCTGGGTTGGGCCGCTCTGGGCTACACGCTCATCGCGGGTTTCGCGGCGCTGCTGGTGGCCCTCGTCGTCGTCATCCACTCCTGGCGGTTCCGCACCGACCGCACCGTGGTTGCGGCGCTGCTGATCCGCCTGGCGGCGACGGCCGGGATCTCGGCGTTGCTGGCGTTGGTGTTCTGGCACCGTTACCTGCTGGCGGTCCTCGGCGGCGCACGGGTCGAGGCGTCCGTGGCCAACGACTTCGCACCGGAGATCGGCTCGCGCTGGCCGCTGCCGATGCTCGAGGTGTCCGCCGCTGGCCTGCTGTGCCTGATCGGCGTGGTGTGGCTGGTGGTGACGGTGTGGCCCGCTGGTGCCGGCCGGATCGCCGATCGCGGCGCGGCGTCGCTCGGCGCCCGGATCGGGACCGACGTGGCCGTCGAAGGCCTCGACGACCGGGTCGCCAGCCCCGACCAGCGTTGGCCGCTGCCCACTCCCGAGCGCACGCTGGTCGTGGCGCGGGCGCTGGGGTTGATGGTCCTGACGGTGTTCGGTTGGTTCGCGCTCTCGGGCCTGCGGGCCCTGTCCGGCTCCACGCTGCTGCCGTTCCGGATGATCCCGGTGATCACTCTGGCCCTCGCCCTGGCCGGGGTGGTCGGCGCGCTCGCGCTGGCCCGGTGGGCGGTGACCACGTCCCCCATCGCCTCCCGTGGCCGGGTTGCGGCGGCGGCGGTCGTGGTGGCCGGGTTGGCGGCGATCCAGATGGTGCAACACGTCTCCGAAGAGGACTCGCACTTCGCCGCCGTGGCCCGCGAGACTCCGGCAGCCCCCGCGGACGTCCTGGGGGCGATCGACGAGATGACGCCCGGTCAGGAGCCGTCCGACCTGGTGGTCCTGACATCGGACCCCACCATCTACGCCTACCGCCCGTACTTCACCTTCCAGGCCCCCGCGCAGGCCTATGCCACCCCGGCCGGCCGCTATACCGAGCGGACCGACGAGATCCGCAGCTGGGCCGACGCCGCCACCCCTGGCGAGCTGGCGGACGCGCTGGCCTCCGGCCCCTTCCGCGGCCCGGACGTGATCGTGCTCGAGAGGGAGGGCTCGGGGCGCTGGGTGCTCCCGGTGGTGATCAACGAGATGCCGCTCGAGCACAACAACAGTCGCGAGGAGATCGTATTCCGCCCGCGCCTGTTTGCGGACCCGGAACTGTTCGACGTCCGCGAAGTGGGCTCGCGGGTCGTGATTGTGCGGCGCTGATCGGTTCGGGCGGGCCGCAGGATCGTCGGCGCCGTCAGGCGGGGCGCAGGGTCGTGGGCGCCGGGAACGGCACCACGATCTGACGGCCCACGTCCTCGACAGCGTCCGTCAGCGCCGTCGAGAGCACTATCCGGTCCTCGTAGAGGTGGGCGATCCGCACCAGGGTGTCCCGGCCGCCCTCTTCGAGCGCGAAACGGTCCATGAGGAAGCGGAGGCCGATCTCCTCCAACGCCTCCTCTGCCTCGTGCCAGGTGTCGACCGGGTCGCGCGCGCGGCCGAGGCGGTCGATCGGGACCAACTGTGGATCAGCGATCGTCATATCGACCCAGCCGATCACCTCGCCGCCCTCGCGGCGGTGCGGGATCCACGCGTCGGGAATCATGCGGGCCAGCCTATCCATGTGTTTCTCACTAGCGGTCACGCCCAGGGGCTGAGCGACGGCGAGGCGGCAGGGTGTCGTGAATCTGGTCGTGCCCACTGCGGCCCCGGGCCCGATCCGGCGCAGCAGGGACGACCAAACCGGCTTGGGCGCGGTGGCGGTGGCGGCGGGGGCGCGGTGGCGGGCGGTCCGCGGCCCGTCAGAACCTGCGGAACGTGTGACCGAGCAGTTTCTTGCCGCCCTCGCTGAGCTTGCCCGCCCTGGCCGCGGACGGCAGCAGCGACAGCGCGTTGAGCCGCGAGGTCACGTGGAAGCGCGCGGCGCGCTCGGCACTCTTCCAGCCCCGGGCGGCGAACGCGTCGGCCTCTCCGGCGAAGAAGCGGGCCTCCTCGTCGAACCGGCGGCCGTCGAGCGCGCGGACCGAGGAGTCGGACGCCGAGTGCCGGCGGTAGAGGAACGCCAGCGTCGGGTCGTAGATCATGTGGCCGCCGCCAGTGACCACGTCGACCAGCAGCGCGAGGTCCTGCACCACGTCCAGGCCCTCGCGGAACCCGATCCGCTTGACCCACTCGGAGTTCCACGCCAGCGACGGGAAGTAGGTCCAGTTGCCGTGCATGAGCGAGGTCATGAGCTTCTCGCCGTGCAGCACCGTGCGGCCCTGCGCCTTGGGCTGGGTGAACGACTTGACCGAGTCGGACAGCCCCCGGACGGGTGCGCCGTGCTCGTCGATCACGCTGACGCCCACCTCCATCACGGCGGCGTCGGGCACGGCCGCGAACCCGTCGGCCACGACCTGCAGGTAGTTGGGCAGCATGACGTCGTCGGCACCCATCACCACCACGATCGGAGCCGTCACCATCCCCAGGCATTTGCGGTAGTTGCCGTTGGCGCCGAGGTTGGTCTCGTTCTTCTCGTAGGTCACCCGCTCATCCCGCGCGGTGATCTCCCCCATGTAGCGGGCGGGCTCCGCATCCGGGTAGCCGTCGTCCACCACCACCAGCCGGAAATCGGTGTAGCTCTGCGCGAGGACGCTGTCCACGGCCTTCTTGAAGTGGTCGACGTCCCCGTAGTAGGGGAGCATCACATCGATGGCCATCAGGGAACCGCCGTCCGTCTCGTCACCGGTTTGTCCGTTCGATCGCATAGTATCGACCGGCGATGAGCAGTGACAGTGAGCGGCTTCCAGAAGGCGACGCGGCGGACGGGGGCGATCCCGTGGACAACCGTGACGTCTGGCTGATCGTCCCGTGTTTCAACGAGGGCACCGTGATCGAGGAGGTCCTCACCGCCGCGCGCGAGACGTTCCCCAACATCGTGGCCGTGGATGACGGGTCTGCCGACGAGTCGGCGGCGGCCATCCACGACGCGGGTGCCCATCTGGTCCGACACCCCGTCAACCTGGGCCAGGGAGCCGCCATCCAGACCGGGGTCGAGTACGCACGCGCCCAGCCCGGCGCCCGGTACTTCGTCACCTTCGACGCCGACGGACAGCACCAGGTCAAGGACGTGCTCGTGATGCTCGAGCGGGTGCGGAGCGAGCCGGTGGACATCGTGGTGGGCACCCGCTTCGGCCGTCCCCGCCGCCAGGGTGACCAGGTCCCGCTGATCAAGCGGATCGTGCTCCGGACCGTGGTGATGCTCAGCCCCCGCACGCGGCGACTCGGCCTGACCGACGCCCACAACGGGCTGCGGGTGTTCAACCGGCGGGTGGCCGATGATCTCAACCTGCGCATGAACGGCATGAGCCACGCCAGTGAGTTCGTCGAGCTCATGGACAGCCGCGGGTGGCGCGTGGCCGAGCAGCCCGTCGACATCCTCTACACCGAGTACTCCATGTCGAAGGGGCAGTCGCTGCTCAACGGGATCAACATCCTCTCCGACGGATTCGTGGGAAAGAGGCTGCCCGGATGATCAAAGCCCTCCTGTTACTCGCCGGCGCCGTGCTGGTGGCGTTCTTCCTGGCCAACCGTCGCAAGGCGCGGGCCAAGGCCGGCGTCAAGATCGGCTTCGTGCTGTTCGTGGTGTTCATGGTCTACGCCGTGATGCGTCCCGACGACCTCACGGTGGTGGCCAATGCGCTCGGGGTGCAGCGTGGCACCGACCTGGTGCTGTACGCGCTGGTCATGGGCTTCGCGTTTGTCACCGTCTCCACCTACGTGCGGTTCCGAGAGCAGGAGCTGCGCTACGCGCGTCTGGCCCGCTCGATCGCCCTGCGCAGCGCGGTGCGGCCGGAGGACGAGCCCGACCCCGGTGCGGTGAGGCCGGCCCCGGACGACGACGACCCCCTGCGTCGATGACCGGGCGGCCGGTCCCCGGCGCGGACGTGCGCGGGGAGGCGGCCCGGCTCGCGGTCCGGCTCGAGGTGGCCCGGGAGAGACTCGACGCCGCCCGGCGGCCGGGGATCGACGACGACGACGAGGTCCGCGCCCTCCTGGGCCCCGCGGCCGACAGGATCGCTCGACTGCACGGGATCGCCCGGGAACTCGCGGACGGGACGACCCCGGACGCCTCGGCCGCGACAGCCGCGAGCGAGCTGGCCGCCACCCAGCCGACGCGACGACCCCGATGACGCGACCACCCCGATGACCGGTGCACTTCCGGAGGATCCGCCACCACCGCAGGTCCGGCGGCTGCTGGAGTTGGCGGTTCGCGTGACTGCGGCCCGGGACGCGCTGGTCACCGCGCGGGACGCGGTGGCGTCGTCACCGACCCGCTCCCCCGCGCTCACCGCCCTGGCCGCCGCGATCGACGGCGAGGCCCGGGGGCTCGCCGAGGTCCTCGCCGGTGTCTACCGCCTGGTCGAGCTCGCCGAGGATCTCTGGGCCGACCTCGATGGTCCGGACCCGGTGCCGCCCGCGGACCGCGACGGTCTGCGCGCGTCGTTGGACCGGGCCGTCGAGAACGCGCTCGCCGACCTGGCCCGGTTGGCCTGGGTGCGCCCGGCTGAGGGCGCGAGCGGGAGCACGAGCACCGGCGCGGTCGCGGGCGGCCTCGACACCCGGGCAACGGTCGAGTCCTGGGCCGGGGCGACCGCCGACGAGGTGTACTCGAGCGTCGAGCACATGAGTACCGCCGACCGGCGACTGCTCGCGCTGGCCGAGCCGGAGGCCGTGGGCGGGACCTATGGTGTGCCGTGGGCGGTCCGGGCGCGCGCGAACGCCGTGGCCGTGCGCGCGGCGCTGCACCGGGAGCAGATGGCGGGGACACCGTGGAGTCCGCGGATCGGGAGGCTGGAGACCATGGCGCGGCGGGACCCTCGTCGTCGTCGTCGGTCTTTCGTGGGGTTCTCCGCCCGACGGGGCGGGCGGATGATCGAGGTGGTGGGCGAGCTCGGCCCGTTGACGGAGGCGGTCGCTGTCTACGTCCCCGGAACGGGCACCAACCTCGACATGTCCCACGTCAACACCGACGTCGCGGTCGATCTGGTCGCGGCGGGCGGTGGGCGGCTCGTCGTGATCGCGTTCCTGGACGGCGAGTTCCCGCAGGACATCATGGCCGACGCGGGCCGACCGCGGTACGCCGAGGCGATGGCGCCCCGACTCGTCCGGTTCTGCCGGGAGGTGGACCGGGCGGTGGAGATCGAGTGCCCGGGCGCCGCGCTGACCGTGGTGGGGCATTCCTACGGAGGACGGATCGTGGGGACGGCGGAGCGGCTGGGGTTGCGCGCCGACCGGGTGGTCTACGCCGAGTCCCCGGACCTGGGGGTGGGCGTGTCCGGGCCGGCGGACTGGCGCGCCCCAGGCCCGGTGCGCCGGTTCTCCTTCACTGCACCCGGAGACCCGGTGGAACTGCTGCAGGTCAGATTCGGCCTGCGGAGACCCTGGTCCACCTCCGACCTCTCCGACGGCGCCACGCGTCTGGACACCGGGTACTTCGCGGACGGCACGCCCGTCTACGGCACCCGCGGACACGGCGGGGTGTTCGACCGTGGCTGCGGCGCGTTCGAGGCGATGCTCGCCGTGATGCTCGGCGGCTCGGTGCCGCTGTGGCGGGACCGCGAGATCCGGGCGCGGCACACCCGGGTCGGCCGGGGTGATGACGGACGGCTCCTGCCCGTCGTGTGGCGCCACGTGAGGGGGCTGTGGCTCCACCGGGCACACGACCCGTACGCCGACGCGGAGGTCCTGTGGGAGGCGCCCGAACGCCGTGTCCCGGTTCCGGTGTCGACACGCGCGGGGTCGCGCGGGCTTGTCCCGGGCGCCGGAAGTGGCTGATACTGGGGCCCATGGCTCTGCGCGACTCCCGATTCTCCAGCCCCTCCGCGACCGCCCTGGGGATGGGCGCGCTGGGCGTGGTGTCCGTCGGTCTGATCTCGACCGGCCTCTGGTACGACTCTCACCGCAGCGCACAGGCGGTCGAGCGGGCGCGCGAGCAGGTGTCCACCGCTCAGACCTCACAGGTCACCCCGGAGCCCGTCGCCGTGACCACCTCCGAGCGGGCCACCGAGAGCAGCACACCCGCGTCGAGCACCGAGGGTTCAGAGGCCCCGGCGCCGGCCGAGGACGACGCCGGGGCCGGTGAGGTGACCGTCCCGTCCGCGGTGCCCGTGCCCCCGACGGCGGCGCCCCGGGCGGCCACCGCCCCGCAGCCGGTCCGTCAGGCACCGGTGCAGCCCGCGATACCGGCAGCGGCGAACCCGCCCGCCGCGGCCGGCGGTGGCACCGCCACCACCACCGACGCGCCCATGGGCACCGGCGCGACGGCCGGGGAGCCCCCCGTGGAACCCACCGAGCCCGCGGAGCAGGAGATCACCCAGCCTGTCGAACCGGGCCGCGCGCCGGGCGCCCTCCCGGGGTTCATCGACCTGGTGCGCCCGTTCCTGCCCCAGGCCAACGTGGCCCAGCCGGCACCGGTAGCGGACGATGGTGCGGCTGACGACGCCGCGGACGACGGCACCGACGGCGACAGAGCGGCGGCGACGGGAGACGCGGGCTGACCCGCCCGCGAGGCCGGGGCCCGCGGATTCAGTCGCGGAAGTAGTCCACGGTGCGGGCGACGCCCTCGCCGATCGACACCTGCGGCGTCCACCCGAGAACCTCGGCTGCCCGGGTGGCGTCCAACGCCGATCGCGCGACGTCGCCCAGGCGTGCGGGGGCGTACTCGGGATCATCGGCCGACCCGACGGCCTCGGCCACCAGGCTGTGCAGCCCGCGGTCGGAGGTCTCGACACCGGTGCCCACGTTGAACCGCTGACCGGCCGCGGCGGGGACGGCGGCGGCCCGCACGAACGCGTCCACCACGTCGTCGACGAACACGTAGTCGCGGGTGTTGCCGCCGTCGCCGAACACGCGGGTCGGCTGACCGGCGAGCAGTCGCTGGGAGAAGATCGCCACCACCCCGGCCTCCCCGTGCGGGTCCTGTCGCGGCCCGTACACGTTGGCCGGCGCCACCCCGGCCCACTCGATGCCGTACAGGCGGGCGAACATCTCCAGGTAGATCTCGCCCGCGACCTTGCCCGCCGCGTACGGGCTCAGTGGGTCGACCGGGCGGGACTCGGCCACCGGGAGCTCGGTGACGGGACCGTAGATCGACCCGCCGGAGGAGGTGAAGACGATCCGCCGCACCCCGGCCCGGCGGGCGGCCTCGGCCAGCCGGACGGTACCCACGACGTTGACCTCGGCGTCGTGGACCGGGTCCTCCACCGACAGACGGACGTCGATCTGCGCGGCCAGATGGAACACGACCTCGGGCCGGGCCTGCGCCACCAGGTCGCCGATCGCCGGGTCGGTCAGGTCCAGCTCGTGGAAGACGAACCGGGGACCGGCCTCACGGGCCCCCGCGAGGTTCTCCGGCCGGCCCCGGGACAGGTCGTCGACGACCGTCACCTCGTGCCCCTCGGCCAGCAACCTGTCCACCAGGGTCGACCCGATGAACCCGGCCCCACCCGTCACCAGTGCCCGCATCCAGATCCCCTCCCGGTGTCCGGCGACCCCGCCGCGGCGCCCCGTCAGGCGACCGCCTCACAGGATACGACCGCCCACCATCGAACAGTCACTCCGCACCGTACAGCTCGGTCGCGCGGGTCAGGGGGGTACGCCGGTCCGGCGGGAAGGGCGAGTCTGCCAGGACCCGTGCGAGCTCGGCATCGGTCAGGGCGGCGCGGACCGCGAAGATCCGCACCTGGGAATCCGAGTAGACCTTGGCCAGGCCCGGGGTCTGGTCGAGCCGGAGCAGGCGCTCGTTGGGCTTCTGGAACCCCCAGTAGTTGGGCGGACTGACGTACACGTACGTCACCCCCAGCTCGGCGATCACGGCGTCGACACGCGGGTCCGTCCCGGCCCTGTCCATGGCGCCGAACAGATAGGTGGTCAGTGGCGCGGCGCGGCCCGATTGCAGGTAGTGCCGGGCGGTCGACGGCAGGCCGTGCGTCGCGTACATCCAGCCCGAACCCTCGTCGGGGTTGGTGTAGATCAGCCCCGAGTACGCCTGGGGTTGTTCGGCGAGCCAGTCGAAGGCACGCAGGTCGTGGTGGTCGACCATCCGTCCCCACCGTTGGCTCACGCCGGCCGCGGCCGCGTACTCGGGCGAGGCCTGCACGACCCACGATCCGGTCGCCACCAGCGCGACCAGCGCGAGCATCACCCGCAGAGCGCCCGAACCGGTCCCGCGCGGGTCGGTGACCGGGTCGATCAGCCGCGCCGCCCACCCCGCCAGCGCCTGGACCGCCACGCCCACTCCCACGCCCACCGCGGCAGCCACGACGAGCGCGAGGAGCACCCCGATCCGGCGCGGGTCGTTGTAGTAGATGCTCCCGATCCCGCGGAGCACGCCGCCCGTCCAGTTCCCGAACACGTTCATAGAGTTGACGCACACCACCAGCAGCCCGCCCCACAGCAGGATCGGCCACAGGACCAGGCGGCGGAGCATGACGATCACCCCGAGGGCGGCCAGGGAGAGCAGCACCCAGCGCACTCCCCAGTCCTGGACGTGGCGCACCTGCAGGGCAACGGCCTTGCCCCAGGTGGCGGCGCGGTCGGCGTCGATCTGGAACTCGAAGGCCGAGATCGCGTCCGCGTCCTCGGAGACGGTGAGGACCTGGGGCAGCAGCGTGAGCACACCCGCCAGGCCGACCCCGGCCAGCACGATGAAGTCCCGCAGCCGTCCCCTGACCGGGCGCCACAGCCCCTCGAACAACCACCAGAACAGCACGAACACCGCGGCGGTGACCATGGCCGACGGGTGGATGCCCCCGACGCCGACCAGGCCGAGCGCGGCGGCGGGCACGAGACGTCGGTCGGCCAGCGAGGCCACCACGACGGCGGCCACGAGTCCCGCCAGCCCGTTGGCGACCCCGGACGGGGTCGCGGCCACCATCACCTCGACGAACGGCAGCCCGGGGAACAGCGGGGTGGCCATGGCCGCGACCGCGGCCGAGGTGGCGACGGCGGGCCGGGAGAAGTGGCGGTGGGTGATCAGCCATGCCAGCGCGGCCACTCCCAGCGGGAAGACCAGGGCCATGGTGCCGATCTGCACGAGGTTGTAGGTCTCGACCGCCCCGATGCCGCGCAGACCCATGACCAGGGCGGCGACCGCGTGCCAGGTGCTCGGGTAGTAGAGGGTGGCCCCGTTCTCCGGGTAGCGCAGCTCTCCCGCATGATCGGGCGAGGCCAGCCCCTGCTCGTGGATGAACTGGATGTAGTTGGCGTGCCAGTGGGCGTCCCAGCCCTGGAAGATGTTCGCCGTGCCGCCCGGGGTGGCCGAGAGTTCGGTGAGGATCATCTGCCCGATCAGCCACGCACTGACCGGGACCGAGGCGGCCGGCAGCAGCCACCACCACGAGCGCCGGCGTTCCGGGCGCGCGGTGGCCCGGCCCCTGCGGCGGCGGCGCCACCACGACGTCGCGGTGATGACGAGTCCGATCGCCCCGACCACCGCTGCGGTCAGCGCCGTGGCGACCGCGTACCCGACCAGGGACCAGGGCACGCCGGCCTGGCCGTAGGCGTAGGTGGAGATCGCGACGACTCCCGCGGACACGGGGACAGCCGTGCCCGCCGCCAGCCTGAGGGGCAGTCGCGCGGCCAACCCCACGATCAGTCCGGGGACCACGAGAAGTGCGGTGAGGGTCAGCATGACCATCGCGATGTCGATGACCCGCCTCCGTCCCTGTCGTCCTCATCCGATCCGCCCATTATGGGCCACCCGCCCCGCCGGCCTCAGCGCGGCACGAGCACACCGACCGGTCCGCTACCGATGCACAGCTCCTCCACTCCGCCCCGGGGGGTGAGCGTGACCCCCGTACCGGAGCCCTCGACGCGCACGAACACCGTCGCCAACCCCGCCGTCACGGGCACCTCCACCTGGTCGCCCTCGTCCAACCGCACCTCGACGGTGCCGTCGGAGTCGGCCAGGTAGTTCAGTCGCAGGACCCAGTCGCGACCCAGCAGCGGCCCGTCCAGCCCGATCCGCGTACCTCCGGCGTCGATCCGGTGTCCGCACCCGGGCTCCGGCCCCTGGCCGATGGTCCGGCCGGGGACCACGTCGGCCGGATGCAGCCGGCCGGCCGCGTCCACCACCACGGGCTCCGTCGTCCACGCCCCGATCGGCGGCAACCCGGGCACCCCGGCGAGGACGGCGGCCAGGCGGTTGGCCGGCGCCGTGACGGGCAGCAGGACCTCGGGCGGGACGTCCGCCTGCAGCATCGGGGCGTCGCGCGCGCGGAGCGCGTCGACCAGCGGGAGGAGGTAGTCGCGGGAGGGTTGTTCAGCCCAGGCCTCGCGGTAGGTCGCCGTGGAGATCGACGACGACGAGACCACCACCACGACGAGCCCCGCCAGTACCCACGGCTCCCGTCGGGCGGCGGCGCGAGGGAGCGGCCCCTCGCGCCGGGGTGCGGCCAATGCGAGTGCCAGCACCGCGGCCAGGACGATCACCGAGTCGGCGTGATAGCGCAGCGTCTGCACGATCTCGGCGGCGGTGTCCGGTCCGAAGCGGCCCACCGCCACCATGAGCACCGACGCGGTCGGGTAGAGCGCCGCCACCACCCACGCCGGCCCCGTGCGCTCGCGGGTCAGCAGCGACCACGCGAGGACCAGCACACACAGCAGGGCGCCGGCCACCACGGCGAGCGCGGACGGGTCCGCCATCGGCGGCCCCGGGTGCCAGCGCTCCCACCGCCACGGGCCGCCCGCCAGCGTCGGCCCCACCGCCAGTCGGTAGGCCTTGTCGATCAGCGACCACAGGCCCGGCCCCGGCCCGTCGGAGTCGCTGGGGACCAGTCCCCCGCCGGCCCGCCCCACGGTCAGCGCGAAGAGGGCCGCCCATGCCACCAGCACCGCCGCCTGCGCCGCCCACATCCACCGGGTGGTGCGCCACAGCGCCGTCCCGGTCGACGCGGCGGCGCCCATCCGTGCGCGGCCGCCCACCTCGTCGTCGTGATCGGCCCGCCCGGTCCACCACCAGCACGCCAGCACGGCGGCCGCCACCACCGGCACCAGGACCGCCTTCTCCACGAACAGCAACCCGGCGGCGGTCGCCAGGACCGCGCCCACCGCGTGCCGGCGCCGTCCCGTCTCGGCCAGCCGGATGGTCGAGGCCACCGCCCAGGCCATGGCCGCCGCCAGCGGAAGCGAGTTGAGCGCCGCCGCCCACCAGGTGGCGGCCGGCAGACCCAGCGGGATCGCCAGCGCGAGGAGCAGCGGGGCCAACAGCACCGCGCGGCCCCGCAGCAGCACCCACAGCATGCGGGCGAGCGCCGCTCCGGCGACCAGCTGCAGCAGTGCGATCTGCAGCAGCGGCATCCGGAAGTCCAGGGGCGCGACATGGGCCGCGATCCACACCAGCGCCATGCCGCCGGGCATCAGGTGGCCGTCGTGGTCGGTGAGCAGGAAGCCGGGGTCGGGCAGGCGGTGCGCGGCGGCGTGACCGTGCAGGAGCAGGTCGTCCCAGTAGAACCAGCCCGCGGCGGCCACCCACGTCCGGATCGCCGTGGCCGCCACGATGATCACCGCGCACGCCGCCGCCAGCCCGCGGGTCCGCCGGGTGGGGGCGGTGCGCGACCGGTGGCCTGCAGGCGGCTGCGGGTCTGTGGGCGACTGCGGGTCTGTGGGCGGCTCTGGATCGGTCCTGGACGGCATCGGCGTCAGCGTAACCGTCCGGTCGGACTCGGTGTCGGACCCTGTCGATAGGGTGCGAACATGGCCTCACGAACCCCTCTAGTCTCTCGCACCACTCGTGTCACGGTGGTGTCGGTGCTGGCGGTCCTCGTCCTGGCCGGGTTGGGCCGCTGCGCGGATGTCGAGCCGGACCCGGGCGGCGAGGTGGGGATGCCCGTCTCGTCGTCGTCCCTCGCCGCTCCGGTCCCTCCTCCGGCGCCGGACCCGGCGGCTCCGCCCGCTCCCGAACCCCCGCCGCCCGCACCGCCCGCGCCACCGGAGGGCGTCCCGCCGGGCGATCCGATGGTCGCCGAGGCGAAGGTGCTGCTGGCGCAGCTCGAGATCAAGGGGCGCGCACCGAGAACGGGGTACGACCGCGACCTGTTCGGGCAGGCGTGGTCCGACGACGTCTCCGCCGAGTTCGGGCGCAACGGGTGCGACACGCGCAACGACATCCTGCGGCGGGACCTGCAGGAGATCACGGTGCGGCCCGGGACCCGGGACTGCGTGGTTCTCACCGGTGTCCTGAACGGCCCGTACACCGGGGAGCGGATCGACTTCGTCCGCGGTCAGGCGACCTCGACCGCGGTGCAGATCGACCACGTGGTGGCGATGTCCGATGCCTGGCAGAAGGGGGCGCAGCAGCTCACCGGGGACCAGCGTCGCGAGTTCGCCAACGATCCCCTCAACCTGCTGGCCGTGGCGGGGCACTCCAACCAGGCCAAGGGCGCCGGCGACGCGGCCACGTGGCTACCCCCGCGAAGGGAGTTCCGCTGCTCCTATGTCTCCCGGCAGGTCCTGGTCAAGGAGCGCTACGGGCTGTGGGTCACGCAGGCCGAGCACGAGGCCATCGATCGGATCCTCTCCGGCTGCGGCTGAGGTCAGAAATCGAACAGGCCGCCGTCGAAGAAGCCGCCGCCGCCCCCGCCGTCGCCACCGAACAGTCCGCCGTCGAAGAAACCGCCGCCGTCGCCGCCGGCGTCACCGCCACCGTCGCCGCCCATGAGGCCGCCGTCGAAGAAGCCTTCCCCGCCGTCGCCGCCACCCATGTCGCTGACGTCCGCGCCGCCCTCGCCGACGCCGGATGCGAAGTCCTCGCCGGAGTAGCCGACGCCCGACATCCCGGCGAACATCATGTTGAACATCATCATCGAGCCCATCATCCACATACCCGTGGAGAGGGCGGAGGCCCACCACGGCTCCGAGTACCACCCGGCGGGCACCGGTCGACCGGCCACCACACCGCCCGGGTAGTAGTGCGGGGTGTCGTCGCTCGGATCGGTGGCGGCCTTCATGGTCCGGCCCTCGACGTCGACCTCCCGGTCCTCCGTCACCTTGCCGGCGCGTTCCTGCCCGTCGGTCGTGGGCAGCTCCGGCCCGGGGTCCAGTCCCATCGCCGACCGGGCGGCCCGGATGTAGTAGAGCCCCTCGATGGCGGTGTCCTTGGCCAGCCGCGCCTGCACCGGGGTGCGGGCGTTCTCGAGCTCCGTCACGGCCGCGGTGTAGCGCTCGGAGGCATCGGCCATGGCCTGCTTGGAGGCCTCGTCGGTGCCGTCGAGGTTGAACACCTGACCGCCGAGCCGCTCGACCCACCGCGTGGCCTCGGCGCGGTGGTCCTCGAGGTGACGATTGTCGTGCGCCTGCAGCTGCGTCTGGCCCTTGTTCTGGCTGCGCGAGACCACGGCGACAGCGACCGCGATCACTGCGGCGATGAGGAGGAATTCCACGGGTCGACCTTTCTCGGTACTACTTGTCCAGGGTACCGAGATCGGCGGCGGTCGGTCAGCGAGCAGTCAGCGGCCGGTCTGCGGCCCCGGAGCTCAGCTCCCCGTCACGCGGTCGAGCCATGCGGCCGCGCCACCGTGGACGGGGGCGCCCTCGACGATCATGGGCCACGCGCCGTCCATGCCGCCGGCCAGCGCCGCGTCGGTGAGCCGGGCCTCCCAGAAGGCCGCCGATCCGAACTCCCCGCGCCACTGCAGCGCGGGCAGGGTCAGTCGGTGCAGGGTGTGTTCGTGGGTGGTGCCGATCGCCCCGTGGACCTGGTGGGCGTTGCGCACCGCGACGGCGACGGCCTGGGAGACCACGCTGCGGGCCACGGCCACCCGGAAACCCGACAGCGGCCCCCCGAGGTCGGTGTGCAGCGCGTCGGCGACCGCCTGGTCGACCGCCGCGCGGGCCAGGACGGTCTCGGCGGCGATGTCGACGACGAGGTTCTGCACGGACTGGAACCTGGCCAGCGCCCGCCCGAACTGTGTGCGCTCGGTCGTGTGCGCGATCGCCGCGTCGAGCATCCCCTCCGCGGCGCCCACGCACTGCACCGCCCGGGCGAGTGCTCCGCGCAGGACCGCCGTCTCCACTGAGGCGGCGTCGACCGCGGTCCAGTCCGCGTCGTCCGGAGGGGTGAGGTCGCCCAGCGGCACCGCGGAGGTCCCGTCGGTGGCGGCGACCTGCGCCCGGTCGGTCGCGACGTCCGCTACCTCATACCGCCGTGCTTCGTCGCCGGTGCCCGTTGACCTGCGCACGCACAGCACGCGGTCCGTGGCACCGGCCCAGGCCACGCGGCGGGCACGGCCCCCGGCGCCCAGGACGGCGAGGGTCGCCGTACCCGGGCCGGAGTCGTCCAGGCCGGCGGCGCGGCGCAGGGGCCCGACGACGAGGTCGGTCTCGGCATACGGGACCGCGACCCCCGCGGCGGCCGACAACCGCAGCAGCGTCGCGGCCTCGGCCCACCCCGCCCCACTGCCGCCGGCGTCCTCCGGGGCGGTGAGCCTGCCGATGCCCACCTCGGACAGCGCCCGCCACACCGCGGCCGCGTCGGGCTCCACGGTGGGTCCGGAGAACTGCGCCAGGACACCCGCCATCATCGACTCGAGGTCCTCGTCCACGCCGAGGTCCACGGTCACTGTGGCCTCGTTTCTCGCGGGATCCTGGTGGCCCGCCCGGTGCTCGGTCATCGCATCCCCAGTCCTCGCGCGATCACACCGCGCAGGATCTCGTTGGTCCCGCCCCGCAGCGTGAAGCCGGGCCGCTGGTGCAGTCCCGCGCGGAGCAGATCGGTGAGTTCGGAGGCGGCCGCGTCACCCTCCCCCGGCGAGAACTCGTCGCCGAGCCGGGCGGAGACCACGTCCACGATGTCGCCCTCCGTGGTGGTCCCGAGCAGTTTGACCAGCGCTGCGGCGTTGTCGGCGGGTTCGCCGCGTTGGAGTGCCCCGGCGATGTTCTGGCTCAGGGCGTGCAGGCCCGCCATCCGGGCGACCGAGCGTCCGAGGTCCGTGCGGGCGGGCAGCCGCCCCTCGGCTGTCGCGCCGATCTCGGCCGCGAGCAGACGGAACGAGGACAGGAACCGTTCCGGTCCGCTGCGCTCGAAGGCCAACTCGGAGTTGACCTGGTCCCACCCCTGCCCGAGCGTGCCGAACACCCGGGACTCGGGGACGAACACCTCGTCCAGGACCACCTCGTTGAAGTGGTGGTCTCCGGAGAGGGACACGATCGGGCGGATGGTGACGCCCTCACCGCGCAGGTCGACGATGAACTGGCTCAGTCCCGCGTGGCGGTCGGAGGTGTCCAACGGCTCGGTGCGGGCCAGCGCGATGAACGCCTCCGCGTGCTGCGCGCCGGAGGTCCACACCTTCGTCCCGGTGACAGCCCATCCCCCGTCGACGCGGACTCCCTTCGTCCGCACGCTGGCCAGGTCGGAGCCGGAGTCCGGTTCGCTCATCCCGATGCCGAAGCAGCACTCACCCGCGGCGATCCGGGGCAGGAACTCGCGCTTCTGTTCCTCGGTTCCGTACCGCAGCAGCGAGGGAGCGATCTGACGGTCGGCGACCCACTGGGCGGCCACGGGCG
Source organism: Dietzia sp. PP-33 (assembly GCF_033790845.1). Taxonomy (NCBI): domain Bacteria; kingdom Bacillati; phylum Actinomycetota; class Actinomycetes; order Mycobacteriales; family Dietziaceae; genus Dietzia; species Dietzia sp. PP-33. The sequence goes on from NZ_JAMYEI010000004.1 coordinate 246,891, forward strand.
CGCCGACCGCGAGGAGTTCCTCGGTGACCACGAAGCGCTCGAGGTGGGTACGGCCCCGACCTCCGTACTCGGTGGGGATGGCCATTCCCACCCACCCGCGGTCTGCGAGCCTGCGGGTGAAGTCCTCGTCCCACCGGGTGAGCCACGTGTCGATCCAGGGCGTGAGCCTGCCCGCGTCGATCTCCTCGGCGAGGAATGCGCGGACCTCCGCGCGCAGTGCGTCCATGTCCGCCGAGGCGAGGGTGGTCGGCGGAGCGAGTGGGGATCTCATCCGGCCCTACCTGCCCGTGTACTCACCGGGGCGCTTCTCACCGAACGCGGTGAGTGCCTCGCGGTGGTCCTCGGTGTGGTGCGCGAGCGCCTGCATGGTGGCCGAGAGCTCGAGCAGCGACTCGAGTGACTGGTGCTGGGACTCGCGGAGCAACCGCTTGGCCATCCGGACCGCGTGCGGCGGGTTCTTGGCCACCCGCGCAGCCAGTGCACGAGCCGCCTCGAGCAGGTCCTCGGGCGCCACGACCTCGTTGACCAGGCCCCACGCGGCGGCCTGCTCGGCCGTGACCCGGTCGCCGGTGAGCGCCATCTCCGCCGCCCGCGCCGGTCCGATCGCCTTGGTCAGCAGCCATGCACCGCCGTCGCCCGGGATGATCCCGAGCTGGACGAAGCTCTCGGCGAACCACGCCGTGGTCGAGGCCACCCGCAGATCGCACATCAGCGTCAGGTCGCACCCCGCACCGACGGCGGGTCCGTTGACGGCCGCGATCACCGGCACCTCACAGTGATAGAGCGCCCGGGGGATGCGTTGGATCCCCCGGCGGTAGCCGTCGCGGAGCTCGTACGGGCTGCCCCCGAACATCCCTGCCTTGTCCACCATGTCCTTGACGTTCCCGCCCGCCGAGAACGCCGGACCCGCGCCGGTGAGCACGACCGCCCGGACATCGAGATCACCGTTGACCTGTGCCACCCGGTCGCACAGGGCGTCGACCATCGCCGTGTCCGAGATGGGGTTGCGGGAGTCCGGCATGTTGAGAGTCCACGTCTCGATGTGGTCTGCGGACTCGACGAGCAGAGGGGAATCGGTCATGGGCACTTCCTTGTCACGGGGTCGACGGCCCACGCTATCCAATCCGGATGGCCGGCGTTGCCACGACGACGGACCGGATCCCAGCCGGTAAACGAAGCGACCCCCAACCTGAACGGTCGGGGGCCAGAAGGCGTTCTTATGGAGCCGCGTGTCGGAATCGAACCGACGACCTTTTCATTACGAGTGAAATGCTCTACCGACTGAGCTAACGCGGCGAGCCCTTGTGGGGCGACGCAACTATATACGACCGGCCCGCGCCGCCGAAAAACGACCGGCACCCCCGGGCCTCGCCGGCTTCACCCCTGCTGTCTCACACCAGCGCCTCGCGGATCGCCCCCACCATCGCGGACACCGCGAACTTGGGCTTGACGTTGACCTCGATCGCGGAGCGGCACTCCTGGATCGCCTCGATGGCCCGCAATACCGAGGCCGGACGGTAGTGCCCACCGAGGCGTGCCGACTCCGCCGCCTTGTCGGGGTGCACCGGGGACACCGTCGTCACCCCGAGACCTGCCATGAGCGCGTCCCGATAGAACCCGGCCAGGTCCACCAATGCCAGGTCGAGGGAGTCCCGGGTGGAACGGGTGCGTCGCGACTTCTGCGCCTTCTCCAACTCCTTGACCGCGCCCGCGGCTCCACGCCCCGCCGCCACTGCGCCCTTTCCTGTGCCACCGACGCCCATCGCGGTGCGCAGCTCCTCGACCTCCCGCTCGTCGCTCTCGGTGTTGCGGGTGACCGCCTCCTGCTCGGCGGCGCTGACGAGCCGGTCCGCCAGCGGGAACGCCCGGCCCGGGTTGTGCATGACCATGGGCAGCTCGAGCACCACGTCCCGGCGGTCCCGGGTGGCCTCGTCCGTGGCCAACCACCGGGCGCGCCCGATGTGCCCGGAGGAGACCGACGCCGCCCACCGTGCCCGCTCGGGGTCGATCCCGCCGCCGGCGAGCAGTGCACTCTCGACCGCGGCGGCGTCCGGCTGGCGCAGTGCGACGTTCCTGGACCGGGACCGCAGGGTCACCATGATGTCCATCGGGTCCGTGGTGGGCGAGCACAGCAGGAACACGGTCCGACTGGGAGGCTCCTCGACCACCTTGAGCAGCGCGTTGCCGGACTGCTCGGTGAGCCGGTCCGCCTCCTCCACCACCACGATCTGCCAGCGTCCGGTGCTGGGGCGGCTGGCGGCGCGGTGGATGGTCTCCTTGACGTCCTTGAGCAAGATGTTGACGCCCTGCGGAGCGAGCAGGTGGACGTCCGCGTGCGTTCCGGCCAGCACGGTGTGGCAGGAGCGGCACTCGCCACAGCCGACGGTCTCCGGGTGCTCGCACTGCAACGCGGCGGCGAAACACGTGGCGGCGACGCTGCGACCGCTCCCCGGCGGGCCGGTGAACAGCCACGCGTGGACCATCCTCGCGTCCGACTCCTCCCACCCCTGGCCCGGGACCCGCGCACGCGCGGACAGCGCCGCGGCGGTCAACTCCGCCACGACGTCGGCCTGGCCGGCCAATCGATCGAACACCCCTGGCATGGGCCCACCCTATCGCCGCTGTGCGACACACCTGCGTTCCCGTGACGACCTCCGGGAACTACCCTGGGCCCAATGGAGCGTTGGGTCAGGTTGTTCCGGTGGCTGTGGGCCACCCCCTGGCCCGTCTACGCCCTGACGATGGTGCAGGCCAACATCATCGGCGCCGTCTTCGTCTTCGCGTTCCTGCGCTTCGTCCTGCCGATGGACCGCTTCCTCGACCTCGAGGAGTTCCGGTTCCTCAACCAGTACCTGTTCATCGGCTACCTGGTCCTGGCATTCGTCGGCGGGGTCATCGCGTCGACGCTGTTGCTGCTGCCCGTCCTGCGGGTCGACCGCTCGGGCGAGGAGTTCGACGGGGAGATCCGCGACCGGGCCCTCCGGCTGCCGTACCACCAGGCACTCATCTCCGGCGCCATGTGGCTGATCGGAACCGTGGTCTTCGTGGTCGCCAACGTGGGCCACTCCCCCCGGCTCGCCCTCGTCGTGAGCGTGACGAGCATCCTGGGCGGGACCACCACCTGCCTCATCTCCTACCTCCAGGCCGAGCGGATCATGAGGCCCATCACCGTCCGCGCCCTCGCCCACGGGGTGCCACTCAACCGGCACGTCCCGGGCGTGCGGCGGCGGATCTTCCTGGGGTGGTCGCTGACCACCGTCATCCCCGTAGCCGGAATCCTGCTGATCCTCACCGGGCAGTGGGTCGGGCTGTTCGGTGACGACCCGGGGCACATCCTCGTGGCACTCGCGGTGATGGCCAGCGTCGCCGTGATCGCGGGCGCGATCGGTATGGGGTTGGTCTCGGACTCCATCGCCGACCCCGTCCGTGAGATGCAGGCGGGGGTCGGGCGGGTCAAGCAGGGCGACCTCGAGGCCCGCGTGACCATCTACGACAGCTCCGAGATCGGCCGGCTGGGCCAGGGATTCAACGAGATGGTGACCGGGCTGCAGGAGCGCGAGGCCATCCAGGACCTCTTCGGCCGCTACGTCGGTGAGGACGTGGCGCGGCACGCCCTCGAGCGGGGCACGGAGCTGGGGGGCCAGGAGCGGCAGGTGGCTGTGCTGTTCGTCGACCTGACCGGGTCGACGGAGTTCGCCGCCGCACACGAGCCGGCCGAGGTCGTGGCGGTTCTCAACGAGTTCTTCCGCATCGCCGTGGAGGCCGTCGACTCCAACGGCGGCTACATCAACAAGTTCCAGGGTGACGCCCTGCTCGCGGTGTTCGGCGCGCCCCTCGAGGTGGAGAACGAGGCCGGGCGGGCACTCCGGGCCGCGCGTGCCCTCCAGAGTCAGCTCTCCGGACTCTCCCCGCTCTCGGCCGGCATCGGGGTCTCCTACGGCACCGTGATCGCGGGTCACATCGGTCACGCCAAGCGCTTCGAGTACACCGTGATCGGCGACCCGGTCAACGAGGCCGCACGGCTGACCACCCTGGCCAAGTCCGAACAGGGTCACGTCCTGGCATCCGCCGCCGCGATCCGCAATGCGGACGCGCCCGAGGCGGCGAGGTGGGTGCTGGGTCGCAGCGTGGAATTGCGCGGACGCGGCATCATGACGCAGCTGGCCCGGCCGCTCCGGCCTACGTTGGCGGACCGGTGGCAGGCCGGGACCGTGGCACTGCGCCCCGACGCCGAGACGGTCGACGCCGCGGACACCTGATCACCACGGGCTGACATCGAGCGCCTCCCCCGCGGTTGGCGGACATCGTCCCGTGGATGGCGGACGAATATCGCGCTCCGGTGGCACCCGGACACCGCTCCTGCCCGCCAACCGGGAGAGGTTGTCCGCCAACCGCGGGGGTGGGCTGGGGTGGGCTGGGGTGGGCGGGGGTGGGCTGACGCGAGGTGGGGCGGGGCAGGGTTGCGTCGTCCGTCAGCGGCCCGCGGTGGCCTTCTTTGCCGGTGACTTCCGGGCCGGCGCCTTCTTCGCCGCGGCCTTCTTCGGCGGCGACTTGGCCCGCCGCTCCGAGAGCAGCTCCGAGGCACGGGCGTCGGTGAGCGTCTCGACCGTGTCGCCCTTGCGCAGGGAGGCGTTGGACTCCCCGTCGGTCACGTAGGGGCCGAAGCGACCGTCCTTGACCAGCATCTGCTTGCCGGAGACCTCGTCGACCCCCATCTCGCGCAGCGCCTTGGGCGCTGCGGCCTGCCGACCCCGACGCTTGGGCTCGGAGTAGATCTTCAGAGCCTCCTCGAGCGTGATGGTGAACACGGCGTCCTCGGAGTCCAGGGTCCGCGAGTCGGTGCCCTTCCTCAGGTAGGGCCCGTAGCGGCCGAGCTGCGCGGTGATCTCGTCGCCGCTCGTGGGGTCGACGCCCAGCACCCGCGGGAGCGAGAGCAGCTTGAGCGCCTCCTCGAGGGTGACCGTGGCCGGCTCCATCGACTGCATGAGCGACCCGGTCCGCGGCTTGGGGCCGGTGGGGTTGTCCGACTCCTTCTTGGCCTTGCGGGTCACGGCGGACTTGGCCTTGGTCGCGGCCTTCTTGGCCTCCGCCCTGGCCTCGTCGTCCTTCGCGGCTGCCATGGCGGCGTCGCGCTCGGCGTCGATCTTCTTCTTCTCCGCCTCGGCGTCGGCGAGCACCTTCTTGGCCCACTCGGCCTTCTCCGCGTCGGTGGGCTCGGGCAGCTTCTCGGTGACGTAGGGGCCGAACCGGCCGTCCTTGACCACGATCTCGTGCCCGGTCTCGGGGTCCACGCCCAGCGGGCGGCCGTCCTGCGGGGTGGAGAAGAGCTTCTCCGCCACCTCGAGAGTCAGCTCGTCGGGGCTCATCCCCTCGGGCAGGTTGGCGCGCTGCGACTCCTGCTCGCCGCCCTCCCCCTTGACCATGCGTTCGAGGTACGGACCGTAGCGTCCGACCCGGACGTGGACCGGGCGCCCCTCGGAGTCGTCGAAGACCCGGATGGAGTTGATACTGCGGGCGTCGATGGCCTCGAGGTTCACGTCGATGAGGTTCTTGAGCCCCACGGCGCGGTCCGCGTCCCCGGTCGAACCGGCACTCCCGGGGTCGCCGAAGTAGAAGCGACGCAGCCAGTCGTCGCGGTTCTCGCGCCCCTCGGCGATCTCGTCGAGCTCGTCCTCCATGAGCGAGGTGAAGTCGTAGTCGACCAGTCGGCCGAAGTTCTGCTCGAGCAGACCGATCACCGCGAAGGCCACCCAGCTGGGCACGAGGGCGTTGCCGCGGGAGTAGACGTATCCGCGGTCCTGGATGGTGCGGATGATGCTGGCGTAGGTGGAGGGGCGGCCGATGCCCATCTCCTCCATGACCTTGACCAGACTGGCCTCGTTGTAGCGGGCCGGCGGGCTGGTGGTGTGGCCGTCCGCGGACAGCTCCGAGCCCGTGAGCTGCTGGCCCTCGCTGAGCCGCGGAAGCCGTCGCTCGGCGTCGTCCGCCATGGGCTTGTCGGACGACTCGGTGGACTCCTCCGCGGCCTCGACGTACGCCTTGAGGAAGCCGGGGAACGTGATGGTGCGCCCCGATGCGGAGAACGTCGCCCGGCTGTACCCGGAGGGGTTCTCTCCCGCGGCGCCCGTGATCCGGATGCTCACCGAGGTGCCCTTGGCGTCGGCCATCTGGGAGGCGACGGTGCGCTGCCAGATCATTTCGTAGAGGCGGTACTCCTCGGCGTCCAGCACACTGTGGAGCTGGCCCGGGGTGGCGAAGGACTCACCCGCGGGACGGATCGCCTCGTGTGCCTCCTGCGAGTTCTTGACCTTGCGGGTGTACTGGCGCGGGGTCGGCGAGACGTACTCACTGCCGTACAGCTCCGTGGCCTGCGCCCGGGCGGCCGCCATGCCGCCCTCGGACAGGGTCGTGGAGTCAGTACGCATGTAGGTGATGTAGCCGTTCTCGTACAGCCGCTGCGCGATGCGCATGGTGCGTTCGGAGGTGTAGCGCAGCTTGCGGCCGGCCTCCTGCTGCAGCGTCGAGGTCATGAACGGTGCGTACGGGCGGCGGGTGTACGGCTTGGACTCCACCGAGTCCACGACGAACTCGGCCCCGTCGAGGGCGTCCGAGAGCGCGCGGGCCGCGGTCTCGCCGAGCACCACCGAGTCCTTGGCCGCCCCCGAGGACTTGAGCCTGCCGTCCTGCCCGAAGTCGCGGCCCTGGGCCACGCGGGCCCCGTCGACCGCGGAGAGGCGGGCGGTGAAACCGCGCGGCTCGCCGGCATCCCCGCCGGAGGCCTGCTGGGTGGTCAGCAGCGCGGTGATGTCCCAGTAGTCGGCGGCGACGAACGCCATGCGCTCACGCTCGCGCTCCACGATCACCCGGGTGGCCACGGACTGCACCCGACCGGCCGACAGCCGCGGCATGACCTTCTTCCACAGCACCGGGGAGACCTCGTAGCCGTAGAGGCGGTCGAGGATCCGTCGGGTCTCCTGGGCGTCGACCAGGTCGGTGTCCAGCTCGCGGGTGTTCTCGGCCGCGGCGAGGATCGCGGGTTTGGTGATCTCGTGGAACACCATGCGCTTGACCGGGACCTTGGGCTTGAGCACCTCGAGCAGGTGCCAGGCGATCGCCTCGCCCTCGCGGTCCGGGTCGGTGGCCAGCAGGAGCTGGTCCACGCCCGCCAGTTCCTTCTTGAGCTCGGCGACCTTCTTCTTCTTGTCCGCGCTCACCACGTAGATCGGCTCGAAGTTGTCCTCCGGGTTCACGCCGAGCCGCGCCCAGGGCTCCTTCTTGTACTTGGCCGGGATGTCCGCGGCGCCCTTGGGCAGGTCGCGGATGTGACCGACCGACGCCTCGACCACGTAGTCGGACCCCAGGTACGGCTGGATCTTGCGGGCCTTGGTGGCGGACTCGACGATCACCAGGCTCCGCTTTCCGCCCGATGCTGTCTGCTTGCTCGCCACTGAACTGCTCCCAACCTGCGCTGATCCGTCGATGACGCGCGTCACCGTCCTCCGGTCCCGGCTACGGTACGCGTGCCCGGGCCTGTCTATGAGAATTCATACCAGGCCACCGGCGCTCCACGAGAGTCGCGCACAACCAGGATGCGGCCCCCGTGTCCGCCGGCAGGTATCGGTGCCGCACCCCTCCCCCGTGCGGAGGTGACGGATGGTGCGCGGGCGCATCCTTATATATCTGTCGCTCTCCGCGGCGGATGACCTCGTCGTCGTCGGGCCCCTCCCCTCCCGGTCACCCCGCCGGGTGACCGCCCTGGCACCCGGCGTTTGGCACCAATAGACAGACCGGTCTATGGTGGGTGACGAGAGGCCACGATTCCCAACTGGAACGTGTTACTGTTCTCGGAATTCCTCGTGGCAGCGGGCCTGCGTCGGAACCGGCGTACCGTCGGTGGCCGTACGACAGTCACGACCAGTCCCGATCATCTAAGACGCAACGGAGGTCAGCAGCGGTGGGCAATGTGTCCAAGACCAAGCTGGACAAGGTGGTCATCCGCATCGCGGGCGACTCGGGTGACGGCATGCAGCTCGCCGGTGACCAGTTCACCTCGGAGGCCGCGGCCTTCGGTAACGACCTGGCGACCCAGCCCAACTACCCGGCCGAGATCCGCGCGCCACAGGGGACGATCCACGGGGTCTCGAGCTTCCAGATCCAGATCGCGGACTACGACATCCTCACCGCCGGTGACCGGCCGGACGTGCTGGTGGCGATGAATCCCGCCGCGCTCAAGGCCAACATCGACGACCTTCCCTCCGGCGGCATCCTCATCGTCAACGCGGACGAGTTCACCAAGCGCAACCTCACCAAGGTCGGCTACGAATCCAATCCCTTGGGTTCGCCCGCCTTCGAGGCGTTCCAGGTGCACGAGGTGGCCATGAGCACCCTGACGATCGGCTCGGTCGAGAGCGTCGACATCGGCAAGAAGGACGCCGAGCGCTGCAAGAACATGTTCGCGCTGGGCCTGCTCACCTGGATGTACGGCCGCACGGTCGACTCGATCGAGAAGTTCCTCACGACCAAGTTCGGCAAGAAGCCGACGATCCTCGAGGCGAACCTGCTCGCCCTGCGCGCGGGATGGAACTACGGCGAGACCACCGAGGCCTTCGCCTCCGAGTACGAGATCATGCCGGCCCAGTTGCCCAAGGGCCGCTACCGCCAGATCACGGGCAACACCGCGATGGCCTACGGCCTGGTCACCGCCGGTCAGTCCGCCGACATGCCCGTCTTCCTGGGCACCTACCCCATCACGCCCGCCTCGGACATCCTGCACGAGTTGAGCAAGCTCAAGCAGTTCGACGTGACCACCTTCCAGGCCGAGGACGAGATCGCCGGCATCGGCGCCGCACTCGGTGCCTCCTACGGCGGGGCCCTGGGCGTCACCTCTACCTCCGGACCGGGGCTGGCCCTCAAGTCCGAGGCCATCGGCCTGGCCGTGATGACCGAGTTGCCGCTGGTGATCATCGACGTCCAGCGCGGCGGCCCGTCCACCGGTCTGCCCACCAAGACGGAGCAGTCGGACCTGCTGCAGGCACTCTTCGGCCGCAACGGCGAGTCGCCCGTCGCGGTGATCGCGCCACAGTCGCCCGCCGACTGCTTCGAGATCGCCCGCGAGGCGGCGAGGATCGCCGTCACCTACCGCACCCCGGTGATCGTGCTGTCCGACGGGGCGATCGCCAACGGCTCGGAGCCGTGGCTGCTGCCCGAGGTCGCGGATCTGCCGACGATCGAGAAGAACCTCGCCACCGCGCCCGCCACCGGGGCCGACGGCGAGACCGAGGCCGCCGGGGACTACCTGCCCTACGCCCGCGACCCGGAGACGCTGGCGCGCGACTGGGCGGTCCCGGGTGAGCCCGGCCTCGAGCACCGCATCGGCGGGCTCGAGAAGGCCAACGGCACCGGCAACATCTCCTACACGGCGGACAACCACGACCTCATGACCCGGACCAGGGCCCTGCGGATCGCGCTCATCGACGTGCCCGACCTCGAGGTCGACGACCCGTCCGGCGACGCCGAGGTGCTGGTCGTGGGATGGGGTTCGTCCTACGGTCCCATCGGTGAGGCCGTCCGGCGTGCCCGCGCCAACGGTCACCGCGTGGCCCGCGCGCACGTCCGCCACCTCAACCCATTGCCGGACAACATCGGCGAGGTGCTGGCGAAGTACCGCCGGGTGATCGTTCCGGAGATGAACCTGGGCCAGCTCGCCATGCTGCTCAAGGCTCGTTTCCCCGCGGATATCCAACCCGTCACCAAGGTGCACGGCATGGCGTTCTCGGCGGAGGAGCTGCAGACCGCCATCGAGGCCGAGTTCTCCGGTCGCCTCACCCACACCGAGCACGACAAGTACCGCCTGGCGCTCGACGGGGTCATCACCACGACCGGAGAACCCGCGGCCCGCCACCGGCGGATCGGTCACACCGCCACCGGCACCACCACCGCCAACCGAACCCGCTGACCTGCGAGCGAGGAGAGGATTCACATGACCACGACCGAACCCGGACTCGTCGGCAGCCAGCTACCCCTGGACGCGTTGGCCTCCGTACCCAAGAACGACGCACCGCAGAAGCCCAAGGACTACACCTCCGACCAGGAGGTGCGCTGGTGCCCCGGCTGTGGCGACTACGTCATCCTGGCCACCATCCGCGCCCTGCTGCCCAAGCTCGGACTCAAGCGCGAGAACATCACGTTCATCTCCGGCATCGGCTGCTCGAGCCGCTTCCCGTACTACCTCGAGACCTACGGGATGCACTCGATCCACGGCCGCGCCCCGGCGATCGCCACCGGCCTGGCCACCGCCCGTCCGGACCAGTCGGTGTGGGTGGTCACCGGTGACGGCGACGCCATGTCCATCGGCGGCAACCACCTCATCCACACCCTGCGGCGCAACGTCAACCTCAACATCCTGATGTTCAACAACCGCATCTACGGGCTGACCAAGGGCCAGTACTCGCCGACCTCGGAGCCGGGCAAGGTCACCAAGTCCAGCCCGATGGGGTCACTGGACTACCCGTTCAACCCGCTGTCGCTGACGATCGGCGCCCAGGGCACCTTCATCGCCCGCGCCCTGGATTCGGACCGCAAGGGACTGACCGAGGTCCTGGACGCCGCCGCCCGCCACCGCGGCACCAGCTTCGTGGAGATCCTGCAGGACTGCCCCATCTTCAACGACGGCTCCTTCGACCTGCTGCGCAAGGAGGATGCCGGCGACCACCTCATCCCCGTGCGCCACGGGGAGAAGATCATCTTCGGCGACGACGGTCAGCATTGCGTGATCCGCTCCGGGTTCTCACTCACCGTCGCCGCCACCGCCGAGGTCGACGAGTCCGACATCATCGTCCACGACGCCCACGCCGACGACCCCACCTACGCCCACGCCCTGGCCAACCTGTCCACCCAGGACCTCGAGTACACGGTCACCGGCATCATCCGCCAGGTCCAGCGCGAGACCTACGACGACCAGGCCCGCGCCCAGGTCACCGCCGCCAAGGAGACCTCACCCTCGGACCTGCAGACCCTGCTCGACGGCAGCAACACCTGGACCGTCGGCTAGGTCAGCTGTAGTACGTCCGTCCCACGGGGGCGGTCACCGCTCAGATGCGCGCGGTGACCGTCCCCGCGACGCGTCCACGGGCATCCCAGGTGCGTTCGACCACGTCGACCGTGCCGTGGTGGTCGACCCGCACCGCCGTCGTCGAGCGGGTCCCGTACCGCCCACCGATCCGCACAAACCGCGACGACAGTCGCCATTCGTGGGACAGCGGGACGCCCGTGCGCGGGAGATGCCGCAGCGGGGCCTTGCGGCGGTCGGCGAGCAGATCCAGCAGCGGGCCCGACCAGTCCGTGCCGGAGATCGCCTCGGTGCCCATCAGCGCCCTCACGTCCCGCACCGCCCCGACGACCTTCGGCCACGGGGTGTCCAGCGCCGCGTTGGACAGGCCGTGGACCCCGGTGCCGAGCCGCATCGGACCACGGCTCGAGCGGTTGGACGCCCACCACATCTCGTCGAGGTCGCCGGCGAGGAGGTTGACCGGTCCGTACCTGTCGAGATCGTCGACGACATGGCGGGCGAACCCGGTCACCGGGACACCTCCGGTGAGCGCGGTGACCGGCAACTCGCCGCGCGACGCGGGTGCGGGCAGCACGGGGCCACCCTCACGGACGTTGGTGACCGCGGCGAACCGGCCCCCCGGGGCGAGTGAGAGCCACGTCCCACCTGCCGTGACGTCGCGGCCCGCGACGATGCCCGCCACGCCCTCCCTGTCCGCGGTCCACTCGTGCAGGGGTTCGGTGGGGCGGGCCAGGACCTCGTCCCGGTTGGCCACCACCACCAGCGGGAACCGGGGGTGGACCCGGCGGGCGACCACGAGCATGCACATGACATCGAAGACTTCCGCACCGGCTCAGCCGGCGCAACAAAGCCGTCGCAACAAAGCCGTCGCAAGAAGGCCGGCGCCACAGCGGGTGACCTAGACGGGCCACTCGGCCGTCGGCACCCCGGGCGGCGCGGCCCCGAGCATCTCCGCCAGGCGCGTGCGGGCACGGGCGGTCCCCAACCGCAGCAGAGGCCCGTCGCCCCGCGGGCCCACGTAGGTGGCGCGGATGCCGGCCCTGCCCAACGCCTCGACGAGGGCCGCGCGCCGGGGGGCGTGCTGCTCGGCACCGGCGTCGATCCCCAGGTCGATCGCACCACCGGGGGCGATCCGGCCGGCGGTGAGGAACCAGACCCGTAGTGCCCCGGCCGAGGGGGTCCACCCCTCCGGCACGGCGGTCACGGCTCCACGCCGCCAGCGGCGCGCCACCGGGACGAGAACCGCGGTCCGCGCGGTGGACACGGTGCAGCGGCCGTCCGGACCGGCGGCAGAGCGGACGGGGTCCAGCCCCGCATCGGAGAGCAGGCCCATGAGGGCATCGGCGCGCCAGGCGGCGTCGAGCACCACGGACACCTGGGCGAGGGCGCCGGTGAGGGTGGTCTGGCCGCGGGCGGCGAGGGCGCCCTCGAGGTCGGACGGCTCGGGGTCGTGCTCGTCGGCTGCGAAGAACGACAACTGCGTCACGGGGCCGAGCCTACGTCCGGCCCCGGACAGACGGCGGGGCCCCCGCCGCTCGTGCGCCGGGGACCCCGTCGAATCCGTGTCGAGACGCCTCTAGATGGCGCGGACCTCCTGGGCCTGCGGGCCCTTCTGTCCCTCGCCGACCTCGAACTCGACGCGCTGGTTCTCCTCGAGCGACTTGAAGCCCGAGCCCTCGATGGAGGAGTAGTGGACGAAGAGGTCGGCGGAACCGTCCTCGGGGGCGATGAACCCGTAGCCCTTCTCCGCGTTGAACCACTTGACGGTGCCCTGTGCCATGTTTTGCGTTCCTTTTCCGTACTGCCAGGTGCGACTCGCGGGATGGCCACGCGGGTCGGGTCGCCTGACCGTCCGCGGGGAGCCCGCGACCGGTCGCGGGCGACCGGATCCAGTACACCACGAGACCCGCCCCAGGAGAACTGATCACCGCAGGCGGCGGCAGATCGGCCATCCCCTCTACGGTCGGGGGGTGACGACTTACGGACGCGAACTCCTGAGCCACCTGCTCGAGCAGCTCCCCGCGGGTGCGTCCCCGGTCACCCACACCGTCGACCTGCCCGCCCGCGAGGCCCGATACGCCGACTGGCCGAGCTGGGCGCACCCGGGTCTGGTCGACGAACTTCGCGGACGGGGCCTCGCGCGGCCCTGGGCGCACCAGGTGGCCACCGCCGAGCACGCGCACGCCGGGCGGAACGTGGTGGTGGCCACCGGCACCGCGTCCGGCAAGTCCCTCGGCTACCAGCTGCCCGCGCTCAGCGCACTCGCCGCCGACCGGGGGGCCAGCGTGCTGTATCTGTCCCCGACCAAGGCCCTGGGCCAGGACCAGCTGTCCTCGGTGGTCTCGCTGGTGGACTCCGTTCCCGGGCTCGCGCACGTGGCCCCCGCCTCCTACGACGGCGACACCCCGACCGACGCCCGCCCGTGGATCCGCGAGAACTCACGGTGGATCGTCACCAACCCGGACATGCTCCACCTGTCCGTGCTCGGTCGGTCCCGCCAGTGGACGCGCATCCTGCGGGGACTGCGCTACGTCGTCGTCGATGAATGTCACTCCTACCGCGGCGTGTTCGGCTCCAACGTCGCCCTGGTCCTGCGGCGTCTCGACCGTCTCGCCCGGGCCATGGGGGCCGAGCCGACCTTCGTCCTGGCCTCCGCCACCACCTCCGACGCCGGGGTGGCCGCCACCACCCTCGTGGGCCGCGAGTGCGTGGAGGTGACCGACGACACCTCCCCCCAGGGGGGCCGGACCGTCGCACTGTGGGAGCCACCGCTCATGGAAGGGCTCTCCGGGGAGAACGGCGCCCCCGTGCGTCGACCCGCTCCGGTCGAGGCGTCGACGCTCATGGCCGGCCTGGTGGCCGAGGGCGCCCGGACGCTCACCTTCGTGCGCTCCCGGGCGGGCGCTGAGTCCACCGCGCTGCGGGCGCGCGAGCGGTTGATCTCCGATCACGGCGCCCGGGGCCGGGAGCTGGCCGGGCGGATCGCCGCCTACCGCGCCGGCTACCTGGCCGAGGATCGTCGCCGACTCGAGCGCGGCCTCGCCGAGGGGGACCTGGTGGGCGTGGCCTCGACCTCCGCACTCGAGCTGGGCGTGGACATCTCCGGTCTCGACGCCGTGGTCAGTGCCGGTTTCCCGGGGACCATCGCCTCGTTCTGGCAGCAGGCCGGGCGCGCCGGGAGGCGGGGGCAGGGCGCGCTCGTGGTCCTGGTGGCCCGCGACGACCCCCTCGACACCTACCTCGTGCACCACCCCGAGGCGCTACTGGGCAGGCCGGTTGAAGCCACCGTCACCGATCCCCGCAACCCGGTCCTGCTCGCCGGGCAGCTGCGGTGTGCTGTCAGTGAACGGCCCATGACGCACGAGGAGGCCCGGGCGTGGGGCGCGACCGCCGTCCTCGAGGACCTGGCCACGCAGGGTCTGGTCAGACGGCGGCCCGTGGGGTGGTACCCGGCGGCGGACGACCACACCCCACACACGGAAGTCGACATCCGCGGGACCGGCGGGGCCGAGGTGGTGATCGTCGACGCCGTCGACGGTCGGATGCTCGGGACCATCGATTCGGTCCGGGCCCGCTCCCAGGTCCACCCGGGGGCGCTGTACCTGCACCAGGGGGAGTCCTTCGTCGTGGACGAGCTGGACCTGGACGACGGGTTGGCCCTGTGCCGCCCGGAGGAGCCGGAGTGGACCACCTCGGCCCGGGAGCAGGTGTCGATCGACCTGGTGGAGACCCTGGAGACGGTGGCCGCGGGCCCGGTGACCCTGTCGTTGGCCGACGTCGAGGTGACCGCCCGCGTGACCGGGTACCAGCGACGCCTGCGCGGCGGCGAGATCCTCGACGTGACGCCGCTGGACCTGCCCGAGACCGTCCTGGCCACCCGGGCGGTGGTCTACACCCTGACCCCGCAGCTGCTGCGGGTCGCCGGGCTGGAGGAGTCCGACTGGCCGGGCGCGCTGCACGCCGCCGAGCACGCGGCCATCGGACTGCTCCCGCTGGTCGCGACCTGCGATCGCTGGGACATCGGCGGCGTCTCGACCGCCCTGCACCCCGACACCGGCCTGCCCACGGTGTTCGTCTACGACGGCTACGCGGGCGGGGCCGGCTTCGCCGAACGCGGGTTCCGCCGGGCCGTCCCGTGGCTCCGGGCGACCCTGGACGCCATCCGCTCGTGTGAGTGCGAGACCGGGTGCCCCTCGTGCATCCAGTCCCCCAAGTGCGGGAACGGCAACGACCCGCTCTCCAAACCGGGTGCGATCGCGCTGCTCACCGAGGTCGTGGGGCAGTTGGCGGAGGCCACCGAAATGTGATCCGAGGCACGCCCTATGGCAGCGCCGGTCGTGCCATAGTCCGTCATGTGAGCGACCCCCACCTCCACCGCTCGCCCTACGGGCGACCTGATCAGGAGAGCTGGCAGCGCCCGGGAACCCGGGGTCCGGCGCAGCCGCCGCAGCCCGGCCCGCACGGAGGGCGCCCGGACGGCGGGCGGCGCCCTCCGCCGTGGACCCCGCCCGGTTCGGATACCGGACCGAAGCGACGCAACCCGCTGGGGCTGGCAGCCCTCGCGATCAGCTCGGTGGGCGCGGTCCTGGCTTGCCTTCCTGTGGTCCGTCCTGTGGGGTGGCTGCTCCTGCCGGTCGGCTTCGTCCTCGGGTTCTTCGCGCTGTTCGGGACCAACCGGAAACTGGGTGCCGCCCTCTCCGCACTCGGGATCACCCTGGCGGGGACCAGCGTCGCGGCTGTGGTGGGCGTGCTGACGGTGGACAACACGTTCACCGTCAGCTTCCGAGAAGGTTTCGTGAACGGGTACTCCGTGACCAGCGGCCGGGGCTCACCGGCCACGGCAGCCATCCGCGACCCCGCCCCGACGCGGTCCCCGGAACCCGCGGCCGGCCCGGGATCGCGAGCTCAGCCGTTCGCGATCGGTCGAACACTCACCTTTGACGAATGGGACGTCACGATAGAGTCGATCGACCTGGACGGCACCGCCGCGATCATGGACTCCAAGTACTCCGTCGATCCGCCCGACCCCGGAATGCGGTACGCCCTGATCACGGCATCCTCGACGTACCGGGGTGACGGTTCAGCCCGCGCCCAGCACATCCACCTCGACTTCGTCACCGATTCCGGGGTCGTGCACAGCTGGTCCGACAAACACGTCATGTTGCAGAACCCGAGGCACGGAGGCACCGAGCTCTACACCGGAGGCACCCACATGGGCCACGGCGTCATCCAGATCCCACAAGACGAGGGCGGGCTACTCCGAGTCTCCGATATGCAGGGGGACCCGATGTACTTCGTGGCCCCCGGCTGACCGGCAACTCCTGCTGGCGCCCGCCGCACCCACGCCACCGGTTCATAGCGGCCCCGCGCGGGCCACCGCCGACGCCGCCCGCGCTCCCAGGATCCCGAGCTCGACACGGACCTCGGCTCGGATCACCACGTCGTGACCATCGACCGTGCATCCCGCCGCCACGGCCCGGTTGGCGGTGGCCACGCCGGAGGCCGCGGAGCACGCGTCCTCGCCGGCGCGCAGCGCGTGGGCGCCGGCGAGCGCGGCCAGGTCCGCCGCCGATCGAGCGGAATGCACGGCCACCGCCGCCCGGCCCACCAGCAGCACCGCCACGGTCACCGCAAGGACGGCGGCCACCGCGAAGGCGGTCATGACGCTCATGGACCCCTCGTCGTCGTCGAACCGCCCCACACCGGGCTTCACCCGGATACCCCCGGCTCGGCGCGCGCCACCGCACGAGCCGTGAGCACGACCCCGGGCAGGCCACGTGCCGGGGCGCTGACGTGAGCGGTGACGGTGCCGCCATCCCCATCGACGGTCACCTCGGCCCCCGGGGCCGCCGCGCGCCCGGCCGCCGTGCCCTCGTCCGCCCCGGACATCGCGGCCACCCGGGCCGCCTCCCGCGCGGCATCGACGACCCGGATCTGGGTAAGCGCCGCGGCGGCTCCGGAGGCGGCCACGGCCAGCACCACCACGAGTGAGGCGATCCCCAACGCCGCCTCGACCGTCACCGACCCACCGTCCCCGGTGGCCGCCGCCCGGAGCCGACGCGAGGCCCTCACACCGAGGTGTTGAGCGCCTGCTCGATGATCCCGCCGAGGGCGTCGGGTATCGAATCGCCGCTGACCACCGTGTACAGCACTGCCCCGAAGGCGGCCGCGGCGATGGTCCCCACCGCGTACTCGACCGTCGACATCCCGGCGTCGTGGCCGGCGGAGACGTCGAACCGGCGCCGCAGCGCGGCGCGGGCGCGGTGGATGAGGGAACGGTGGCTGAGTGAGGTGGTCCGGGTGTTGCTGTCGTGAGTGTTCATCTGCGTTCTCCTTCTTGGTGACCGGGGCGGCGTCTCCGCCCCGGAATCGGTGTGCCTGGTGCCCGCTCACGGCAGGACCCCGGGCAACATCCCGTCCGCCAGACCCACGACGACGGGGAGCACTCCCAGGCAGACGAACGCCGGGAGGAAGCACAGGCCGAGCGGGCCGGCCACGAGTACGGCGGCCCGCTCGGCGCGGGTGGTCGCGGCGGCGTCGGCATCGCCGCGCATCCGCTGGGCCGCGTGACCGAGTGCCGAGCGGACGGAGCCGCCCCCATCGGTGGCACGGGCGAGCACCGAGGCGACCGGGGCCAGCCGATCCGCGCCCGGCACGTCCTCCCACGCCTGGGCGGGAGTCGCGCCGAGGCGTACCCGGGCCGCGGCGGCGTGGAGCGGGGCGGCCACGTCCGGCTCCGTGGGCGCCACCGCGTCGCCGACCGCGGCCAGCGCCAGATGCGTGGGCAGCCCCGCGAGCAACGCCACGGCGAGCAGGTCGAGCATCCGGGCCAGGGACCCGGTGTCCGCCGCGTCCGCCCGCCGCAGGCGGATCCGCTCGAGGACCGGGGACCACGGGAACTCCCGCCTCGGTCCGGGTCCGCGCGGCGCGGGAGTGAGGTCCCGCAGCCGCTCGGTGGCCGGCCCCCGCCACGGGGCCACACACAGCGCCGCGGCGAGCAGCAGCAGGGCAGCACTCATTTGGCCGCCCCGTCCACGATCCGGTCCGTCCACAGCAGTCCCGCCGCCAGGAACCCGGCGCCGATCAGGCACAACACCCCGCCGAGAGCGCCGCCGAACAGCACCCCGAGGGGGTCGGCGCCGAAACCCGACCCCAGCAGAACGCCGAATCCGGGGAGGGCGGTGAGGATCATCGCGGTGGCTCGGGGGCCGGCCAGGGTGGCGTCCACGCGGACCGCCCGCTCGCGGCGCGAGGCGACGTCCGCCCGCAGCCCGTCCACGACCTCGGCCAGCTCCACCCCGTGCCGGGTGGCCAGGAGCCAGGCACCGGCCAGCTCTCCCGCCACCCGGTCTCCTGCCCCCTCTGGACCTCCGCGGCCGGACACCGCGGTGGCCGAGAACAGCGCCGCGGCGACGTCCCCGCCCAGGCGCGCGTGGGAGCCGGCGGCGATCAGCACCGCCGTGACCTCGGGATCCCCGGACCGCGCGGCCGTCGATGCCCGGCGCAGCGCCTCCTCCGGACCGGCTCCGGCACGCAGCGCCGAGGAGGTGTCGTCGAGGGCGCGCTCCCAGGCCCCGAGACGATCCAGCCGCCGGCGGCGCACCCCCGCCCGCCTGCGCAGGTCGCACACCACCGCCCCGAGCAGGGCGGCGGCGCAGGCGTGGAGTGGCCCGGCGAGCAGCAGGCCCACGACCCCCGCCGTCGCGGGCACGAGAACCGCCGCCGGTGCCCGCCCGAGGAGTCGCCGCAGTACCCGCAGTCGCGCGTCCGGCGCGCCGCCCAGGTGACGGAGCCGCATCCGGGCCACCCCGTCCGGCCACACGAGCAGGGCCCCCGCCAGGAGCAGCGCCGCCATCACGAGCCACCCGCGATCAGTGCGTCGAACGCCGGCCGGCCGGGGACCGCTCCCCCGTCGGCCCGCCAGGCCGGGTCCACGACGATCCCCTGCGCATCGCGCCGGACCACGCCCATCGAGTCGACGCCCCGCCGCCCGTCGGGCAGGCGACGCATCCCCACCACCACCCTCAGCGACGCCGCGACCTGCGCGGACAGGGCCGCGCGATCGAGTCCGCCCAGCGCCCCGAGCGCCTCGAGCCGAGCGGGGAGCTCGGTGGGGGAATTGGCGTGGACGGTCCCGGCGCTGCCGTCGTGCCCGGTGTTGAGGGCGGCGAGCAGATCCGCGACCTCGCCGCCGCGGACCTCGCCCACCGCGATCCGGTCGGGGCGCATCCGCAGCGCCTGACGGACCAGGTCGGACATCGCCACCCCGCCCGCGCCCTCGACGTTGCCGTGCCGCACCACCAACCGGACGACGTGCGGGTGCGCGGGCCGCAGCTCCGGGGAGTCCTCGACGCACAGCAGCCGCTCGCCCGGCGGGACCAGACCGAGCAGCGCGGCGAGCAGGGTCGTCTTGCCGGAGCCGGTCCCGCCCACCACCAGGTAGCCCACGCGGGCCCCGACGAGCGCCCGAAGCAGTGGTTCGGCCTGCGGCGGGACGGTGCCGGACGCCACGAGCCGATCGAAGGTGGCCTGCGCGGGCCGCGACACCCGCAGCGACAGGCAGGTGCCGTCCACCGCCACCGGGGGCAGGACCGCGTGCAGTCGCCACGCCATGCCGTCCCGGGAGCGGACCACCCCGTCCGCCCAGGGGCGGGCGTCATCGAGCCGCTGCCCGGCCCGGCCCGCCAGCCGCACCGCGAGAGCCCGCAGTTCGGCCTCGGTCGCCACCACCACGTCGGCCTCCTCGAGCCCGTGGCCGCGGTCCACCATCGCCGGGCCCGGCCCGTCCACCACGACATCGGTGACCCCCGGGCTCGCCAGCAGCGCCTCGAGGGGTCCCGCGCCGGCGAGGTGTTCACGCACCAGGCGTGCGGTCCGCAGCAGGTCCAGGTGCCCGTGCAGCACCTCGGACTCGGCCCGGACCGCGCGCACCACCTCGTCCGGTTCCGGGTCCACCCCCAGTCCGGCCAGTCGCGCGCGGACACGGTCGACCAGTCCCGCCGGGAGCGCCTCCGGTCCGGCCCCCTGACCGGTCACCGGGGAAGCACCTGCTCCAGGAGCGCATCCGCCATCGCACCGAGTCGTCGGACCCGCCCGCCCCTGCCCCGAGCACCCTGCGCGCGCCGGAGGGCCCGGCCGAGGTCCCCGGCCCCGACCAGGTGCCGCACCGCCCTGATCTCCGGGAGCACGTGCCACTGATCGATCCCCGCCGACTCGGCCACGTCCGCCGCGTGGAGAGGGTCGCCGCGATGTGTGCGGACGACCAACCTCGCGCCGCGCAGGTCACCGGACGCGCGTCCGGCCGCGACCGCGCCCTGGAGATCCGCCCTGGTGACGACGACGACGAGGTCCGCACGCGCGAGCACCGGGTCGTCGCCCGCGAACCCGCCGGCATCGCAGACCACCAGCCCGCCCGCGGACCGATGGGCCAGCGCCGCGCCCAGGGCGCCCTCGGAACCGGGAGCCGCCGCAGGCACCCGGGCATGGGCCGGGGCCGGGGCCGGAACCGCTGCCCCACTCGCGATCGCGCGACCCCGCGACCGGGCCAACACCCGGCAGCCGGTGTCCGCGGCGGGGACCGCTCCCCACAGCGCGTCGGGGTCGGGGCCACCGAGTTCGGCGCGGACGTCCTCCACCCTCAACCCGGGCTCGGACTCCGTCCCCAGGAGCAGGTCCACGCCGGTCCCCCGCGGGTCCGCCTCCACGAGGAGTGTCCTGACGGTGTCGCCCGCGCGGACCGCCATCGCGGCCGCCAGGGTGCTGGTGCCACATCCGCCCACCGCACCCACCACCGCCACCAGCGATCCGCGCCCGGCGGCGACCGGCGCCATGAGCATGCCCACGAGATCCGCGGTCCCGGACGGCAGGCGCACCACCTCGTCGTCGCCGCCGTCTCTCCCGGAACCGTCACCACCGGAACCCTCTGCACCGGGGCCGTCCGCGCCCACCCGCACCACGCGCGCTCCGCCGGGTACCCCACCCGCCCCCGCGCGGTCCGTCACCACCACATCCGTCAGGGCCCCGTCGCGGGGGCCGGGGTCCAGGGCCAGGGCCGCCAGCACGGCCCGGACGTCGGCGTCGAGATCGGGGTCGGCGACGTCGACCGCCACGGTCCCACCGCGGGACCGGTCGGGGTCTGCACCGGTGGCCGGGCGGGAACTGCGCGTTGACGGAGGGCTCTGGGTCACGGGCATCAGCGTGGCGCACCGGCCGGCCGGCCGAACCGGTCCCGGGCGCGATACGAGCCCCGCCTGTGGAGAGGGCCGGGGGTGTGGACAACCCGCCCGGCGGCTCGACAGGACCCCGGTAAATAGCGAGAAACCGCGGCAGGGGGACGCCGCGGTTCTCGAAGTCCCGATTCGTGGGGGGAACGAATCGAGCACCTATAGGGGGATGCTCTTTCGAGCGTGATCAGTATCACTTATCCACGCCATGTGCGCAACAACCGTATCGTGGACCCGTGTCCGCCCCACGCCGCCAGGGCCCCCGGTCGTCGCACCGACCGCGCCGGATCGCCGCGTTCTTCGACCTCGACAAGACGATCATCGCCACCTCGTCGGTGTTCGCGTTCAACAAGTCGTTCCTCGACGAGGGGCTGCTGTCGCGCCGCTCCGTCATCGATCTGGCCTACACCCAGCTCGCCTTCAGCCTGTCCGACGCCGATGACGATCAGATGCAGAAGGTGCGCCAGGCCATGGCCACGGCGACCAAGGGATGGGAACCCGAGAAGGTCGAGCGGATCGTCACCGAGGCGCTCACGGAGACCGTCTCCCCGACCGTCTACTCCGAGGCGCAGGAGCTGCTCGCCGAGCACCGCGCCCTCGGACACGACCTGGTGATCGTCTCCGCCTCCGGCGAGGAACTGGTGGCCCCGATCGCCCGCATGCTCGGCGTGGACCACTACGCCGGCACCCGCATGAACCGGGACGAGGACGGGCGGTACGGCGGTTCGATCGAGTTCTACTGCCAGGGGCCCGGCAAGGCGGAGGCGATCCGGGCGTTCGCCCGCCGCTACGGCTACGAGCTGGAGGCCTCCTACGCCTACTCCGACTCCTCCACCGATCTCCCGATGCTCGAGGAGGTGGGCCACCCCACGGTGATCAACCCGGACCGGGCCCTGCGACGGGAGGCGCTCGAACGGGGATGGCCGATCCTGACCTTCGAGAACCCCACGCCACTGCTGCCGACGTTGGAGCGCGCGACCGGCCCGATCGTGGGCGTCGGCGCGATCGCGCTCGCCGTGGGGGCCGCGACGTTCTCCTTCGCGCGCGCCGCACGTCGACACGACTGACCCCGCGTCCCCACCCGGCGGTGAGAGCCCAACAATCCAGCGTGCGCCGCCGGACCGCCGGTGCGCGATGGCGGGAACCACCCGCAAGTCACCGGGTTCCTTGTGGGATCCCCCCATCGCCGAAGGGCCGTCCCGGGCGGCATGCTCAGGTCACGGTGACGACGACGCCAGGGCAGTGACGGAAGAGAAGTCACGGTCCCCCGTCGACCGACACCGTCATCGGTACTCCGGAACCCACGCGACGGATAACGCCCGAGAGGCACACCAGCCGTGGGTCCGCGCCAGCCGTCACCGACGGTTGTCCCGGACCGGCGACACGGCGGACCACAGGACGCCTGGTACCCGGAACTCTCGATGGAACCGCAGTGAGTTGGCGGGTCGGCACACGTGCCGGCCCGCCATTCGCACGTCAGGCGTAGAGCGCTCAGGCCCCGGCGGCGTCGGCGATGGAGGTGGCCTCGCGGGCCCCCGCCTCCAGTGCTCTACAACAGTGGATGAGCCAGGAGGCGACGCCGTCCTCGGTGCCGGAGACGAATCCGGCCAGGGCCGACCGATGCGCGTCGGGGTCCCGGTAGAAGGTCACCTCGGGAACTCCCAGGCAGTGCGGGTCGAGCCCTGTTGACACGGTGACCAGCCGGAACGCCGCCCGCGCCACCAGTCCGTCCGCGGACCCGAAGGGCCGGAGCCCCGAGAGTTCGCCCAGGACCACCCCCGCCAGGACCGGGGCGGGGACCTTCGTCCCGCCGGTCACCAACTCGGCCAGTCCCTGGAGCCGCTCGGCCACGCCCTGGTCTGATCGGGGCCGGCCCAGGGTGGCCTCGTCCACATCGGGGCCGGACGCGGCCAGCAGGTGTAGTTGGGCGAGCTCCTGAAGCGGCGACCGGGTCCACACCGACACGGCCCGGTCGAGCGACTCCCCGGTCAACTCGCCGGCCACCCGCAGTGCACTGGCCAGTACCTCGTCGTGCTCGCCCCCGGCGTCCAGCCGCACCGATGCGCCCTCCACGCCAGCCGAGGCCCGGGCGCCTCGAAGCACCGACTCCGCCGCGGTCGTGGGCCAACCGCGACGGTTGGCGGGATGCCGGTGGACCGCCGCCAGCGCACTCCTGGCGGCCTCCGACGCCTCCGCGACGCCGGGGAGCGCGAGCAGCGGGGCGAGGGGGTCCTGGGCTCGAGGGTTCACCCGGTCGAGGTTACCGACCCGCGCCGACGGGTCACCCCGCGCGTCGCAATCCGACGACACAGGCGGTGAACACCCGGCTCAACCGCTGTCGAGCTGGTGTAATCACCAGGACCTCAGCGGGCTCGCCCGGCCCCGGCCCTCACCTCGACCCCACCTCGACCCCCTGGAGACCCCGTGACTCTCAAGGACCAGCTCGACGCACTTCTCGACGCGACGGCATTCGACTCGACGGGGACCAAGATCGGCGCGGTCCGGCAGGTGTACGTGGACGACGCGAACGGCAAGATCACCTTCGCGACCGTCTCCACCGGCATCTTCTCCTCCGACGCCATCGTTCCGCTCCACGGCGCCCGGCTCCTCGACGACGAGCTGCACGTCGACCACACCCGCTCCGTGATCCGAGACTCGCCGCGACCCGACCACACCGAGGACGCCCTGACGCCCGAGCAGGAGGCGAAGCTCCTGGAGTACTACGGGATCGACGCCCCGGTGCGCGGCCGAGACGCCGCGCCGTCGACGCCCGCCGGGACGGACGCAGCCGCGACCGGGACACCCGCGACGAAGCCACCCGCGGCCACGGCACCGGATACGGAGGCGACCGGGGGGAAGACGACCGGAGGTAGGGCGACCGGGGGTAGGGCGACCGGGGGGAAGACGACCGAGAAGACACCCGGGGGGACGACGACGAGGTCGCCCGGGTCCCCGGTCGGCGGGACCGACGAACCCGAGAAGTCCGGGACCGACGAACCCGGAGCTCCGGAGCGCGGCAGCGCAGCGGAGGGTTCAGGCCCCGGGGGCGACGGCGCGGCGGACGGTTCCCGGAGGCGTGAGGGAGGGTCCTGATCGGATCTCCCCCCGCGTCCCCCCATCGGGTGCGTTGACGGACCACGGCGGCGGTATGTGACTACGCTCACAGAAACCGGTCCGATCGTTTCCGCCGTGTCGATTCCGGCCGCGTGAATCCATATCCCGAGAGAGAGCCGCTGATGACCGATCACGACCACGACCAGTCCTACGCCCCCGACCCCGACTTCACCGCACAGGCCAACGCGCAGGCCGATCTCTACGACGTGGCCGCATCCGACCGGCTCGCCTTCTGGGACGAGCAGGCGCGGCGCCTGGACTGGTCCACCGAATGGTCCGAGGTGTTGGACTGGTCCGACGCCCCGGTCGCCAAGTGGTTCGTGGGCGGGCAGCTCAACGTGGCCCACAACTGCGTGGACCGCCACGTCGAGGCCGGCAACGGCGACCGGGTGGCCATCCACTGGATCGGTGAGCCGGAGGGCGACTCCCGTGACATCACCTACGCGGAACTCAAGGACGAGGTCAGCCGCACCGCCAACTACCTCACCTCGCTCGGGCTGGTCGCCGGTGACCGCGTGGCCATCTACATGCCGCTGCTGCCCGAGGTCTACATCGCGATGCTCGCGTGCGCCCGCCTCGGGCTGACCCACTCCGTCGTCTTCGCCGGATTCTCCCCCGCCGCCCTGCGCTCCCGCATCGACGACGCCGAGGCCAAGCTCGTCATCACCGCGGACGGGCAGTTCCGCCGCGGCAAGCCGGCGCCGCTCAAGGCCGGTGTCGACGACGCGCTGGCCGGGAACCTCGAGGGCACCGACGGCCACGCCGCGACCGTGCAGAACGTCCTCGTGGTCCGCCGCACCGGTGTGGACGTCGAGTGGACCGAGGGCCGCGACGTCTGGTGGGACGAGGTCGTCCCCCAGCAGTCCCCGGAGCACACGCCGGAGGCCTTCGACTCCGAGCACCCGCTCTTCCTGCTCTACACCTCCGGCACCACGGGCAAGCCCAAGGGCATCGTCCACACCTCCGGCGGCTACCTCACCCAGGCCTCCTACACCCACCACCACGTCTTCGACCACAAGGCCGGCCAGGACGTCTACTGGTGCACCGCGGACGTCGGGTGGGTCACCGGTCACACCTACGGCGTGTACGCGCCGCTCTCGAACGGCGCCGAGTGCATCGTCTACGAGGGCACACCCAACTCGCCGGACGAGCACCGCCACTTCCAGATCATCGAGAAGTACGGCGTCACCATCTACTACGCCGCGCCGACCCTCATCCGCACCTTCATGAAGTGGGGCAACGAGATCCCGGCCGCGCACGACCTGTCCTCGATCCGACTGCTCGGCTCCGTCGGCGAGCCGATCAACCCGGAGGCGTGGCGGTGGTACCGCGAGAACCTCGGCGGCGGCAAGGCCCCCATCGTGGACACGTGGTGGCAGACCGAGACCGGTGCGATCATGATCTCCCCGCTCCCGGGAGTGACCGAGACCAAGCCCGGTTCCGCCATGAGGCCACTGCCCGGGATCGACGTGGCGATCGTCGACAGCGACGCCAAGGAGGTCGCACCGGACGAGCAGGGCTTCCTCGTGATCACCGAGCCGTGGCCGGCCATGCTCCGCGGTATCTGGGGCGACATGGAACGCTACCGCGACACCTACTGGTCCCGGTTCGCCGAGGAGGGGTACTACTTCGCCGGTGACGGCGCCAAGTGGGACGCCGACGGCGCCCTGTGGGTCCTGGGCCGCGTCGACGACGTCATGAACATCTCCGGCCACCGCATCTCCACCTCCGAGGTCGAGTCCGCCCTCGTCGGCCACCGTGCGGTCGCCGAGGCGGCCGTGGTCGGCGCCAACGACGACACCACCGGCCAGGCGATCGTCGCGTACGTGATCCTGCGCGGCAGCGTTGACGCCGAGGAGGACCGTCAGAAGCTCATCGACGAGTTGCGCGCCGAGGTGTCGCGCGAGATCTCCCCGATCGCCAAGCCGCGGGACATCACGATCGTGCCCGAGCTGCCCAAGACGCGGTCCGGAAAGATCATGCGTCGCCTGCTCAAGGACATGGCCGAGGGCCGGGACGGCGGGGACACCTCCACGCTGTCGGATCCGACGATCATGGACCAGATCAGGGAGAAGGGCACCCGCGGCTGACCGGGTAGCGGGTGAAGGCAGCCACGTGTCGTGGCACGATGGACGGCGGTGCATCCGTCGCCTGACAATGGAGGAACAACCGTGAGCCACGCCCAGGGAACCCACACGCCGACCGAGGCCTCGATCCCCCTGCACGACGCGGACTCGATAGGCCGGGGCGACGCCAGCATCGGGACCCTGGTCAAGAACGCCACGACCCAGATGTCCACGCTCGTCCGCGCGGAGATCGAGCTCGCGAAGACCGAGGTCACCGAGCAGGTCAAGAAGGCGGCCACCGGGTCGGGTTTCTTCGTGGCGGCTCTGGTGCTGCTGCTCATGTCGTTCTTCCCGTTCGTATTCATGTGGGCCAAGCTCATCTCGCTGTGGTTCGGCACCAAGACGTGGGACTGGATGGGCTTCCTCATCGTCTTTGTGGTGCTGGTGCTCCTGGCGGTGGTGTGCGGGCTGCTCGGCTACCGCAAGATCAAGAAGATCCGTAAGCCCCAACGCACCATCGACTCGGTGTCCGACCTCAAGCTGGCCATGCCCACGGGCGCCGAGCCGCAGCCCGGCACGGTGCGGGTCACCGAGACGCCCCAGCCCGCCACGCGAAGCTGAAGACGCCCGCACCACGGCCGCCCGACCCGTCGATCGTCAGGATCGACGGGTCGTGGCGGCATCGTGACGTCTCGGCCAACGGCATCCGTCTGCACGTCGCGGAGGCCCTCCCGCCCGGCACCACGCCCGGGGAACTCCCGCCGCTCGTCCTGCTGATCCACGGCCTGGGCGGCATCTGGTGGACCATGCGCGCACCCGTGGTCGCGCTGGCCGAGGCCGGTTTCCACGCGGTCGCGCTGGATCTGCGGGGCCACGGAGACTCCGACAAGCCCCCGCGTGGCTACGACGCGTGGACGCTGTCCGCCGACATCACCAACCTCATCCGGGCGCTCGGGCACTCCTCCGCGGTGATCGTGGGACAGGGCGAGGGCGGATTCGTGGCCTGGACGGCGGCCTACCGGCGGCCGCGCGCGGTGCGGGGCCTCGTCGTCGTCGGCTCGCCCCACCCCCTGGCCACCCGCCGCACCGCACTCCGCGACCGCGCCCAGCGCCGCGCCCTGGTTCCCCGCCTCCTGGCGGACCAGGCGCCCCGCCTCCCCGAACGACGCCTGACCGCCGACGGCGCGGCGGACGTCGAGGCGATGCTCCGGGCCCGATCCGGCGCGGCGTGGCCGGAGACCCCCGACTTCCGCGAGACCGCCGACCTGCTCCGGCGCGCCATGCTCATCCCCAAGGTCGCGCACCTGTCACTGGAGTGCCGACGCTGGATGGTCCGCAGTCAGTTCCGCCCCGACGGCCGCGACTTCCGGCGCGCGGTGTCCGGTGTGCTCGACCAACCGGTGCTGGGGATCAGCGGAGCCGAGGACCGGTTCATCCGGCCCGAGACGGTCCGCGCCTCAGCCGCGTGGGCGCGCCACTTCCGCACCGAACAGGTGGCGGGGGCCGGGCACTACCCGCTGATGGAAGCCCCCGGGGCGACGTCCCGGCTGATCGTGGACTTCGCCCGCAGCACGACCGCGCCCTGAGCACGACCACATACCGTTCACGACCACGCCCTGACCTACGCCGACCACCGGGCGCCGCTCAGCTCGCCCCCACGCAGCTTCCCGTGGGGACCGGCGCCAGCGAGTCGACAGCCGTCTCGAGCAGAGGGAGGACCTGCTCGACCGTGAGCGCGTATCCGGTGTCGGCGGCGTCCATCGCGGCCCCGAACACCACGCCCACGACCTGCCCCTCCGGCGAGATCAGCGGACCGCCGGAATTGCCCTCGCGTACCGCCCCACGGAGGATGTACACCTCGCGCTCGACAGTGGCCTCGCGGTAGATGTCCGGCCCGCGCAACGTCACCCGTTCGCGGATCCGGGCGGCGTCCGGGCGGTACGGGCCGTTGCCGGGGTAACCCACGACGATCGCGTCGTCGCCGGTGCGGGCCCGATTGTCGGCGAACGGCAGGACCGGCGCCTGCAGGCCCGGCACCCGCAGGACGGCGATGTCCACAGCCGGGTCGTAGACCACCACGTCCGCGTCGAGCTCCTCGTCACCCACCACGACCCTCACCGAGCCCGTGCCGGCCACCACGTGCGCGTTGGTCATGACCAGGCCGGGGGCGGCGACGAACCCCGAGCCCTCGAGAGCGCGACTGCACGATTCGGCCCGGCCCAGGATCTTGAGCACGGACGGTTGCACGGACGCCACCACCTCGGAGCCCGCGAGCACCGGGTCGGGCGGCGGCACCTCCTGCATGGGGGTCGTGCCGAAGGGGCCGAGGATGTCCGGGAACCCGGTGGTGCCGAGCGCGGAGGTAAACGCGTCGGGGATCCGCTGCAACTGCTCGGGCGCCACGTCGTCGATCTTGGCCAGCACCGAGGACCCGCGCACCGCCTTGCCCAGACCCGGGCCCTCCTGGGCGGCCAGCGGGATCGCCACCAGCCACGCCACCAGCAGCATCGCGGCGGCCTGGAAGACGGCCCCCACGGTGCTGTCGAGCAGTCGGGCCCCCGCCCCGGAGATGTATCGCCGGGCGGCGCGACCGATCGTCACGCCGGCGACCTGCCCGATGATCACCATCACCGCGATCACGGCCAGGCCTGCCGCGAGCCGGCCCACCGGGGAGTCGAGCTCCCGCACCAGGTGGGGCGCCACGAGCAGGCCGGAGGTGGCCCCGATCGCCACACCGAGCAGCGCGAAGCCCGACGCCGCGGCGCCGTTGATCCAGCCCGAGATCGCCGCGGCCGCCGCCAGGGCGTACAGCGCCAGGTCGAGCCACTGCGAGCCCGTCACCGGTAGCCCCTGCGGGGATCGTCCGCCGGCAGGTCGAGCGGCTCCTCGTCGTCGTCACCGGGTCCGGCGATCCGCGCGGCGTCGGCCGACGTCCGGGAGGCGGGCTCCGGATCGTCGGTGATGTCCGCGAGGCCGGACCGCACCCCGGGCACGCCCGCGACCGTGCTGTCGGCCAGCGGGTCGGCGGACTCGCGCCGCGCCTCCTCCGCCGACATCCGGTACTGCTCGCCGTTGCCGGAGGCCGCCAGGGTCTCCTCCAGGTCCCGTATGTCCTCGGTGTCCCAGTCCAGGTCCCAGCCGGCGGAGTGGAACATCGCGGCCAGGATGCCGGCGGTGAACCCCCACACCACCAGGTCGTCGTGCGCGAACGCGGGACCGGTCCAGCCCGTGGAGTGGCGGAGCAGGAAACGGTTCGCGGGGTCGAGCAGCTCCCCGACCGGCACCGTCATCACCCGCGCGGTCTCACCGGTGTCCACCACCGAGACCTCCATCGGCTCGCGCCAGTAGGCCAACACGGGTGCCACCGAGTAGTTGGACACCGGGATGTACAGCTCGGGCAGCACCGCGAGCACGTCCACGCCGTGGCTCTCCAGCCCCGTCTCCTCCCACGCCTCGCGCAGCGCCGCCTCGACCGGGCCGCTGTCCGTGTCGTCGACCCCGCCCCCGGGGAACGAGATCTGTCCCGAGTGGTTGCGCAGCGTGGGCGCACGATGGGTGAGCAGGACGCGGGCGTCCTCCGGGGGGTGCGGACCGGGCGCGTCGACCGAACCCGAGAACAGCACCAGCACGGCGGCATCCCGGTGGGGGCGCCCGACCTCGTTGGGACCGCGGTCCTCGGGCGGGCGCCGCCTCGGCAGCAGACCGTCGAAGCTGCCGTCGGTGCACGCCGCCATGAGGGGGTCCATCCAGCCGGGGTGGGGCACGCCGGTCACGTCGCCGGGACGGGGTACGGGGACGTCCCGCGCGGAACCGGTCATGCGGTCACCCCCAGGTGCTCTTCCACGGCGTCGAGCACGTCCTGCTCGGTGTCCATGGGTTCGACCAGCACGTGCGCCACCGTGCCGTCGGCGCGGACGAACACCGTCAGCGGCAGGACGGGCGGCGCCCCGAGCAGGCTCGGCAGCTCCTCGTCCTGGTCGGAGACGGAGATCAGGTCCTCGATGCCGAGCGCGGCCAGGGTGTCGAACCCCTTGGTCTCTGACGGGTCGGTGTGGGACAGCACCACGCGGACCCGGTCGCCGAGCGCGGCCTGCGCGTCCCGGATCGCCGGTAGCTCCCGGCGGCACGGCTCGCACCAGTAGGCCCACATGTTGACCACCATCGGGCGGTCCGCCTGGATCTTGCCGAGGGTGGTGGTGCTGCCGTCGTCCATGCATCGCACCATGAACCCGGCGAGCGGGCCGGCCGTCGTGGCGGGAACGGCGCTGTCACGGCACTCCGGGAATCCGACCGTCTCGCGGGTCCCGGCGTCGACGACGGTCTGCGGCTCGTCGGCCGGGGGTGCGCCGACGGGAGGCGCGGACGGGGCCGGTGCGGCGGTTCCGGGCCCCTGGTCGCCGCCGAGGGTGGAGACCAGCGCGACGACGACGCCGATCAGCGCCACGAGCGCGACCAGCGACCATCTCAGTGAGGCGCTCACACCAGATCCCCCAGTCCGACCAGCTCCAACAGGTGCTCACGCTCCGGTCCCGCCACCAGTCGGGCGGCGGCCACGGGATCGAGCGGGCCGGCCTCACCCGCGGACGGGCAGTCGTCGGCCAGGACACACGCCCCGCAGGCCGCGGTCCGCGCGTGGCACACCCGCCGACCGTGGAAGATGATCCGGTGACTGGCGTCGGTCCAGCCCGCGCGGGGGAGCAGTCGCGCCAACTCCCGCTCGATGCGGACCGGGTCCGTGGCCTCGGTCCACCTCCAGCGCGCCACCAGTCGCATGAAATGGGTGTCCACCGTCAGACCGGGCACCCCGAACGCGTTGCCCAGCACCACGTTCGCGGTCTTCCGGCCGAACCCGGGGAGGGTGACCAGGTCCTCGAGCCGACGCGGCACCTCGCCGTCGAACCTCTCCACCAGCGCCGCGCCCAGGCCCTGGATACTGCGGGCCTTGTTGCGGTAGAAGCCGGTCGGCCGGATCAGGGCCTCGAGCTCCTCCGGGTCCGCGCCCGCGTAGTCGGCCGCCGTGCGGTACCGGGCGAACAGTGCGGGTGTGACCTCGTTGACGCGCTTATCCGTGCACTGGGCGGACAGGATCGTCGCGACGCTCAACTCGAGCGGGTCCGAGAAGTCGAGCTCGCAGTAGACATGGGGGAACGCGTCCTCGAGGGTGCGGATCATGCGCCTGGCACGTCGGGTGCGCCCGAGGTCGGTTTCCACCCCCCTCGCGGCCACCCCTCGTCTGCGGCGCTTCACGGAAGCTTGAGCGGGGTCGGGCATGAGCCCACATTACGGACCGGACCACCCGCAGGTACGCCGGGCCACGCGTGCGCGTCGGACCACGAGCGTGTTTACTCGGGGTCATGCAGGGAATCCTCGTCGTCCTGGTCCCGGTCCTCCTCGCCGGATTCGCCCTCCTCATGGACAGATTCGAGGCCGCGATCCTGTCCGAACCGGAGCAGATCGACACCTGACCCGCACGGGTCACAGCGAGTTGGTCGCACGTCGGGCACCGGAACGGCTACAGTGGCTTTCGCCACACGCACGCCATGGCGGGGACCTCGCTCGTCCACGCCCGAACGGAGGGTCACAGACTGTGACGATCGATCGCCGCACGGACCAGTCTGCCGACGACGTACTCACCAGGGCCGGCATCTTCCAGGGTGTCGAGCCCGCGGCGGTCTCGGCGCTGCGTGCCGACCTGACCCGCGAGGAGTACTCGAAGGGTGACGTGATCATCCGGGAGGGCGAGCAGGGCGACAGCCTGTACATCGTCACCTCCGGGAAGGTGAAGCTCTCCCGCAAGGCCCCCGACGGTCGCGAGAACCTGCTGTCCATCCTCGGCCCGTCCGACATGTTCGGTGAGCTGTCGATCTTCGACCCGGGCCCGCGTACCTCCTCGGCGGTCTGCGTCACCGACGTCTCCGTGCAGTCCATGGACCGCTCCGCGCTCAAGCGGTGGATCTCCGAGCGACCCGAGATCTCCGATCAGTTGCTGCGCGTGCTGGCCCGCCGCCTGCGCCGCACCAACAACAACCTCGCGGACCTGATCTTCACCGACGTCCCCGGGCGTGTGGCCAAGGCCCTGCTGCAGCTGGCCCAGCGCTTCGGCACCCAGGAGGGTGGCAACATCCGCGTCACCCACGACCTCACGCAGGAGGAGATCGCCCAGCTCGTGGGCGCCTCCCGCGAGACGGTCAACAAGGCGTTGGCCGAGTTCGCGCACCGCGGCTGGCTGCGTCTCGAGGGCAAGAGCGTCATCATCTCCGACACCGAGCGCCTGGCCCGCCGCGCCCGCTGAGCCGCGGCTCCCCCAGCACCCCTAGCATCCGGGCACCTCTGGCATCCCGGGCAGCCGGGCATCCGCTCCCGCGCCTGCTCGGTCGTCGCCCGTTGCCCCGGCATCCGCTCGTGCGCCTGCTCGGTCCTCGCCCGTTCCCTCGGCATCCGCGCGTGCGCCTGCTCGGTCCTCGCGAATCCGCTCCCGGCGATGCACGCACGCGTGAGCAGCGGTACACGCGAGAGTGCATCGACAGGAGCGGATGTGGGGGTGCGATGGTGGGGGGTGCGGGCGGCGGATGTGGGGGGATGCGGAAGTGGCGGATGCCGGGGGCGGCGGATGTCGCAGCAGCAGTCCCCGCAGGTCTGGCCGGCGGTTCGGCTCAGCCGTCGAGGCGGTCCAGGTAGCGCAGCGCCACGAGGGTGGACTGCTCGGCCACCTTGAGCAGGAACGGCGAGACGTCGCGGTAGATGTGCTGCGTGATCTCCTCCGCGGAGGCGTCGCGGCCCAGCTCGGAGCGGGCGGACACGATCTGCTCCAACCGGTCCCGCCGGTGCCGGCCGAGCACCTGCGCCGCACGGCCGGTGTTCTCCACGTCCGGACCGTGACCGGGGAGGCCCACGACACCGTCGGCCCGCGCGGCCAGCAGATCCATGCTCGACAGGTAGTCCCCGAGGTCGCCGTCGGTCGAGTCCAGCACGGTCGAATCACGGCCGAGGATCGTGTCCCCGAGCACCACGCAGTCCGGCGGGGCGCTGAACCCGGTGCCCGCGGGACGCACCTCGAGGCTGATCGAGTCCGCGGTGTGCCCCGGGGTGCCCAGCACGATGATGTCCAGTCCGGCGGCGTGGATCTCCTCGCCGTCGTCCAGTGGGGCGCCATCACGGCAGAAGCGCTCCCGGGCGGCTCTGACCGGGGCGGAGGTGAAGGCGCGGAGGTGGTCGATCCCGTCGGTGTGGTCGCCGTGCCTATGGGTGACGACGACGAGTTCGATCTCCCCCACGAGGGCCGCGATGCGCTCGGCGTGCGCGCGGTCGTCCGGCCCGGGATCCACCACGACGGCGGTACGCGATCCCGGGGCCCGCAGCACGACCGTGTTGGTCCCCTCGAAGGTCATCTCGGAGGGGTTGTCGCAGAGGATCACCCCGGACAGCCCGGTGACGGATCGCAGCGTCTCGTAGGCCGGGAAGGTGATCGGGGCCAGACCGCCGGTCGTCGCCACAGCCCCGGCCCTAGCCCTCGACCTCGAGGACCAGCTCGACCTCGACCGGCGCGTCGAGCGGCAGTTCCGACACCCCCACGGCCGAGCGCGCGTGGACCCCGGAATCGCCGAAGATCTCGCCCAGAACGTCGGAGGCGCCGTTGATCACGGCGGGCTGGGCGTTGAAGCCCGGTGAGGAGGCGACGAACCCGACGACCTTGACGATCTTCACCACGGAGTCGATGCCGACCAGGCCGTCGACGGCGGCGAGCGCGTTGAGAGCGCAGGTCCGGGCGAGCTCGGCGGCCTGCTCCGGGCTGACCTCCGCCCCCACCTTACCGGTGGCGGCGAGGGCGCCCTCGACCATTGGCAGTTGGCCGGAGGTGTAGACGTACGACCCGGTGCGCACTGCGGGGACGTAGTTCGCCACCGGCGGGACGACGGTCGGGAGTTCGATACCCAGCTGCTCCAGTTTACGACTCCAGTAGCCGCCGCCCTCGCCCTCCGACATCAGAGCTGACGCTTGAGGTAGGCGACGTGCTGTTCCCCGGTGGGGCCGGGCAGTACGGAGACGAGCTCCCAGCCGTCACCGCCCCACTGGTCGAGGATCTGCTTGGTGGCGTGGGTGAGCAGCGGGACGGTCACGTACTCGAACCGGGCTGCGGGAGTGGATTCGCTCATATCCCCCACTCTAGGGAAGTCGAGAGCGGCCCGCGCGCGGTGGTGGATGCGCTTAGTCTGGAGCGCATGCCGTCCACCGACATTCCAGGAACGCAGTCGACGAGGTCGACCATCGCCGACGAGCTGTCCACCGGCTGGTCCGACGACTCCGCCCGTGCAGATCTCCACTACGTCTCCGGCAAGGGGGGCACGGGCAAGACCACGGTCGCCACCTCGCTCGCACTCGCCCTCGCCTCGACCGGCAAGCGCGTGTTGCTGGTGGAGGTGGAGGAACGCCAGGGGATCTCGCGGATCTTCGACCGCGCCCCGCTGCCGTACCGCGAGGAGCTGGTGGCCCGGGTCGACGGCGGCGGCAAGGTCTTCGCCCTGGCCATCGACATCGAAGCCGCGATGCTCGACTACCTGGACACCTTCTACCACCTCGGAGTGGTCGGGAAGGTGATGAAGTCCGTCGGCGCGATCGAGTTCGCCACCACCATCGCCCCCGGACTCAAGGACGTGCTCCTGACCGGGAAGATCTACGAGGTCGTCACGCGCGCGCATGCCAAGAAGGAGGTCGTGTACGACGCCGTGGTGGTGGACGCCCCGCCGACGGGCCGCATCGGCAAGTTCCTCGACGTGACCACCGCGATGGCGGACCTGGCCGCCGGCGGCCCCATCCGTCGTCAGGCCGACGCCGTCTCCGAGCTGGTCCACTCCCCGCAGACGGTCGTCCACCTGGTCACCCTGCTCGAGTCGCTGCCCGTCCAGGAGACCATCGAGGCGATGGAGGAGTTGCGCTCCCACGAACTCCGGGTCGGCCAGGTGATCATCAACCGAGCCGAGACCAGGCACCTGGACGACGCCGCGCTCGAGCGGATCGCGGAGGAGGACATCGACGCCGAGCAGGTCCTGGCCGGACTCGAGCAGACCGGTGTGGAGCTCGACGACGAGGGCCTGCAGGGTCTCCTCGTGGAGGCCATCGAACACGCGCGCGTCGCACGCGGGCAGCTCAAGGCCGGCGAGACGCTGACCTCCTCCGGCTGCCCGACCCTCGTACTGCCGGCCCTGCCCTACGGTGTCGAGGTCGCCGATCTGTACGACCTCGCCTCCGCCCTCGTCGACCAGGGAGTGCACTGACATGACTCATCGTCTCGACATCTCCGGGATGCTCACCGACCCCGCGACCCGGGTCGTGGTCTGCACCGGCGCCGGCGGCGTGGGCAAGACCACCACGGCCGCGGCGGTGGCCCTCCGAGCCGCCGAACTCGGGCGCGACACGGTGGTGCTCACGATCGATCCCGCCCGGCGACTGGCCCAGGCGCTGGGGATCGACGACCTGTCGAACGAGCCGTCCCGGGTGGACCTGGGGCCCGAGCACGCGGACTCGGACGGGTCGCTGCACGCGATGATGCTCGACATGCGTCGCACGTTCGACGAGTTGGTCACCGCCAACACCACCGCCGAGAAGGCGCAGTCCATCCTGGACAACCGTTTCTACAAGACCATGGTCACGTCCTTCGCCGGGACGCAGGAGTACATGGCCATGGAGAAGCTGGGGCAGCTGCTCGACGACTCGACGTGGGACCTCGTCGTCGTCGACACCCCTCCGTCCCGCAACGCCCTGGACTTCCTGGACGCGCCGAGCCGCCTGGGAGCCTTCATGGACAGCCGCCTCATGCGGGTGTTCGCGGCGCCCAGCCGCGGGGTGGGCCGGTTGATGACCGGCGCCATGAGCACCGCGATGCGGGGGGTGTCGGCGGTCGTCGGTTCCTCGATGCTCAAGGACGCCTCCGAGATGGTGGTGGCGCTGGACACCACGTTCGGGGGGTTCGCCAGCCGGGCCTCCCGCACCCAGGCGATCCTGCGCCGCAAGGGCACGGAGTTCCTGGTGGTCTCGTCCGCGGAACGACCCGCCCTCCGCGAGGCCGCGTTCTTCGCCGAACGGCTCTCGGAGGAGGAGATGCCGCTGGCGGGGGTCGTGATCAACCGCACCCACCCGCGACTGACGGACCTGACGGCCGAGCAGGCCTGTGCTGCCGCGGACCGGTTGGCGGCCAACCCCGAGGCCGAGGCGGTCCTGCGGATCCATGCGGACCGGGCCGGGACGGCCAAGCAGGAGGTCCGGCTGCTGGAGTCGTTCACCGACACCCATCCGGACGTGCGGATCGTCGGTGTGCCCTCGCTGCCGTTCGAGATCTCGAACCTCGAGGCGCTGCGCTCGGTGGGCGACCAGCTCTGCGGGTGAGCTGACGTCCCCTCAGGCACACGACGCTATCCGCGGAGGCCGCGGATAGCGTCGGGGTCGGGAGCGGGTCGCCGTCAGTAGATGACGGTGTGCCGCTCGATCTGCTGGGCGAAGAAGTCGGCCCAGGACCGTACCTCGGGATGCTGCTTGAGCAGGGCGCGCCGCTGACGTTCGGTCATCCCGCCCCAGACCCCGAACTCGACGCGGTTGTCCAGCGCGTCGGCGCGGCACTGCAGGAGGACCGGGCAGTGGCGGCAGATGGACGCCGCCTTGCGTTGGGCGGCCCCGCGGACGAAGAGCTCGTCCGGGTCGATGTCCTTGCACCGGGCCTGGGCCACCCATTCCTGGCGGCCCTCCCCGATGATCGTCTCCTCGAGCCCGAGAGGGTTGCTGGTTCCGGGGCGGACCCCGGCGTCTGCGGAACGGGAGGTTCCGGGAAGGGTGGCCGTCATCGATGTACCCCTAGTCTGTGTGGAGTCGTGCGCGGGTTCCCCGAACACGCCTCCGGCCTTCTGAGCCCACCCGGCGCGGCGGGCCCACGGTGACCGCGGGAGCTCGGGCGCCGACGTGGTGTCGAATGCCGACCCCATCCGGGCTCGAATCGTCCCGCGTTCCCTCATATTGTTACCGCAGTCACACAACAGAAGTAAAGAGTCGTGTGCCGACCGGACGTCTCGGGGTGGCGTGACGGGGGTGTTCACGTACCCTTGCCCCGTGTCGGCTATGAGTTCGCTGGGAAAGCTGGTCGCGACCTGCGTCGCCGCCGGGGTGGTGGCGGCCGGGTCGTTGTTCCCGATCTCCGGGGCTGCGGGACTGGCCGCCAACAAGATGGCCGATTCGCTGGCCGGGACCTCCGCCGACCTGATCAAAGGTGATCTCCCGTCCATCTCCACGGTGACCGACAGTGGCGGGACCCCCATCGCGTGGCTGTACGACCAACAGCGCGTGGTGGTCCCCGGCGAGGAGATCTCGCAGGACATGAAGCTGGCGATCATCGCGATCGAGGACCGCCGGTTCGCCGACCACAACGGTGTGGACTGGCGTGGCACCATCCGCGCCGCGCTCACCAACGCCACGGCCGGCGACGTGCAGCAGGGCGCCTCGACCATCGACCAGCAGCTGGTCAAGAACTACCAGTTCCTCGTCTCCGCGGAGAACGACGCGGAACGCCGGGCCGCCGTGGAGACCACCCCGGCGCGCAAGATCAAAGAGATCCGGATGGCCCTCACGCTCGACTCCGAGATGAGCAAGGACGACATCCTCAGCAAGTACCTCAACCTGATCTCGTTCGGCAACGGCGCCTTCGGCGTACAGACCGCGGCGCAGACCTACTTCGGCGTCGACGCCGCGGAACTCTCGGTCCCGCAGTCCGCCATGCTCGCCGGGATGATCCAGTCCACCAGCAGGTTCAACCCGTACACCAACCCCGAGGACACCAAGGACCGGCGCGACACCGTCATCGACACCATGGTCCAGACCGGTGCGATCACACCGGCCGACGGCGCGGCCTACACGGCTGAACCCCTCGGAGTGTTGGAGCGCCCGAATACCCTGCCCCGCGGGTGCATCACGGCCGGTGAGCGTGGGTTCTTCTGCGACTACGTCATCGACTACCTCGACCAGAACGGCCTGAGCCGCGAAATGCTCCGGCAGGGTGGCTACACCATCCGCACCACCCTCGACGGGAGGGTCCAGGACTCGGTGCAGCGCTCGCTCGACACCTACGGCAACCCGACGGGCCAGGGCGTGGCCGAGGTGATGAGCGTCGTGCGCCCCGGTCGGGACTCCCACAAGGTCGTCGCGATCGCCTCGAGCCGCCAGTACGGCCTGGAACTGGGCGACAGCCAGACCGTCCAGCCGCAACCGTTCTCCCTGGTCGGCGACGGCGCGGGCTCGGTGTTCAAGGTCTTCACGGTGGCCGCGGCCATGGAGATGGGCATGGGCACCAGCACCAACCTCCCCGTCCCGCGACGCGTCCAGGTCTCCGGCCTCGGCGCCGGCGGTGCGAGGGACTGCCCACCCACCGACTACTGCGTCGAGAACGCCGGGTCGTACCCCTCGTCCCTGCCCGTCACGGACGCGCTCGCACAGTCGCCCAACACCACCTTCGTCAAGCTGATCGAGGACGTCGGGGTCGCCCCGGCCGTGGACATGGCCGTGCGGCTCGGTATGCGGTCCTACGACCGCAAGGGCACCGCCCCGGATGGGGACTCGCTCGCCGGGTTCATCAAGAAGAACAACCTGGGGTCGTTCACCCTCGGCCCCACCGCGGTCAACGCGCTCGAACTGTCCAACGTGGGCGCGACCCTCGCCTCCGGCGGGATGTGGTGTCCGCCGAGTCCCGTCGAGTCGATCACCGACCGCAGCGGCAAGCGGGTCGAGCTGACCGAGCCGGGCTGCGAGCAGGTGGTCGAGCCGGGTCTGGCGGACACCCTGTCGGTGGCCATGTCCAAGGACCACGTGGGGGCGGGCACCGCCGCGGGTGCCGCGGGCGCGGCCGGGTGGAACCTGCCGATGTCGGGGAAGACGGGGACCACCGAGGCCAACCGATCCTCGGCGTTCCTCGGCTTCACCAACAACTACGCCGCCGCCGTCTACGCCTTCAACGACGGCACCACCACGAGCGAGTTGTGCACCAGCCCGCTGCGGCAGTGCTCGTACGGCAACCTCTTCGGCGGCCTGGAGCCCGCCAACACCTGGTTCTCGGCGTTCGCTCCCATCGCGGAGATCTACGGCCCGGTCCAGCTCCCCGCCCCGGACCCCGCGTACCAGGAGGGCACCGGCGGCGCGGGGACACCGGATGTCGAGGGGATGAGCCAGTCCGCCGCCACCTCCCTGCTCACCAACGCCGGATTCGCCGTCAACGCCCAGTTCGTGTCCGGCACCGGCCGCCCCTACGGGACGGTCGTGGGACTCGTCGGTGGGACCGGCATCCCCGGTTCGCAGGTCACCCTCCGCGTGTCCGACGGTTCGGGCGGCGGTGGCCGTGGCGGGGGCGGCGGCACCGGCACCCGGGGCGCCTCGGGTCCGGGTGCGGCCATCGGTGACGAGCCCGTCGTTCTGGACGTCCCCGGGCTCGCCCCCATCACCATCTCGCCACCGAGGTAGTGTCCGCGGCCACCGGGAGTCCGCGCGTCCGGCGGTAGGCTGGACCGATGCAGCGTCCCTCCCGCCGGCCCCAGAACACCCCGTCGACCCCCTCCGCCCGTGCGGCGGCCGTCCTCGCGGGGGCGGTCGTGGCGGGGACCGTCTACGCGACGGGGTGGGAGCGCAACGCGTTCACCCTCCGTCGGCACACGCTCCCGCTGCTCGCCCCCGGGTCGCAGCCGCTGACGATCCTGCACATCTCCGATCTGCACATGATGCCCGGTCAGAAGCGCAAGCAGGAGTTCCTCGCGTCCCTGGCACGGATGGAGCCGGACCTGGTGCTCAACACCGGCGACAACCTGTCCGACGACCGCGCGGTCCCCTCCGTCGTCCAGGCTCTCGGGCCACTCCTCGGGCTGCCCGGCGCGTTCGTGTTCGGCTCCAACGACTACTACGCGCCGATGCCCAAGAACCCCCTGTCGTACCTCGGGATCGGCCGCAAGAAGCACTCCGCCGTCCCCCTGCCGTGGCGCGACCTCAAGGCCGCGTTCTCCGAGCGGGGTTGGGTGGACGCCACACACCGGCGCGCCGAGATCGTCGTGGGCGAGCACCGGGTGCTCGTGGCCGGCGTCGACGACCCGCACATCGGCCGCGACCGCTACAGCGAGATCGCGGGTCCCGCCGGGCCGGCGTTCGACCTGCGAATCGGTCTGGTCCACTCACCGGAACCCCGGGTCCTGGACCGTTTCGATGCCGACGGGTACGACCTCGCGGTGGCCGGCCACACCCACGGCGGCCAGTTGTGCCTGCCTACCGGGGCGATCGTCACCAACTGTGGCATCGACCGCTCGCGGGCGCAGGGGCTGTCCGCGTGGGGCCGCAACCTGGTCCTGCACGTCTCCGCCGGCCTGGGCACGTCGCCGTACGTGCCGGTCCGGACGTTCTGCCGGCCCGAGGCCACACTGCTCGAGCTGGTCGCCGGCCCCGGGGGCGGCGGGGACGACACGCCGGCGCCGGTGACCCCGTCGCGCGAGCGGGTGCCGCAGCCCGCCTGACCCGGTTTCGCGAATCACCCCGGTTTCGCGAATCACCCAGCGGGGCGCTAGAGTATCCCTCGTTGTCACCGGGGTGTGGCGCAGCTTGGTAGCGCGCTTCGTTCGGGACGAAGAGGTCGTGGGTTCGAATCCCGCCACCCCGACAATGCGAGGTCCCGGACCGTGTACGGTCCGGGACCTCGGTCATTTGCGCGCCCGGTGCGGGGTCGGTTTTCCGGTGCCCTTCGCGGTCGACGGTCCGTAGAGTCAGGGCATGACGCCCCAGACCGACCTCCAGAACGCCGACGCCGCCGAGACCGCAACCGAGGAGCCCCCCGCAGGCCACCCCCACTACGGCCGGATCACCACGACCGGTGAGGGGGACCCCGCCCTCGCCGCAGGGCTGCAGAAGGTCCTCGACGGCCGCTGGGCCGATGCCCGTCGCATGACACGGGAGGCGATGACCCCGGACATGCTCAACCCGATCGGGGCGAGCATGGAGGAGCACCGTGCTCATGTCCTCGACCAGCTCCGGCGGCTCGCCGACTCGGGTATGCCCGGGCTGGGTTTCCGCGTCGAGGACGGTGGAACCGGCGACACCGGAGGGGCACTGACGTCCTTCGAGATGCTGGGCCACCTGGATCTGTCCCTGATGGTCAAGGCCGGTGTCCAGTGGGGTCTGTTCGGTGGGGCCATCGCCAACCTCGGCAACGACGAGGTCCGGAAGAAGTACCTGCCGGGCGTCATGTCGCTGGACCTGCTCGGGTGCTTCGCCATGACCGAGGTCGGCGGGGGTTCGGACGTGCAGAACCTCGAGACCACCGCCACGTACGACCCGGACACGGACGAGTTCGTGGTGCACTCCCCCACGCCGAGCTCCGAGAAGGCCTACATCGGCAACGCGGCCCGGGACGGTTCGATGGCCGCCGTGTTCGCGCAGCTGGTGACCCACGCCGACAACGGCGAGGAGCTCCGCCACGGGGTCCACTGCCTGCTGGTGCCGATCCGGGACGAGGCCGGGAACGACCTGCCGGGAGTCACCACGACCGACCACGGCTACAAGGGCGGACTGCAGGGCGTGGACAACGGCAAGATCCGGTTCGACCACGTCCGCGTGCCCCGCGAGGCACTGCTCGACCGGTTCGGTTCGGTCGACGAGAACGGTGAGTACTCCTCACCGATCGACTCGGTCGGCGGCCGGTTCTTCACCATGCTCGGCACCCTGATCCGCGGTCGGGTCTCGGTGGGTGCGGCCGCCGGCGCCACGGCCCGGACCGCCCTGGCGATGGCCGTGCGGTACTCGCTGGTCCGTCGCCAGTTCGACCACCCGGAGACGGGCAAGGGGATCCCGCTGCTGGAGTACCGCGAGCACCAGCGTCGACTGATGCCGCGGGTGGCGCGCGCGTACGCCTACGCGTGCGCCCAGAACGCGATCATCGCCGATCTCCACGAGTTCGAGGAGAACCCCGACGCGTTCGACGCCGAGCGGCGACGCGAGATGGAGTCCCACGCGGCGGGCATCAAGGCCACGGTGACGGGTTTCGCCAACGACACCATCATCGAGGCCCGCCTGGCCTGCGGCGGTGCCGGCTACATGGCCGAGAACCTGATCACCGAGATGCGCAAGGACTGTGACGTCTTCTCCACGTTCGAGGGCGACAACGTGGTGTTGACCCAGCTCGTGGCCAAGGAGCTGCTCGGTGCCTACGCCGCGGAGTTCGGCGACATGGACCAGCGCGAGACCGTGGCGTTCGCCCTCACCACCGCTGTCGACGTGGTGCAGGAGAAGGCCCGCGCGTCCACGCTGTGGCAGAAGCTCATCGACACGGTGACCGACCGTGAGAACACCGACCTGCTCGACCGCGGCAACCAGCTGGAGCTGCTGGTGGACCGCGAGGAGCACCTGCTGGAGACGGTCGCCCGCCGCCTGCGCAAGGCCCAGGGGGAGGACGGTTCGGCCGCGTTCAAGGTGTTCAACTCGGCCCAGGACCACATGCTGCAGGCCGGGCGCGCGCACATGGACAGCTGGGTGTTCGCCCGCTTCGCCGAGGCCGTGGACGCGTGCGAGGACCCGGAGGCCAAGAAGGTCCTGGGCACCCTCTGCGACCTGTACGTGCTGGACATCGTGGACCGCGACAAGGGGTGGTTCCTCGAGCACAACCGCCTGACGACCGAGCGCACCAAGGCCGCGACCGCCGCCCGCAACCGGCTGGCCACCAAGCTCGCGGGCAAGGCGCGGACGCTCGTGGACGCCTTCGCGATCCCCGAGTTCGTCTTCGACGTCCCGATGCTCACCGACGGTGGGGTGGACGCGCCGGTCGGTACCGATACGCCGGCGGGGATGCCGGGGTGATCACGCCCGGGGGCCTGCCGGGCTGATCGGACGCGGCCCGGCGATCCGGGCCGCCAGAACGGCGCACAGGGCGACCGCGGCCAGCACCGCGGCGCCCGTCCACGCCACCGTGGTCGAGCCGCCCAGCAGGACCGCGTCTAGGGCTGCGGTGCCCTGGCCGGTCGGGGTCCCCGAGACCGCCGTCAGGGCCGCGGTCGGGGCGCCGCCGGCGACCCACACCCACCAGGCGACGCCGATCGACGCGGCCGCCACGGCCAGTCCCACCACGCGGCCCGGCCAGGTTCCCAGGACGACGGTCAGCGAGTGCCAGAGGAGGGACGAGGCGACGACGACGAGGACGAGCAGTCCCACGACGGCCGCTGCGGTGGCGGCGGTGGGCGCATCCGCCGTGGCGAGGGCCCACGCCGACAGGCCGGCGGACAGTACCGCGAGCGCGAGGACGGGTTCGGCGAGCCCGGAGCCGGGCCGGCGGACCAGCTGGACGAGCAGTGCCCCGAGCACGGCCGCGGCGGCCAGGGCGAGGATCCCGGCGGAGGTCCGGCGTTGCGAGTCGTCCTCGGCGGCCGTGACCGCCAGCCCGGCGTCACCCTGCTCGGCGGCCAGGGCCCGGCCGGTCCGGCCGATCGAGTCCTGGGTGCGACCCGCCGAGTCGGCCACACTCGCGGCGCCGCCCCGCAGGGTGTCGGCGCCGTCCGTGAGCTGCTCGGCCCCGGTCGCGAGTTCGCGGGATCCGCGGGTGGCCTCGTAGACGCCGTCCCGGAGCGGGGCCCCGGGCGCGGAGAGCTGCCGGGCCAGTTCGTCCGCGCCGCCCTCCAGCTGGTCGAGACCACCGAGGGTGTCCTGGTCCATGCCCTGGGCGGCGAGTTGCTGCTGGAGCCCGGTGAGGGCCTCGCGGGCCCGGACGGTCTCGGGGGCGTCGCCCTGGAGCCGGGACAGCGCGTCGTCGATCGCGGTGGACACCTGACCCTGGATCACGGCGACGCCCCGGACCGCCCCCACCACCCGGCCCACGCCGTCGGCCAGCTCCGTGGCGCCGGATCCGGCCTGTCCCATCCCCGCCTGGAGCTGTTCCATCCCCGTGGCGAGCTCGGCGGAACCGGCTCGCAGCTGTTCGGCCCCGTCAGCGAGCTCCGCGGAACCGGAGCGCAGTTGCTCGGCCCCGGCGACGGTGAACGAGGAGTTGGCCGCGGCCTCGGACAGTGCCGAGTGCAGGGGCCCGCCCACCTCGGTCGCGGCCTCGTCGCCCTGGGGGGTCGGGCCGACGACCGCCCAGAGTGCGGCGAGCACCAGTGGCAGGACGACGAGCAGTAGCCCCAGGAGTCGTCGGGCGGGCCCCGCGGGCCCGGTCTCGACGCGGTCCCGGGGTCCGGGGTTGGTCGCCGGGGGTGCGTCGGTGTCCGGGGAGGGGTCGGCGCCGGCCGGGGTCTCCGAAGTGGTCATGACCGGATCGTAGCCACAGATCAGCGGCGTTCCCGCAGGTCAATCGGCACGCCCTCGCATCGCTGTCCGAGGCGATTGATAAACTTCCAGC
Organism: Dietzia sp. PP-33; assembly: GCF_033790845.1. Classification (NCBI taxonomy): domain Bacteria; kingdom Bacillati; phylum Actinomycetota; class Actinomycetes; order Mycobacteriales; family Dietziaceae; genus Dietzia; species Dietzia sp. PP-33. The sequence continues at coordinate 291,747 of NZ_JAMYEI010000004.1, forward strand.
TGATTAACCCGCCCCTCGACTGGTGCCCTGCCGCAGGAAGGAGCCATGAGCCCCGTCCTCGCGATCGCGTGTGCAGGTCTGGCCACTCTTCTCGCCTGGCCGCTCACGCGGTGGCTCGGCAGGGCGGCGGGGTGGCCGCTGGCCGCGCTCTACCTCCTCGGTGCGGCGGCGTTGGTCCCGCAGATCTCACTCCTCGCATCCGGTCGGCCGGCGCAGGTCGTGCGACTGCCCTGGGTCCCCGCCCGCGACTGGACCCTGGATCTGTTCGCCGACCCCACGGGGTTGCTGTTCGCGCTGCTCGCGCTGGTGATCGGCGCGGTGGTCCTGATCTACTCGACGTCGTATCTCGACCGGTCGGTCGGGGACGCCGCCGGCGACCTCCGCCGGATCCAGCACTACGGCTTCTTCCAGCTCATGACCCTGTTCACGGTCTCGATGCTGGGGCTGGTGCTCACCGACTCGCTGGTGCTGCTCTTCGTCTGCTGGGAACTGACGTCGCTCGCGTCGTTCGCGCTCATCGCCAACTCGGGCCGCAACGCCTACCCCGCCGCCCTGCGCACCCTGACCGTGACGTTCGTCGGGGGGCTCGTGCTCCTGGCCGCCGTGATGGCGATCTGGTTGCGTACCGGCACCACGTCCATCTCCCAGGCCCTCGCGCACGAGGTGTGGGCGACGGACCCCGCCTTCACCGTCACGATCGCGGTCGCGGTGGCCGTCGCGGCGTTCACCAAGTCGGCCCAGTTCCCGTTCCACTTCTGGTTGCCCGACGCGATGGCGGCGACCACCCCGGTGAGCGCGTATCTCCACGCGGCGGCCGTGGTCAAGGCGGGCATCTTCCTGCTCATGCGGTTCTCGCCGGCGTTCAACGACGTGCCGGTGTGGAACGCGCTGCTGGTCTCCGTGGGGATGGGCACCGCGGTCATGGCGGCGGTGTTCGCGTTGCAGAAGACCGACCTCAAACAGCTCATGGCGTACTCCACCGTCAGCCAGCTGGGGTGGATCACCGCCGCGATCGGCGTGGGCACCCAGGAGGCGCTGGCCGCCGCGGCGCTCCACACGGTCGCGCACGCCCTGTTCAAGTCGGGCCTGTTCATGCTGGTCGGCGTGGTGGACCACGAGGCGGGCTCCCGCGACATCCGCGACCTCGGCCCCCTGTGGCGGGTGATGCCGTGGACCTTCGGCGCCACGGTCCTCGGTGCGGCGGCGATGGCGGCCGTCCCGCCCACGCTCGGCTTCGTCTCCAAGGAGTCCATGCTCATCGCGTTCGGGGACGTCGCCGGCGGTTCCCCGCTCGCCGCCACCGCGCTCCTCACCGCGGCCGTCATCGGCGCCGTCCTGACGTTCCTGTACTGCGCACGCATCGTCCTGGGCGGCTTCCTCGGCGCCTATGCCCGTGACGGCGCCGGCGCCCGCGCGACGGCCGACGTCCACGAGGCCCCGGTCCGCCTCTGGCTCCCCGCCGCCCTGCCCGCCGTGATCGGTCTGCCGCTGGCACTGGTGGTGTGGATCTTCGACGTCCCGATGTCGGCCGTCGCGGAGGCCGCGGCCGGTCCGTTCGGATGGCCGCCGGTCGATCCGGGCGCGGCCGCGGTGTACGGAGCCCCGACCTTCGGCACCATCGACGACCTCACCTACGAGGCCCACTTCGTCCTGTGGCACGGGTTCACACTCGAGGTCGGGCTCACCGCACTGATCCTGGTCCTGGGGGCCCTGCTGGTCTGGCGCCGCGCCGTCGTGGACCGTGCACTCGACCGCGACCTCCTGCCGTTCACCGGCGCCTCGGTCCTCGAGTCCCTCACCGCGACGGTCACGCGGGCGGGACGTGCCCTCGTCCACCCCACCGATTCGGACTCGCCCGCCCGCCACGTCGGGGCGCTGCTCGCCACCGTCTGTGTGTACGCGATCGGGATCGGCGGCTGGGCCGTGGTGAGTGGCGCCACGCTACCGCCGCGCGTCCCCGGACTCGACCGGACGATCGACATCTTCCTGCTGGCGGTCGTCGTGGTGGCCGTGCTCGGGCTGTGTGCGACGCGCTCCCGACTCGCCGCCGTGGTTCTCCTCTCGGCGGTCGGCATCGCGGTGACCATCCAGATCTTCGGCCTCGGCGCTCCGGACGTCGGTCTCACCCAGCTGCTGGTCGAGGCGCTCACGATCATCGTGTTCATGCTGATCCTCAGGCGACTGCCGCGGGACTTCATCGCGCCCTCGCGCCGCCGCCACACCGCGGCGGTCGTCCTGGCCGTGATCTCCGGCGTCACGGCCACCGCTGCCGCGCTGGTCTTCATCGGCCGCCGTGAGCGTTCTCCGCTCGGCATGTACCTGCTCGAGAACGGGCCCGAGATCACGGGCGGCGACAACGTGGTCAACACGATCCTCGTGGAGTTCCGCGCGCTGGACACCTTCGGGGAGGTCGCGGTACTGGGGGTCGCGGGGATCGCGATCCTCGGTGTGCTCGGCTCGGTCCGGGCCACCGCGGGGGCGATCGAGGCCTCGCCCGAACCCGACGTGATGCCCGGCACCGCGAAGAGCTCGGGGACTGCCGCGGACGCCCTCGAGGACGCCGCGCGCAACACCATCCCGCTCCGCTTCCTGGCCCGCGGCGTGACTCCCGTCCTGGCCGTGGTGTCGGTGATGTTGCTGTGGCGCGGCCACAACGAACCCGGGGGCGGATTCATCGCCGCGCTCGTGGCTGCCTGCGCGTTCGCCCTCGTCTACCTCGCACGGGAGTCGGACTCCCCGGTCAGCCGACCCTCCACACCGGTCAGACTCATCGGCGGCGGGCTCCTCGTGGCCGGGCTGACAGGGGTCGGCGGGTACGCGCTCGGACAGTTCCTCGAGCCCGCCCACTGGTATATCGCCGGCCAGCACGTCACCAGCGCACTGATCTTCGACCTGGGCGTGTTCGCCGGTGTGCTGGGACTGGTCATGACCGCGTTCAACACGCTCGGTGCGGGCCGCTCCCCCACCGAGGTGGTGGTGGGCTCCGACAGCCGTCTCGCCCACCCCGACCCCGTCTCCGACGCGGACGCGGACGCGGACACCCGTACCGAGACAGAGGAGGCTCCCCGGTGACCCTCGCACTGTTGATCGGCGTCCTCACCGCCGGCGGCGTCTACCTGATGCTGCAACGCGGCATGGTCCGGGTGGTCTTCGGCCTGTCCCTGATCAGCCACGCGGTCAATCTGATGCTGCTGACCTCGGGGGTCTCGGCGTGGCGGACGGAACCCCTGGCGGGTACCAACAGCGCGGACGTGTCGGCGGATCCCCTGCCCCAGGCGTTCGTCCTCACGGCGATCGTGATCGCGTTCGCGGTGACCGTGTTCATGCTCTCCCTGGCCGTCGTCAGTCGCGACGACGACACCCATGACACCCCCGCGACCGGTGAGGAGCACGAGACGTGACCGCCCTGCTCCTGCCACTACTGGCGGTGGTCCCCGTCCTGGCCGCCGCTCTCACCGCGATGGCGCCCTGGCGGGCGTTCGGGCGCGTGGTGACAATGACCGTCCCCGCCGTGACGATGCTCGCCGGCCTCGCCCTGCTCGTGCAGCACCGCTCGGAGCCCGTCATCGCCACCCACGTCGGTGGTTTCGTCCCCGGCGTCGCCATCCCGTTCGTGTCGGACACCTTCACCGCGCTGATGCTCGTCGCCACCGGGGTGGTCGCCCTCGCCTCCCTCGCGTTCTGCGCGCAGACCGGGGAGTTCGACCGCAGCCGGTACTTCGCCCCGTTGGCCCTGCTGCTGCTCGCCGGCGCGAACGGCGCCCTGCTCACCGGCGACCTGTTCAACCTGTTCGTCTTCGTCGAGGTCATGCTGCTGCCCTCGTACGCGCTCATCGCCATGACCGGAACGTGGCGACGCCTCGGGGTGGGCCGGCTCTTCGTGGTGATCAACCTGTTGACGTCCACCCTGCTGCTCGGGGGCGTGGCCTTCGTGTACGCCACGGCGGGGACGGTCAACCTGGCCGTCCTCGCGGGCGCCGCCACCGAGGACGGCCGGGTCGCGGCCGCCCTGGGAGTGGTGGTGATGGCGCTGTGCATCAAGGCGGGCGCGGTGCCCGTGCACGGCTGGCTGCCGCGGGCCTATCCCGGTACGTCCGCCGGGGTGATGGCGCTGTTCTCCGCCCTGCACACCAAGGTGGCGCTGTACGCGGTGATCCGGATCTGGTCCACCGCGTTCGACCTCGACCCCGCGTGGGGCCGGGTCCTCCTGGTGGTGGCCCTGGTGACCATCCTCTGGGGCGCCGTCGCCTCGGCCGCACCGGTCGACGCCCGCGAGATCCTGGCGTGGCAGATGGTCTCGGGCGTCGGGGTCATCCTCGCCGCGCTCGCGGTGGCCGGGGCGCCGGGCGGGTCGATCGTCTACATGATCCACCACATGATCACCATCGGGGCGTTGGTGATGCTCGTGGGCGCCGCGGAGCACGTCTACCGGACCGACCGGCTGGGGTCACTGTCCGGGTTGTGGCACCGCGAGCGGCCGCTGGGCGTGCTGATGGTGGTGGCCATCGCGGCCCTGGTCGGCCTGCCCCCCACCTCGGGGCTGATCGGCAAGCTCGAGGTCGTGTCCGCCGCCCTCGGGACCGCGGGCGCGTGGGGGGTGGCGACCGTCGTCGTCGTCCTCCTCGGTTCACTCATCGGCCTGGTCGCGATGCTGCGCCTGTGGCGCGGCATGATGTGGCGCGGGGGCGTGGACGGTGGCGGCACCCCGGTGGCGGCGATCATCGACGACGACCAACGCGATGGTGGCCAGGGCGACGACGACGACAAGTGCACCCCACCCCGCGTGCCCACGCGGTTGCTCGTGCCCGGTGGCGCCCTCGTCGCCCTCTCGGTGGCGATGTTCCTGGGCTACGGCGCGGTGGCCCCCGAGGTGGACCGCGCGGTGGCCGGGCTGGTCGACACCAGCGCCTACGTCCAGGCCGTCCTTGACGGACCCGACGCGCTGACCGCCACGACGATCGGGGGCACCTCGTGATCCGCCGGGTGCTGAGGGCCCCGCTCGTGCTGGGGTGGCTGCTGGGGCACGTGGTGGGGTCATCCTGGGCGCTGGCCCTTGCCGCGTTCACCCCCGGGCCGATCGGCTCGCCGGTGCTGGTGCGCTATCCCATGCGGAGCCGCACCGATCTCGAGGTGACCGCGCTGGCGTGGGCCATCACCGTGACACCGGGGACACTGGTGACGGTGATCGGTGACGACGAGATGTGGGTCCACGTGGTGCTCGGCGGACCGCGCGAGGAGATGATCGAACTGCTCGGTCAGACCGAGCGCCGCGTCCTGTCCGTACTGCGAGGTGATGACTCATGAGCACCCTGCTCTCGACGATGCTGGCGGTGGCGACCGTGATCGTCGCGGCGAGCATGCTGGTCGCGGCGGTCCGGGCGGTTCGTGGACCCGGCGACGCCAACCGGGCCGTCATGGCGGACCTGAGTTACTTCTGCGCGGTGGCCCTGTTCGTCATGTTCGCGATCCGCGAGGACTCCGCCGTCTCGTTGGACGTGGTGATGATCGGATCACTCGTCGGGGTGCTCTCGACGATCGCACTGGCGCGGCTGCTGTCGCGGGGACGGCGGTGACCGCGTGGGTGACTCGATGATCTCCGACCTGCTGATCGGCGTCCCCGCGCTGCTCGGCTCGCTGTGCTTCCTCGTGGCCGCCGTCTCGATGTCCAGGGCGGGCGACGCGCTGACCCGGATCAACATCCTGTCCGTGGCCACCGGCCTGGGGATGATGCTGTTCATCATCGCCGCGTACATCGACGACCTCACCGACGGGTTCCGGTGGGTGGGACTGCTGACGGCGCTGGTGGCGCTGGCCGCGACCGTCGTGGTGACCACGGTGGCCTCGGTGACACTCGCCCGGGCCGCATACCGCTCGGACGGTAGGTTGGATCCGCTGACCGCCTACGACGACCTCGCCGGAGACGACTGACATGACCGCCCCGGGTGACGAGCGCGACGAGTGGACCGACGACTCCGAACGGTCGCTGCGCGACCCGGTGATCGCCGCCCGGAGGATCGATGCGCTGCTCGATTCCGAGGATCTGCACGGCGCCGCCGACCTCGCCGAGGGTCTGCCGCCCTGGCTCCTGGTGGACATCCTCGAGCGCAGCGGTGCCAAGGACCGGGCCGTGCTGTTCCGGTTGCTGTCCAAGGGCACGGCGCACGTGGTCTTCGAGGCTCTCGACCCCCCTCTGCAGTCCGAACTCATCAGCGCGCTCCACGCGGACCGGGTCAACCAGATCTTCACCGACCTGGACCCCGACGACCGCGCCGGGCTCATCGACGAGCTGCCCGCGCACGTCGCCACCCGTCTGTTGCGCGAGCTCTCCCGGGACGAGCAGGCGCTGACCGCCGCCATCCTCGACTACCCGGTCGGCTCGGTGGGCCGCCGGATGAGCCCGGAGTACGTCTCGACCCATCCCGACACCACCGCCGGCGAGACACTCGAGCGCGTCCGACAGCGGATCGACCAGGCGGAGACCATCTACGCCCTACCCGTGACCGATGATCAACGCCGGCTGGTGGGGATCATCGGCCTGCGTTCGGTGATGCGCGCCGCTCCCGACACCCCGATCCGCGAGCTGATGAACGAGGCCATCACCGCCCGTGCCCGCGAATCGGCCGAGACCGCCGCACGCCGGTCCGCGGACGAGCGGCTCATCGTGATGCCGGTCGTGGACGATGAACGCCGGCTGGTCGGCATCCTGACCTTCGACGACGCGCTGCGGATCCTCGAGGACGCAGAGACCGAGGACACCGCGCGCGCGGGCGGCGCCGAGCCCCTGCGCGCGCCCTATCTCGCGACTCCCGTGCGGTCGCTGGTCCGCTCGCGGGTGGTGTGGCTCCTCGTCCTGGCGTTGGGTGCCGCGCTCACCGTGCAGGTGCTCGAGGTGTTCGAGGGGACGATCGAGCAGGTGGTGGTGCTCTCGCTGTTCGTTCCGCTGATCATCGGCACCGGCGGAAACACCGGCAACCAGGCCGCCACCACCGTGACCCGCGCGCTCGCACTCGGCGACGTGACACCACGGGACACACTGCGCGTGGTGACCCAGGAGGTGCGGGCCGGACTCACCCTGGGACTGATCCTGGGCGCGGTGGGATGGCTCGTCGCCGGGGTGGTCTACGGAGCGGACATGGGGATGGTGATCGGCCTGACGCTCCTGGTGCTGTGCACCATCGCCGCGACGGTGGGTGGGCTGATGCCGCTACTGGCGCAGGCCGTCCGCGCCGACCCGGCGGTGTTCTCCAACCCGTTCATCACCACGTTCGTCGACGCGACGGGACTGATCGTCTACTTCCTCATCGCCCGCGCGGTGCTGGGTCTCTGACGTCCCCGCCCCACGCGGAGGTGGGAGTCGCGAAAGCGACCCGGCCCGCGGGCCCGGCAGTAATGTGACAGGTGTCACATCCGCTCAGCCGGAGTCCCGACCGCCGGAAGGTGTCCATGGCCCACGACGACGCCGTCGCCCCCCTCATGCCCGAGCTCGCCTGCTACGGCCTGGCGGGACACAGCGCGTCGCCGGCCGATCTGATCGTCGAGGCAGCCCGCGCCGAGGAGTTGGGACTCGGCTCGATCCTGCTCTCGGAGCGTTTCGCACTCAAGGACGCGGCGGTCATGGCCGGGGCCGCGGTCGCGGCGACCACCCGGATCGGCGTCGGCACCGCCGCGACCAACCACAACACCCGCCACCCCCTGGTCACCGCCACGATGGCCACCACGCTGCACCGGATGTCCGGCGGCCGGTACGCGTTCGGGCTGGGCCGGGGGATCCCGCTGCTGTTCGACATCATGGGCCTGCCCCACGTCACGTCCGCGCAGCTCGAGGACGCGGTGGGCATCTACCGCACGCTGTGGCGGGGCGGGTCGGTGGCGGGGCACGACGGTCCGGCGGGGAGCTATCCCTACCTCGTCCAGGACTCCTCGTTCGACGAGGACATCCCGGTGCTGCTCATGGCGATGGGCGACAACTCGCTCCGACTCGCCGGACGGATCGCCGACGGCGTGGTCCTGCACACCTTCATGTCCGACACCGCCGTCGCCAGATCCGTCCGGCTGGTCCGCGAGGCCGCCGAACGGGCCGGCCGCGATCCGGCGCAGGTCCGGATCTGGTCGGTGATGGCCACCATCGAGGACTCTCTCGACGAGACCGCGCGGCTGCGCAAGCTCGTCGGCCGCCTGGCCACCTACCTCACCGGGTACGGCGACGTGCTGGTCCGGGTGAACGGCTGGGACCCGGCGGGCCTGGAGCGGTTCCGCGCCGACGAACGCCTGTCCGCCCACTCCGGTGCGCTCGACGCCACCGACGACCTCGACCTGCTGCGTCACGCCCGCGACGTGCTTCCCGAGGAGTGGCTGGCCTGCGCGGCGGTCGGCAGCGCCGAGCACTGCGCGGACCGCATCGAGGGCCAACTCGCGCTCGGCGCCGACTCGGTGGTCCTGCACTGCGCGACCCCGGACGAGCTGGCCCCGGTGCTGGCCGCCTGGCGCCTGCGGCGGGACCCCGAGCGGTTCGCCCATCTGTCGACCAACCCCGGACGACTCCACCCGCGAGAGGACCCCCTGCCATGACCAGTGTCGAGTCGGACCCCGCGGTCGTCTGTGCCCCCGAGGAGGTGACCGCGGACTGGCTCTCCCGGGCGCTGGGCACTCGGGTCCGGTCGGTGCGGACCGAGCCCGTGGGCACCGGCCAGATCGGGTGCTGCGTGGTGGCGCACGTGGACGGCGACGGGGTGCCGCCCACGTTGTTCGTCAAGCTCCCGAACCCCGACGTGGGCATGCGGCCGCTCCTGCACGGCGTCTACCGGAGCGAGGTGTTGTTCTACCGGGATCTGGCGCCGACCGTCGCGGTCCGGGTGCCGCGCGCGCGGTTCGCCGCGCTCGGGGAGCACGAGGGCGAGTTCACGCTCGTCCTGGACGACGTCTCGCCGCTGGTCCAGGGCGATCAGCTCGCGGGGCTGTCCGTCGAACAGGCCCGTGACTGCGCCGTCAACCTGGCGGGCCTGCACGGACCGCGGTGGTGCGATCCCGCGCTGCGCGGCATCGACGGCCTCTCGTGCCCTTCCGCCGAGGACAACGTCACCCTGCAGGAACTCGGCGGGCCCGCGCTGGAGGCCTTCCTCTCCGAGTTGGGGGACCGGCTCGACGACGACGAGCGGCGGATCCTGTCCGAGATCGCGCCGCTCATCGCCGGGTGGGCGAACGGGCGGACCGAGCGCTATGCCCTGCTGCACGCCGACTACCGCGCGGACAACATGTTGATCGACCCCTCCGGCGGCCGGCCCTCGCTCGCGTGCGACTGGCAGACCCTCACCGTGGGGCTCCCGGGGCGCGACCTCGGTGGCTTCCTGGGCTCGAGCCTGACCGTGGCCGACCGCCGGGACGCCGAACGCGGGATCGTGGCCGACTACCACCGCGCTCTGCTCGGGCACGGGGCGACCGACTACTCCCTCGAGACCTGCTGGGACGACTACGTGTACGGGCTGCTCCAGACACCGGTGCTCGGGATCTTCGGCTGGATGTACGGCACGCGGACCCCACGGGGAGACGAGATGTTCGCCCTGCTCATGCGGCGGGCGTGCCGCGCCATCGCCGACCTCGACGCGCTCGCGGTGGTCCGCGGCGGTTGACGTCCCCGACTCACTCGAGTTGCGCGTGGCCTTTGCCCTCCCCGCGCGGACCCGCGCTGCCGCACTGGTCCATTCCGGCCGCGCACCCGGGACACGAGTCGGGGGGCGGGGCCCGGGACACGGGTCGGGCCCGACCCCGCTCGTCGCGGGATCGGGCCCTTCGTCTCAGTCGTGCTGATCTACAGGGTGGTCACTCCTGGCGACGGTGGTTGCCACGCGGGCCGGCCTCGACGCCGGCCTTGACGGCCTCGCACAGTCCCTGGTCGACGGCCGCCCAGTAGGCGTACACGCGACCGAGCAACTCGGTCTCGGACGGGTCGATCTTGCTGACGTGGCCGGCGATGTTGGCCGCCAGGCGCTCACGGGCGGCGTCGTCGAGGACCTCGCGGTACAGGGTCGTGGCCTGAGCCTGGTCGGTGTCATCGGCGTGCGGGCTCACGTCCCCCCGGTAGATGTCCGAACCCTTGGTGTCCCAGTCACCGAAGTCGAAGGCCTGGGCCGGATCGGCGGCCGGGCCGTCGATCGTGTTGGGGGCGTACTCGGCCTGCGCCGGGTGCGGGAACTCGTACTGCATGGCGCCCTCCTTGGAGTAGGAGTTGACCGGCGAGAGCGGCCGGTTGACCGGCACCTGCTGGTAGTTGGCACCGATCCGGTAGCGCTGGATGTCCGGGTACGCGAAGACGCGGCCGAGGAGCATCTTGTCCGGCGAGAAGCCGATGCCCTTGACGATGTTGGTCGGCGCGAACGCGGCCTGCTCGATCTGCGCGTGGTGGTTCTGCGGGTTCCGGTTCAGCGTCATGGTGCCGACCTTGCGCAGCGGGTAGTCCTTCTGCGACCAGACCTTGGTGAGGTCGAACGGGTTGAAGCGGTAGCCCTCCGCCTCGTCGACCGGCATCACCTGGACGTGCAGGTCCCAGGAGGGGAACTCGCCCTTGCTGATGGACTCGTACAGGTCCTGACGGTGGTAGTCGGCGTTCTCACCGGCGAGCCTGTCGGCCTCGTCCTGGGTGAGGAAGTCGATGCCCTGGTTGGTCTTGAAGTGGAACTTGACCCAGTGGCGCACACCCGCGGCGTTGATGAACTGGTAGGTGTGCGAGCCGAAGCCGTCCATGTTGCGCCAGGTGGCGGGGATACCGCGGTCGCCCATGAGCCAGGTGACCTGGTGGGTCGACTCGGGGCTCAGGGTCCAGAAGTCCCACTGCATGGCGTGGTTGCGCAGGCCGGAGGCGTTCTTGCGGCGCTGCGAGTGGATGAAGTCCGGGAACTTGAGGGCGTCTCGGACGAAGAAGACCGGCGTGTTGTTGCCGACCATGTCGTAGTTGCCCTCGTCCGTGTAGAACTTCAGAGCGAACCCTCGCGGGTCGCGCCACGTGTCCGGGCTGCCCTTCTCACCGGCGACGGTGGAGAAGCGGGCGAGCATCGGCGTCTTGACGCCCTGCTGGAACAGGCCCGCGCAGGTGATGTCGGAGACGTCCTCGGTGGTCTCGAACTCGCCGAAGGCACCCGACCCCTTGGCGTGCGGCAGGCGCTCCGGCACGTTCTCGCGGTTGAAGTGGGCGAGCTTCTCGATCAGGTAGAAGTCGTGGATCGGCTGCGGGCCCAGTTCGCCCACCCGGGCGCTGAACTCGTCGTTCGGAACCGGCTGGCCACTGTCGGTGGTGGTCGCGGCCTTGGGCTGGAAATCGCGTACGCCTCGATCGGCGGGATGAGTGGTCACGTCTGCTGCTCCTCGTCATGGTTGGGTCCGGGCGATGTGGTCTACGTCTCAGTCTTAACCGAGCCGGGCATCGTCCGCCTGACATTCGGGACATGTGCCCCAGTAGTTGACCTCGGCCTCGTCTATCCGGAAGCCGTGATCATGATCCGCTTGCAGGCAGGGCGCGTGCCCCACCGCGCATTCGACGTCCTCGATCCGGCCACACTGCCGGCAGACGAGGTGGTGGTGGTTGTCACCCGTGCGGCGCTCGTACCGCGCCGGCGAACCGGCGGGTTCGATGCGGCGCATGAGTCCGACGTCGGTGCACACCCGCAGCGCGTCATAGACGGTCTGCGTGGACACCGCTCCCAGCCGCTCCCGAACCTCGGCCGCGACGTCCTCCGCCGCGATGTGGGGACGACCGTCGACGACGGCGAGGACCGCCAGCCGGGGAGAGGTCACCCTCAGCCCGGCTGTCCGGAGCACTGCTCCCGGGTCAGTCATCTCCGTCGTCATGAGTATCACCCTAGCGCACAATCTGGAACTGGTCCAGAAAAAGATCAATTCCGATTTAGCCTCAGCAACCCCGCCGCGCCAGCGCCCCTCCCCGCCAGTGCCAGCGCCCCTCCCCAGCAGTTGGCGGACATCACCATCGACCTGGCGGACATCTGCGAGGCTCCGGGCCCGACTTCTCGCGAATTCTGCCCGCCAACCGCAGCCAGACGTCCGCCAACCGGGCTAGGCAGCTCAGGTGGGCGAGGCGTCCGCCAACCGGGCTAGGCAGGCCAGGTGGGCGAGGCGTCCGCCAACCGGGCTAGGCAGGTCAGGCGGGTCAGGCGGGTCAGGCGGGGCCGATGCGGAGCATGCGGGTGAGCGTGGGCTGCCACATCACGCCCGGGGCGTCGCCGCGGGAGGTGATCGTCCCGGTGAGCTCCATGGGCTCGTCCAGTGGCGCGTGGCCCACGAAGGTGCGGGCCACCTCGCGACCGGTCTCCACATCGGTAGAGGTGACGTCGACCGGTCCGAACTTCTGCGCGAGCCCCTGGTTGAGCACCGGATCCAGCGACGGGTGCACCCTGCCCGGTCCGTACGCCATCGCGTGGATGAGGCCGTCCCCGGTGGTGAGCTTGGGTAGCGACGCCGTGCGCGCGAGCGAGGTCCAGGCGCGGGAGCAGCTGCCGTCCGCGCCCGCGATGCCCTCGGAATTCACGTCGATCCGGGTCATCCCGCCGGTGTACGGGGCGGAGGCGGGAGCGGCCGGACCGTCGACGGCGAACGGCGGGTACTCGTACCCGTAGGTGTTCACCAGCACCAATGCCTGGCCGAACGCGATGATCGAATTCTCCGTGGCGGCCGGCCCCTCGATCAGCACACCGTCCGGCGCGGCGGAATCCGGGGCGAGCGTGGTCGCGAACGCCGGCATCCGGCAGACCTGCGCGCCGTCGGAGCGGCGCAGCACGATCAGGTCGGGATGCTCGGCGTCGTCGGTGATCGCCACCAACCCATCACCTGGTCCGAAGTAGGTGGGCGTGGTTCCGGACCCGTGCGAGAGCAGGCCGGGCTTGCGGGCCGGGCCCACATCGTAGGCGTGCCGCCAACGCACCACTGGCGTCCCGTCGCCTGCCAGATCGACCTCGTAGAGCGCGCGGGTGGTGATAACCGAGGCGCCCCCGGGCCTGATGGTCAGCCCGTTGGTGATCCTCTCCCCTGCCGGCAGGGCGAGGAAGCGCGGCTCGTCGTCGTCGCCCGGTCGTACGGTTCCCACCACCCCACCGGACGTGGCGTACCAGATCCGCCCGTCGAACGCCGGGACCAGACCCGTGACCGCGTCACCGTCCGGCACGCCCGCGGAGAGGTCGGCCAGGACCTCGACCGACATCCGCCAGGTGCCATCCGGGTCGCGGTGGTGCCCCACGGCCAGGAGCCTGCGGTTGCCGTCGGCCACCACCACCCGGTCGCGCTCGTCGAGGTAGCCGTACACCCCGCCGAGCAACGCGCCCTTGGCCAGCTGCACCTCCGCCAGGACCGCGGCGGTGTCGGGGTGGAACAGCTTGACCGTCGGCGCGAGCGGGGTGGGCGGGGTCAGGCCGACGTAGGAGGTGCACAGGGCGACAGGCATGCCGTCCGTGCCCACGAACACGGTCGAACAGGTCGCCCCGGTCAGCGCGCCCGCCACCGCGGGAGTCGCACCCGGCCCGCGACCGGGCACCGTGTCCGTGGAGGCCACATCCCCGTGGACCGCCGACGTCCCGGCAGGGCCGAGGCCGGGTGGCGCGGCGACCTGCGCTGACACCGCCGGGGCGTGGAGGGCCGCCACGCACACGGTCAAGGCCGCCGCACCGGCCCCCGACCTGATCACAACCCTGCCCGGGATCCGCCACTCGCCGCCAGCCATGAGCTGATCCCACCACGACCAGCCCGCACGTGTGCGGCGTCTCGCGCAGATTCCGGCCGGAGTCCGCTTCAGGGGCGCCGGTGCCCTAGAGGTACTCGGTCACATCCGCGCCCTCGCGCAGCTCCTCCGACAGGGTCTGCATCGCCTGTGCCTGCTGCTCGGCGATCAACTGCTCCTCGACCTCACCGCGGACCTGCTCGAGCGGGGGAAGCTGCCCGCCTGCCTGTCCGGACATCGCCTGCTGCTCGGCGACCTGCTGGTAGGAGGCCTCGATCTCCTCGTCGGTCACGGTGAACTCGCCGTACTCGTCCACGACCAGCTTTTCCACCAGCAACTGCTTCTCGATCTGTTCCAGCACGTCGTCGCGGTCCAGCCCCTGCTCGCCCATCGCGGCGATGAACTCGTCCTCGCTGGCCTGGTTGGACTCGGCGAACCCGGCGAGCGCGGTGTCGATCTCGGCGTCCGAGACCTCGAGGCCGCGCTCGGTCGCCTCCTGCCGGAGCAGCTCGCTGCCGACCAGACCCTCGAGGGTCTGCTGCCTGAGCTGGCCCTCGTCCACCGGCTGCCCGGACATCTGCGCCTGCATGCTCATCTGCTGGTACTGGCCCTCGAAGACGGTGACGAACTCGTCCTTCGAGACCTCGGTGCCGTTGACCTCGGCCACCGGGTCCGGGATGTCGTCGGTGTTCGGACCCTGGGCACCCTGCTCGGCGTCCGCCTGCGGGTCGGTCTGCTCGGAATCGGCCTGCTCCGTCGCAGCCGCGGGATCGCCCTGCGCGGCCTCGTCGTCACCCGGGGCGCTGCAGCCCGCCATGATGAGCACGGACCCGGCCGCGACCACGGCCAGCCGCCACTTGTTCTTCAGCACTCGATCTCCTGACGTTGATGGGTGCATCAGTCCGCCGAGGCTACACAGCCGAGTTAGGCGGGAGCTGTGCGATCAAGCGGGAGCTGGGCGTTCACGCGGGAGCTGTGCGATCAAGCGGGAGCTGGGCGCGCGGGAGCCGCGCGCGGGCCCGCACGATGCACGTCGACCGTCAGGGGCTGTTCAGAAGCGCAGGATCGCGCCCTCCGCGACGTCCCGGGGCAGCGAGTCCACCACGACGACCGCGCCCGAGGTGTCCAGCACGTGGCCGATCGCGGCGTCGAGGTCGTCGGGACCGTGGTCCGCGGAGCACCGGTGGCGCGTGACGAGGAGGGTGTCCACCCGGCCCTCCCGGGCGGAATGCAGGATGTCCGACCCCCCGCCGGCGATCGATCGCCCGGCCCCGATGGCGTCGCCGAACCGTTCCGCGTCGTCCTGCGCCCTGGACCGGAGCACCGGTTCGACCATCGCCCAGGCGGCCGCGTGCAGATCGCCGGGCGACCTCGCGTCCGGGTTGCCGGAGGCCACCTCGTCGACCAGGTGGCCGTTTGAGAGGTGCTCTCGCAGCATCGGGTGGTACTCACCGACCGCTGCGAGGACTACCGGGCGACGGTCATTCGGCGGCAGCGTGGCATCGAGACCGTGGGCGATCTGACGCAGGAACTTCTCGAGCTGGACGTCGCCCACCTCGGCACCCGAGCCGTGACTGTGCACCACGCCCCCGCCGCTGCTGCGGGGCCCGGAACCAGCGCCCGCGCCGGCGCTGAACCGCTGCTGCTGGTGCGGCGGCGGCTGGGTGTCGCCGGCCATGTCATCGACCGAGGACGGGATCGAGCCCAGGTCGAGCTCGCGGATCGTGGCGGCGGTTCCCTCCAGTAGGCGCACCTTGTTCTGGCTGGCCGCCAGGACCAGGAACTCACCGTCCCCCACCGCGGCCGGGACGATCGGACGGACGGCGAAGTGGTCGCTCACGTGGACGATCTCGGGGAACTCGGTGGCCACACGGTACGCGCGCCAGAATCCCTGCGAGGCGTAGAGGGCGAGCCCGTCGGCGAGATAGCGCCAGTACTCGTCGTCCTCGAGGAGGGCGACCAGCGGGGCGAGGATCTGGTCCGCTTCCTCTCCGGTCGCGCCGTTGGCCCTGAGCATCGCATCGGCGTCCTTCATCAACGCCTTGGCCCGGATCGGGTTCTCGCGGACCTCGGCTCCGCCGCGGGCGGTGGGGAGGAAGATCGACACCGCCCGGCCGGTGGCGGTTCCCAACTCGGCGAGGTCAACGGTGGTGATCGGATCGACTTCTGCGGTGCGGGTGACATCAGCCATGACCTGACGCTACTGATACGCGCGCCGGGCGGGACGAGCGTGATCGGGTTGTTGCAGGGACGTGATGTTCCGGCTGCCCGCGACCCCCCGACGCCTCCGGAGGAGCCGATCCGGGTTCGCGGCTAGCATCGCCGTGGTGAGTGACGAGCAAGTGGCGGCCGCGCCGGTGAGCACGGCGCGGGTCCTGACCACCCTGATGGTGCCGCTCTTCATGGCGCTGCTGGCGCTCTCGGTGATCAATGTCGCGCTGCCGGTGATCGGCCCGGCCCTCGACGCCGACTCCAGCGGCCTGCAGTGGGTGGTCTCCGGCTACGCACTGTCCTTCGGGCTGCTGCTCGTGCCGTCCGGTCGACTCGGAGACGCGACCGGCCGTAAAAGGCTCTTCCTGGCCGGTGTCGCCGTCTTCACCGCCGGGGCCGTGATCGCCGGATTCGCACAGAACATCGAGATGCTCAACGCCGCGCGGGTGGTGCAGGGCATCGGCTCCGGCATGCTCAACCCGCAGACCTTCGGGCTGATCCAGAAGTACTTCCGCGGGGGAGCCCGAGCCCGCGCGTTCGCCACCATGGCCACCACGGTCTCGGTGGCCACCGCCTCCGGTCCGCTGGTCGGCGGGCTACTCATCGAGGCGCTCGGCAACGATCTCGGTTGGCGCGCGATGTTCCTGGTCAACGTACCGCTGGGCGTGCTCGCCCTGGTGTTGGGACAGTTGTGGCTGCCCGACGACCGTGCGCTGCCGGCGTCCGTCGAGTCGGGACCGGTTATCGGCGGGTCCACGTCGCGCGCGGCCGACATGGCGCGCCTGGAGGCCGCGCGGGGGAATGGGAGCCAGGGAAGCGACGACGACGAGGCCACCCGCGCCTCCGAGGTCGCAGCGGCCACCAACGCTCCTCTGCCGAAGCCCACAATTGGGGGCCGGCGGCCACGGTTGGACGTGGACCCGGTCGGCATCGTGCTGCTCGGCGCGGCGGTCCTCTCGGTGATGCTGCCCTTCCTGAACCGCGACGCGCCGCCCGCCGTCTGGGCCCTGCTGCCGCTCGGGGTGGCCCTGCTCGGGGCGTTTGCCTGGTGGGAGCGCCGCTACGAGCGTGTCGGTCGTCCGCCGCTGGTGAACCCAGAGATCTTCCGCGATCCGGCGTTCCGCAACGGCATGATCATCGTCTCGATCTACTTCATGGGCGGGACCAGCCTGTGGATCGTGATGCCCATGTACCTGCAGTTCCACCTGGGGTACGCGCCGATCGACTCGGCGCTGGTCAGCCTGCCCGCCTCGATCTGCGCCGCGGTGTCCGCGCAGGTAGCCGGGAGGTTCGTGCTGCGGCTCGGGCGACGCCTGGTCATCGTGGGATTCTGTCTCACCATCACCGCGCTGCTGACGTTCATGTTGCTCGCCGGTCTGGTCGAGTCCGGCGCGGTGGGCTACCTGATCTTCATGGCCCCCGCCGCGCTGATGGGGACCGCCCAGGGCATGACCATCTCTCCCAACCAGACGTTGACCCTGCGGGCGGTCGACCCCGCGTACGGCGGAGTAGCAGGCAGCATCATCTCCCTGGGCCAGCGCATGGGCACCGCGATCGGCACGGCGATGGTCCCCGGCGTGCTGTTCTGGGTGGTCGAGACCCAGGACGACTGGCTGCTGGCGTTCCGGGCCGCTCTAGGACTGATCGCTCTGCTGGCGGCGGGCGCGCTGGCATTCAGCATCGTCGACCGCCGCCGCGAGAAGCGCTGCGGGTGAGCGGCGCGGCTCTTCATCCCGTTCGGACGACATCTCTCAGGTGAACCCGACGATTCTCAGGCCAGATGTCGCCCAAACCCTGTGGCAAGGCCCCCGCACTCCCTGAAACTCAAGGTGTCGCGGGGGCCACTGCACACTGCCGTCTCTGGTGAGGAGGCGAAATCAGCGGGGTCAGGCCATCGCGCTCGCGAGAGCCAGGGATCCGAGACTGCCGATGATCAAGGAACCCCACCCCGGCGTCACGGGCACAACCGGGACGCTGTTCTGCTGCCACCCCGCGTACAGGGTCAGGCTTTCGGTGACGGGCAACTCGGAGTCGAAGGCGGTCTCCAACTCGGGCGTGGTGTACCAACCGGTGAAGGTATGTCCATCGCGCACCGGGACGGCAGGCAACTCCACGGTCTGGTTGTGCGAGACGATGACCGGCTCAATGCCCGGCCCACCACGGGTGTCGAACGACACCGTATAGAAGGGATGCGCTTCGTAGCCGATCCACTCCGGTGTCGTGTAACCCTGCTGCGAGGTCTGGGCCAGGTACTGGGCGGGGAACGACACGGTCAACCCCGCTGCGTTGCCTAGGGAGGGGTAGGTGACACCGGCCCCGGTGATCGTGGTCGGTGCCGGGCCGGTGAACAACACCTGTGTCAACGCATGGTTGCTATGGAACGCGCCCAGTCCAACAGTGGTGACGTTGGGGGGTACCTCCAATGACGTCAACTGATTGATGGCGAACGCGCCCTCGCCGATCGTGACCACGCTGTTGGGCAGAGAGACCGACGTCAACTGACTTTGGTAGAAGGCAAAGACTTCGATGTCGACCACGCCGTCAGGAATGGCTATAGACGTCAGTGCATTGTCGAAGAACGCGGAGTTCTCGATCGTGACCAGGCCGTCCGGCAGCGTCACCGACGTCAGCCCTTTCTGGTTGAACGCGCCGTAGCCAATGGAGGTGACGGTGTAGTCGGCGCCATCTATCGCGACGGTGTTGGGAATGACCACGACGGGTCCGAAGCTGGCGTCATAGCCGATGGCGGAAGCGCCGGCACCGGACGCGTCGGTGTTGACGGCATAAGTGACGCCGTTGATGGTGGTGCTCGCTGGCGCTGCACGTGCTGGCGCGACAGCAGCGATGGTGAGCATGCTGGCCGCCAGCAGCATGGCCAAGACGACCGCCAGGCAACGGCGGATCGTGACGGGAGCTGGGTTGAACGGGTTGGACATGGTGTTCTTCCTGACTTATCGAACACCTCGCACCACCGGGACAAAGCAGTATTCGGGTGCGCTGTGCTTGGTTGGAACAACCATCACACCGACCCGGCAGGGAGCACAGGGACCGAGAAATCCGCGATGTAAGAAAACCATAACCTACAGCGTCGCCACTGAATAGCCGTTACCGCGGCAATCGACCCCCCATCAGAGAATGGCCGCCAGCTCCACGCCCTGTTTGATCGCACGCTTGGCGTCCAGCTCGGCGGCCACATCCGCTCCCCCGATCACGTGGACGCTCGTCCTGGTGCCCCCTGGCGCGTCGGCCAGCTGATCGGCCAGCTGATCGGCGAGGTCGCGTACCGACTCCTGGCCCGCGCACACCACGACCGAGTCCACCGGAACGACCCGGCGCTCGCCCTCGGAGTCGAGGATGTGCAGCCCGTCGTCGTCGATCTTCTCGTAGCTCACGCCCGTGTACTGCTGGACGCCGCCCATCTTGAGCTCGGCGCGGTGCACCCAGCCGGTGGTCTTGCCCAATCCCCTACCGATCGAGGTCGTCTTGCGCTGGAGCAGATGCACCTCGTGCGCGGGATCGTCGATCACGGCGGTGCCGAGCCCCGCGCGCTCCACGGCCGGGTCGACCACACCCCAGTGCCGCTTCCATTCCTCTACCTCCGTGGAGTGTCCGTGTGCGCGGCGGCCGTCGAGATCCAGTCCCGGCCCGCCGGCCAGCAGGAACTCGGAGACATCCACGCCGATCCCGCCGGCCCCGATCACCGCCACGCGACGGCCGGGCCTGCGGGCCCCGGTCAGCAGCTCGGGGTAGGTCATCACCATGGGGTGATCGGCGCCCGGGATCGTGATCTCGCGCGGGCGCACGCCGGTGGCCACCACCACGTGGTCGAATCCGGCCAGGTCGGCGACCGAGGCGTGCCTGCCCAGGTGCACGGGCACCCCCAACACGTCCAGACGGCGGTCGAAGTAGGCCAGCGAGGCCGCGAACTCCTCCTTGCCCGGCACGCGCATGGCGTAGCGGAACTGGCCGCCGATCTCGTCCTCCGCCTCGAACACCTCCACCGCCAACCCACGCGTGGCGGCCGCCTCCGCGCAGGCCAGCCCGGCGGGCCCCGCACCGACCACGGCCACACGCCGGCGGGTGGGGGCCACGGTGAGCAGCAGCTCCGCCTCGCGACCGGCCCGGGGATTGACCAGGCAGGAGGCCCGCTTGTTGGCGAAGGTGTGGTCGAGGCACGCCTGGTTGCAGGCGATGCAGATGTTGATCTCGTCGGCCCGCCCCTCGGCGACCTTGGCGGCGAACGCCGGGTCGGCGAGCAGTGGCCGGGCCATCGAGACCAGGTCGGCCTGCCCGCTGGCGAGGATCTGCTCCGCGGCGTCCGGGGTGTTGATGCGGTTGGACGCGATCACCGGCACCGCCACGGTCTTCTTGAGCCGGGCCGCCAGGTCCACGAACGCTGCGCGCGGCACCGAGGTGACGATGGTGGGGATGCGCGCCTCGTGCCAGCCGATGCCGGTGTTGAACACGTCGACGCCCGCGGCCTCGAGGCGCTGCGCGAGTTCGGCGGTCTCGTCCCAGGTCTGGCCACCATCGACCAGGTCGAGCACGCTGATGCGGTACTGGATCAGGAAATCCGGGCCCACCTCGGCGCGGACGCGGCGGACGATCTCCTCGGGGAACCGCATGCGCTTGCTCGCGCTGCCGCCCCAGGAGTCGGTGCGCTCGTTGGTGCGGGCCGCCAGGAACTGGTTGATCAGGTAGCCCTCGGAGCCCATGATCTCGACGCCGTCGTAGCCCGCCCGCCGCGCCAGTCGGGCGGCCCGCACCCAGTGGTCGATGGTGCGCTCGACGCCCCGCGAACTCAGGGCGCGGGCCTTGAACATGCTGATGGGCGACTTGGTGGACGAGGCCGAGCGCACGAACGGTTGGTAGCCGTACCGGCCGGCGTGCAGCAGCTGGAGCAGGATGTGCGACCCCTCCGCGTGGACGGCGTCGGTGAGTCCGCGGTGCTTGTCCGCCATCCGCCGGGTGGCCATCATCGACCCGGCGGGCAGCAGCCAACCCTCGACGTCGGGCGAGAACCCGCCGGTGACCATCATGGCCGTGCCCCCGCGCGCCCGCTCGACGAAATAGGCCGTGAGCTCGGGCAGATGCTTGCTGCGGTCCTCGAGCCCGGTGTGCATGGACCCCATGACCAGGCGGTTGCGCAGGGTGAGAGGCCCGACGACGAGGGGACTGGTCAGGTGCGGGTGGCTGGAGCTCATGGCGCCCATTGTGCACCGCCGGGCCGGCAACTTACCGGCGAGTAGCAAACTCTGTGGCCGGCCGGGGGAACGGCCCGGTGCGATGTAACAGATGTGACTCGTGTGACGAAAGATGCGTGAGTGAACTCGCGGCACTACTGTTGTGAGTCAACGATCCCCCGCCGGGTCCGGCACCAACCGCCGCCCCAGGAAAGGACACCCACGTGCGTCATCCCATCCGCTCCGCTGTCGTCGCCGGGGCCTCCGCCCTCCTGCTCACCACGGGCGCCGGCACGGCCTCCGCCCAGGGGTCTCTCGAGCTCGCACTGCCGTTCCCGCTGGACATCCCCGGCCTGGCCTCGCTCATGCCGGGCGCGACAGCACCCGGGGGGACCGCGGTCGCGGCGCAGGAGGCACCCCTCGTCGTCGTCCCCGCCGAGGTGGCCCGGAAGGCCTTCGAGGGCAGCGTGGTCGCAGGGGTCAACGAGGCGCGCACCGCGGTGGGCGCCGAGCGCCTGGTCACCGACGCGGTCCTGTCGGTCGAGGCCGGGGTCCGCGCCGACCAGCTGGCACTGGGCGATCCCACGACCGGCGACCTCCCGGTCCCCGAGAGCGGCGAGTCCCGGGACCGCACGGTGCTGACCCTGCCCCCGGAGGCCACGCCGCAGAACGCACTCACCGCGATGATCACCGACACCGGCATGCGCGAGCGGATGCTCGACGGCGGGTTCACCAAGGTGGGCGTGGGAACGGCCACCGGCGAGGACGGCCGGATCCACGTCGTCCTGGATTTCGAGCGCGGCCAGGACGCGTAGCGCCCCACCCCCGAAAGATTAAAATCCGACCAGATTGGGGGTCCACGTAGCCCGGCGCGGATTTGATCTTTACAGTGTCATCTGCACTCACTCCCCCTCGGTGAGTGCAGAATTGGAGACCCTCCCGTGCGTCGCACTTCCCCTCGTGTCGTCAAGTCCCTCGCCGTCTGCGCTGCCACCGCCATGGCGGTCGCCGGCCTCGGCGCCCCCGCGGCCTCCGCGCAGCAGGTCCTCGTCCCGGGCTCGTCCTTCGGGTTCAACGTGGGCGGCGGCGGCACCGTCCCGGATCTCGATCCCACCAGCGACGAGTACCGCGAGCAGCTCCTCGACGCCACCAACGCGGCACGCGTGGCCAATGGCCGCGAGCCGCTGGCGGTCAGCGATGACCTGAACGACATCGCCACCGCCTGGAGCCAGGTGCAGGCGTCGGTGGACGACATGTACCACAACCCCGTCCTGCGCGATCAGGTCCCCACTGGCACCACGCGCTGGTCGGAGAACGTGCTGCAGAACTGGCGCACCGCCACCCCGCAGGAGCTGGTGGACCAGTGGATGGCGTCCTACGGCCACCGGATCAACCTGCTGCGCACGGACCACACCGCCATGGGCATGGGCGTCGCCGTGGCCGACAGCAACAAGCTCTACGCCACCCAGGTGTTCACCCGGAGCTGAAGTCGCGCGTAGATCGGGCGGCATGTGTGGCGGGCGGCGCGGTCAGTCGGCGACGCCCGCCAGCATCGCCTCGAGCCCGGCGTCGAAGCGCGAGTCGAACTCGATGCGCGGCATCTCCGGATCCACCGAGGCGAGATTGTGGTGCGTCTGCTCCTCGATGGTCAGGCCCAGCACGTAGGCGGTGAGCGCCGTGGTCAGCCCCGCTGCTCGCCCACCCCCGCCGTGGCGGGCACACGCCCGGTCGACCGCGTCGGTCACCGGGTTCACCGCTCCGGCCGCCAGCCCCAGTGCCACGATCTCGGCCCCGTCGGGCACACCCGCCACCGCCGACCGGAGCGCCCGGGTCACCCTGCGGAGTTCCTCGGCCGCGGAGTCGCCCGCCTCCCCCGGCGCCACGCTCGCCAGCACCCGTTCGGCAACCGCGGTGAGCAGTGCCTGCTTGGACGGGAAGTGCCAGTACAACGCGCTCGGTTGCACGTGCAGCCGGGCCGCCAGCGTGCGCATCGACATGCCCGGCAGGCCCGCCTCGTGCAGCAACTCGAGCGCGGTGTCGACGACGGCCGACTGGGTGAGGGTCACGACCGGTAACCCTATCGCCCCGGGGCATCCGCGGACACGCCCGTGACCTGAACGCTGTACAAGTCGCCGGATTGCCGCTAGCTTGAACGGCGTTCAGTGAACGCCGTTCAGGAGGAACCATGGCCACCACGACCACCCGCTGGCACGAGCTCGCGGCACGCATTCTCGACGGCGGTGCGATCGACGCATCGGATGCCCTCGCCGTCCTCGACTCGTCCGACTCCGAACTCATGGACGTAGTGGCCGCCGCGTCGCGCCTGCGCTTCCAGCACTTCGGCAACAAAGTCAAGGTCAACTACCTGGTCAACCTCAAGAGCGGCCTGTGCCCGGAGGACTGCTTCTACTGTTCGCAGCGGCTCAACTCCACCGCCGGCATCCTGCGCTACACGTGGCTGAACACCGAGGAGGCGGTCACCGCGGCCAAGGCGGGCATCGCGGCCGGCGCCTCGCGCGTGTGCCTGGTGGCCAGCGGCACCGGCCCCAGCAACCGCGAGGTGGGCAAGGTCTCCGACATCATCGAGGCCATCAAGTCCGACACCCCGGGCGTCGAGGTCTGCGCCTGCCTGGGTGCCCTGAAGGACGGCCAGGCCGAGAAGCTCTGTGCGAGCGGCGCCGACGCGTACAACCACAACCTCAACACGGCCGAGAGCCACTACGAGGAGATCTGCACCACGCACACCTACGCCGACCGCGAGCACACGGTCAGCCAGGCCCACGGTGCCGGCCTCTCCGCCTGCTCGGGCTTCATCGCCGGCATGGGCGAGAGCCGCGAGCAGCTGGTGGAACTCGCTTTTGACCTGCGCTCCAAGGACGTCGACTCGATCCCGGTCAACTTCCTGCTCCCCTTTGACGGCACCCCGCTCGAGGGCGTGGACACCCTCAACCCGCGCGACTGCCTGCGCATCCTCGCCATGGTCCGCCTGGTCAACCCGGACACCGAGATCCGGATGGCAGCCGGCCGCGAGCGCCACCTCGGATACCTCCAGGGCATGGGCCTGTACATCGCGAACTCGCTGTTCCTGGGCGACTACCTCACCAGCGAGGGCCAGCCCGGCGGCGAGGACCTGCAGATGATCGCCGACGCCGGACTGGAGATCCTGCAGATGGAGCACGACGGCGAGGCCGGTGCCGGCGAGACAGCCCACGCCGACGCTCCCGCGGCAGCGCCGGCCGCTCCCACTCCTGAGTCCGGGCGGCAGGAGAAGAAGGTGGCGATCCGCACCCGCGGTGCCGGCACGAGCGAGCCCGCGAACGCCTGACATGGCCACCGCTCACTCCGCCGCCGACCTCGTCGTCGATCCCGCCACCCTCACCGACCCCGCCGCCATGCTCGCCGCGGACGCCGAGCACGTATGGCACCCCTACGGCGGGTTCCCGGCGTCCACGCAGCCGCTGCCGGTCGTGTCGGCGTCAGGAGTGCGGCTGCGGCTGGCCGACGGGCGCGAGCTGATCGACGGCATGAGCTCGTGGTGGGCGGCGATCCACGGCTACCGCCACCCGCACCTGGACGCCGCCGCGCACCGGCAGGTCGACACGATGAGCCACGTGATGTTCGGTGGGCTCACGCACGCGCCGGCGGTGGAGCTGTCCACGCGGCTCGCGCGCATGGCGCCGGGGGAGCTGAACAAGGTGTTCCTGGCGGACTCGGGCTCGGTGTCGGTGGAGGTCGCGGCCAAGATGGCCATCCAGTACCAGCGCTCGCTCGGCCACCCCGAGCGCACGCGGTTGGCGACGTGGCGCGGCGGCTACCACGGCGACACCCTGTCCCCCATGAGTGTGTGCGACCCGGACGGCGGCATGCACTCCCTGTGGCGCGGCGTGGTGGCCGAGCAGGTGTTCGCGCCCGCGCCGCCGGCCGACTACGACCCGGCCTACGTCGCCGAGCTGGAGCGGACGTTCCGCGCGCACTCGGGCGAGCTGGCCGCGATCATCGTGGAGCCTGTCGTCCAGGGCGCCGGCGGGATGCGCTTTCACCACCCCGCGTACCTGGCGGACCTGCGGCGTCTGGCCGACGAGATCGGCGCGCTGCTCGTCTTTGACGAGATCGCCACCGGCTTCGGCCGCACCGGCGAGCTGTTCGCCGCCGACCACGCCGGCGTCGCACCGGACATCATGTGCCTGGGCAAGGCCCTGACCGGCGGATACCTCACGCTGGCCGCGACTCTCACCACCGACCGCGTCGCCGAGGTCATCAGCGCCGGCGAGGCGGGGGGCCTGGCGCACGGGCCGACGTTCATGGGTAACCCGCTGGCGTGCGCGGTGGCGTGCGCGTCGCTGGACCTGGTCGATTCAGGAGAGTGGCGCGAGCGCGTGCCGCAGATCGAGGCGCGACTGCGCCGCGGGCTGGCCCCGGCGCTCGAGGTGCCCGGTGTGGTGGACGTGCGGGTGGTGGGGGCGATCGGGGTGGTCCAACTGGAGGAGCCGGTGGAGATGACGACGACAACGGCGATCACCTCCCACGGCGTGTGGCTGCGCCCCTTCCGGGATCTCATCTACACGATGCCGCCGTTGGTCTCTACGGATGAGGAGATCGACCTGATCTGTGCCGCCGCGGTGGCCGGGGCTGCAGCGGCAGGGGTCAGAGCGGCAGGGGTCGAAGCGGCAGGGCGGGCCGATGACTGAGCAGCACTCCCCCGCCCTGGACTGGCTCGACGCCGCCGCCGAGGACCGGGCGGCCCGGCACGTGCACCGCGTGCTGCGGCCGCGTCCCGCCGACGACCACGTGATCGACCTGGCCTCCAACGACTACCTGGGCCTGGGACGGCACCCCGGGGTGATCGCGGGCGCGATCGAGGCGACCCGCCGCTGGGGCGCAGGGTCGACCGGATCGCGACTGGTCACGGGCACCACCAGCGACCACGCCGCCCTGGAGTCCGAGCTCGCCGACTTCACGGGCAAGCCCGCCGCGCTGGTGTTCTCCTCCGGCTACACGGCCAACCTCGGAGCGGTGGTGGCGCTGTCCGGGCGGGGATCGCTCATCGTCTCCGACGGCGGCTCGCATGCCTCCCTCGTGGACGCGTGCCGGTTGTCGCGGGCGCGCGTCGTCGTCGTCGACCGGGGTGACGTCGCGGCGGTGGCCCGGGCGCTGGCCGGGCGAAGCGAGGCTCGGGCACTGGTCGTCACCGACTCGGTGTACAGCGCCGACGGTGACCTCGCTCCCCTGCTCGCCCTCCACGGGGCGAGTCGCGCGCACGGCGCGGTCCTCCTGGTCGACGAGGCCCACGGCCTCGGCGTGCGCGGTGACGGCGGCCGCGGCTTGGTGCACGAGCTGGGCCTGACGCGGTTCGAGGACGTGGTGGTCACGGCGACACTGTCCAAGGCGCTCGGGTCGCAGGGCGGGGTGGTGTTGGCGTCGGAGCGGGTGCGCGATCACCTCATCGACACCGCGCGGACGTTCGTCTTTGACACCGGCCTGGCCCCCGGCAGCGTCGGGGCGGCGCGCTCCGCGTTGGATGTGTTGCGGCGCGAGCCCGAGCGGGCCCGCCGGGTGCTGGAGGTCGCCGAGCACCTGGCCGCGGTGACCGGCGCGGACCGCCCGCACTCGGCGGTGGTGTCGGTGATCCTCGGAGATCCGTCCCGCGCCTTCTCCGCTGCTCAACGTTGCGCTTCGCTGGGGCTGCGCGTGGGCTGCTTCCGCCCGCCGTCGGTCCCCGAGGGCACGGCCCGGCTGCGGCTGACCGCCCGGGCCGACATCTCCGAGGCCGATCTGGCGCGGGCGAGTGAGGTGCTGGCACAGGTGCTGGACGAACACGGGTGCCGCCTCCCCGCACCCTCGCGCTCCCCCGCGTCCGCCGGGACCCGCGCATGACCGCCGCACCCGCTCCGGTCGTCGTCACCGGCACCGGCACCGACGTCGGCAAGACCATCGCCACCGCCGCGCTGGCCGCGCTCGCCCGATCGGCGGGCCTGGACACAGGAATCTGCAAGCCGATCCAGACCGGGCTGCATCCGGGCGAACCCGGCGACGCCGACGAGGCCGCGCGGCTGTCGGGGGTCCGGCGGGTACTCGAGGTGCGGCGCCTGCCCGATCCATTGGCCCCGGAGACAGCCGCGAGAGTGGCGGGGTTGCCGCAGTCGACGCTCGAGGAGCTCCTCGGGCCGATCCGCCGGTGGCTCGGCGAGCCCAGTGGTCCGGTATCCGCCACCTCCCGCCTCGACCTTGTCGAAGGCGCCGGCGGAGTGCTCGTGCGGCTCGGCACCGACCTCACCATCCTGGACCTGGCGCTCGCCCTCGACGCACCGGTCATAGTGGTCACCCGCGCGGGCCTGGGCACACTGTCCGACACCGAGCTCACGGTCCGCGCGATCGAGGCCGCGGGGCTGCGCTGCGCCGGGATCGTGATCGGCTCGTGGCCGAACGACCCGGACCTCGCCGAGCGCAGCAACCTCGAGGACCTCCCCCGCCTGACCGGCGTGCCGGTTCTGGGCCGGGTGCCCCAGGGCGCCGGGGCTCTCTCCCCGACCGAGTTCACGCGCGACGCGGCGCAGTGGTTCCACGACGACCTTTTCGACGCACTGCGCTGACCCGGCGGCCCCGTGTGGACGGGCGGCTGCAGGCGCCTACCCGGTGTAGAAGTCCGCGATGCCCCGGGGCCGGTGGCCGGTGAGCTCGGCAACGGACCGGCTGGCCACCGCCATCTCCCCGCGAGCGATCGCCAGGTAGGTCCCCACCCACCCGTCGAGCTCCCAGTCCGGCGTGCCGGGGTAGCCCTCACGGCGGGAGGCGTAGGCCTGATCGATCGACTCGTTCTCGAACCGGTAGGTCGTCCCCGTGGCCTCGGTCAGCCGGGTCGCGGTCTCCTCCAGTGTCAGCAGCTCGTCGCCGGTCAGGTCGTAGGTCCGGCCGTCGTGCCCCTCGGTCGACAGGACGGCCGCCGCCGCCTCCGCCAGGTCGTCACGGGCGACCCACGCGATGCGCCCGTCCCCGGCGGGCCCGCGGATGACGCCCTCGGCATCGGCCCAGTCGGCCACGTAGTCCAGGTAGAAACTCGGACGCAGGAAGGTGTAGTCCAACCCGGCGGCCCTGATCATCTCCTCGGTCGCGTGGTGCGTCCGCGCGAAGGTGAAGCTCGCGTCCGGTAAGGCGCCCAGGAACGACGTGTACACGACCCGGCGCACACTGGCCGCCTCGAACGCCTTGACGGCGGACCGGTGCACCGACTCTCGGTCAGCGGCCTCATTGCCGGACACGAAGAACACGGTCTCGATGCCGCGCAGAGCGGCGGTCAGGGCGTCGCCGTCTTCATACGACGCCTCGGCGACGTCCGCGCCCGGCAGCGACGGCGCCCGCTCCGCATTCCGGACGATCAGGCGCTGGGCGATTCCCCGCTCGGCCAGCTGGCGGGCGACGGAGCCCCCCAGAGCTCCGGTGGCTCCCGTGACGGCGATGGCCGGTTGTGCAGTCATGCCCCGTCCAACCCAGCCCGACCGTGCGCTATTCCGCCGGGTGCGGAACGGCCCGCCAGGCCGGCGCGGCGGCCCCGCACCCACGCCGGACGCGCTATCCGAGTTCGACGGTGCGGGGAATCGCGGGACTGAGCAGGTAGAATCGGCTCCACGTCGACGCAAGGAGAACTGGTTGTCCACCCGTATCCGCCCGACCACCGAGCAGGCACTCGCAGGAGCCGTCGCCGGCCACCGCATGGCGGGCATGGAGCCGTCGTCCGAGGCCGTGGAGATCACCCGCCGGTTCGCCGACGGACTTCTCACCCGCGACCAGGCCCTCTCCGAGATCCGCGCCGCGGTGCGTGAGCGCACCGCCCCCTGACGCTGCTCCCGACCCTTTCTCACTGATGAACCCCCGAGATCCCTACAGGGAGTCCTCGGGGGTTCTGCGCAACCGGCTCGGCATCACCGACCCCGACCACCTCGCGGAGTTCGAGCGCGACCTCGCCTTCTTCCGGGTCGTGGAACTGGAGCTCAGCCCGTTGGAGGGGCGATTCGACTTCGACCACCTCCGCGCGATCCACCGCTACATCCTGCAGGACATCTTCGACTGGGCCGGAGAGCTCCGGTCCGTCGACACCCACGCCCTCGGCATCCCTCACGCCAGGCCGCAGTTCCTGACCGACGAGCTCGACCGCGTCTTTCGTCAGATCGCCACCCGGTCACCCAGCACAACCGACCCCGACGCCGCCACGGACACCATCGCCTCGCACTGGTCCGAGCTCACCCTGGTGCACCCCTTCCGCGACGGGAACAGTCGCACGCAGCGCGTCTTCTTCGACCAGATGTTCCGTCACGCCGGGTGGGCGATCGACTGGGCCGGCATCGACGCCTCGGCAGCCCACGCCGCTCGTCACATGTCCGTGTACGGACGGCCCGACTACCTCGCCGACCAGCTCAGGCACGCTCTCCACCCGGCCGCTGAGCTCGCCGATGGCCGACTTGCCACCACTCTGGGCAATCGCTCGCTCTTCCTCGCATCCGAGCACTTCCGTGCCATGCGCGAGCACCACAAGGCCGGCACCACCACCCCCTACGGGCGTCCCACACAGAAGCGCGACCGATCTATCACTTAGCTCTTGCCCACGTCCGCTCTCTGTCCACCCTGAGGCAGTCATCGACGCCAGAGGATCGACACACATAGCCAAGACCGCTGGCCGGACGAGCGTCCGCGACGACGATGCGCGCGAGTGATCAAGCCGCAGGATGCTTGCCGAGATACTCGTCGATAGCTGCTCGGATGACAGCGCTCATCGGCTGCCCCGTCCGCTCGGCGTACTCCGCCAAGCGGTGCCGATCGGCGGCAGTAAGACGAACTGCCAAGGGGCGGGTTTCCTCGGCCGCTTCTCCCCTGGGTGGCCGGCCGGGGCGATAATCCGGACGAACCTCCACTGTGCGATCGAGCACCTCGTAGTCGCCGGATTCGACGGCATCAGCGAGACGCGCATAGTGCGCTTCACGATCCCCGGTGTTGCTCATGTTCCCTCCCGCTGCGTTCTCTGACGGAGACTGACACCGTCGGACAGATCAAGGTGCCCTCCTGTCGCCTCGAGCACTTCGCGAGCCACTGCTGAAGTCAACAGCATCGCGTGGAACACGTGTAGCTCGTCGGCATTGACCAGGTCAGCGACCACCTCCACCAGAGGTCCACCGTCCGGATCTCCAACCATCCGAACCAACTGCGCATCGGGGTCGAGACGAGGCGCTAGCCGATATCGGACGATCGGGTGCTCTACGGTCGCCCGAATCTCCGTGTCCGCGATTCCGTGCCGGTGCGCAGCCTCGTAGATCACCACCTTAACCCTGAAACCGTATCACGGTTTCAGGCCCGGCAGAATGCCCGTTTAGCTGCAGGTTCAATCGGTAGCGGGACGTGTTGAGCAAATCGGCTTTTGCTGGTCGTTCAGCCGACGTGCCAGTGACGGCGGATGAGCTCCTCACGAGCCGACTCATTCTGTGCAGGCTCCCCGGCCGCGTCGTCGGTATCGCGTAAACCCGCGAGCAGGGCGTCGATGAGCTGGCCGGGGAAGACGCCGTCGGCTTCGAACATCTCGCGCTCGGCCTCCAGCACGTCGGCCGCCTCCGCGCACGAGGCGGGCAGTTGCTCGAAGTTGTCGTGCTCGGCGGTGCTGAGCCGCTCGGCCTTGTCCAGACTCCCGGGATCACCCAGCCCGCGCGTCGCCGCGACGGCCATGCCGGCCAGGAGCAGGTGCACGTCGGCCGAGCCGTCGCCGAGTCGCAGTTCGACGGTCTGGGGGTGCGTGGCGGGTTCGGGGACGGGCTCGGTGCTGCCGGGATTGGCGTGGGCGACCATGTCGGCCAGCACGTCTCCGCCCCAGGCCAGTGGGACCCGGACCAGACCGGTGCGGTCCTTCTCGCCCCAGCAGATGTCCTCGGGGGACTCGTCACCGTCTGCGAACCGCAGGTAGGACGTGGGGACCGTGTTGCCGAACGCGGCCAGCGCCCTGGCCGCCGCGAGGTAGCCGGCGATGAGCCGGCGCCCGGTGTCGTTGATCCCCTGCTTGTTGACGATGGTGCTGGCGCCGTTTCGCACCAGTCGGCTGTGGATGTGCAGGCCGCTGCCTGCACCCTGCCCGCTCACCAGTGGCGCGAAGGTCGCTTCGAGACCGTGGGAGTAGGCGACCTCGCGCACCACCCACTTGGCCAGGACGAGGTTGTCGGCCGCCTGCTCCAGGGGCACGGGTTGGAGCTCGATCTCGTGCTGGACCAGCTGCCGGTCGTCCTCGAGAATGTTGCCGACTTCGCCGTGGGCGTACTTCAGCGGCACCCCCATGGCGCACAGGTGCCCCAGCACCTGCTCCCGGACCCGCTCGTGCTTGGAGAAGGGCCCCGACTCCTGGTAACCGCGTTCCTCCTCGACGGGAAAGAGCGGATCGGGCTCGTCGACGAGGTAGTACTCCAGCTCGCCGAAGGCCTCGAGCGTCATGCCGGTCTCCTGCGTCAGCACCTCGGCGGCGCGGCGCACGACCTGCTCGCGCGCGTACGGCAGCGGCGTCCCGTCCTCGTTGTAGAAGGAGCACAGCACGTCGAGCGAGGGCCGCTCGCCGAAGGGGTTGAGGAAGGCGGTGCGGTGACGCGGAACGATGTAGACGTCACTGGCGTCGGTGTCGGTACCGGGAAAGACACTCGAGCCGTCCACGCGCTCGCCTCGCGTCAGCACCTCGATCAGGTGGTCGCGCGAGTTGATGGGGAAGGCCAGGGTCTTCAGACGCCCGTCGCCGCCGACGTAGCGCAGGTTCACCTGGCGTAGCTCGAGTTGCTCTACCGCCCGCACGAGGGCTGCGGCGGTGAACTCGGCCGAGGGCGTGCCGAGCAGGCGGACGAGGGGGTGGGGTTCGAATGCGTCGATGGCCATACCCCGTTCTATCAGCGCCGCGGCGCAGGCCCCACCGGACTCAGAACCGGCTCAGTCAGAGAACCAGCCCAGTCTCAGAACCACAGCTCGGCCAGCAGCTTGATCGACCGGTTCCGTACCGCCGGGATCGGGGGCGGTTGGACCTCTCGGTTGCGCTCCGACCCGCTGGGACCGCTCAGTCCGCCCTCGGGGACGAAGTAGTCGGCCCGGTTCTGTCTACATCGATATGCCGGTGCCCAAGTCGATTCGACAAAGCGCATAAAAATAGCGTGAATAGATAGGCTAAATAGTTGGACTCCAGGCGAGCTACCTGAGTGATTTGACCCAACTTTCAACCTAGAGCTGCAAAAACGCACGAGGAGGCCGGGGGCTCGCCCGGGCCGGGGGCTGGCGATTTCCATTATTGATTGATGCAACACAGACTCGTCGAGAGTCGAGGTCTATTCATTTGTACGGATTAATGATTTTTCAATTGCCTAAAATTATACGAGTTTCTGATACGTTGCTTATGCGGTGTTAACAACCGCAACACGCCGTACCCTCGACCCAAGGAGATCGCGCTATGCGATTGACTCGACCACTCAAAGCAATCACTGCTGCTGCAGTGCTGGCAGTAGCCTTCCCCATGACAGCGCACGCAGACCCGGGCACTGAGGACGTCAACGAGGTGCTCGATCGGATCGTCACCGAACAGGCGCCGGCCACCACACCGGATGGCGAAACCCTCACTCGCGCACTGGATGAGGTCACCCCTGGCGAAGCGACAACCGCGCAAGCAAACTGTCGACTTGCAGTATGGGAGCCCGGCCAGGGCGGTAATACGGTCGGCGTTCAGGGTGGGCGCTATGACTGCACCAATCCCGTCGGCTATCGAGTCGAACTCTGGAGAGACGACGTCATCGGAGGATCAACGAAGGTTGACGAATCGCACGGATTCGGCACCGGGGCGATCCGCGCATTCGCCGATTGCGCCTGGGTAGCGCAAGACTACTGGGGCACGACCGTCAGCGACACGGGCGCGTTTATGGCAAGCAATCGGGTCCGGCTCTGCTGACAAGCCTCCGTGGAACGGTATTCGCTTTAACGAGGGGTTATCTTGTCGATTGCAGTCAGTAACGTTCGACATTTCTATCGGCGGAAGCTCGGAAGGTTCTGCGCACTCGATATAGATCAACTTACTCTCCAGAGCGGTATCACAGCCGTACTGGGGGAGAACGGCAGTGGCAAGAGCACGTTCTTGTCAATTGCCTCAGGCCGTGTCTCCCCCAGTAGCGGCCACATCACGCTCGACGGTGAGGTGGCCGTCGACCGCCGGACCGAGCACAAAAACGCGTTCCAGGTGGCATATCATCCGCAGTTCCCCAGAATGCTCGGTGGACTGACCATCCGGGAGCTGCTCCGCTACCGGATAGCCTTGGGCGCCACCAACCCAGGTGCGTCATGGGAAATGATCGAGTCCTACGCCTCAGAGCTGAGAGTTCACACCTTGCTCGACGCCAAGGTCGACTCCCTGTCCGGCGGGCAGAGGCGAAAAACAGCCATACTGTGCACCTTCCTTGAGGAGGCACACGACAGACTGTGGGACGAACCGACATCCGGCCTAGACACCGAGAGCGAGGACACCTTCTTTCGGCTACTGGCGAGCAATCGCCCACCGGAAGCAACTGTCGCCGTGGCCACCCACAACGTCCGAGGTATCAAGCCGTACTGCGACTACGCCGTCGTATTCGACAAGGGCACAGTGCACTACTCCGGGCCGGCCGAGGCACTCGACGACGACCTGATCCGCAGAGTGGAGTCCGTCTAGATGACAACGACCTCCTCAGGAACGGCCACATCCCGGACGTCCAACCGGGGACTGCTCACGCCGTACCGATCGAACGAATGCGCATCGATCTTGATCGTGCTCGCACTGGCGTGTGCTGCTTTCCCACTGCTCGGATCGGCCACTCTGTATTCCGCGTCCTACCAACTGTGGTCCACAACTAGCTACCGAATCCTCGAGTCCCTCACATTCACGCTGCCTCTGACCGCGG
This sequence comes from Dietzia sp. PP-33, assembly GCF_033790845.1. NCBI lineage: Bacteria > Bacillati > Actinomycetota > Actinomycetes > Mycobacteriales > Dietziaceae > Dietzia > Dietzia sp. PP-33. The sequence continues at coordinate 325,778 of NZ_JAMYEI010000004.1, forward strand.
CTGCATCCTCGGCACTGGCAGTGAAACTGTTCGTCAAGTCTTCATTCACCGTCGACAGAACACCCCGATGGTCAGAGTTCCGACAGGAACTCCTGGCGATCACGGTACTCAGTACCGTCGCCGTTCTGTCCTACTTCGCAGGCCACCTCCCCCTACTAGTAGTGACGAGCACCTCAGCCACCTGGGGTCATGTGTCACTCGCATCCGTGCTGACCGCGACTGCCGCGCTCTGCTTCGCTGTCGTATTCGCTGTCGTATTCGCTGTCGTATTCGCAGTGACGATCGCACTACTCATGCGCTCCTACTGGTCAATCCTCGTCTCGACACTGGTTCTGTTCGGTTTCTCGGCTGCCGTCTCCCTGTCTCGAACGGTGGTCTCCATTTTCGACCTGTCCCCCATGTTGCACAGCGGGTGGTGGGCCGTATCGCCCGGAAATGGTGTGCGTCCTCTGCCCGGGCAAGTGGGGGATCCGCTGACCTACTGGTACCGCATGGCGATCATCCTCTTGTTCATCGCCGTGCTGGTCCCTCTGTTGAAGGAAGCGAGCCTGCGCCTACGCTCTCGCCGCCGCCTCGCCGCACTCAACACGTCGTTTATCGTGGTCCTCATTGTGGCCTTCGTGATACCAATATCCGGGATCGGTCGACCCGCCTCCCCGCACTCGCTTCCCCCGGGGCTACACGTCTGGAATCTCTACTCCCTTGACGTGCCCGAGTTCGTCAAATGCCAGTACAGCGAGGGAATCGAAGTATGTGTCCATCCGGCCAATGAACCCGAATTGCCGAGGGCGATCGACTCGATCCGCGCGATCCAAGACGTCGATCCGGCGCTGGAGACACTCGACATGAGAATCATCGACTCCAATGTTCTTCTTGGCCAGCTCGGACCTGGTGTCGAACCGAACGAAGTTGGAGTCCGCCTCTGGCCGGACACCGGCGATGTCGTTGGCGCGGTCCTGGCTGAAGCGATCTCGGGATATGGCGAGTGCGACCTCGGCAGTGACGCTCACAGCGTGTCCTGGAGCGTCCTCTACTGGTTATCACTCAACACCGCGAACGATCCGCGCATCGCCGAGATACAACACGGGACCACGCTCGACGGTGAGACCGATCGAGAATTTCTCGACCGCTACCCCGACGACTATTTTTCGTCGATCATCCGCGACCACGCCGACGAACTGGCCGCATGCGAACTCACACAGGACGAGATCTAACCTGAGTTGGACCTCATGGGACTGCTGCACGGATCAGCGAGCAGGTGTGTATGTCGACCGCACCGAATGGCCACCAGCTGAAGATCCTCTACGACGAAGAAGTAGCGTACGGGCTCCTACTCACCGTGTACGTAAGCCAAGTGTGACTATCCGCTCCGCCACACCTCGACCGATGTCGGTGAGCACTCGTCGCGGCACGCTCGACCTCGGGCGGCCCGCCGCACGCAATCGCTCCTTCCCGGGCATCGCTCGCGATTAGTACCAGAGCTCGGCCAGCAGCTCCAGCGACCGGTTCCGCACCGCGGGGTCGAACGCGTAGGTCACGGTGATCAGCTCGTCGGCATCGGTGCGCTCTACGAACTCGTCCAGCTGCGCCTTGACCGTCTCCGGCGAGCCCACCGCGCTGATCTCGAGCATCCCGGGCGAGCTTCCGGCGAACTGCTCCGGGTCCACGGGTGGCTGGATCTCGCGACTGCGCCCGGCCCGCAGGTCCAGGAACATCTGCTGGAGGGTGGTGAACTGATGGCGGGCTTCTGCGTCGGTCTCGGCGACCATAACGTTGATGCCGGCCATCACCTGGGGCTTGTCGATGCGCGCGGTGGGCGCCTCGGTGCTGAACGACTCCCGGTACACGCGGATGGCGTCGTCGATCTGATCGGGCGCGAAATGCGAGGCCAGCGAGAACGGCAGCCCCAGCTGCCCGGCGATCGAGGCGCCGTTGACGGTGGAGCCCAGAACCCAGATCGGCACCTCCATCCCCTGCGACGCCGAGGACAGGATCTGGATGCTGTTGGCAGTGCCGGTCTCGCCGAACCAGCCCTGCAGATCGTAGATGTGTCGGGCGAAGGCCTGTGGCTCGGCGGAGGACCGGCTCAGCGCCTGGGCGGTCATGCCGTCGGTTCCGGGCGCGCGGCCCAGGCCCAGGTCGATCCGGTCGCCGTGGATGTTCGCCAGCGTGCCGTACTGCTCGGCCACCATCAGCGGCGCGTGATTGGGCAGCATGACGCCGCCGGAGCCCACGCGGATCTTCTCGGTTACCGAGGCCGCCTGCGAGATGAGCAGCGCCGTGGCGCTGGACGCGAGGTTGGGGGTGTTGTGGTGCTCGGCAAACCAGAGACGCTTGTAGCCCAGCCGGTCGGCCAGGCGGGCGGACTCCATCGAGGCGGTGATGCCCTCCCGGGCGGTGGAGCCCTCCGGGATGGAGACCAGGTCGAGGATGCTCAAGGGGATCGACAACTGCACACCTTTTTCTGCGTTCACTTCTGAGAGTTCGAGCCGTCACGACCCGCGCCCCGAGGCTACCGACGCGGGCCGTTCGGTGACGGATCACCGACCGCCCTGTCCGCCCCGCATCACCCCCGTGGTGGCGACGCAGGGCGGTCCGTCTCTACACCTGGATATGACGACGACGAGGCGCGCCCGGCCTCCGACGAGAGCGGCCCCGGGGTTGCGCATTTCGAACACCTTCTTATGTGCCGTGGGTCACACTGGGCCGAGTGCGGGTATCGCCCGCGCGGCAGGTCCGCACGAAGGGTCCCGACCACATGAATGACCACGCGACGCAGGCGACGTCCACACCGACGCGTTCAGATGAACCACTCAACCAACGAATCACCTCCGGCGAGGCCGACCTCGATGAGTTCCGTGAGCGCCTGACCCTCTGGTTGGCCGGCCGCGACGAGGTCGACTCCGACGCCGGGGTCGAGATCTCGGCGGTGAGCAGGCCGGAGAGCTCGGGGATGTCCAACATCTCGGTGCTGTTCGACGCCACGTGGACCCCCGCCGGTTCGTCTTCCGCAGATGCGACCCGCGTCGGCGCGGCCTCTCCAGCGGGCTTGGTCGAGCCGAAGACAGTCGAGCCGCAGACAGTTCAACTGGTAGCGCGGATGTGCCCCGAGGACGACGCGTTCCCTGTGTTCCCCGTCTACGACCTGCAGAAGCAGTTCGACGTGATGAGGGTGGTCCGCGAGAACACCGAGCTGCCGGTCCCCCGCGTCCGCTGGTTGGAGCAGGATCCCGCCGTCCTCGGCACGCCCTTCCTGGTGATGGACCGGGCCACCGGGCGGGCGCCGGTCGACAACCCCCCGTACGTCTTCGACGGCTGGCTGCTGGAGATGGACCCCCAGCAGCGGAGGGAGCTGCAGCGCGAGTCCGTCGCGATACTGGCGGCGATCCACCAGATCCCGGCGCCCGCCGACCTGGTCTCGTCGCTCGCTCCGGCCCCCGGCATGAGCGCGCTGCGCGCCCACGTGGACGAGCAGCGCGCCTACTACGAGTGGACGACCCGCGAGGACGGACTGCAGATCCCGGTGATCGAGCGCGCCTTCGACTGGATCGACACCCACTGGCCCGCCGAGACCGGACCGGAAGTCCTGAGCTGGGGCGACGCCCGGATCGGCAACATCCTCTACGAGGGAACGCGCCCGTCGGCCGTGCTGGACTGGGAGATGGCGACCATCGCGCCTGCCGAGGTCGACCTGGGCTGGTTCCTGTACTTCCATGACCTGTTCCAGGAGCTCGCCGTGGCCTTTGACTTCCCCGGCACCCCGGAGCTGTTCGAACACAGCGAGGTCGTCGAGCAGTACGAGCAACTCACCGGATCCACGGTCCGGGATCTGCCGTTCTACTACGTCTACGCCGGGCTGCGGCAGGCCGTGATCCTGTCGCGGATCACTCGTCGTCGTATTCACTTCGGCGAACAGGAACCGCCCGCCCACCCGGACGAGTACGTCCTCCACCACGCAATGCTGGCCCGGCTGATCGCCGACTGATCGCGACCGCCTGCCTCTCCCCCACCGCGCCAGCGGCCGACTACTGCCCGAGGATCCACGTGAAACCCACTCCGCTCGACGAGTTCCCCGTTCACCAGACGCCGCTGCCGATGGCGCAGGCGGGCACGAGCGATCGGAACTTCTACGACCGCTACTACTTCAACGCGCACGACCGCACCGGCAAGGTGTTCCTGGTGACCGGGTTCGGGGTGTATCCCAACCTCGGCGTGGTGGACGCGTTCGCGACGGTGCGCCACGGCGATAACCAGCGGTCAGTGCGGTTCTCCGACGCGCTCGAGTCGCGGTCGCTGGAGCCGGCGGTGGGCGGGTACCGGATCGAGGTGATCGACCCGCTGCGGTCGTTGCGTCTGGTCTGCGAGCACCCGGATCTCTCGATGGATATGACCTGGGAGGGCACGTTCGACGCGGTGCTCGAGGACCGGCACGTCCTTCTGGAGGGCACGCGCCCAATGTTGGACGCGAGCCGGTTCGCTCAGGTGGGCAGCTGGTCGGGGACGCTCTCGGTGGATGGCCGTGACTTCCGCGTCGACCCCGACGTGTGGCTCGGCACCCGCGACCGCTCGTGGGGGATCCGCCCGAGTGGCGAGTCCGATCCCCCGGGCCGGTGGGCCGCCGAACCGCGCGAGGGCTTCTGGTGGACCTACATCCCGCTGCGCTTCGACGACTACGCGATGGTCGTGATTCTGCAGGAGAGCCCCGACGGGCACCGGACCTTGAACCACGCGAGCCGGGTCTTCGCGGACGGCCGGATCGAGCAGTTGGGCTGGCCGCGGATGGAGGTCGACTACCGCAGCGGCACCCGCCATCCGGAGTGCGCGCGGTTGCACCTGACGACCCCGCGGGGCGAGCCGTTGTGGTTGGAGGTCGAGACCCTGGGCGGGGTGCCGCTGAGCATGGGCGCGGGCTACGTGGGCGACCCGGCGTGGTCGCACGGTCACTGGATGGGACGCGACTGGAGCGAGTCCGTCACCTACGACATGACTTCGCCGGATGTGGTGGGCATGCTGCCGTTCAACGTCGTGGACCACGTCGCACGCGCGACCTGCAACGGGGACGTGGGGTGGGGGCTGTTCGAGCACGCCAACATGGGCCGGCACGACCCGACGAGGTTCAGCGACTGGGGCGATATGGCCAAGTAAAAGTCGGCGCTGCGGATAAGGTCATTTCCCGAATGTGAAGCGCGCTGACAAGAGAGCCTAATTGCCGCGCATTGAAGTAGTGGCAGCCTTAGAAATGGACCCCTGCCTGGTAATATTTGTTAGCCGATAGTTGTCGTTATGACAAGTCAACGATGCCGAGTTGTAGATTGTGCGAACTCGACCCTTCCCCGAACTGCCCCTCGCCCGTAGTGCCCGACTGGCCTCGTGACCTGCGCGTGAGCAGGTGCCGGGCCAGCGCTTCCGCCCTTGTTGGACCGTGACCGCCAGCCGATGGCGGGATGGTGGCGGCGCTGCTACCTGCGGCCTCTTGTCGCGATTCGCATTTCATGCGACACTTTCGCACAAGACGCGAGCCATTTTTGGGCGGTGCGAGATGTCGCAGCAGGATCTTCCTCCAGGGTCGGCGCGGTTGCAGCTGGCCGACGGTATCGCTGTTCTACGTCCGGAAGCCTCGGTGTTCGAGGCGATGGTCACCGGCTGGTCTCACCAGCAGCTGGCACGAAACCTGTCTGCCGGCACGATCTCGGCGCGGGTGGCCACGATACGGCGGTTCCGGGACTTCTGCGATGCCGACGGCCCCTGGACCTGGACGCCGGCGATGGCCAATGACTGGATCACCGAACTACGCGGAGTCCACGGCATAGCGCACAGCACCGTCCTGAACTATCAAGGTGCGCTGCGGCACTTCATGGACTACCTGCTCGACCCGGCCTACGAGTGGGCCGAGCAATGCCAGGACCGGTTCGCCACGCATCCCGTACAGGTCATTACCGAGGCCAACTCGGCCCGCCACGTCCACGAGGGTCCCGGCGACCCACGCAAACGGGCGTACACCACCGACGAGCTGCAGGACCTGTGCGATACCGCGGACGAGCAGGTCACCCGCCGCTACGAGGTCGGCACGAAGGGGGCGATGGTCGCGCTGCGAACCGCGACGATCACCAAGGTCGCCTACGCATGGGGCCTGCGCCGCAACGAAGTTCGCATGCTGGACCTGACGGATTTTGGGCCGAATCCGCGTGCACGGCAGTTCGGCCGATTCGGGGTCTGCTACGTCCGGTACGGCAAGCCCGGCAAAGGATCCCCCGCCAAACGGCGCGGCGTACTGACCGTCCCAGAGACCGCGTGGGTGATCGACTGCCTCGAGCAGTGGATCGACCAGGGGCGCACCAGCTTCGACCGCACCACCGGGACCGCATTGTTTCCAACCGAACGATCCGAACGAATCTCGAACGGGGCACTGTCCCACAGCTTCGCCGAACTCTGTGACACAGCCGGCCTGACCGACCCCGGACTGGACTTTCACTCCCTGCGCCGCAGCTACGTCACGCTGCTTGTCGAGTCCGGCTACGACACCCGCTTCATCCAAGAGCAAGTCGGACACGAGTACGCCTCGACCACCTCGCTCTACACCTTCGTCTCCCCCGACTACCGCAGCCGCGTCGTAGCCGCCGCCCTACGTGCCGCAGCCGGCCGCCTGCCCGAAAGGACGAACGAGACATGAAGCACCGGATCGCCTACCAGTGGCGACTACGCCAAGTCATGACCGACCGAGACATGCACAACCTGTCTGACCTGATCACCCCGCTGCATGAGGTCGGCATCGAGCTCTCCGCCTCGCAGCTCTACCGCCTCCTCGGACGCACCCCGGACCGGCTGCCCCTGGCGCTGCTCGGCGCCCTGTGCCACGTTCTGGACTGCAGCGTCGAGGACCTCTGCGACTTCCGTGTCGACGCCGCACCCTCGCGGCGCACCGCCACCGACGTCTCCCCCGCAGCTGATGGTCCGCTGCGACCGAAGCGGGCCCACATCCACCGACCCGGCCCACCGGCGTAGACGGACCCCCGCGCAGGCGACACACATGGCTGACACATCGAAGTACCACTGCACACGGTGCGACGACGAGCGCCAGCCTCGCGGCGTGCGCTGGCCAGAGGGCTTCGTCTGCCGCCGTTGCTACCAACAGGCCACCCGTCGCCGCGGAACGTGTCCTCGCTGCCTGACCCCGGACCGGCTCCTCCCCGGACTCTCAGGCAACCAGGCCATCTGCACCGACTGTGCAGGGATCGACGATCCCCGCCTGATCTGCACCCGCTGCGGCGATCAGGACGAACCCCACCGGCGCGGACTCTGCGCCCGATGCTGCCTCACCGACGACCTGACCGCCCTGCTCACCACCGCCGACACCGGATTCGTCTCGGCCGAGCTGAAACCGCTACTCGATGCGCTGACCAGCCAGGACCACCCGCGAAGTGCGCTCATCTGGCTACGCAATCCCGACGTGCGCCAGCTCCTGGACGGGTTCGCGCAACACCGCTTGACCATCAGTCACGACACCTTCGCCCACTACCCCGCCGAGCGCACCGCACGTCACCTACGGGACCTGTTCATCAGCTGCGGAATCCTCGCGCCCTATGACCGCAACCTCGACCGCTTCACCAGCTGGCTCGAGAAAAAGCTCGCCTCCACACCAATCCACCAATCGCAGCAGGTCATCACCGGATTCGCCACCTGGCATCACCTGCGCAACCTCCGCGCCCGCGCGCAGCGCCAACCCCTGGAGAACGGGCCGATCGCCAACGCCAAACAGGAGATCACCGTGGCGATCGACTTCGTCAACTGGCTCTACACCCGTAACACTGCGCTGGCGGAAGCGACACAGTCCGATATCGACACCTGGCTCGTTACCGGGCCGACCACCCGCAGCACCGCCAGGATGTTCGTCAAGCGGTGCATCAAGCACCAACACATGGCCGCCCACCTCGCGTTCCCCCACCGACGGGCTCGAACCAGTCCCATGACCAGCGACGATGAGCGCTACGCTCAGCTGGCCACGATTCTGGAACGGCGAGAGACCCCGGTGTGGGTCAAAGCCGCCACGGTCCTGCTGCTGATCTGCGCGCAACCAGTTTCGCGCATCGCCGCCATCCGACTGGACGCACTGAGAACCGACGACAGCGACGGCCTGTGGATCCGCTTCGCCGACGCCGAGGTAGCACTCCCGCATCCGCTCGCCGACCCGGTGACCGCACTCATCGCCCATCGCCCCAACATGACCACCGCTGCCAACCGAACATCCCAGTGGCTATTTCCCGGGGTCACTGCAGGTCATCACATCAACCCGCAGACCCTGATGGGCAAGCTCCGCGACAACGGGATCGATCTTCGAGGCGCACGCAACAGCGCGATGCGCGAGCTGGTCCGCAGCATTCCCCCGGCGATCGCGGCAACCCAGTTCGGATACAGAGCTCAAACAACCGAACGCCACGCATTCATCAGCGGCGCCACCTGGAGCGCCTACCCCGAACTCCACCAAGAACCCGGCCCCTGATCAACCGCGACTCAACAGCACCCGGAAACCAGTATCGTTACGCGTTTCCGCTGTTACCCACTGGCGTCCGGACAGGTGCGGACCTGCGCGTGGCGAGTACAGAACCGAGCCGATCTTCTCCCCGGGCTGGCGCCCGTGAACTGGCCGTATCTGCGCCCCCGGACCCCAGCGACGCACCACCTCCGTCGACTCGGGCGCGCTGACCCGGCCCGCGAAGCGCTCGAGCGGCCCGGCGTGGTGCTGCCTCCGCGCCGCCAGTGGCCCACCGGCCTGGCCAAGCTCGACGTCCCGCTCAAGGGCAAGATCGCCGACGGTCCCGCGGAGGGCCGCGCTCTGGCACGCCTCACCGATCTGGGCCTGGGCCAGAAGCTGCGCGCCCTGCTCGCCGAGCCCGACCAGGACGCACCCGAGTGGCTGGCCCGCGCCTGCGTACCGGTCCTGCGCGAGTGGGGCTGGGACGACCGCCCGACCGGTGTCGCGGCGCTACTCACCGGCGAGCACCCGATCCTCGTGCAGAGCCTGGCGCGCGCGCTGTCACAGATGGGCCGTATGGACTACCTCGGCGAACTCAGCCGCGACGAGGCGCTCCCGACGGTGACCGCCCAGAACTCGGCCTACCGCGTGGCCCAGCTGTGGGGCACGTTCTCCGGCCCGTCGACAGCGTCCGACGGCCCCGTCCTCCTGGTCGCCGACCTGCTCGGGACGGGGTGGACGATCACCGAGGCAGCCCGGCATCTCCGCTCGTCCGGGGTCCCGGCTGTCCTGCCGCTGGCGGTCGCCTCCGCCGGCTGAATCGCTGCCGGCGCATCGACAGACCGGAGTCCGGCACGGGATCATCGACCCATGGGTAATGCAACGAGGCCGTCACCGCCAGCCGGACCGGGGTTCATCACCACCCGATCGGAGCTGACATGAGCGCCCTGACGGTGGCCGCGCTCGCGGTGGGGTTCGTCCTGCTCATCGGCGGCGGCGAAGTGCTGGTGCGGGGCGCCGGCGGTCTGGCCGCGACCCTCGGGATCTCCCCGCTGGTGGTGGGACTCACCGTCGTCGCCTTCGCCACCTCGGCGCCGGAGTTCGCGGTAAGCGTCGATGCCGCGCTGAGCGGATACCCGGGGTTGGCCGTCGGCAACGTGGTGGGCAGCAACATCGCGAACATCCTGCTCATCCTGGGGTTGACAGCGATCGTCGCCCCTCTGGTGGCGACGTCCCGGATCGTGCGGGTCGATATCCCCATCATGGTTCTGTTCTCGCTGGTCTTGCTGCTTGTGGCACTCGACGGCACGATCAGCTTCCTCGACGGTCTGCTGTTGTTTGCCGGCCTCGTGGCGTATGTGGTGGCGACGATCGTCATCTCGCGCAAGCAGAGTGGAGGCCGGGCCGCCGCGGCATCGGAGGAGCCGGTCGGTGACGGTGCCGCCGACGACAGCTCGGGGAGCGACAGCGCGGACGAGACGCGGTCGTCCGGCGTCGCCGCGTCGCACCCGGTTCTCGTCAGCAGCGCTCTCGTGATCGTCGGGGTCGTCATGCTCGTGGTCGGGGCGCGCCTCCTCGTCACCGCGGCGAGCGACCTCGCGGCGGCATGGGGAATGAGTGACCTGGTCATCGGCCTCACGGTGGTGGCCGTCGGGACATCCCTTCCCGAACTCGCGACGAGCATGGTCGCGGCGATCCGAGGCGAGCGCGACCTGGCGATCGGAAACATCGTGGGCAGCAACATGTTCAACATAGGTGCCGTTCTGGGGATGACCTCACTCATCGCGCCGATCGAGATCGCGGCCGGGGCCATCCGCTTCGACCTGCCGATCATGCTCGCGGTGTCCCTGGCACTGCTCCCGATCGCCTTCACCGGCCTGGCGATCGCACGGTGGGAGGGCGTTCTCTTCACCGGTTTCTACGCCGCGTACATCGCCTACGTCGTGCTCCAGGCGGCCGACCACGACGCGCTGGGGCCGTTCAGTGCCGCGATGCTGTGGTTTGTCATCCCCATCACCGCTCTGTGGTTGATAGTGCTGGCCACCTACGAACTCGGTGTGCTGCGTGGGCGGGCGCAGACCCGCGGGCGGCCGGTCACAGGTGACAGTGCTGCTCAGGACGCGGCGGCCGGCGGCTCAGGGGCCTCCCCGCCGCGCGCATGACAGCGACGACCGCCGCGCCGGCGGTGCCTGCCTCGATCAGACCTCCCGCGCCATCGCCCGGCCGGCCTTCATCCCCGAGAAGATGCAGCCTCCGAGGAACGTGCCCTCCAACGAGTTGTAGCCGTGCACGCCGCCGCCACCGAAGCCGGCAGCGGGTGCACACGGAAGCCTTCCCAGCGGTCCGTCCCGTACACGTACTCGGCGACGAGCCCGAGGCGGGGCTGTCCTTCGACGCCCAACTCAGGCTGGTCGCGCTGCTGCTCGAGCCTGGCAGCCGCCCTCGACCTCACGGGGCGGCGAGCCTGGCGTGCGTGAGCGTCTGCAGCAGGTCCACGTTCCCAGCCGACGGTGGGGATGATCCGCAGGCCCAGGTCGTGCAGGTATTTTCGCTTCTCCCCGGCGGCGAACTCGACGTACGCCCGCGCCCACTGCCGCGGCCAGTGGCCCTCGGGGCGGTCGAACCCGGCGGAGCCGAGCCAGTCCCGCCACGCCAGCTCGAGGGAGTCGGAGATCCCGATCCGCCGCTGCTCCGGGGTGTCCACCAGGAAGAGGCGGTGTCGTCGCCGACAGAGACCACGCCCAGGTTGGGCGCCAGCGCCGCCCGCCTGGGTCCGCTCCGCCACGTGCTGCGTCCAACCCCACCGAAAACTCGACACCTCAGAACCCGGCACCTGATCAGTAAGGCGCCATCCGACAGCGAAATCTGGGGCAGCTTCGTGCCCAAGTCCAGCAATCCTGCATCTTCCACCATTCGCGAAAGTCGTTGAGCGTACTGCTCCCCGGCCCACATGGCCGCTCGTTGCCCCAGCTCAGGATGAAGCAAGACCACCGCGATAACCGCCGGCGTGATGACCAACTGTCTCCAGCGTCGCGAAATCAAACGGCTGCCGATCCTCAGTACATCGATATCAGTCATGCCGCGAAGACTTGCATAGGCCTACGACAAGGTCAGAACGTCCAGGCCCACTTTGCGCCCCTGCCAACGTGAATCGCACTGGCTCCGTCGGAGGGTCTTGCTGAATCAGGCGGCCTGAGGTGCGGTCGCCTGCTCCTCGCCCCGGAGTCCTCTTTTGGACCGGATTCGGCAAGTCCGGACGGCGCTCGGGGGCATGTGCCGACTGAGATCGCGGCAGGTGGTGCCCCGATTGCGATGAACGATCGGCGACCTACAGTCTTTACCGATCCTCAGTCGCTAACGACTGAGATAGTCAACCCATGACCTACCTCCAGGGCGGCGGAAGCGCGTACTCGATGATGGACTGCCCAACGTGTGACAAGCCCGGCCCACATATGCCTTGGGAAGGGTTCGGGGAGTTCGTGTTCCAGTGCGAACAGTGCTTTATGGGCTTCACTGACCGCCCACGGGGCAGCTGAGGCTGGCCAGATCACCGCTCCCACATACTGTCCGGTGCTGCTAGAACACACGGTCCCCGCCTTTGACACCTACCTGCGAGCAGGTCTGCGCAGCATCGTCGACCCAGCCGAGCGTGCGACATTCAATACCGTCAACGACCGTTCCCTGGAGCTGCTCAGCCGGATCTACCGGGCAAGCCGAGAACCGATTGACCACCTCGCCGCCACGCACCACACCGTGGCCTTCTCAGAACACGCCGCACCGTCCCGGCCCTATACTCGGGCGAAAGTGCTCGACGCCGCTGGCTTCGCGCTCGGTGAGCACTCCTCGCCGGATCCGACCAAACCGACGATGCGCTCTGAGAATTTGCGGCCAGATCCTGTGCTGTTAAGTTCTCGTCATGAACCTCACCCGTGCCGCTTTCGCTGGCCTGACCCTGCTGGCTCTCACCGCGTGCTCGAGCGAAGGGGGCGGCGGATCCCCCGCACCGGCGGAGAGCCCCACCGAGAGTGCCAGCGAAGCCGCGGACAGTGCAGACGCCACGCAGGTCGCCGAGGAGTTGAGGGGCGCCTCCAACGCCGCGGGCCAGGTAGTGACCATCACCGAGGACAACGACCCCAACGATAAGATCGGCCGACCGAACGGGTACGTGAGCGCGGCGGTCCTCTACGACTCCGAGATCACCTGCGATTCGCTCGGCGTGGACTGCGGGATGACTATCGAGGTGTACGCCGACGAAGCCACTGCCAGGAACCGTGGGGAAACCCTCCAGTCCCAATTGGCAGAGATGCCTTTCCTCGGCGACGAGTGGGACTATCTCAAAGGCTCGGTTTTACTCCGGATTAGTGGGGAATTGAAGCCGTCGTCGGCCGAGAAGTACGCGGCCAAGTTCGGTGGCGAGCAGCTGACAGCGCAGGCGGAGCCAGCACCCAACTAGCGACCCACGACTTGCCGCTTTTGATCGCTTGGTAGCGGTGTTCTGCGATCGCTTCGTGCCGGCAGGACGCAAGACACTTACCGACATCGCGCAGACATTTTATCCGCTGGTGCCAGACCTCATAGGCTGCGGGGCAACACCGATAACCAGACCTTATGTAAACTCAACGGTGTCGAGTTGTCGTTCATGCGAACTAGACCACTACCCAGCACCGAAAACGATCAAAGCCACGTAACCGACGCAATTACGGCATGGGAGTATCCACTGAACTACCCTCAAGGTATGATTGGCTTCCTTCGATCTTCTCGAGGAACACACTGTCGCGAGTGATGTTTATCGTGTAGTTACCCTCTTCGGCGGGTATCGACGTAAACTCAAAAAGGTAGCCGCAATTTCTTGGGACCCTTGTCATTCCGGATGGAAGATCATCAGTGTTCAACGGACGCCCATCCGGCCCTTTTACGCTTTCATTCTTAGAAATCACTAATGGCGCTGTCCCGATCTTGGTTCTACTCGGTGAATATATTGTGGCAACAGCGCCTTCTTTGCAGGGAGTTCCTCGATTGTGTTGGAACTCTTCATAGTAACCACGGTAATCGAACAAGTCATTCGCCTGCTGGCTGGCATAAGCGCAGGATGCAGCCACGGTGGGCGATAGCAGAACGCAGACTCCTGCAAGTAGCAATCTAGCCCTAGGTGAGGAAACGGCGAGGCGGTCTATTCCCGCAGATGAAGCTCCGGCCTTGTTCGATGACACAGGTGGGTTCCTATCAGGTGCGTAGCGACGGGCTGGTGGATGCGTGACGGTATCGTCGCAGCTTAAGCGGGGACCACTGAACGAATAGGCGATACTTGTTTTATGGCGCCGCGAGATGATGCAGTAGAGGGTGCATCCTGTGTGGAAGCGGCACCCCAAGGCGTGCCGCGACGACCGTAGGTTGAATCGCCAGCGGTCATGAACCTGACATCCAGCTGACCTGAGTTGGACCTCTTGTGCGGCCAGTTGCCGACAGTTGCTCGATCGGTACCGCGGCGCGAGCCGGCCGCCCCCAGGTCGCTCAGCAACTCACAACGCGCCAAGCGCACGCTCGACACCGAGGGCACCAGCCCCCGCCGATAGCCAGGTCTAATGTAAAGCCGGTCACGCAACGCACTGCACCACAAAACGAATGTCCGACCGCAGATGCACCATGTCTCTAGTGGCTCGCGATTGCGCGCCGACTTCACGAATGAGGGGTAGACGCACTTGATGAGGGCGAGTACACGCAGCCAGACCGGAGCTATCGGCGAACGTGCTGTGGCAATGCAGTTTGAGAAGCTGGGCTGGGGCGTGGCGGAGAACCCGACGCAGCACGACCTAGGAACGGACCTGTGGCTCCAAGCACGCGACGAGCGCCGATTCGACCTCGGCGCATTAGTGGGGGCGCAAGTCAAGGCGGGCGAGTCATGGTTCAGCAACCCGCACCACGAAGATGGCCAACTAGTTGGCTGGTGGTTTTCGGATTCCGACGGACGTCATGTCAAGTACTGGACCGATCATCGTGTGCCACACCTACTGATTCTGCATTCAATCCAGTCTGGGGTCTCGTACTGGGTGCAAATAACGAGAGAATTAATCCTATCGACGGGCAAGGGGGCGAAACTCTTCGTCCCAAAGGCGAATACGGTCGATTCAAACCACTTCGGTCGCCTAGTTCAGGTCGCACTGGGTGATCGAGCCGGGCATCAGTGGGAAGGAAGCACATGGAATGGCGGAAGCTCCATTCTCCGGTCCGATCGGCTTCGCTTTGCCCTATTGACACCCCGCCTGATCGCACCGCACCCAAATCTTACGGTCACCGAGCTCACAGCTGAGTCCTCAATCGCTCTGCTGATCAAAATGCGCCTTCGAGATCTTGATCCCAAAAATCGCCGAGAGACAAAGGCTCCGAGCGTTGACGAGGCTCGCCAGTCTGAAGACTGGACATGGCAACTATACGCCGCGATGTATGACGCCCTTGTCAACGGAGAAACAATCGAGGTCATCCAGTCGCTAATAGATACAGCGGTCGAGCCTTTTCAGAGGGCATCTGCGGCCGCTATCTTCTGCGCAATGGTCGTCGAAGAGGGCAAGCCGCAACGTGGACTGGAGGCAGTGTCAGAGGTCCTTGAACGAGATGACTGCGGGCCGGTTGACCATGCCTGGCTCTTAACCCACAAGGCGAGATGCTTGACCGAATTAGGTTGCCTTGAACAGGCGTACGATTTTTCGGTCGAGGTTCAGAATATTCGTGGCAACTCGACCGATGACCCAACTGTGATGGCCATCGTTGGATCAAGCTCCGATCTAATTTTCACAATCAGCGGATGGCACTCAAGCAACATTCCCGCCGCTATTACCGGGCGGGACACTCTAGCTGCCTGGTGGCGCACCCAAGAAGTCGCCTGGGGCTTACAGCACAACTGGCAATTGGCGTTCAAACAATGGGCCCATGACCCTAGAAGGACATTCGGTGCAATCGACGAAACATGGCTGCGGATCCGGACCGCTTCACTCATCGCAGGGATGAGCGCTGACCACAGCGCATGGCGATACGCCACAGGAATGTTGGGGGAGCGGATTCTCACCGCGGTCACCGCAGAGGCAGGTCACACCGAAGGTGCGGAGGCGCTGGGGATGCTAAGGAGAGCTGGCCTCACCGACTCGTTGAAACTGGCGGTTCGACAATTCCTTCGCACTGGTCCGGCCCAAGCCGCAATGGACGACGCGGCCAGTATTGACCTCGAACTGTCCACTCGAACTTCGTTCCAAGCAGACCTCGAGATGCTGCGACAGGCAGCCGACGTGCTCCCGGCATTAGAAGTTGACCGGCACATTCGTTGGATCTTGAGAGGTCTTCAGGATCTGACTCCAATTTTCGAACGCGCGCGCCCCACGTTCGCTGTCAAGCCAACTCTCCTAGACACCCTGACGGACCTGGCGCCAGGCGCTTCAGAAACCGTGATCAGTGAGGTCATCAAGCATCTTGTCGCGCTGCCGCCCCAAAACGATCAGGGCGATGCCCATCACTACGCCGCACTGATGTCCAGGATCCCAGACGTTGCTTGGACAGATTCCGACCGTGAATCGCTGTCCGCTAGACCTGAAGGCGACAACTTCGAACTGGGCGAAGCGATCACCATTCTCCTTGCACGAACTGATCCCAGCGTGCGAGAAGCTCAGCGCAAGAAAATCGCCAGTGGGGACCTCGCTGCATTAAGGGCATTCGGTGACATCAGAGAGCTGGACTCGAACACAGCAAAGTCCCTCATTGAGCACCTTACTGAAAGTATTTACTCTGAAGTCAGGGGCCTAGAGAACGGAGAGCACCATATACGTAGTATTGATTTTGCCAGTACCCTCGCCCTAATTAACAGGTGGCATCCTTCGGTGGCGAACTGGGATTCGTTCATATCTCTATTGACGGCGAGAACTCTATTTTCCGAGCACTTGAGTGAGCCTCTTAAACAGTTAAAGTGGATAGGGTCGGGGATCCCAGCGTCCGTCATTGACGCTCTTGAACCGATACTTAAGCGCATTTTGGAAAACCCTCCGCAGTCAGACCCGTTTTTCGGCTCCCCTGACATGAGCGGGCATGCCGCCGCAGCCCTCGCTGCCATCAGGCCGGGCGCAGTCACCAATGCCGAGCTCTGGAAGCTCCTCAAAGGGGACCAAGAGAGCCGAGCTGCGGCCGTGCGGGTGGTCGCAGGACGCGACAATCCCGGAGATCTGATGACTTTGGCTGTATTCGCTCAGGACCCAGAGGCGCCAGTAAGGGCGACGGTCGCCGTCAGTCTCGCTCGGTGGGCGGTCGAGGGTATAGCCGACCAGCCAGCACTCCAACTGCTGACTCAGGTTCTACAAGATCCAGGCACTTATGTTGCGCGGTCGGTCGCGGCGCAACTTGCCCAGATGGCGCCAAGCGACGTGACTGCCCCACTAATAGAGGCACTACGGGACCATCGGTCATCAGCGGTGCGGCGTGCGGTTCAATCACACGAATCGACGGCTCGCTGAAGCAGTCGACTTAGCTCGAAAATTGCCTACGTTTGCCTTTGAAGTGCTCGGTAAAGCGTCGATCGACCCACTCCGAGATCGCGGGCGATCGCCGACGGCCCCTCCCCTTTGTCGGCTCTTCCGGATCTGGAGTGCGTGGTTGGGGTTCGCCGGTGATGCGGTGAGGCACAAGATGTAGGGGTCCTGGGGCGTGTGAAGATGCAGGTTCTCACACGCCGCATCGAACACCCCAGGACCCGCTTTGAACGCTACCGCTAGCCTGCTTGCCGACACCATCTGCCGCACCGTCGAGCTCGGGGTGACGATCACCGACGCCGCCGTGGCCGACGAGTTCACGCACCTGTTTTGCGCCCCGGTCACACTGGACCCGGTCTGCGCCGAGTGCGGAACTGCTGGGCGCCTACGGGATCATGTGGAGCGGAAGGTGACGGATCTACCGATCGTGGGTCACCCCACGAGGCTGGATGTGCGGGTACCGCGCTTCACCTGCGACAACACCGAGTGCGCCACGAGGGTCTTCCAACAGCGGATGCCGGCGTTGGCCGAGCCGCGGGCCAAGACCACCCGCCGTTGCAGCCGCTGGATTCTGCAGCGTCTGGCGATCGACCGCACCAGCGTGTCCGCGGTGGCCAAGGCCCTCGGGCTGGGGTGGGATCTGGTCAATGACCTGGCGGTCTCGGAGGTTCGCGCGATGGTCTACGAACAGCCGGGACACTTCGATGGCGTCCGCGTGCTCGGGGTCGATGAGCACAAGTGGAAGCACGTCCGCGGCGACGGTTCCTCTTCGTTTGTCACCGTGCTCGTCGACCTCACCCCGGTCGTGGACGGCACCGGGCCATCCCGGCTGCTAGACATGGTCCCGGGCCGTTCGGCGAAGGTCCTGACCGAGTGGCTCGACGCCCGTGACCAGTTGTTTCGAGACCGGGTCAAGGTTGTCACGATGGACGGGTTCGCCGGCTACCACTCGGCCGCCGCCAAAGCCGTTCCCGCTGCCCGGACGGTGATGGATCCGTTCCACGTCGTGCACCTGGCCGCCGACAAGCTCACCGTGTGCCGCCAACGCATCCAGCAGGCCACCACCGGGCACCGCGGTCGCAGTGGCGATCCGCTGTACGGCATCCGCCGCACCCTGCGTACACGCGCTGAGCTGCTCACCGACAAGCAGAAGGTCCGCCTGTTCAAAGCGCTCACCGCCCACGATGCGCACGCCGCAGTGGAGGTCACCTACGGCGTCTACCAGCGACTCATCACCGCCTACGAAGCCTCCGGCAAGCGGGAGGGCAAGATCGCGATGTACAAGCTCCTGAAATCGATCCGCACCGGGGTGCCCACCGAACTCCCCGAGCTCGCGCAACTGGGCCGGTCGCTGTGGAAGCGGCACCGCGAGATCCTCGCCTACTTCGACGTCGGCGCCTCCAACGGCCCCGTCGAGGCCATCAACGGCAGGCTCGAGCACCTCCGCGGGATCGCACTGGGCTTCCGCAACCTCAAGCACTACATCTTGCGGTCACTGATCCACTCCGGTCAGCTCCAGGATCGGATCAATGCACTCTGATTCCGGAAGAGCCCCTTTGTCGAACCGGCCGCGGGCCTTGTCGATCTGCTCGGCGGTCAGGACACGCTTGCGCCCCTTGTACTTGCCCTTCGTCTTGGCGATGGCAATGCCCTCGGCTTGGCGTTCACGGATGATGGCCCGCTCGAACTCGGCAAACGCCCCAAGTAGAGAGAGCATGAGATCCGCCCGGGGATCCTGGGCGCCGGCGGCGTAGGTGGCCCGTTCGTGGATGAACTCCACACTGGCCCCCTTGGCCGTGATCTCGCCAACGATCTGCTTGAGGTCGACCAGGGATCGAGCGAGTCGGTCCATCGACGCGACAGCCAGCTCGTCACCATCTCGCAGGTACCTGATGCACCCGGCGAGCTTCACATGATCAGCACGAGAGCGAGCGGACTGTTTCTCGATATAGACCCGGTCGCACTCCCCCACCGCCTCGAGCTGACGCGCCGCGCTGGATCTCCAAATCGAGCAAGCGCGCGAGCTGGTCACCCGTCGCGAAGAACTCAAGCTCAAGCAATCTACTAAGCGAAACGAGGCCACTCGCTACCTGGCGGCCTCGCGAGGGAAATTGGACCGGATCAGCGACCGTTTCAGCCAGAAAATGCGCCAACTTTACGGCAAGGACGCAGCCCTCACTGTTTCCGTCGATGACTCTCGCTACAAGTTCGCGATTCGCGCGTCCGGTTCAGGTAGCAGTGGCGTCGACAGAATGACGCTGTTTTGCTTCGACCTCACGATGCTCGAGGAAGGCATCACGACCGCGCACCACCCCGACTTCCTCGTGCATGACTCCTCCGTCTTCGACGGCGTCGATCCTCGTCAACGGGCCGGTGCATTGCAGTTCGCGCAATCAATGGTCGAGTCCACAGGCGGGCAGTACATCTGCACCATCAACAGCAACGATGTGCCCGACGAAGTTCTTGACCAGGAGTGGTTCAGAGCCGGCGTGTTCGCACTGTTTTGGATACAGAGACTGGAGGCCTTCTCGGACGAGAGTTCTAGCGCCTCCTCCCGGAGGAGGCGGGGCCCGACTAGCTGACACTGGGGCAAGTTACGTTTGCGGCTGCGGCTCGAAGGGGAGTCGTTGCTTCCGATTATTCCCTTCGGATCCAGCAGCGCCGATTAACGTGATTCTGCAAAGTCTGCGCTTCAGGCGGGCTCTTCAGTCCGCAACATCGGCGGTTGAAGAAGCAGGCGGTCGAGGCGAGTTACGCCCTTCACACGTTGGACAATGACGATCCATCGCACTTTAGACGGGTCGGTCCCGGCGATGCATTGTGCTCGTCGTGATTCGAGAATCGAGAACTTCACAGGCGGCCTTTTGACTCATGGATAACCACACTCGCCCGCTACCCGCCCCCGGAGAACTCCACCAGCTCCCACTGCTTAACCGGGCCAGGGGTACGAGCCTGACACATCGTGAAGATCGGCTCGGAGTAGCTCTCGCGCAACAACACGCGGATCGGCTCGCGCGGGCCTTCGAGAGTCACCTCGACGAGCCCATCTGCTTCGACAACGTCCAGCGGCGCGAAGGCGTCGATGCGGTCGTCGCCGAGCGTCGCGCGGGCATGGTGCTGCGCGACCTGCACCTCTGCCGGGTAGCTGCTGCGGCCGCGGAGGTGGCGCGGTTCAACCCGGCCCTCGGTGTAGCGGGTGATGATGCCGGCCGGGTCTTCGGCCAGGTCGACGCGACCGTAAAACAGCCCGTGCGGCAGGACGATCATCGTCGCGGCAAAGCGATCACCGCCCAGGTGCGAGCACTCCCACGTCGCCTCCGGGTACCGCTCGGCGATAAGAGTGGTGGCCTTGCGTCCCCGAACTGCGCAGCATTGGTCGTGCTTGCCGTGCGCGCAGATCGCCACCAGAGGCTCATCGCTCAGCGTGCCGGCGGAGCCGTTTAGGGGGATTTCGGCGTAGCCGTCGGGGCCGTCGACCTCTCCCCACCGCAGCGACTCCTGACCGGGGCGGGCGTCGGCCAGGGCCCACCGCCATCGGGGCTGCTCAAGGCGCTTACCAGGCCGCCGGATCGCCGCGACACGAATGTCAGCAGCCTGGGCGCGCTGGGCGATCTCGCGGCCCAGCTCGGTCGAGAGGAGGGAGGGCGAGTCGAGCAACGCCGAATGCCCCCACGGGCCGGCGAGCTCGAGCATGAGCCACCGCATCCCACGGGAACCCGAACCCTCGAGGGAATCGCCGCGCCGGAGCGAGGACACGCTGCACGGCTCCCACCCCGCGGGCCCGGTCACAGTGCCACCAACACGGCCTCTCGAAGCAGCCGACGGACCACGACCAGGCCATCAGCGGCATCGAGACCGGGGAGCGAGCCCGCGGTCACGGGAGTGCCCTCGAGGGCAGCGTTCAGGGCGGGAGCACACTCGGCCGGGAACGAGATCGACTTGGTGGGCAACCTCAGGACCACAGTGTCGGGGTTACCGTCGTCGGAGCCGTTGTCATCCACCCGCCCATGGAGCCCGTCGCGCAACTGCACCCGGGTCTCGGGGTCGAGGGCCGCCACGGCGTCGAGCGTGGCCAGCGGGCGGATGGCGGCGGGTCGGGTGAGGTCGAGGTACTTGTTGGCCAGCGCATCACCGGCGAGATCGCTGAGCTGATCCTGCTTCTCGGCGATCAGGCGGGCCAGCACGTCCAGGACCTCGCGGGTGTGTTCCGCGGTAGAAGCGGCGTCGACCGGGGCGAGCCCGAGCGGCAACGACGCGCGCAGCTCTTCCTCCGAGGCCAGCGCCTCGATCATCGCCGTGGCGACATCGTGGCCGGTGAACGGAGCGACGCCCACAGTGAGGTGGATGGAGGTGTCGCCCTGCGCCTCGGCGGAGTGGATCCAGCCGCGCGGCAGGTAGAGGCAGTCCCCCGGCTCGAGCACAGCATCGATCACCGGCTCGTCCTTCGCTCGCTCGGCGATTGCCTTGCGGTGATCGGTCCACGGCTGATCGGGCAGCGGATGGTGGTGGACGGGCTCGTGAACCCGCCACCGCTTGGAGCCGGACACCTGGAGCACAAAGACGTCGTGGACGTCGTAGTGCGGATCGAACCCGCGGTTCGCGGGCGGGGTGATGTACGCGTTGGTCTGCACCGGGTGGCCGACATCCGAAGTCATTCCCCGGACAAAGTCGATGATCGGCGGCCAGAACCGGTGCAGTCCCTGCAGGACGATCGTCGCCCCGGCGGCGTACTGGGTCAGCACGCCGTCGGGGTCGAGCTGATCGGGGACCTGCGCCCCGAAGCCGGCAGCACCGGTGAAGCACGCCCGGTCGATCAGCGTGCCGTCCCGCGCCATCCGGACGAAGGGTGTGCGTACCCCTCGTTCGGCGATGATCTCGTCAACCATCTCCGGCGTCAGCAGATCGGAGAAGTCGCGCGGCAGTTCTGCGGCAGGGGTCAGCAGGGGCCGCTGCCCCCACACCCCCGCCGCGAACTCATCCCGCCCGCAGGCGACGCACCGATGAAGCGCCCGCAACTACTGGGTGCCGTCAGCGCCGCCGTCGGCACCGTCCGGGTTCGAACCGCCGTCGGCCAGCCCCTCGCCGGAGTCGGCGGATCCATCAGCGCCACCGTCGTGACCGTCCGGGTTCGAGCCGCCGTCAGCGAGGCCTTCGCCCTCGCCCTTCATGTGGTGGGCCGAACCGTCGGCCCCGCCGTCGTGGCCCTCCGGGTTCGAGCCGCCGTCGGCGACTCCCTCGCCTGAGTTACCGGTGGTCGTCATGTCGTCGTCACTGATAGCCATGTGCGATCCTCTCGTCGGTGCAGGCGTTGACCTGCACGGATTCGTGCGGTGTCGCCACGTACCCGGACTGGCCCGGACACGATGGGGCTTGCCGTTCCCACTATGCCACCGGATCGACACGCGGCACGACCGGTCGCCAGACCGGCGATCAGGGCCCGTGGCCGAGATGCTCGTGAACCCGCAACGCCAGGGCGAGGTCGAGGGTGTCCCCCACCCGTCGCTCCGCGTCGAGGTCGGCGAAGATCCTGGAGATGCGGTAGCGCACGGTGTTCTTGTGCACGTGGAGCAACTCCGCCGTGCGGATCAGGCTGCGGTTCTCGGCCAGATAGGTGGCCAGGGTCTCCCGGGACTCCGCCGCCTGCGTGGTGTCCGCGGCCAGCGGGCCCAGCGTCTCCCGGACCCAGATCCGCGCCTCCGGGGTGTCCTTGGCGATCAGTGACGTCGCGGCCAGACCCGGTTCGGCGTAGCTGGCCACGGGCCGCGACCGGCCTCCCGGGGCGGTGGCGCAGCCGAACGCGATGCGGGCCTGCTCGTGGCTGCGTTTGAACCCCTCCGGCCCCCACAACGGCTCACCCATCGCCAGGTGAGCGCCGCCCATGGACTCCCGCAGCCTGGTCAGGTCGAGGGTCCGCACCGCGGCGGCGTCGACCGGGATCCAGTTCCACACGGTGGTCTCGTCGATCGTGACCTGCAGCGGGGGCGCGGGTGTGTCGATCACCCCGGCCGCGGCGAGGATCCTGCTGTGCAACCGGCGAGCAGAACTCTCCGGATCGGGATCCCACGCGATCACGGCCAGGTGCGTCCGCTTGAGCGCGTATCCGGTCTTGGTCTCGAACCGCGTCGCACCGCTTCCCGGATCGTTCATGAGGTCCTCGATCGCCGAGACCAGCACGCTGCCCGGCATGTCGCTCCAGCGCTGCCGCTCTGACTCGTACGCGTTGAGAACGTAGCGGATGATCCAGTCGATGTACTGGTGTTCCATCGTGGCGAACTCGGAGATCACGTCGATGGTGCGCTGCGGCGCGAGATCTTTGGTCTCCATCTGCTGCAGGACCACGCGCTGCATCTCGTGGGCCCCCAGGTGGTAGGCGCGGACCAGGGCGTTGGCGGAGACGTTCCGCTGGGCCAGGCGGTAGGCGTACTCGACCGCAGCGGTGGTTGGCTGCAGATGGTCGAGCGGGATCTTGTTGCCCATGACGTGCAGGATCGTGCTCACGTTTCCGTGCACGCTCGCGGTGAGCAGATCCATCAGACCGGTCTCGGCGGACAGGTCGTCGATGGTGTCCGCGATGTACTTGGTCACCGTCGCGACCACCGCGTCGATGTCCTCCGAGAGCTCACGCGCGAGTTCGGCCAACACGAGCGAGGCCACCCCCTCGTCGTCGTCGTTGTCGTCGGAGGTCTCGACCCGGGGGGCGTCACTCATCGCGCTCGGTTCTCATCACGCTCGGTTCTCATCACGCTCGGCACTCATCACGCTCGATGCTCCCGTCTACTTCCTGAGGTACTTCAGCGCCGCCTGCGCGGCGTTGTACCCGGGCATCCCGTGCGCTCCGGCGCCCGGCGGCGTCGAGGCCGAGCACAGGTAGACGCCCGGAATCCCGAGGCTATAGGGGTCGGCGGAGATCCTGGGGCGGAAGACCACCTGCAGTCCGGCGTTGGATCCACCGACGATGTCGCCGCCCCGCTGGTTCTCGTTCTGCGCCTCCAGCCGCCACGGAGGCGTCACGTGAGTCGCGACGACGCGGTCACGGAACCCCGGAGCGAATCGCTCGATCTGTGCGGTGATCGCCTCCTCCGCGCGGCCCGGGTAGTCGGCGGGCACGTGCGCGTAGGCGTACAGCGGGACGGTGTCCCCGGCGGCCCGACCGGGGTCGGCCACGTATTGCTGGCCCACCAGCACGAACGGCCGCTCCGGCATCCGGCCCAGCGCACACACCTTCTCCGCCTCGTGGATCTCGTCGAAGCCCCCGCCGAGGTGCACGGTCCCCGCCTTCCCGCAGTCGGCATTGAGCCACGGAACCCCGCCGGTGACGGCGTAGTCCACCTTGTAGGCGGCCGGGCCGGCGGAGAAGCGTCGGAACGACGACGCGATGCGGTTGGGGAGGCGCGAGCCGAAGACCCGCAGTGCGGTGTCCGGGGAGGTGTCGAGGAGGACCAGGTCCGACGGGGGAATATCCGACGACGACGAGACGCGCACTCCCGTGTGGATGCGCCCGCCGTGCTCGGCGAGGACGGCAGCCAGCGAGTCGGCGATCGCCTGCGAACCGCCTTCGGCGACCACCCACCCGTACTTGTGCCCCGACGCCCCGATCATCAATCCGACCGCCGAACTCGCGGGCCGGTCGAGACGGGAGTACACGTGGGCGGCGAGCCCGCCGAACAGGGCCCGCCCCCGCTCGGTGCGGAACAGCCTGGCCAGGACCGTCGCGGGTGCTAGGGCGCGGGGGCCGAAGAGCGCCAGCTTGTCGGGCCGCCTGGGCACATGGAGGAACGGGCCCATCAGCTCGCCGGCCAGGATGTCGAAGTCCCGGGCCAGATCGTTGAACAGCCCATGCCAGACCCGGCCGTCCTCCCCCAACCCCTCGACCGTCCGGGCGACCGAGGTGTGGAGGAGCCCGGCGTCGCCGTCGTCGAGCGGGTGGGCGCAGTCGATCTCGGGATGGAGCCACCGCAGACCGTGACGCTCCAGGCCGAGAGTCTGCAGAAAGGGGGACGCCGCCCCCATCGGATGGATGGCCGAGCAGTGGTCGTGGATCAGTCCCGGGACGGTCAGCTCGCCGGAACGGGTACCGCCACCGATCGTGTCCGCAGCCTCCAGGACCGTCACGTCGACCCCCTGGCGTGCGAGGTGGACTGCGGCGGCCAGCCCGTTGGGGCCACTGCCCACGATGGTGGCGGTACTCATTGTTCTCCTCCGGCGTGATGGTGGGTGGAGAGCACTCCGGCTCCCCTCGGTGGTCGCCGCGCGACTACCTCATGAGCTGACCGCCTCGTCGGCCGTGCGCGGGCTTGCCGTGGGCTGCCCACCCGTCTCGGCCCGCCACGTGGTGTAGCGCGGGATGGGTCCGTTGGGCAGGTGCGGGAGCGCCTCGACCTCGTCGGCCACCTCGACGTACCCCTCCTCGATGATCCCGAGTGCGGCGTCGATGATCTTGTATTTCTGAGTGCTCTTGTGGATGGGCTGCGACTCCATCCACACCACCACGAACTCACCGGGGGCATACCCGACCCGCTTCTGGATGGCCGCTATCAGACGGTGGTCGTGCAGATGGCCGTCGCCGAAGTTGAACCCGATGATCGTGTTGGAGGCGAACTCGGCCTCACGGACGTCGTACTTCTCCAGGTCCTCCCCCAGATGGTGCATGAGCAGGGAGAACAGGCCGCGCCCGTTGCTGTGCAGCGACCGCCACCCCAGGGTCAGGTCGAGGGTCATCCGCGCCACGTCGGGCTCGTACATCGACTCGAGCTGGACGGGCGTCGTCTTGGCCGGGCGGTCGATGAACTCGTCCAGCTTGGCCTCGGCGCCCGGCGCGAACGCCCACAGTGCGGTGGCCCAGTTGCCCGCGTACTGGCGCATGGACGGCAGGAACGACACCAGGTCGGGCCGCAGGTTGCCCAGGATCGGGAAGAACACCAGGCCGGCCACGATGAGGGCCAGCAGGAACGGGTTGGAGAAGTCCGTGACGCCGAAGCCGTCCTGGTTGGGGAATCCGAGGAACAGCACGATCGCGGCGAAGGCGAACAGGATGTTCCACTCCAGCGGCACCGCCAGCGGGAACGTGGAGAAGATGAACAGGTGGAAGCACACCATGAGGACGGCGGCGCCGATCGAGACGTAGATGTTGGTCGAGAACAGCAGCACCAGGGGCGCCACCACCTCCACCAGCGTGCCCAGCACGTGCGCGATGCCCGAAGCCATCCTGGACGGGCGCAGGTCCTCCGGGTACTTGCGGTAGTGCGCCCGCTTGACCGACTTGAAGACGATCCACGGGGTGTTGCTGATCATCGGCGGGATCACATGTGAGAAGTGCTTGCCCAGCTTGGAGATGCCCGCACCGATCCACACCGTCACGATGAGCAGCTTGAGTGCCACCACGATGTCCACGAACGGCAGGAACGAGAAGAACACGATCGCGGGGTAGTACTGCTCACCGCGGGAGGCGATAAAGATGACCTTGTCCCGCAGCCCCATGACCACCATCAGCACGACCAGCGGCATCACCACGACGGGGTTGACCACCGACTGGTCCGCCATCCCCCGCGCGGCGACCCCGGGCAGGACCACCGCGAGCAGGAGGTTGGCCAGGATCACGCAGTAGAGCAGGACGTCGAACCGCGAGCGAGTGTCCCCTCGGGTGCCCGGCACCTTGTCCGGCCAGGGTGGGAGCCGGATCCCGCCCACCCTGGTCCAGTAGAGGACGCCGCCGGTCATGGGCTTGAAGCGGCCGCACAGTGGACCCCAGGTGCCGCCCAGGCCCATGATCTCCAGCAGCATGGTCCACAGGACGGCCTTCTGGTAGACGATCAGCTCGTTCCACCAGCTGCCCACATCCAGCGGGTTGAAACCGGAGGTCAGAGTGGCCAGCGTGATCCCGATACCGATATGCAGGATCAACACCTTGAACAGATAGATGACGTTGATCATCTTGGGGGTCCCGAACCCGTGGTCCGCCCAGTGCGTGTGCGCGATCCGCACCCGCTCCATGAGCGGGAGCCCGTTGAACTTCGCCGGCTCGATGTCGGGCGGAACGCCCTGCGTGAATCCCATGATGTGCTCCTTTGATCTCGGCTGTGGTGGGGGCGGGCGACGCGGCGCTATGTGAGCGCGGCGACGCGACGCAGTGAGGGTTTGTCGATCTTGCCGACCGGGTTGCGGGGCAGTTCGTCGACGAAGTGGATCGCCGCGGGCAGCTTGATCTTGGTGATGCGTTCGCGGGCGGCCTCGAGGAGTTCGTCCTCGGTGACCTCGGTGTTCGCGTAGGTCACGACGTAGGCGACGGGGATCTCCCCGTAGGTCTGGTGTGGTGCTCCGACGACCGCGCACTCGAGCACCGCGGGATGCGTGGCCAGGGCGTTCTCGATCTCCTTGGGGTACAGGTTCTCCCCGCCCCGGATGATCATGTCCTTGATGCGGTCGACCAGCGTGAGGTAGCCGTCGGCGTCGAACTTCCCGACGTCACCGGTGTGCAACCATCCGTCGTCGATGGTGTCGGCGGTGGCCTCCGGCATCCCCAGGTAGCCCTTCATCACCGTGGGGCCCGAGATCATCACCTCTCCGGCGTGGCCGACGGGCAGCTCACCGCCGTCCTGATCAACGACCTTGACGCTGATCCCCGGCAGGGCGATCCCGACGGTGCCGGCCTTGATCGGGCCTCCCGGCGGGTTGCACGTGGAGGCGCAGGTCCCCTCGGTGAGGCCGTACCCCTCGACCACCGGGATGCCCAGGACGCCCGTCACCCGGTCGAGGAGCTCCCTGGAGACCGGAGCCGCACCGCAGATCGCGCGCCGCAGGCAGGTGAAATCCCGGTTCTCGGCGCCCGGTGTGTCGGCCAGGGTCGCGAAGATGGCCGGGACAGCGGAGAAGTAGGTCGGCCGGTGCTCCTCGATCGCGTCGAGGAAGGTCTCCGGCCTGAAGCGCCGGAGGAGGGTCAGGCGACCTCCCACCGAGGCGGGCAGGAGAAAGCTCACGCAGATGGCGTTGACGTGGAACAGCGGCAGGACCAGCAGGCAGTGCTCGTCCGGACGGGCGTCGACATGCTCGGCCAGCGCGCGGGTCATGTGCTCCAGATTCGCGTGGGTCAGCTCGACACCCTTGGGGCGTCCCGTGGACCCGGAGGTGTAGACCAGCAGCGCCGTGTCCTCCGGCGTGAACGTGGAGGTGGGCAGCGTATCGCCGGTGGTGGGGCACTCCGCGACATCGAGCACTGTCGGCGAGACGGTGAGCGCGCGGATGGCGTCCGGCGACTCGGTCACCACAACGAGGGTGTTGGAGTCCCCGAGCTGGTGCTCGAGCTCCGCCGGCGCCAGGACCGGGTTGACCGGCGTCGCGACGGCCCGCAGGCTCCAGGCCGCCATCACGGCGACGAGGAACTCGACCCGGTTGGACAGGTGCACCGCCACGACGTCTCGCTCGCCGACACCGTGGCCCGCGAGGATCCGGGCGTAGGCGGCCACGAGCTGCGAGAACTCGCGGTAGGTCAGCGCAGTGCTCTCGTCCTGCGCGAAGGGGGCGTCGAGGCCCTCGGTGCGATTCCAGACAGAGTATCCGAGCAGGTCAGTGCGCATTGGTATCCGGCAACCTTCGTAGTGATGGGGATCGGTGTGATCCGCAACACTATGGAGTTGCCCAGTGTGTGAGAACGGCCCCGGACGCCAATGAATGCGCCGGCTGTTGTGCCGGGGACACAGCGTGGACGGTCAGCCTCGCGCGGCCTGCAGCGCGTCGGCCGCAAGCCCGTCCTGATCACCGGATATCTCACCTATATCCTGATCGCGGTGCCGGTGGTGGGATTGGTGCACCTCGTCCACATGGTGCTGAACGGGGTGGCGCGGTGCCGGCATTCGCGCTGTTCATCGCCGAGACTGGAAAGAAGGCCCTGCCGACATGATCCCCATTCCGGGTGACGCCGCGGCGCTCCGCGTGGCCGTCGAGCCGACCCGCGACCCTCACCTCGTGGCCGCGGTGGAGGGCGCGGGCGGTTCGGTGGTGTCGCTCGACGAGGCCCGGGTCCTGGTGTGGATCGGGGGCCCGGACGGTTTCCCGGCCCTGCCGGACCACGTCGAGTGGGTGGCGTTGAGCACGGCGGGGATCGAGCACTTCGTCGCCGCGGGCGTACTCGACGACCGCCGGACCTGGACCAACGCCTCCGGCTTCTACGCCCGAGGGGTCGCAGAGCATGCGCTCGCCCTGCTGCTCGCGGGCACCCGGCAGGTGGTCCGGTCGGCTCACACGCGCTGGGCCAAGGACTCCGTCGATCCGGCCGTCAGAACCCTCCGGGGCGCATCGGTCGCGATCATCGGCGCAGGCGGCATCGGACGGGAGCTCCTTCCCCTGCTGACCGCATGCGGCGCGCGAACGCTCGCCGTCACCAGGTCAGGCCGCCCCGTCGAGGGGGCCGAACTCACCGCTCCCGCCGAGCGGACCGACGAGGTGCTCGCGCAGACCGACCACGTGGTGCTCGCCGCGCCCGACACCCCGGAGACCCGGCACCTGATCAACGACCGCACCCTGGCCCTGCTCCGCCCCCACTCCTGGATCGTCAACGTCGCCCGCGGGCCCCTGATCGACCAGGCGGCCCTGTACCGCGCACTCACCGCGGGACTGATCGGAGGAGCCGCACTCGACGTGACGGATCCGGAGCCGCCCGCCCCGGACGACCCGCTGTTCGGCCTGGACAACGTAGTGATCACCCCGCATGTCGCCAACCCTTCGGGACGGCTCACCGAGGAGATGGCGGGGCCGCTCGCGGAGAACCTCCGCAGGTTCGCCGCGGGTGAAGACCTTCTGTCCGTGGTCGAGTACGGCCGCGGCTACTGACGCTCACGGTCGAACCACGCAGGAGTCGTCAATCCACGGCGCGGCGGATGAACCCGCGCAGACCGAAGATCGCGAAGGCCAGCGTCGAGACCGCGAGCCCGAGCGCGATCCACTCCGCCCCCAGATGAGGCGACGAGGTGAGGGCGCCGCGCATGCCCTCGGAAACGTAGGTGAGCGGGTTGAACAGCGTCAGCACCTGGAACCACCGGAGCGACTCGAGCAGCTGCCACGGGTAGAACGTCGCACCGGTGAAGATCAGCGGCGTCAGGGCCAACGCGAAGACCATGTTGATGCGTTTCGCCGGCACCGACGTGCCCAGCACCAGGCCGATGGAGGCCCCGGCGAAACCGCCGACGATCAGGAGTACGACGAACATCCCCCAGTTCGCCCCGCCGGTCTGCAGTCCGTCCGGCAGGATCAGTGCTCCGAGCGGCAGGATGAGCAGCGCCGCGATCAGGGACCGCCCTGTCGCGAACACCAACTTCTCCACTCCCACCATCAACGGTGAGATCGGCGCCAACAGGCGATCCTCGATCTCCTTGGTATAGGAGAACTCGATCACCAACGGCAGCGCCACGTTCTGCAGCGCCGTCAGCACGAGTGTCAGCGCGATGATTCCCGGCAACAGCTGCGTCGCGTAACCCTCGTCCACCGCGCCGATCTCCGGCAGGACGAGGCCAAAGACGAAGAGAAACGCCAACGGTTGCATGAGCGACTGCGCGAGGAAGCCCCCGAGTTCGTGACGGAGGGTGTTCCAGACATCACGCTGCAGCAGGCCCAGGAATGCGCGGAAACCGGTCGCGCGCGCCAGAGTCGGGTCCAGCGTCGTCCGGCTCGGGCCCCTCGTCACGCCACTACTCATCGCAGCTCCCGTCCGGTCAGGTGCACGAACACGTCTTCCAGGCTGCCCTCGAGCCGGTGCACATCCCGGACCACCGCTCCTCGTTGTTCGGCGACCGCGATCGCCTGACCCAGGCCACTGTCGCCATAACACCGCACACGCCACTGCCCCCTGTCGATCTCGGCGGACTCCGTCTCCCCGAGTTCTCCCAGCAGCGGAGCGGGATCGTCCGGGGAGTCCACCACGAGCTCGATGCCGCGACCGCCCGGCAACAGATCCCGCAGACCTGCCGGCGTGTCCAACGCGATGCGCTCACCGTGGTCGACGATCGCGATCCGCTCACACAGGCGATCCGCCTCCGCCATGTCGTGCGTGGTCAGCATGATCGTGGTGCCGGAGCGGTGGAGTTCGGTCACCCTGTCCCAGAGGAACAACCGTGACTGCGGATCCAGCCCCGTGGTCGGTTCGTCGAGGAAGAGTAGCGGCGGACGGTGCATGAGTGCCCGCGCGATGAGCAGGCGCTGCGCCATACCGCCGGAGAAGTTCTCCACCTGTTCATCGGCGCGGTCGGCCAACCCGAACTGGTCCAGCAGCTCGCGGGAGCGCCGTCGTCTGTCCTTCAATCGCATGCCGTAGTAGGCGCCGTGGAACGTCAGGTTCTCCAGGGCCGTCAACGATCGGTCCAGATTGCTCTGCTGCGGCATCACCGCGATCCGCCGCTTGACCGCCTGGGGCCCGGCCACCACGTCGATACCGTCGATCCGCGCAGTGCCGGAGGTCGGTCTCACGCGCGTGGTCAGAATGCCTAGCGTCGTCGTCTTACCGGCGCCGTTGGGCCCGAGCAGTCCGAACAGTTCGCCTCGACCGACCGTGAAGTCGATGCCCTTGAGCGCGACCGGACCACGTCGACCGTACTGTTTGCGCAGATCGCGGACCTCGATCATCGGATCGTCGTCGCCCGCCTCCGTCGTGGCGTCGCGGCGCACGGCTTCGATGTTCCCGCCCACACAGTCCTCCGATCGCTGGACACACTCTAGCGCCGGGAGCCGCCGCCCGGCCTGCTCGACCGGGCGGCGGCTCCCCGCGGCGGGCGCGCTACTTGACCAGCAGTTCTGCGATCTGGATGGTGTTGAGCGCAGCGCCCTTACGCAGGTTGTCGCCCGCGACCATGAGGTTGAGGCCCTTGTTGCCCTCGATCGACTGGTCCTGGCGGATACGGCCCACCAGCGACTCGTCGATGCCCGCCGCATCCAGCGGGGTCGGCACGTCGACGACCTTGACGCCGGCCGCGGAGGACAGCAGCTCGCGCGCCTGCTCCGGGGTGATGTCCCGCTCGAACTCGGCGTTGATGCTCAACGTGTGACCGGTGAACACCGGCACGCGCACGCAGGTTCCGGCCACGCGCAGCTCGGGCAGCCCGAGGATCTTGCGCGACTCGTTGCGCAGCTTCTGCTCCTCGTCGGTCTCCTCCGAGCCGTCGTCGACCAGCGCGCCCGCCATCGGCAGCACGTTGAACGCGATCGGCGCCACGTACGGGCCGTTGTCGTCCACGTTCAGCGCGGAACCGTCGTGAACCAACTCGTGGCCCGCCCCGACGTTGCCGGTCACCTGATCGTTCAGGGCGTCCACGCCGGCCAGCCCGGAACCGGACACCGCCTGGTACGTGGACACGACGAGGCGCTTGAGCCCGGCCGCCTCGTGCAGCACCTTTAGCACCGGCATCGCGGCCATGGTGGTGCAGTTGGGGTTGGCGATGATCCCCTTGGGCGGGTTCTGCGCCGCCTCCGGGTTGACCTCGGAGACGATCAGCGGGACGTCGGGGTCCTTGCGCCAGGCGCTGGAGTTATCGACGACGACGGCGCCGGCCGCCGCGAACCTGGGCGCCTGCTCCTTGGACATCGTGCCGCCGGCCGAGAACAGGGCGATGTCGATGCCCTTGAGCTCGTCCTCGGTGGTGGCGGCGGTGTCCTCCACGACGATGTCCTCGCCGCGGAATTCCAGTGTGGTGCCCGCCGACCGGGCGGAGGCGAAGAACCTGACCTTGTCGGCCGGGAAATCCCGCTCCTCCAGCAGGGCACGCATCACGCGCCCCACCTGGCCCGTGGCTCCGACTACGGCGACAGTGGTCATCTGTGAGGTCATCTCCTGGTGTGCTCGCGTCGACCGCCCGCGGGTGGGAGCTCCACCCTGTGCTCGGGCCGGCCGATGAGCGTCCAGTCTACCGGCCGTGCGAAGGCGCTCCAGCGACTGTCGTCACACCGCCCCTGCGCCCTCTGAAGCGGCGAGTGGTCGCAAGTGCGCGTTCCCCCCGGTTCGCACCAGGGGGAACGCGAACGGCATCGCCCACTCGCCGGGGCCGGGGCCGGGCCGGGCCGGGGCCCGGGGCCCGGGGCTCAGGTCAGCGGCCGGTTCCGGCGTAGACCTGGGCCTCCTCCTCGCCGCCCAGCTCGAACGCCGCGTGCAGGGCGCGGACGCTCTCGGGGAGCTCCTCCTCCCGCACCAGCGCCGAGATGCGGATCTCGGAGGTCGAGATGAGCTCGATGTTGACCCCGGCCTCGGACAGCGACTCGCAGAACGTCGCGGTGACGCCCGGGTGCGACTTCATGCCGGCGCCCACCAGGGAGACCTTGCCCACGTTGTCGTCATAGAGCACCCGGTCGATCCCGAGATCGTCCTTGGCCTGCGAGAGCACCTCGACGGCCTTGGCGCCCACCTCACGCGGGCAGGTGAAGGTGATGTCGGTCTTGCCCTCCGCCTTGGAGACGTTCTGCAGGACCATGTCGATGTTGATCTCGGCATCGGCCACCACGCGGAAGATCTTGGCGGCGTACCCCGGCTGGTCGGGGATCCCGACAACCGTGATCTTGGCCTCCGAGGCGTCGTGAGCGACTCCGGTCAGGACTGCGTCTTCCACGGGGATGTCCTCCACTTTTCCGGACACGAGCGTGCCCGGGTTGGTCGAATACGACGAGCGCACGCGCAGGGGCACGTGGTACCGGCGGGCGAACTCGACGCTCCGCAGGTTGAGGATCTTCGAGCCGACGGCCGCCATCTCGAGCATCTCCTCGTACGAGATGGTGTCGAGCTTGCGGGCGTCGGGGACGATCCGGGGGTCGGCGGTGTAGATGCCGTCGACGTCCGAGTAGATCTCGCAGACGTCGGCGCCCAGCGCGGCCGCCATGGCCACCGCGGTGGTGTCCGAGCCGCCACGGCCGAGGGTCGTGACGTCGAGGGTCTCCCGGGACACGCCCTGGAACCCGGCGACCAGCGCGATCTTTCCCTGGTCGAGGGCGTCGCGCACGCGCCCCGGGGTGATGTCGATGATCCGGCTGTCGCCGTGTCTGGTGGTGGTGATGATCCCGGCCTGGGAGCCGGTGAACGAGTAGGCCTCCATCCCGAACGAACTGATGGCCATGGCCAGCAACGCGTTGGAGATCCTCTCGCCCGAGGTCAGCAGCATGTCCATCTCACGCTGCGGTGGAGCGGGACAGACCTGGTCGGCCAGGTCCAGCAGGTCATCGGTGGTGTCCCCCATCGCGGAGGCGACCACCACGACGTCGTTACCCGCCTTGCTGGTCTCCACGATCCGTTCCGCCACCCGACGGATACGTTCTGCGGACTCCACGGAGGAGCCGCCGTACTTCTGCACTACGAGTGCCACGCGGTCACACCCTTCCGGTGTTGATCGGCTTAACGCAGACCTACTTTACGGGAGGTGTTTACTCATCATCGATGACGGAAACTTGGGCGGCCGTATTACTGGCCCTCGCCTCAGCTCTCAGCCAGGCCTTCGGCACCGTGATGCGGCACCGGACCAAGGGCCGCGCGGGGGGTCGGATCGAGGGCCGGTTCGGTGTGCTCGCCAGCAGGTATTGGTGGGTCGGTATGGCCATCAGCCTCGCCGGGTTCGCCTTCCAGGGAGTGGCGCTGGCCTTCGGTTCGCTGATCCTGGTGCAGACCATCACGGTCCTGTCGCTCACCTTCGCGCTCCCGCTCGGCGCGTGGGTGACCAACCGGCGGGTGACCAAAACCGAACTCTTCTGGGGCCACGTCCTGGCGGGCTGCGTGATCGTCCTGGTGATCTACGGCCGGCCGACGGGGGGTGAGGCTCATCCGCCCTGGTACGAGTGGGCACTGGCGTGTGCGGGTGGCGTCGGGGTCGTCGTCGTCCTCCTCCGTCTCTCACGCAACCGCCGCAGCAACGGCAACCGGGCGCTGCTGTTGGGCGTGGCCGGCGGCACCGCGTTCGCCTACGTCGCGCTGCTCACCAAGGGCGTCGCCGGCCGGTGGTACGAGGGCGGATTGGTCGACGTGTTCACCTCGGGCGAGGTCTACGGGCTGGGGGTGGCGGCGGTGACCGCGCTGACACTGCAGCAGATGTCGTTCTCGGCCGGGGCCGTGCACCAGGCGGTGCCCGCCTCCACCGTCACCACGCCGGTCGTGGCGCTGGGACTGGGCGTGGTGGTGCTGGGCGAGTGGTTCACCGTCGACGGCCCCGAGCTCGCGATCCTGGCCGCCACCCTGATCCTCATGGTGGTGGCCACCGTGCGACTGGCGCACAAGGAGGTCGACGCGGAGGGTTCGTCGGAGCCGGCGGGCGCCGCAGGGCCGGTGGGCGCGGCGGGGGCGGCGGGGGCGGCGGGGGCGAGCCCCGGAGCAGGCGACCTCGCCGAGCGGTAACAGTCAGCCGAGCGGTAACAGTCACCTGAGCCTTCCCCTAGACTGAAGGACATGCGCCCCTCCGACACCAGAGGCACCACTGGTATCACCGCCACCAGCCGCCTCACGCGTCGCGGCCGCCTCCCCCGACTCGCGACCACGGTGAT
The DNA here is from genome assembly GCF_033790845.1 of Dietzia sp. PP-33. NCBI lineage: Bacteria > Bacillati > Actinomycetota > Actinomycetes > Mycobacteriales > Dietziaceae > Dietzia > Dietzia sp. PP-33. The sequence continues at coordinate 361,241 of NZ_JAMYEI010000004.1, forward strand.
CGCCGCCGTCGCCGCGCTGACGGCCCCGCTCGTCGTGGCCACCCCCACGGCCGGCGCCGTCGTGGGCGGCGCCCCCTCGGGCCCGGCGCCCTGGGCGGTGCAGATCACCACGTTCAGCGGCGTCCCCGGCACCCCGTGCTCCGGAGTGGTGGTGGCGCCGCGCTGGGTGGCCACCGCCGCACACTGCGGGCCCGCCGACCCGAACGCGTACACCCTGGGCTTCGGCAACCTGGCCACCGTCCCGGGCGGGTTCGCGACCACCGCCTCGCTGGCCAGCCCGTCGATCGTCGGCGCGTTCGGTTCCCTCGAGACCGGCAGCATCGGACGCCACACCCCCGTCGCCGCCTACCACGCCCCCGCCGGGGACGTCATGTTGTTGAAGCTGGCGCATCCGGCGCCGTCACCGTCGGTCAGGCGCGCCGGCAGGGACCCGGTGGCCGGGGACGTCCTGCGCTTCCACGGCTTCGGCGAGACCTCCCCCCGCGGTCAACGGTCCGCGGAGCTGCGCACCGGCCTCACCCGCCTCGACCGGATGGACGCGCGCCCCGGACACCGGATCGGCCGGTCCCACACCATCGAGGCCGGCTACGGCCTCGGGGACTCCGGCGGGCCCGTCTTCCACGGCGACCTGCTGGTGGGCGTCCATTCCGGCTCCGACCACAGCCGACGCCAGCCGAACGGGACCAATCCGGCCTGGTACGAGTCGATCCCGGCACAGAACGGCTGGATCGACTGGATGATCGCCAACAGGTGAGGTCGCACTCCGCGGCCACTCTTCAGTGCCGGACCTGCCAGGTTTTGTCACACTGAACAGATGACACCGCCGGAGCAGCCGGACCTCGTGATCCGTCGCGCCTCACGCGCGGACCACGATCTCGTGCTGTCCGCGGGCGAGCTGTTCAGCTTCCCTCCGACCTCGGAGTGGACCCGGGACTTCCTCGACAACGGATCCAACCTGCTGTTGCTGGCCCTACGGGACGAGGTCCCCGTGGGGATGCTCGTGGCGGTGGAGACCGGCTACCTGGGGGCCAGTCCGGACCTGTTCGTCTACGGGATCCGCGTACGGGAGGACCTGCGGCGTCAGGGGATCGCCCACCAGCTGGTCGACAAGGCCGTGGCGATCGCCGAGGAGGCCGGTTGCCGCAGGGTGTGGGGGTCGATGCACCACGACCAGGACCTGGGCCCCGACTCCCCCATCTCCCCTCCGGAGACGACCACCGGGTCCACGACCTTCGTGATCCCGATTCCGTGACGCCCCCGGAAACGGTGTATCGTGGCGCCCATGCAGCGCGTGCTCCTTCTTGGGTGCCGCGGCGGGGCCCGCTGAGGCGGACCGGCTCCCCGTCGCGGGATCTCGTCGTGCCGGTCCGATCCCCACAGATCGACTCCATGGAAGTAGAGCCCCTTCAATGAATCCCGCTGACGCATTCGTCTCGTCGTCGTCGACCATCACTCCCCCCTCCAAGCCCGGACGCCCCGATCAGCCGTCGTGGAACCGACAAAAGGGGTCGTCGATGCCGGCGCACCGCTACCGGCCCTTCGCCGAGGAGGTCGAGGACGTCTCGCTGCAGAGGCGCACCTGGCCGGACAAGGTCATCACCCACGCGCCGCAGTGGTGCGCGGTCGACCTGCGCGACGGCAACCAGGCGCTGATCGACCCCATGAGCCCGGCCCGCAAGCGCCGCATGTTCGAGCTGCTCGTCCGCATGGGATACAAGGAGATCGAGGTCGGCTTCCCCTCCGCCTCGCAGACGGACTACGACTTCGTCCGCGAGATCATCGAGGACGAGGCGATCCCCTCCGACGTCACCATCCAGGTCCTGGTCCAGTGCCGCGAGGACCTGATCCGCCGCACCTTCGAGGCGTGCGAGGGCGCGTCCAACGTGATCGTGCACTTCTACAACTCCACCTCGATCCTGCAGCGCAAGGTGGTGTTCCGTAAGGACCGCGACGCCATCAAGAAGATCGCCACCGACGCCGCCGCGCTCGTCACCGCCGTCGCGAAGGACTACCCGGACACCAACTGGCGCTGGGAGTACTCGCCCGAGTCGTTCACCGGGACCGAGCTGGCGTTCTCCAAGGAGGTCTGCGACGCCGTCACCGAGGTCGTGGGCGCCACCCCCGAGAACCCGATCATCCTCAACCTGCCCGCGACGGTCGAGATGGCCACGCCCAACGTGTACGCCGACCAGATCGAGTGGATGCACCGCAACCTGGCGCGCCGCGAGGCGACCATCCTGTCGCTGCACCCGCACAACGACCGCGGCACCGGCGTGGCCGCGGCCGAGCTGGCGTTCCAGGCCGGTGCCGACCGCATCGAGGGCTGCCTGTTCGGCAACGGCGAGCGCACCGGCAACGTCTGCCTGGTGACGCTGGGCATGAACCTGCTCACCCGCGGCGTCGACCCGCAGATCAACTTCTCGGACATGGACGAGATCCGGCGGACGGTCGAGTACGCCAACCAGCTGCGCGTCCCCGAGCGGCACCCGTACGGCGGCGACCTGGTGTTCACCGCCTTCTCGGGCTCGCACCAGGACGCGATCAACAAGGGCTTCGACGCCCTGCAGGCCGAGGCCGACGCGCGCGGCGAGGACATCACCGACATCACGTGGGAGGTCCCCTACCTGCCCGTGGACCCCAAGGACGAGGGCCGCACCTACGAGGCCGTGATCCGCGTGAACTCGCAGTCCGGCAAGGGCGGCGTCGCCTACATCATGAAGAGCGACTACGGCCTGCAGCTGCCGCGGCGTCTGCAGATGGAGTTCTCCGCGCTGGTGCAGAACGTCACCGACTCCGAGGGCGGCGAGGTCACGCCCAAGCAGATGTGGGACATCTTCACCCTCGAGTACCTGGACCGCGTCTCCCCCATGGAGCGCATCTCCCAGCACCTCGACCCGGCCGAGACCGACGACGGCGTGGACTCGATCGACGCCGTGGTCAAGTGGAAGGGCGAGACCAAGGAGCTGACCGGGTCCGGTAACGGCCCCCTGGCGGCGTTCGTCGCCGCGCTCAACGAGATGTTCGACGACGAGGTGCGCATCCTCGACTACTCGGAGCACGCGATGACCGCCGGAGACGACGCCACCGCGGCCGCGTTCGTCGAGGTGCAGTTCGGCAACAGGGTCTTCTGGGGAGTCGGCCGGGCCGGTTCCATCACCACCGCGACGCTGCGCGCCGTGGTCTCGGCCGTGAACCGCGCGTACGCCGACGAGGCCGTGGGCTCCGACGAGACCGTGGGCAGCACCGTGGGCGCCCGCACCTGGGCTCCCTGAGCCGACCCGACTGGAAGAGCGTTCCGCACACATCGCCCGAGGCGAGTGTGCGGAACGCTTTTTTCGTACGGGTGGGCGACCGGGCGCGCGCGTGACTGGGCCTCGGGCCCACCATCTCCGGGCGAGGGGAGCTTCAGACGCGCACCCTGAGCCTCACTTGCCACATATATCACTCTGGTAACGAAGGTCTCGATTTGGTTACGTCGAGGGCGTAATGTGGCGGTCGATCGCGCCGATATGCCAGGCGTCAGTTTTCTGTAGTACAAGTCTGGAGTGCACCCTTATGCCCGTTTCACGCCGTGGGTTTCTCACCGCCGCGTCAGTCGGGGTGGGCGTCGCTGTCGCCTCCTCCGTCCGTGGCCCCCTCGCCGGGGCCAACCCGTTCGACACCGGTTCCCTCGGCATGGCCCAGGATCTGCTCAAGTCGGTCCCGGCCGGCAGCGGCATGATCCAGCCGAACGGTCCGCTCGGCTACGTCGGAGTGACCTTCCCCAGCGCCGAGGAGATCGCCGGCCGCATCCGGTTCGCGTTCCCAGACGGCTCGGTGGGCGACTGGCTGCCGCTCGAGGCGATGGACTCCGCCCCGGACTCCGGAAGCACCCCCGCCTCTGAACTCGTCTCCGCTCCGGACGGATCCGTGGGCTACGAGGTCGACGCACCCGCGGGCGCCCGTGCCACCGCGTTCGACGACGGCCGGGGCGCACCGCGCAACTACAGCCTGGGCAGCGTCGGAACGCTCGGCCTGCCGATCATCCCGCGCGCGGCGTGGGGTGCTGGCGACGTGTCGGGCAATCGCTGGGCGTCGCAGTTCCACCCGGCGCAGGCGATCACGATCCACCACACGGCCTCGCCCGTCGGTCCGGACCGCGCTGCCAGCGTGCGCGCGATCTACAACTACCACGCCAACACGCTGGGCTGGGGCGACGTCGGGTACCACCTGCTCATCGACCCCGAGGGCCGGATCTACCAGGGCCGCGGCGGAACCGTCGGCGGGACCCCGGTCTTCCAGGTGCCGCCGGTCGCCGGTATCGCTCCCCCGGTGGTCACCGCAGGTCACACGGGCGGCGTCAACAACGGCAATATCGGCATCAGTCTGCTGGGCGACTTCACCGGAGCGCCGCCGACCGCCGCCGCCGTGGGCGCGACCATCGACTGCGTGCGTGCCCTGTGCTCAGCCACCGGCATCAACCCGCGTGGCGGCATCACCTACCGCAATCCGCAGGGCGGGGCCACGCGCAACATGCCGGCCGTCTCGGGCCACCGCGACTGGGGCGGGACCGCCTGCCCAGGCAACTCCTTCTACCCGCAGATGCAGTTCATCCGCGACACCGCCGCGCGCGGCTGGGCCCCGAACGCGGTCTCCTCGGCCGCCTTCGGCTCCTGACTTCCGTCTGACGAATCCGCTGCTTCCGTGCAGGCTCCGCTATCCGGACGAATCCGATTGGCGAGCCCGGCACGGGAGTAGCGGATTCCGTGCTCCCGTGACCCCACCAGAACGCATGTCAATCCCCTTGCACCCAAGGCTGTCTCAGTCGTCACCCCGTGTTCATTCCGGGTCGAACCGCCCGTAGGCGACACCGCATATCGTCACGTCGTCCAGTGGCACCCGGGGCCCTACCCGGCAGTGCCGACCCGACTTCCGACGAGGTTCCCCACATGCGCAGCACACGTGCCCTCTCCACGGTAGGAGCCACCGCACTCGGCTGCCTCCTGACCGCCTCCTCCCTCACCGTCGCCACCGCCGCGACCGGATCGCTCGGTGCCGGCGGACCGCTGGGCTCACTCGATGCCCTCGGTTCGCTCGGCGCCGGCGAGTTCGATCTCCAGGCGCACCGCGGCGGCGTGGGACTGCATGTCGAGAGCACCCCGCAGGCGTTCTCCCATGCGCTCGAGCTGGGCGTGACCACCCTGGAACTGGATACCCAGGTCACCGCCGACGGCGCGGTCATGGTCACGCACGACCGACGGCCCCGGACGGACGTATGCCAGGACACCGCACCCGTGGTGGCCGGCGACCCCTTGTTCCCCTACATGGACGACTACATCCACGAGCTCACCCTCGAGCAGGTCCGGACGCTCGACTGCGGTTCGCTCCGGCGCCCCGGATACCCCGATCAGCAGACGCACCCGGGCGAGCAGATGATGCTCCTGTCCGAGCTCTTCGACCTGGTCAGGGCTCACGGAGCAGACGGGCCGGGCGGAGTACGGATGAACATCGAGACGAAGGTCGAGGCCGGCGCTCCGGAGCAGACCGCACCGCGCGAGGAGTTCGTCTCGGCGGTCCACGAGGAGATCGCCGACTCGGGTCTCGAGCAGCAGATCACCATCCAGTCGTTCGACTGGGGCGCTCTCATGGCGATGCACGAGCTCGCCCCGGCGCTGCCACTCGTGGCGCTGACCAATCACGATTTCCTCGGCATCGACTCCCACGAGCCCTCACCGTGGCTCGGCGGAATCGACATCGCGGACTTCGACGGTGACGGCGTCGCCGCCGCGGCGTCCATCGACGGTGTGGTGGCCTACTCGCCGGTCGCCACCCACCCCGACCAGAGCTGCACGGTCGGTGAGAGCGACTGCCGGGCGTACGTCACGCGGGAGATGGTCGACAGCGCCCACTCGCACGGCCTGAAGATCATCCCGTGGACGGTGAACAACGTCCCGACCATGGAGTACCTCATGGACATCGGCGTCGACGGGATCATCACCGACTACCCGAACCTGCTGCGGGACCTCATGTCGGAGCGGGGCCGGGCGCTTCCGCGGCAGTACACCGCCGAGGGGTGAGCTGACCCCCGGGCCCGCCGCCCCACCGGGCCGGGCCCGGGGGCCGGGCCCATGGGGTGGCCGGGTCTCAGTCGCGGGCGCGCGAGGGGATCAGCATGCCGAGGAGCCAGTTGACCAGACCCACGACGATCGCGCCGAAGAAGGCCGCCCAGAAGCCGCCCACCACGTACTGCGCCCCGAAGGGCTGGAACGTGGTGGTGATCCAGCCGGTGAGCATGAGCATCAGTGCGTTGACCACCAGCAGGAACAGCCCCAGCGTGAGGATGGTCAGCGGCAGTGAGAGCAGCTGCACGATCGGCTTGACCACCGCGTTGACCAGCGTGAACACCACGGCCACGATGAGCAGCGCCGCGATGGTCGGCACACTCACGTCGTTGTCCGCCGTGCCGGAGGCCATCCCGGCGTCCGCGGCGGGTTCGTACAGGGAGATCCCCGGCACGATCAGTGTCGCCACCCACAGGGCGACGGCGTTGACGATCAGCCCCAGTACCAGTGCCATGTCCGGTCAGCTCCCCACGTAGGAATCGGCCACATCGAGTGCGCGGTCGAAGATGTCGAGCCCCGCATTGGCCTCGTCCGCCGTGATGATGCAGGGCGGCACGATGTGGAAACGGTTGTAGTTCATGAACAGCAGCACGCCGCCGGACTTGGCGGCGCCGAAGGTCCTGGCCATGGCCTCTGAGGACCCACCGTAGGGGGCCAGGGGCTCGCGTGTCTCGCGGTCGGCCACCATCTCCACGGCCCAGAACACGCCCAACCCGCGGACCTCGCCGATCGACGGGTGCTTCTCGGCGAGTTCGCGCAGGCGCGGGCCGATCACGTCCTCGCCGATGGTGCGCGCGTTCTCGACGATCTTCTCGTCGCGCATCAGGTTGATCGTGGCCACCACGGACGCGCAGGCGAGCGGGTGCCCGGCGTAGGTGAGCCCGCCGGTGTAGGGCGTCGTCTCGAAGGAGGCGGCGATCCGGTCGTGCAGGATCACCCCGCCCAGCGGGACGTACCCCGAGTTGGAGCCCTTGGCAAAGGTGATGAGGTCGGGCGCCCAGTCGTCGTCACCGGACCGGAAGTTGTCCAGGGCCAGCCAGGCGCCGGTGCGGCCGAAGCCGGACATGACCTCGTCGCAGATCATGACGATCCCGTACTTGTCGCAGATCTCCCGCACGCCGCGCAGGTAGTCCGCCGGCGGCACCATGATGCCCACGGTGCCCGGGACGGACTCGATGATCAGGGCGGCGAAGTGGTCCGGCCCCTCGAGCCCGATGAGCGTGTCCAGGTGCTCGAGCGCGCGGTCGCACTCCTGCTTGGAGTTCTCGGCGTAGAACTGCGAGCGGTACAGGTAGGGCGCGTGGAAGTGCACGGAGCCGGTGTTGCCCAGGTCGTTGGCCCAGCGGCGGGCGTCGCCGGTGAGGTTCATCGAGGTGGTGGTGGCGCCGTGGTAACTGCGGAACGCCGAGAGGGTCTTGTGCCGACCGGTGTGGCGGCGCGCCATGCGGACGGCGTGCTCGACGGCCTCGGTGCCGGCGTTGGTGAAGAACACGCGGTTCATCCCGGCGGGAGCGACCTCGGCGACGAGCCGGGCGGCCTCGGCGCGGGCGGCGTTGGCGTGCGCGGGGTTGATGGTGCACAGTTCGGCGGCCTGGTCCTGGATGGCCTTGACGACCACGGGGTGCTGGTGGCCGATGTTGGTGTTGACCAGCTGCGAGGTGAAATCGAGAAGGCGGTTGCCGTCGCCGTCGGTCAGGTGGCAGCCCTCGGCGGCGGTGACGACCATCGGGTCGCTGGCGCCCCAGGCGGACCACGGGGTCAGGACGTGGGCCCGCTCCTTCTCGTAGACCTCGCGGGCGGCGGCGTTCTGGGGTGCGGGCACGGGGCGGTACTCCTGTGGTCGACGATGTGGGCCGCAGCCCATCATGTCAGTTCCGCGGCGGCCCCCAGGACCAGCGCCCCACGATGCGGAACGCGCGGGTCAGAACAGTGCCTCCTGCGCGCTGTCCACCGCCTGTGCGCCCGCGACGGGCCGTCCCGGCGTGACGTCGGCGAGCATCTCCTCGAACCGGGCGAACGGCACCAGTTCGAGTCCCTTCCTGCGGGCGAACGCGGCGCGCCCCCGGACCGAGCCCGGGGCGTCGCACACCGCCAGTGAGGTGCGGGAGGAGATGCGGTCGGCCAGGTAGAGACCGGAGTCGACGACGACGCCGGCGATCTCCTCCGGGTCGCGGTCGACGTCCTGCGTGAAGACCACCTCCATGCCCTGCACCAGCGGTCCACCGCGTTTCAGCCTCCCGGCCGGCCGCCAGAGCCTGGGCGCGGCCAGGGCGTCCGCCCAGACGCGGGAGACCAGGAATCCGGTCTCGGGGTCGGGCAGCATCCCGTCGAGCTCGCGCACGGTGGGCCGGACGTCCTTGGCCGCGGCCACCCGCAGCATCCCCGCGAACACCCCGGCCAGCACCAGGGCGTCGTCGTGGGCGTCGTGCGCGGCCCGCTGCTCCACCCCGAAGTGCGCGGCGAGGGTGACCAGCTTGAGATCGGCAGTGGACAGGTGCAGCCGGCCCGCGAAGTCCAGCGTGCACAGGAACCGCTCCAGCGGCGCGGCCAGCCCTGCCCGCCGGGCCTCGGAGGCCAGGAAGGAGGCGTCGAACGTGGCGTTGTGCGCCACCACCGTCCGGCCGTCGAGCACCCGGGCCAGCTCCGCGGCCACATCGGCGAAGCGTGGTTTGCCCGCGAGCAGGGCCGGGGTGAGCCCGTGCACGTGGACGGGCCCCGGGTCGACCCCCGGGTTCAGCAGGGTCGCGAACTCCTCGACCACCTCGCCGTCGTCGTCGATCACCACCGCCGCCACCGACAGCACCCGGTCGACCGACGGCCTCATCCCGGACGTCTCGACGTCCACCACCACCCAGCCGCTCATGTCACCGGCGTCTCCCATGCCGTCCATCGTGGCAGACCGCCCCGACATCCCCGATGACTCGCCGATTTCCGGACGCCCGCCGGCCACCCACCCGATCCCACCCGGACACGCCGCAGAGCTACTGTCGTCGCCGTCAGCTCAGCGCACCGGCCGCTCCCGGCCCGTCCAGTCCAGTCCAGGAGAGTCAGTGGCGCGGTACCGGTCGGACACCCCCGCGGCACGCCTACGGGACGCCGCAGCCCACGACAGGCGTCGCGGCCGTCGATCACCACGGCCGGCCGCGCTGTGCCTGGTCGCACTGGTGGGCCTGGCGATCACCGCTCCCGGAACGAAGCTGGCGGAACCGGACACCGCCTCGGCCAGCTCCCACCTGGGGTCGGCCGAGCCCGCGACCCCGCTGCCCGACGGGCGGGTCGAGGACATCTCCCACCTCGCGCGGCCGATCCCGTCGGGCTGGGGCGAGGTGGGCCCGCTGCTGGCCGGCGCGGTCACCGACGCCGGGTCGACCGGGCACCAGCTGGCGGCGTGCGTCCTGGCGATCGACGCCCCCGACGAGCGCGTGGTGTGTGCGGGCGACGACGAGCCCCGCTACGCCGCCTCGGTGATCAAGGTGGCCTACGCGGTGGCCGCGCTCGAGGCGTGGGAGGTCGACACCGACGCCGTGACCCCCTACGGGCCGCTCGGCGACCTGCTGGAGGCGGCCGTCACGGTCTCGGACAACGAGGCCGCCAACCTGCTCTACGACCTGTCCGTCGAGGGCCCCGCGGCGCCGGGAACCGATGACCCGGTCGAGGCGATCAATATTGTGACGGACCGGGTGGGGCTGGCCGAGGAGTTCCACACCGGAGGCGCCTTCCGCCAGCAGTGGACCGGCGACTGGAGCCGGGTGAGCGCCCGCGGCAGCGTGAACTACCTCGCGGAGCTGGTCCGCACCGCCGACGGCCGCCCGCCCCATGGTCGCGCGCTGACCTCACCGGCGGTGGCGCGGATCGTGCTCGCTGCCATGGCCGATCAGGAGCGGACGTGGAAGCTGCCGGCCCACCTGCCCGAGGGCTCGGTCGCCAACAAGACCGGCGAGACCGACACCGTGTCCCACGACATCGCCGTGGTCAACACCACCTCCGGCCGGTACGCGATCGCGGTCATCGCCACCGCGGCGGGCCCGGAGGACACCCCGGACGAGGTGACCGCCGGACTGGGTCGCGACGTCGCAACCGCCCTCGGCGGTGCGGCGCGGTTCTGATGCCGGCGCCTGCCTAGACTCGTCGTATGAGTTCCCGCGCGCACACCGGCCCGGCCTCCCCCGCATCCGGCCCCCCGTCCGGGTCCCGGTCGGGGTCCCGGTCCGGATCCCGGCCCACGGCCCTCACCCCCCGGGGCCGCGCAGCCGTGGCGGTCTCCCGACTGGCCACCTGGGCCTCGCGGGTGTCCGGCCGCGGGTCGGGCGGGATGATCGGCGGCCTGGTCGCGCTCAAGCTGGACCCCGGCCTGATGCCCCAGCTCGCCGCGGGGCGGCGGTCCGTGCTGGTCACCGGGACAAACGGCAAGTCGACGACGACGAGGATGGTCGCCTCCGCCCTGTCGACGGTCGCTCCGGTGGCGTCGAACAGCGGCGGCGACAACATGGACGCCGGGATCGTCTCCGCACTCAGCGCTGATCGGACGGCCCCGCTGGCCGCGATCGAGGTGGACGAGCTGCACACCCCGGCGGTTGCGGAGAACACCTCCCCCGAGGCGATCGTGTTGCTCAACCTGAGCCGCGACCAGCTGGACCGGGTCGGGGAGATCAACTCCATCGAGCGAAGGCTGCGGGCCGGGGTGGCGGCGCAGCCACAGGCCACGGTGGTGGCCAACTGCGACGACGTGATGATCACCTCGGTGGCCTACGACAACCCGTCGGTGGTGTGGGTCGCCGCCGGGAGCGCGTGGGCGGGCGACTCGGTGAGTTGCCCCCGCACGGGTGAGCCGATCAGCCGCACGGTCGACTCCACGGGAGCCGTGCACTGGCGGACCCAGGGCACCCTGCCCGACGGTCGGCAGTTCGCCCGGCCCGAGCCCGACTGGTGGGTCACCGAGGAGGCGATCTTCGGCCCCGACGGTTTCACCGCACCCATGACGTTGGCCATCCCGGGGCGGGCCAATCGTGGCAACGCCGCCCAGGCCGTGGCCGCCGCCGTGGCGATGGGCGCCGACCCCGCGGCCGCGGTCCGGGCGGTCGAGGGCGTCGAGGACGTGGCGGGCCGGTACTCGACCGTCGACATCGACGGCCGCGCCGCGCATCTGCTGCTGGCCAAGAACCCCGCCGGCTGGCAGGAGGCGCTCGGGATGATCGACACCTCCGCCGAGGGCCTGGTGATCGCCGTGAACGGCCAGGTCGCCGACGGTGTGGACCTGTCGTGGCTGTGGGACGTGCGCTTCGAGAGCTTCGAGGGCGTGTCCGTGTACGCCGCCGGCGAGCGGGCCGCCGATCTGTCGGTGCGCCTGACCTACGCCGGGGTCGAGCACCAACTCGAGACCGAGCCGCTGGCCGCGATCCGGCGGTGCCCGCCCGGCAGGGTCGAGGTGCTGGCCAACTACACGGCGTTCCGTGACCTCGGGCGTGCGATCGCCGCCCGGAAGGAGCAACAGCGATGACCGAACAGCACAGCGCCGACGCCGGGACCCCGGACTCCGCCGGTGACGCCGGTGACGCCGGGGCCTCCACCTCCCCACTGGACACCGTCTCCCCCGAGTCACCGCGGACCTCGGAGTCGACCGTGCGCATCGGCCTGGTGCTCCCGGACGTCATGGGAACCTACGGCGACGACGGCAACTCGCTGGTCCTGCGGCAGCGGTTGCGCTGGCTCGGGTACGACGCCGAGATCGTCCGGATCACCCTGGACGACGCGGTCCCCGACTCGTGCGACATCTACACGGTCGGTGGTGGTGAGGACGCCGCGCAGAAGCTGGCGTCCCGTCACCTGTCCGGCTCACCCGGGCTGCAGCGGGCCGTCGCACGCGGAGTGCCGGTGCTGGCGATCTGCGCCGGCATGCAGGTGTTCGGCGAGTGGTTCATGGTCTCCGACGGAACCCGCGCACCCGGACTCGGCCTGCTCGACGTGACCACCTCGCCGCAGGCAACGCGCTCGATCGGCGAGCTGGTGTTCACCCCGCAACTCGCGGGACTCGCCAAGCCCCTCACCGGCTTCGAGAACCACATGGGCGCCACCGTCCTCGGCACCGATGCCGTGCCGCTGGGGCGCGTCACGTCGGGCGTCGGCAACGGGGTCCCGGCCGGGGAGCCCGCGCGCTCAGGCGGGCCCGTCGAGGGAGTGGTCCAGGGGTCGATGATCGCGACCTACGCGCACGGCCCTGTGCTCGCGCGGAACCCCGAGTTGGCGGACCTGCTGCTGAGACGGGCGCTGGGTGTGAACTCGCTGCCGTCGGTCGAGGTGCCCGCGGTCGAGCAGCTGCGTCGCGAGCGGATCGCCGCCGCCCGCCGCTGAACCACCACCGCGACCGACCCGCCGCCCGGCCCCGGCCACCGCCGCCGGGTCATGCGGCCCGGCCGGCCACCGCCGCGGCGTCATGCGGCCCAGCCGTCCGCGATCCACCTATCGGAATGCGATCCACCCATGGGCCTCCGTAGGTGGATCGCATTCCGATGGGTGGATCTGTCCTGCCCGGGGGTGGTCGCGTTTATAGGGGACGCGATAGCGCATCGGGGCCCTGCCTCTGACATACCCTCGGTCGCATGTGTGAACACCACGGCACCGCCACTCTCACCGGGTCCGTGACCCCTCCCGACCCCGCCGTCGAGGCGGCCCGGGTCCGCGCGCTGTGGGAGCCGCTGGGACTGCCCGGGATCATCGACGTGCACACGCACTTCATGCCCGCAAGGGTGATGGCGAAGGTGTGGGACTACTTCGACGCCGCCGGCCCCAAGATCGGCCGCACCTGGCCCATCACCTATCGGGAGGCCGAGGACGAGCGCGTCGAGCGACTGCGCTCCTACGGTGTGCTGGCGTTCTCTTCGATGCTGTACCCGCACAAGCCGGAGATGGGCGCGTGGCTCAACGCCTGGTCGGCCGATTTCGCGTCTCGGCACCCCGATTGCCTGCACACCGCGACGTTCTTCCCCGAGCCGACCGCGGGCGACTACGTGCGGGACGCGCTCGAGGCGGGTGCGCAGGTGTTCAAGTCACATATCCAGGTGGGCGAGTACGACCCGGGGGACCCGCTGCTCGACCCGGTGTGGGGTCTGCTGTCGGAGGCGCGGGTGCCCACCGTGATCCACTGCGGCAGTGGTCCCGTCGCCGGCGGGTTCACCGGGCCGGAGCCGGTCGCGGCCGTGCTCGAGAGGTTCCCGGACCTGCCGCTGATCATCGCCCACATGGGAATGAGCGAATACTCCGAGTTTCTGGACCTGGCCGAACGATACGACGGCGTCTATCTGGACACGACCATGGCGTTCACCGATTTCGTCGAGGAGATCAGCCCGTTCCCGGTCTCCGAACGCGGTCGGCTGGCGGACCTGGGTGCGAAGATCCTGTTGGGGACCGACTTCCCGAACATCCCGTACCCATTCGCCCATCAACTCGACGCCCTGGCGGAGCTGGGGATGGGCGATGACTGGCTACGGGCGGTGTGGCACGGAAACGCCGCGAGGCTCTTCGGCCTCTGACCACTCGCGGGACGACGGTCCCGCCGCCGAAGTCGTCTCAGGCGTCTCAGTCGACTCGGGGGTCCCTGGTGCTTCCGGAGGCGGCGGGGTCTCGATCTGCTCCGGCCGCAGTACGCCGCCCGACCGCGCGGGCTGCGGGGTGCCACCGGAGAGGACGCGGCGGCCGGAGAGTGCGCTTCCCAGGGTCAGCTCGTCGGCGAACTCCAGGTCCGCACCCATGGGCAGGCCCGAGGCGAGCCGGCTCACCACGAGTTCGGGGAACGGTCGCAGCAACCGGGCCAGGTACGTGGAGGTGGCCTCGCCGGTGGTGTTGGGATCGGTCGCGATGATGATCTCCGCGATCTCCTCGCCGTCGATCTCCTCCCCGACCCGACGCATCAGGCCGGCGATGCGCAGCTCGTTGGGTCCGATGCCGTTGATCGGGTCGAGCGCACCGCCGAGCACGTGGTAGAGCCCGCGGAACTCGCGGGTGCGCTCGATGGCCTCGATGTCCTTGGGCTCCTCGACCACACAGATGAGCGTGGGATCGCGCCGCGGATCGGAACAGATCCTGCAGCGCTCGCCCGCCGCGACCGTTCCGCACACCTCGCAGTAGGTGACGCCGTCGACCACCGCCTGCAGCGCGGACCGGAGCCGCTCCACCGCCTCGGGCTCGGTCTGCAGGAGATGGAAGGCCAGCCGCTGCGCGGACTTCGGACCGACGCCCGGCAGCTTGCCGAACTCGTCGATCAGGTTCTGGACTGGTCCCTCGTACATCGCCGTTCCTGTGCTCTGCCGTTCCCGGCTGCTCCGCCGTTCCCGGCTGATCTGTCGTTCCCGGTGACGACTGCGTCACCGGGTGGCGGGTTCCGGTCCGGGCCGGATCCCGCCGGTCTCACATGCCCAGGCCGCCCATCATGTCGCCGAGGCCGCCGCCCGAGGCCAGCGGGCCGAGCCGGGACTCCGCGAGCTCCTGGACCTTGGTGTGCGCGTCACCGAACGCACCGACGAGCAGATCCTGCAGCGTCTCGATGTCCTCGGGGTCCACGACCTTCGGGTCGACAGTGACCCCGGTGACCTCACCGGTGCCGCGCATCGAGACGGTCACGAGGCCTCCGCCTGCCTGTCCGTCGACCGTGGTCGCGGCGATCTCCTGCTGCGCCTGGGCGAGCTGGGCCTGCATCTGCTGTGCCTGCTCGAGGAGGGCGTTCATATCGGGTCCGGGCTGCATGGCGGGTCCTTTCGGCTGGTGCCGTTCTGGGCCGGGGCGGCCCCGGTCGGTCGGAACCCAGGGTAACCGCACCATCGGACACCGTGCCCCGCCGCGCGGCGGGCGGAGCCGGTCAGCGCTCGAGCGGACGGGCCCCGAGATGCTCCTTGAGCAGCTGGAGCGCGATGTCCTCGCCGGTCCGGTGGTCCAGGTTCTGTGGGCCGCTGCGGGCCTCGTCGACCATCTCCTCCTCGCTCACCGGTGGCCCGGGCGGGCCGCCGCGCTCCCCCGGTTCCGGCTCGGGCTCCTCGGGGGGTGGCGGGATGTCGTCGTATCCGCCTCCGGGTGACCCGCCCTCACCGGATCGGCCGTAGCCCGGGCCCTGGGCGGAGTCCCCGCCGCGGAGCCGGCGCTGCCACCCCTGCGGTTCGGTCTGCTGGGCGTTCGCGGTGCCCTCCGTCGATCCCGGGCCGGCGCCTCGGGCGGGAGCCGGGGCCGGGGTGCCGGTCGGCGCACCGCCCGAGGTGCAGCGGATCGTCCAGTCCCCGCCCACGACCTCGGTGACCGAGTCGGTGATCGCGGTGGCGTTGTGCGGCTGGGACAGACGTTTGGCCAGTGGGGCGTAATCGTGCACCAGATGGATGACCCGGCCGTCCACCCCGGCGACGGTCGCGCCGGCGAGCATGACCTCGACGGTGCGGGTGCGCTTTCGGACGGCATCACGGATGGCGGGCCACGCGCGGCGGATGTCCTCGGCCTCCATACCGGGGGCCGCCGCGGACTCGGGCTCGGGCTCCGGCACGGCCTCGGCGGCGGGCGGCGCGGTGGCCGCCTCGCGCCACGGGTCCTCGTCCGGGGCAGGAGCCGGCGGAGGTGCGGAGGAGGGAGCCGGAGGCGTGACCGGTTCCGGGGCGGGCCCGGCGGGCGGCGCCTGTGGCTCGGGCGCCGGAGGCGCGACCGATTCCGGAGCGGATGTGGCGGCGGGGACCTCGGGCTCGGGCGCCGGAGGCGCGACCGGTTCCGGAGCGGATGCGGCGGCAGGCGCCTCGGGCTCGGGGGCAGCAGGCTCAGGGGTGGGAGGTTCTGTAGCGGGAGGCTCAGGGGCGGGAGGCTCAGGGGCGGGAGGCTGTGGTTGCTGCGCGGGAGGTTGCGGCTGCGCGGTGGGAGCGCTGGGCGCCGGCGGCCGGGTGGATGCCGCCGGGTCCTGTGCCGGCCCGGGCCCCTGCGCCTGTGGTTGCCCGCTCTGCTGCCCCTGTCGGTCAACCGCCTCCGAGGGGGGCACCTGGGAGCGGCGCACGAACTTCGGCCGCCCCTCCTGCTGGGCCGGCGGCTGCGTGGTGGGGGCGCCGCCCGGGCCCGGGCGCACCTCGTCGTCGTCGCCACCCGGTGCAGCCGCGCCCGCCGCACCCACACCGGCCGGACTCACACCACCCGGACTCACACCCTGGGCGGGCGCGGTTCCGGCACCGTCCTGCGGAGCGACGGACGGCCGTGCGGTCCCCGACTCGAGGGATTCGACACGTTGCAACAGGGCCACCATCGAATCGTCGGCCGAGGGAAGCAGCAGCTTGGCGCACAGGATCTCCAGCAGCAGACGCGGCGAGGTGGCCCCGCGCATCGACCCCATGCCCTCGTGCACCATGTCCGCGCAGCGGGCGAGGGTGGCGGGCCCGATGTAGCCGGCCTGCCGACGCATGGTGTCGGCCTGCTCGACCGGGGCGTCGACCAGGCCGCGCTCGATCGCCTGGGGCACCGACTGCACCATGATCAGATCACGCAGCCGCTGCAGCAGGTCAGCGGCGAACCGGCGGGGGTCGAGACCGGCCTCGATCACCTTGTCGACGGTCCTGAAGAGCGTGGCGCCGTCAGAGGCCGCGAGCGCGTCCACCGTGTCGTCGAGCAACGCGGCCTCGGTGGCCCCGAGCAGACTCACCGAGCGCGGGTAGGTGATCCCCTCCTCGCCGGCGCCGGCCATGAGCTGGTCCAGCACGCTGAGCGTGTCGCGCGGCGATCCCCCACCGGCACGGATGACCAGCGGGAACACCGTGGGCTCGACCTTCACGCCCTCCTGTTCGCAGACCCGCTCGAGCAGCCCTCGCATCGAGGACGGAGTGAGCAGACGGAACGGGTAGTGGTGCGTGCGCGACCGGATGGTCGGCAGCACCTTCTCGGGCTCGGTGGTGGCGAAGATGAAGATCAGGTGCTCCGGCGGCTCCTCCACGATCTTGAGCAACGCGTTGAAACCCGCGTTGGTGACCATGTGGGCCTCGTCGATGATGAGCACCCGGTAACGCGACGACGCCGGCGCGAAGAACGCCCGCTCCCGCAGGTCGCGGGTGTCGTCCACACCGCCGTGGCTGGCGGCGTCGAGTTCGGTGACGTCCAGCGTCCCCGTCCCGCCGGGCGCCAACGCCACGCAGGAGTCGCACTCGCCGCACGGTGTGGCGGTGGGCCCCTGCACGCAGTTGAGGGACCGGGCGAGGATGCGGGCGGACGAGGTCTTGCCGCAGCCGCGCGGACCGGAGAACAGATAGGCGTGGTTGATACGACCGGAGGACAGCGCCACCGAGAGCGGGTCGGTGACGTGCTCCTGGCCCACGACCTCGGCGAAGGAGGCGGGGCGGTACTTCCGATAGAGGGCCACATGCAAGAGGGTACCCAGGGGGTACGACGACGACGAGGCGAGCGGTCCCGTCCCGAAATGACCGGAGGGGCCGCGCCTGGCGCAGCCCCTCCTGACGTCCCTCGCGCGGCGGTGCGGGCCCCCTCAGACCCTCGCGGCGCGGTTCCGGGCCGACACCGGGCACCGACCCCTCGCAGCCCCTCAGCTGCCTCCGGCGCCCGACGCTTTCGCAGCCCGGACGGCTCAGATACAACCAGACTGACCTGCGGCTATCAAGGTCCACCATTTGTTGACTATTGCTCAACAGAACACGTGTCCACATTCGTGCACGTCAGGGGCCTCGTCACACCGCGGACCGCCACGTCCACGATTTGGGAACGTGGTACAGATCACGTTTCGGACACCCCCGCAGGTGAGCACGGCGTTCCGGGTGCCACCACGACGGTCCGCCGAGGGGAATCCGGATGGTTAGCCGCTATAACGACCGGGGCGAGGGTGTTACACCGTGAGCAGGGCTGCACGGCACGCGGCCAGCAGCGCGCACAGCCCCACCACGTCCATGGCCGTCTCGACCTCCCGCAGCGGCGGGAGGGTGGGCGCCAGACGGATGTGCCGGTCGTCGGGATCCTGACCGTACGGATAGGCCGACCCCGCCGGCGTCAGCGAGACCCCGACCTCCTTGGCCAGCCGGACGGTCTCCGTGGCGGTGCCGTCCGGCACCTCGAGATCGATGAAGTACCCGCCCTCGGGGCGCGTCCAGTGGGCCACGTCGTACCGGTCGAGCCGCCGCTCCAACGCGGCGGCGGCCGCCTCGAACTTGGGTGCCACGATCTCGCGGTGCTTCTGCATGTGGCCGAGCACCCCGTCGGCGTCGCCGAAGAAGCGCGCGTGGGCCAACTGGTTGACCTTGTTGGGCCCGATCGACCGGTTTCCGGTGTGCCCCAGGTACCAGTCGAGGTTCTCCCTCGAGGAGGACAGGAACGACACGCCCGCCCCGGCGAAGGTGATCTTGGAGGTCGAGCACACCTGCAGGAAGCGGTTCGGGTGTCCGGCCTCGGCGGCGAGCGAGTCCACGTCGGGGACCTTGGGGAAGTCCTCGGTCAACGTGTGCACCACGTAGGCGTTGTCCCAGACCACCCGGAAATCCGGGGCGGCGGTGGCCATCCGCGCCAGCCGGGACACCGTGTGATCGCTGTAGACGGTGCCGGTCGGGTTGGAGTAGATCGGCACGCACCACATGCCCTTGATCGACGGGTCGGTGGAGACGAGATACTCCACCTGGTCCATGTCCGGTCCGCCCTCGTCCAGGGCGACCGGGATCATCTCGATCCCGAGGGCCTCGGTGATGTTGAAGTGCCTGTCGTATCCGGGGACCGGGCACAGCCACCGCAATTTCGGCTCGTCCTTCCACGCTCGTTCCGAGTCGGGGGTGCCGAACATCATGGAGAACGTCACCAGGTCGTACATGATCGACAGGCTCGCGTTGTCCTGTGCGATCACCCGGCCGGCGTCCACGCCGAGCAGGTCCGCCATGATCGACCGCAATTCGGGCAGACCCGCCCCGCCGCCGTAGTTGCGGACATCCGTCCCGCCGGCCAGGTGATCGCCCTCCCCCGGCAACGACAGGAGCCGCTCGGAGAGGTCCAGCTGCTCGGGCGAGGGCTTTCCACGGGTCAGATCCAGGGACAGGCCGCGATCGGCGAGGGAGTCGTACTCGGAGCCGAGCTCCGACTCGAGTCGGGCGAGTTCGTCGGCGGAGAGATCGGACAGCGCCATCATGGCCTCCGGGGGATCGACAACGTGGGTGGCATTGGTGCCCAGACGTAAAGGGACCCCGCGCACCCGCCAGAGCCCGCTGACCCTTGCTGCCTTCCGGCCCTGGGGGAGTTCACAGGATGGACGCCGCGCGGGGTCCGGGTACGAGTCTAACCGTGCAGTGTCCGCAGCCGCACGCCCGCCCGCGATGCGGCCGGAGATCCGTGGTCGGTTTGCCAGTGGTTGCCCGCGCTGGGTACTGTCGTCCACGGAGGATTCGCCTAGTGGCCTATGGCGCTCGCCTGGAACGCGGGTTGGGGTTTATAGCCCCTCAGGGGTTCAAATCCCCTATCCTCCGCCGCGACGATCCCGTCCGTGGGAGTGCAGACTCTTCCCCGGGCGGGATTCGTCATTTCGGGGCGGGCCGTCAGCCGGTGGGTCGACGCAGCACATACTGCGCGAAGATCACCTCCGGCGCGGAGGAGCACCACGCGTCCAACCGCTCCTCGGCGTCAGCGGGAGATCCTCCCGGCCGGCGCTGCCGACCTCGTCCAGCAACCAGCGGGGTCGCCCGGTGCGGTTCATGCCGACACGTACGTGTCTGCCGGACCACGCTCCGCGTCCCACACTGCGCACCCTCGATCGGGCAACAGTGCTTCCATCCACCGCACACGCCACGGGCACCCCGTCCCGCTCGGTAGCATCGCGCAGGTGACCGAGATCACCAGTCCGGCCGTGGAGCTGCGCGTGCTCGTCTACAGCCACGATGCCGGGACCCGCAGCCGCGTCATGTCCGCACTGGGTACGCGCCCGCACCCCGACCTGCCCCGCCTGCACTTCACCGAGGTCGCCACGGCCCCGGTGGTGATCGAACACATGGACGCCGGGAGCGTCGGTCTGGCGATCCTCGACGGCGAGGCCGCCCCCACCGGCGGGCTCGGACTGGCCAAGCAACTCCGGGACGAGTTGGACACCTGCCCGCCGATCCTCGTGCTCACCGGCCGGCCCGACGACAGATGGCTGGCCGACTGGTCCCGCGCGGACGCGGCGGTCCCCCACCCGATCGACCCTCTGCGGCTCCGCGAGGCCGTGACCGTACTCCTCGGAGCGGGCTGACGGGCCGGAAAGCCGACTCTGCGAAACTCCAGACATCCGTCAAAGAGTTGTGAGTAAAGTCACAGTCGCGGGACGGACACCGTCCGGCCCGCCTGGGATCCGGGCCGGCTGAGAACCCACCACACCCGGTCGTCCGGTTCCCGTGCGGTTGCAGGAGAGGTGCGCCCACAGGTGCCTTCTCGAGGAACGCGCGAGGAGTGACGTGATGAACGAGTACGTGCCGATCCTGGCCCTCGGGGCCGTCGCCGTCGCCTTTGCCGTCTTCTCCTCCTTCGTCTCCTCGCTGGCCGGCCCGAGCCGGTTCAACAGGGCCAAGCTCGAGGCCTACGAGTGCGGCATCCAGCCCACCCCGCAGCCGGTCGGGGGCGGACGGTTCCCGGTGAAGTACTACCTCACCGCGATGCTGTTCATCATCTTCGGCATCGAGATCCTCTTCCTCTACCCGTGGGCCGTCCACTTCGACAACCTCGGCCTGTTCGGGCTCGCCGCGATGGCCCTG
This sequence comes from Dietzia sp. PP-33, assembly GCF_033790845.1. NCBI lineage: Bacteria > Bacillati > Actinomycetota > Actinomycetes > Mycobacteriales > Dietziaceae > Dietzia > Dietzia sp. PP-33. The sequence goes on from NZ_JAMYEI010000004.1 coordinate 382,050, forward strand.
TTCGTATTCAACGTCTCCGTCGCCTACGCCTACGAGTGGCGTCGGGGCGGACTGAGCTGGGACTGACCCGGGACAGGACGGAGCACACGCCATGGGACTGGAAGAGAAGGTACCGAGCGGGTTCCTGCTGACCACGGTCGAGCAACTCGCGGGGTACATGCGCAAGGGCTCGCTCTGGCCCGCCACCTTCGGGCTGGCGTGCTGCGCCATCGAGATGATGGCCACCAGCGGCGGCCGCTACGACCTGGCCCGGTTCGGCACCGAGGTCTTCCGGGCCTCCCCGCGCCAGGCCGACCTGATGATCGTCGCCGGCCGGGTCAGCCAGAAGATGGCCCCGGTCCTGCGCCAGGTGTACGACCAGATGGCCGAGCCCAAGTGGGTGCTGGCGATGGGCGTGTGCGCCTCCTCGGGCGGGATGTTCAACAACTACGCGGTGGTCCAGGGCGTGGACCACGTGGTGCCCGTGGACATCTATCTGCCCGGGTGCCCTCCCCGGCCGGAGATGCTCATGCACGCGATCATCACCCTGCACGACAAGATCCAGCACATGCCGCTCGGCGCCAACCGCGCCGAGGCCATCCGCGCCGCGGAGCAGGCGGCCCTGGACCAACGCCCGCTCATCCCGGTCGAGGGGATGTTCCGGTGACCGGCCGCTCCTCGTCCTCCGACGGTCCCTCCTCCGACCGCGACGGGGCCCCTGCTGCTCCCGACCGCTCGGACGCCGGACGGCCGGCCGCAACCGATGCCCACGACGCCGCGGGCCCGGACGGTACAGATACGACCACCGTCGGCGTGCGCCACGGCATGTTCGGGGTGCGCGGCTCCGGTGACACCTCCGGCTTCGGCGGGCTCGTGCGCCCCGTCGAGATGCCGGGCGACGCCCGGTCACCCCAGGGAGAGGAGGACGACGACGAGGTGGTCGCCGCGCTCCGGTCCGCACTGGACTCGCAGGACGGGCCGGGCTTCGACGACGCGGTCGAGTCGATCGTGCACCACCTCGGCCAGCTGATCCTGCACATCAGGCGTGAGCACCTGCCGACGGTCGCGCTGACGTTGCGGGACGACCCCGCGTTGCGCTTCGAGATGTCGCTGGGCGCGAGCGGGGTCCACTACCCCGACTCCACCGGCCACGAACTGCACGTGGTCTATCCACTCCAGTCGATCACCCACAACCGCCGGGTGTTGCTGGAGACGTCCGCCCCGGACGCCGACCCGCATATCCCGTCCCTGACCAGGGTGTACCCGACGACCGACTGGCACGAGCGCGAGACGTACGACTTCTTCGGCGTCCTCTTCGACGGCCACCCCTCGCTCACCCGGATCCAGATGCCGGACGACTGGGAGGGTCACCCGCAGCGCAAGGACTACCCGCTCGGCGGCATCCCGGTGCAGTATAAGGGCGCCACCATCGCGCCCCCGGACCAGCGGAGGGCCTACAGCTGATGGCCGATCACGCCCGCGCCCGCCGCGCCGCAGACTCCGACACCGTCCTCACCGCGTCCGGACAGGACTGGGATGCCATCAGCGACGCCGCGCGCAGGGCCGACGACGACCGCATCGTGGTCAACATGGGCCCCCAGCACCCGTCCACCCACGGGGTGCTGCGGCTGATCCTGGAGATCGAGGGGGAGACCGTCACCCGGGCGAGCTGCGGCATCGGTTACCTGCACACCGGCATCGAGAAGAACCTCGAGTACCGCTACTGGACCCAGGGCGTCACGTTCGTCACGCGGATGGACTACCTCGCGCCGATGTTCAACGAGGTCGCCTTCTGCCTCGGGGTGGAGAAGCTGCTCGGGATCACCGACCGGATACCGGAGCGGGCGTCGGTCATCCGGGTGATGCTAATGGAGCTCAACCGGATCTCCTCGCACATGGTCGCCCTGGCTACCGGCGCCCTGGAGCTCGGCGCCAGTACCCCGATGTTGTTCGGGTTCCGCGAGCGGGAGCTGGTCCTGGACGTCTTCGAGGTCATCACCGGTCTGCGGATGAACCACGCCTACGTCCGGCCCGGCGGGGTGGTCCAGGACTTGCCGGACGAGGCGGTGCCCAAGGTCCGCGAGTTGCTCGAGGTGATGCCAGGGCGCATCCGCGAGATGGAACTGCTGCTGCGACAGAACCCGATCTGGAAGATGCGGCTCGAGAACGTGGGCTACCTCGACCTGACCGGGTGCATGGCCCTCGGGGTGACCGGCCCGGTGCTGCGCGCCACCGGCCTGCCCCACGACGTGCGCCGGACCGACCCCTACTGCGGCTACGAGACCTACGAGTTCGACGTGGTGACCGGGACGGGCAGCGACTGCTACGACCGGTTCGCCGTCCGCGTGGACGAGATGAAGGAGTCGCTGAAGATCGTCGAGCAGTGTCTGGACCGGCTCGAACCCGGGCCCGTCATGGTGGACGATCCCAAGATCGCGTGGCCCGCCCAGCTCAAGGTGGGACCCGACGGACTGGGCAACTCCGCCGAGCACGTCCGGCACATCATGGACGGCTCCATGGAGGCCCTCATCCATCACTTCAAGCTGGTCACCGAGGGGTTCGGAGTGCCCCCGGGACAGGTGTACGTGCCGGTCGAGTCGCCCCGCGGCGAGCTGGGGGTGCACATGGTCTCGGACGGCGGCACGCGCCCGTACCGGGTCCACTACCGCGACCCGTCGTTCACCAATCTGCAGGCAGTGGCGGCGATGTGCGAGGGCGGGATGCTCGCGGACGTCATCGCCTCGGTCGCCAGTATCGATCCCGTGATGGGGGGTGTGGACCGATGAGCGGCGAACCGGTCTTCCTGGAATTCGGTCAGAAGCCCGACGAGCCGGGCGCGATCCTCCGCCCCGGCGCCCGGCAGCGGTACCCGGACGACACCGCGCAGCGCCTGTCCGACGACGCCCGGGAGATCGTCGCCCGCTACCCGCAGGCCCGGTCGGCGCTACTGCCGCTGCTGCACCTGGTCCAGGCCGAGGACGGCTGCATCACCCCTGCCGGGATCGAGTTCTGCGCCCGGGTGCTCGGCCTGTCCGGGGCGGAGGTGATGGCGGTCGCCACGTTCTACTCGATGTACCGCCGCACGCCGACCGGCGACTACCTGGTGGGGGTGTGCACCAACACCCTGTGCGCGGTGATGGGCGGCGACGAGATCCTGGCATCCCTCGCCGAGCACCTGGGCCTGGACGGCACCGGCACCACCGATGACGGCCGGGTGACCCTGGAGCACATCGAATGCAACGCGGCCTGTGACTACGCCCCGGTGGTGATGGTCAACTGGGAGTTCTTCGACGACCAGACCCCGTCCTCGGCCCGGCAGGTGGTGGACGACCTGCGCGCCGGGCGACCGGTGACCCCCACCCGTGGCGCCCCGATGTGTACCTTCCGCGAGACCGCGCGGATCCTCGCCGGCTTCCCCGACACCCGTCCCGGCGCGAACGACGGCGCGCCGGGAGGGCCCACGCTGGCCGGTCTACGCACCGCCCGCGACCGCGGGATGCGGGCGCCCGCTGGACCGCAGACCGACTCTCACGACACCCCGATCCCCGCACGCCCCTCCGAGGAGGCCTGACATGCCTCTCAGCCCCTACCTCAGCCGCTACTGGGACGCCCCGCGGAGCTGGACCCTCGAGACCTACCTGGCGAACGACGGGTACGTGGGCCTGCGCAAAGCCCTGGCCACCGGGCCGGACGAGGTCATCTCCACCGTGCTCGACGCGGGACTGCGCGGCCGCGGCGGCGCGGGTTTTCCCACCGGCCGCAAGTGGGGTTTCATCCCGCAGGAGACCGGCGAGGAGGGCGGGGCCGGATCCGGCCCCGCCGCCAAGCCGCACTACCTGGTGGTCAACGCCGACGAGTCCGAACCCGGCACCTGCAAGGACATGCCGCTCATGCTCGCCACGCCGCACGTGCTCATCGAGGGCATCATCATCGCCGCGTACGCCATCCGCGCCTCCCATGCGTTCATCTACCTCCGCGGCGAGGTGGTGCCTGTCCTGCGCCGCCTGCAGGTGGCGGTCGCCGAGGCCTACGAGGCCGGCTACCTCGGCCGCGACATCCTCGGGAGCGGAGTCGACCTCGAGCTCGTCGTCCACGCCGGTGCGGGCGCGTACATCTGCGGCGAGGAGACCGCTCTCCTGGACTCCCTGGAGGGGCGGCGCGGACAGCCCCGCCTCCGTCCGCCGTTCCCGGCGGTCGCCGGCCTCTACGCCTGTCCAACGGTGGTCAACAACGTCGAGTCCATCGCCAGCGTCCCGGCGATCCTGCAGCACGGCCCCGAGTGGTTCCGGTCGATGGGGTCGGAGAAGTCCCCCGGGTTCACGCTGTACTCGCTGTCCGGCCACGTGGCCCGCCCCGGCCAGTACGAGGCGCCGCTCGGGATCACGCTGCGCGAGCTCCTGGACCTCGCGGGCGGCGTCCGTGCGGGCCACACCCTCAAGTTCTGGACCCCCGGCGGCTCCTCCACCCCGATCCTCACCGACGCCCAGCTGGACATGCCGCTGGACTACGAGGGCTGCGCGGCCGAGGGCAGCATGCTCGGCACCAAGGCGCTGCAGATCTTCGACGACACCACCTGCGTGGTGCGGGCCGTGCTGCGCTGGTCGGAGTTCTACGCCCACGAGTCGTGCGGCAAGTGCACCCCGTGCCGGGAGGGCACCTTCTGGTTGGTGCAGATCATGCGGCGGCTCGAGGACGGCAGCGCCACGGCTGACGACCTGGACCGCTTGCTCGACATCTCGGACAACATCGTCGGGAAGTCGTTCTGCGCGCTCGGGGACGCGGCGGGCGCCCCGATCATCTCCTCCATCGCGCTGTTCCGCGACGAGTACCTGGCCCACGTCCCGGACGGCTGCCCCTTCGACCACGGCAGATCCACCGTCTTCGCCCGGACCGAGGAGGTGGCCCGATGACCGATAGAGACGACCTGGTCACCCTCACCGTCGACGGTCACCGGATCTCCGTGCCCCCGGGGACCCTGGTGATCCGTGCCGCCGAGCGCATCGGGGTCCAGATCCCGCGCTTCTGCGACCATCCGCTGCTCGAACCGGCCGGCGCCTGCCGCCAGTGCATCGTCGAGGTCGAGGGCGCGCCCAAACCCGTGACCTCCTGCACCACCCCGGTCACCGAGGACATGGTGGTGCGCACCCAGTTCACCTCCGAGATCGCGGACAAGGCCCAGCGCGGGGTGATGGAGCTGCTGCTCATCAACCACCCGCTGGACTGCCCGGTCTGCGACAAGGGCGGCGAGTGCCCGCTACAGAACCAGGCGCTCTCCAGCAGCCACGGCCACTCCCGGTTCACCGAGGTCAAGCGGACGTTCCCCAAGCCCATCGCGATCTCGTCGCAGGTCCTGCTCGATCGCGAACGCTGCGTGATGTGCGCGCGGTGCACCCGCTTCTCGGACCAGATCGCGGGCGACCCGTTCCTCGACCTGATGGAGCGCGGTTCCCAGCAACAGGTGGGCGTCTACGGCGGCGAGCCGTTCGAGTCGTACTTCTCCGGCAACACCGTGCAGATCTGCCCGGTCGGCGCGCTCACCGGGGCGGCGTACCGCTTCCGCGCGCGCCCGTTCGACCTGGTCTCCAGTCCCGCGGTCTGCGAACACTGCGCCAGCGGCTGCGGGCAGCGCACGGACCACCGGCGCGGGAAGGTCCTGCGCCGGTTGGCCGGGAACGATCCGCAGGTCAACGAGGAGTGGAACTGCGACAAGGGCCGCTGGGCGTTCACCTACGCCACGCAACGCGACCGCATCACCACCCCGATGGTCCGCGGCCTGGACGGCGGCCTGGTACCGGTCCCGTGGAGCACTGCGCTCGCCACCGCCGCGCGAGGGTTGTCCGCCGCACGCGGTCGCGCCGGTGTCCTGGCCGGAGGCCGCCTCACCTCCGAGGACGCCTACGCCTACGCCAAGTTCGCCCGCGCGGTACTCGGCACGAACGACGTCGACTTCCGGGCCCGCCACCACTCGTCGGAGGAGGCTGAGTTCCTCGCCGAGCGGGTCGTCGGCCGGCGGGACGTCACCTACGCCGACCTCGAGACCGCCCCGACGGTGCTAATCGTGGGTGTCGATCCCGAGGAGGAGTCGCCCATCGTCTTCCTCCGTCTGCGCCGGGCCGCGCGCGACCACGGGCTGAGGGTCTTCTCGATCGCCCCCTTCGCCACACCGGCGGTCCGCAAGACGCGCGCCGCCCTGCTGCCCACCGTCCCCGGGGCGGAACCCGAGGTGCTGAACGCCCTCGCCGTCGACCCTGCCGACCCCGCCCCCTCCGACCCAGACTCCTCAGACCGTGCCCCCTCAGATCGTGACCCCTCAGACCGCGCCCTCTCGGACCGGGGCGACGCCGACCCCACCCACGGCGCCCTGCCCACGCTGCTCCGCGAGCCCGGGGCGGTGATCCTTGTCGGCGAGCGACTCGGCGCGGTCCCGGGCGGGCTCACCGCCGCGGCCGCCCTCGCCGACGCCACCGGCGCGCGCCTGGCGTGGATCCCGCGCCGCGCGGGTGAACGCGGGTCCCTCGAGGCGGGCTGCCTGCCCGGCCTACTGCCCGGGGGCGCGCCCGTCACCGACGACGCCGCCCGCAGCGCGCTCGCTGAACTCTGGCGGTGCGAGGACCTGCCCACCGCGCCGGGCCGCTCCACCGACGAGCAACTCCGGGCCGCCGCGTCCGGGGAGCTGACCGCGCTGCTGGTGGGCGGGGTCGAGGCCGCCGACCTCCCCGACCCCCGGGCCGCCCTGGATGCGATCGAGGCCGCCGGGTTCGTGGTGAGCATCGAACTGCGCCGCAGCGAGATCACCGACCGCGCCGATGTGGTCCTGCCGATCGCCCCCGTGGCCGAGAAGGCCGGCACCTTCCTCACCTGGGAGGGCCGCGAGCGCCCCTTCGCCGCCGCGCTGACCGGCACCGATGCGATGCCTGATCACCGCGTCCTGAACGCGGTCGCCGAGGAGACCGGCGCCTGGTTCGGACTGAACGACGTGGAGTCCGTGCGCCGCGAGATGTCGGCCGTGGACGAGGCCCTCGGGTTGCGCCCACCCGCCGGCACGCATCCGCTCCCGCAGATGCACTCCCGCCCCCGCCGAAGCGCAGGCGCGCGTCCATCGACGGGAGCGGATGGGCGGGCGATCCTGGCCACCTGGCGGATGTTGCTGGATTCGGGGCGGATGCAGGACGGGGAGCCGCACCTGGCCGGGACGGCCCGCTCCCCCGTGGTCCGCCTGTCACCGACCACCGCCCGCGAGATCGGGGTGGCCGCTGGCGACCCGGTGACCGTCTCCACCGAGCGCGGCGCCATCACCCTGCCCTGCGCCGTCACCGAGATGCCCGACCGCGTGGTGTGGCTGCCGCAGAACTCGCCCGGGACGACCGTCAACGCCACGCTCGCAGCCGCGGCGGGGGATGTCGTCCGGATCGGCGCCGGGGAGGTGGCGTCATGACCACCCCGTCCGGCACCCACGCCGACCTGTCCGCCTTCGGCGTCGACCCGTGGTGGCTGATGCTGGCCAAGGTGCTCGCGGTCTTCGTGTTCCTCGTGGTGACGGTGCTCGCCGCCATCTACCTGGAGCGCAAGATCCTGGCGTGGATGCAGATGCGCATCGGACCCAACCGGGTCGGTCCCGCCGGCATCCTGCAGAGCCTCGCGGACGGCGTCAAGATCGCGCTCAAGGAGGGACTGATGCCGGCGGGGGTCGACAAGCCCGTGTTCCTGCTGGCCCCGGTCATCGCGGTGATCCCGGCGTTCATGGCGTTCGCGGTGATCCCGTTCGGTCCCGTGGTCTCGGTCTTCGGGCACTCCACACCGCTGCAGCTCACCGACCTTCACGTGGGCGTGCTCTACATCCTCGCCGTCACCTCCGTCGGCGTGTACGGGATCGTGCTGGCCGGTTGGTCCTCCGGGTCGACGTACCCGCTGCTGGGCGGACTGCGCTCGACGGCGCAGGTGATCAGCTACGAGATCGCGATGGCGCTGTCCTTCGTGGGCGTGTTCCTCTTCGCCGGCACCATGTCGACCTCGGGGATCGTCGCGGCCCAGTCCCAGGTGTGGTTCGTCTTCCTGCTGGCACCGTCGTTCGTCATCTACGTGATCTCCATGGTGGGCGAGACCAACCGCGCCCCCTTCGACCTGCCCGAGGCCGAGGGCGAGCTCGTGGGCGGGTTCCACACCGAGTACTCCTCGCTGCGGTTCGCGATGTTCATGCTCGCCGAGTACGTCAACATGACCACCGTCTCGGCCCTGGCGGCCACACTGTTCCTCGGTGGCTGGCAGGCGCCCCTGCCGTTCTCGCTGATCGACGGTGCCGACTCCGGCTGGTGGGCGCTGCTGTGGTTCGTCGTCAAGGTGTGGGCCTTCATGTTCCTGTTCATGTGGCTGCGGGCCACTCTCCCGCGACTGCGCTACGACCAGTTCATGGCCTTCGGCTGGAAGGTACTCATCCCCGTCTCGCTGGCCTGGGTCATGGCGGTGGCCACCATCCGGGTGGTCGTGGGTGCCGAGTCCGCGCTGCTCACGCCCGCCATGGTGATCGCGGGCCTGGTCGCGGTGGCTCTCATCGTCGTCGTCCACAGATCCCGTTCCCACAGCTCCCGCTCACACAGCGCCCGATCCCACAGATCCCGTTCCCACAGCGCCCGCTCACACAGCGCCCGCGCCACGCCCGTCCGCGGCGACTCCCCGCCTGCGTCCCCCACCCACGGCACGCACGTCGACCCCTCGTCCTTCGATCCCACGGCCGGCGGGTTCCCCGTCCCACCCCTCCCCCACCAGCGCGCGGCGCTCGACTCCTCCCCGCCTGCCGACACCGCCCAGAGTCAGGAGGCCCGCCATGTCTAGGGTGCCCAGGTTCCTCGAACCACTCGCCGGGTTCGGCGTGACGTTCGGAACCATGTTCCGCAAGGCCCACACCGAGCAGTACCCGGAGGAGAAGGTGCCCACCGCGCCCCGCTACCACGGGAAGCACCAGCTCAACCGCTACGCCGACGGGCTGGAGAAGTGCATCGGCTGCGAGTTGTGCGCGTGGGCGTGCCCCGCGGACGCGATCTACGTCGAGGGCGCCGACAACACCGACGAGGAGCGGTTCTCGCCCGGCGAACGCTACGGGCGGATCTACCAGATCAACTACCTGCGCTGCATCGGCTGCGGCCTGTGTATCGAGGCCTGCCCCACCCGCGCGCTGACCATGACCAACGACTACGAGATGGTCGACGACAACCGCGCCGACCTCATCTACGAGAAGCACGACCTGCTCGGGCCGATGCTCGCCGGGATGGTCCCCGCACCGCACGAGATGTACCCGGGCGCCGACCACTTCGACTACTACCGCGGGGAGATCACCGGATCCGCGCCCGAGCAGGGCCAGCCGTACGAGGGGTCCTCGTGACCACCGGGGAGTCCGTCCTGTTCTGGGTGCTGGCCACCGTCGCCGTGGTCGGGGCACTCGGCGTGGTCTCGGCGACCAAGGCCGTCTATTCGGCACTGTGCCTGGCCGCGACGATGATCTCGCTCGCCGTGCTGTACATCGCACAGGGCGCGGTGTTCCTGGGCGTGGGCCAGATCGTGGTCTACACCGGCGCCGTGATGATGCTGTTCCTGTTCGTGGTGATGCTCATCGGGGTCGAGTCCTCGGACTCGCTGGTCGAGCGCATCCGCGGGCACCGGGTGGCGGCGATCGTCGCGGGCCTTGGCTTCGGCATCCTCCTGGCCACCGGCCTGGCGCGGGCGCAGCTGCCACCGTTCGCCGGCTTCGCCCCCGGTTACTCCGACGTCCCCGCGCTGGCCGAGCTGCTGTTCTCCCGGCACGTGTGGGCGTTCGAACTCACCGGGGTGTTGCTCATCATCGCCACCCTCGGCGCGATGGTCCTGGCGCACCGCGAGCGCTTCACCGGACGCCTGACCCAGCGGGAGATGTCCGAGCAGCGCTTCCTCGACTGGCAGGCCGACGACACCGCCCGCGTGACCCCGCTGCCCAGCTCCGGCGTGTACGCGCGCCGCAACTCCGCCGACATGCCCGCCCGGCTGCCCGACGGCTCCGACGCCCCCGACTCGGTGAGCGAGGTGCTGCGGCGCCATGCCCGCGACACCGCAGCCCGTGACTCCGCGGCCCGGGACGAGCTCGGGGCCGGCGACACCCGCCGACCGGACGGAGGTGCGCGGCCGTGAACCCCGAGTACTACCTGTACCTCTCGGCCGTACTGTTCACCATCGGCGCGGCCGGGTTCCTGCTGCGGCGCAACGCGATCGTGCTGTTCATGTGCATCGAGCTCATGCTCAACGCCACCAACCTCGCGCTGGTGGCGTTCGCGCGGATGCACGGTGACGTCACCGGCCAGCTGTTCGCGTTCTTCATCATGGTCGTGGCCGCCGCCGAGGTCGTGATCGGCCTCGCGATCATCATGGCCATCTACCGCTCCCGCCGATCGGCGTCCGTCGACGACGCCAGCCTGCTCAGGTACTAGGGGGACGACGACGATGACGACGACGACCGCAGCCGCCCTCGCCCCGGCCGTCACCGCGCCCGCGCTCTGGCTGATCCCCGCACTACCGCTGCTCGGCGCGGCGATCCTGCTGCTACTCGGTCGCCGCGCGAACGCGTGGGGCCACCTGCTGGGCTGCGGCACGGCCCTGGCCGCGTTCGCCGTGGCGGCGTGGCAGTTCGTCGCCATGGCCGGCCGTGAGGCGGGTGACCGCGCCGCGGGGCAGACCCTGTTCACCTGGGTCTCGGTCGGCGACCTCACCGTGGACTTCGGCCTACGCCTGGACGAGCTGTCCATGGTGTTCGTCCTCCTCGTCACGGGCGTCGGCCTGCTCATCCACGTCTATTCGATCGGGTACATGGCCGCCGACCCGGCACGGCGGAAGTTCTTCGCGTACCTCAACCTGTTCCTCGCCGCGATGCTGCTGTTGGTACTGGCCGACAACTTCCTCGGCCTCTACCTGGGATGGGAGGGCGTCGGCCTGGTCTCGTACCTGCTCATCGGGTTCTGGCAGCACAAGCCGTCCGCCGCGACCGCGGCCAAGAAGGCGTTCCTCGTCAACCGGGTGGGTGACATCGGCCTGGGCGTGGCGTTGATGGTCATGGCCACCCAGCTGGGCACGCTGTCCTACGAGGGTGTGTTCTCGGCGATCGGCGGCGGGGGCGGTGGCGCAGGAGCCGGCGGCGCGGCGGTGAGCTCCGGCCTGGTCACCGCGCTCGGGCTGCTGTTGCTGCTGGGTGCGTGCGCCAAGTCCGCGCAGGTCCCGCTGCAGTCCTGGCTCGGAGACGCCATGGAGGGCCCCACCCCGGTGTCGGCCCTCATCCACGCCGCGACCATGGTCACCGCGGGCGTCTACCTCATCACCCGCTCCAACCCGATCTTCGACGCCACCCCGACGGCACGGGCCGCCGTGATCGCGGTCGGCGCGGTGACGCTGCTGTTCGGGGCGGTGATCGGCTGCGCCAAGGACGACATCAAGAAGGTCCTCGCCGCCTCCACCATGAGCCAGGTCGGATACATGGTCATGGCCGCCGGCTTCGGACCCGCCGGATACGCGCTGGCGATCATGCACCTGCTCACCCACGGTTTCTTCAAGGCCGGCCTCTTCCTCGGCGCGGGATCGGTGATGCACGGGATGAACGACGAGGTCGACATGCGGCGCTACGGTGCCCTGCGCGCGGTCATGCCCATCACCTATCTCACCTTCGGCATCGGGTACCTCGCGATCATCGGCGTCCCGCCGTTCGCCGGCTTCTACTCCAAGGAGGGCATCATCTCCGCGGCGTTCGATCAGGGCGGGGGCTCGCCGATCGGCTATCTGCTGGGGGCGGTGGCCCTGCTCGGCGCCGGCCTGACCGCCTTCTACATGACCCGCGTGATGATCCTGACCTTCTTCGGGCCCGAGCGCTGGGCGGACGGCGCGCACCCCCACGAGTCGCCGGCGACCATGACGGCACCGATGATCGCGATCGCGGTGGGGTCCGTGCTCTCCGGCGCCCTGCTGGCGATCGGCGGGCGCCTGCAGGACTGGCTGGCGCCGGTCGTCGGCGATCACCATCCCGAGCACGTGCTGCCGGTGTGGCTGGTCACCGCCGCCTCGCTCATTGTGGTGGCCGCCGGGATCGCCCTCGCCGTTAGCCGCTACGCCCGTAGCGCCATTCCGACCATCGCTCCCGCCGGCTCGACGCTCACCCGGGCCGCGCGGCGCGACCTGTACGCCGACGACCTCAACGAGGCGGTGTTCATGCGGCCCGGCCGAGCGTTGGTCGCCGGCACCGAGGTGGTCGACCGCCGGGTCGTCGCCGGTGCGGCGACGGGCGTCGGCACCGCCATCGGGGAGCTGTCCGCCCGGACGAGACTCCTGCAGTCCGGACTCACCCGCTCCTACGCGCTGTACATGCTGATCGGCGCGGCTCTGGTGATCGCGGCGATGCTGGGCGGAGGTGCGCTGTGACCGGCCCCGGACTGCTCACCGCGCTGTGGCTCACGCCCCTGATCGGCGCCCTCGTCGTCGTCGTCCTCCCCGTGAGCGCGCGCCGCGCGGCCAGGCCCCTCGCCCTGGCCACATCCCTGATCGTCCTGGTGTTGGCCGTCGCGCTGGCGGTCGGATTCGATCCGGGGGGCGAGACCCACCAGTTCGTCGAGTCGCGGCCGTGGATCCCCGCGTTCGGTGCCACGTACTCGCTCGGGCTCGACGGGGTCGCTCTGGTGCTGGTGCTGCTCACCGCGGCGCTCATGCCGTTGCTGCTGTTGGCCGGGTGGCACGACACCGACGCGCCCGGTGCCGACGGCCCCGTTCCGAACGGTCGGCGCTCGCAGGCGTACCCCGCGTTGATGCTCGCCACGCAGGGGCTCGCGCTGGTGGCCTTCACGAGCCTGGACGTGCTGCTGTTCTATGTGGCGTTCGAGGCGATGCTCATCCCGCTGTACTTCCTCATCGGTGGTTTCGGCACAGGGGGTTTCGGCACAGGCGGATTGGGCGCCGGCGAGTCCGGCAGTGGTCCGGACGGAGCCGACCGGGCGAAGGCGGCCGTCCGGTTCCTCATCTACAACCTGCTCGGTGGGCTCGTGATGCTCGCCGCGGTCCTCGGGCTCTACATGTACACCGACCGGGCCGGGATCGGGCCCGACGGCCGCGGCACGTTCGACTACCGCCTCATCACCGACGCCGTCGCCGACGGGCGCCTGCAGATCCCACCCGGCGCGATGCTGCTGCTGTTCGCCGGGTTCACGTTGGCGTTCGCGATCAAGGCGCCGCTGTGGCCGTTCCACACGTGGCTGCCCGGCGCCGCCGTCGCCGCGACCCCCGCCTCCGCCGTGCTCATGATGGCCGTGGTCGACAAGGTCGGCACCTTCGCGATGTTGCGCTACAGCCTGCCGCTGTTCCCGGAGGCCGCGGCCACCGCGACGCCGGTGATGGTGACGCTGGCGGTGATCAGCATCGTCTACGGCGGACTCATGGCCATCGCCCAGACCGACCTGTTGCGGCTCATCGCGTACGCCTCCATCTCCCACTTCGGGTTCATCGTGCTGGGCGTGTTCGCCGCGACCGAGCAGTCGGCGGCCGGGTCGACGCTGTACATGGTCAACCACGGCCTCGCCACGGCCGCGCTGTTCCTCGTGGCCGGGTTCCTCGTCCGGCGGCACCGGATCCGCGAGATCGGCTACTACGGCGGCGTGCAGCAGGTGGCGCCCGTGCTCGCCGGGGTGTTCCTCATCGCCGGGCTCGCAACCCTCTCGCTACCCGGGCTGGCCCCGTTCATCAGCGAGTTCCTGGTGTTCGTCGGCACGTTCGAGGTGTACCCGGTGGCGGCGGTGCTGGCGACGGCCACGTTCGTCCTGGCGGCCGTCTACATCCTCTGGACCTACCAGCGCGTCATGGGCGGGCCCGTCGCGTCGGGGCTGCGGTCCACGCCCGACCTGTCGACGCGCGAGCGCGTGGTGCTGGCGCCGCTGGTCGTGGCACTGATCGTGCTGGGCTTCTACCCGCAACCGGCGCTGGACGTGATCGATCCGGCGGTCGCCACGACCGTCGCCCACGTGGAAGGTGCCACCCGATGACCCCGGACATCGCCTACTCCTCGCTCCTGCCGCTGCTCGTCGTGCTGGGCGCGGCGATCGTGTCCGTACTGGTCGAGGCGTTCGCCCCCGCCCGGCACCGCTACGCCGTGCAGATGGTCCTGTACCTCGGCGGGCTCGTCGCGGCGCTGGTGACGGTGGTGATGCTCGCCGGAACGCGGCTGGTGACGGCCGGTGGCGCGGTGGCCGTGGACGGGCCGTCGCTGTTTCTTCAGGGGGCCACGGTCATCGTGGCGATCGGGGCCGGTCTGCTCATCGGCGAGCGGTCGCGGGCCGGCGTGTCCGCAGGTGCCGCGGTGGGGGCGTCAACAGGCGTGGCCGGGGCGTCGGCGGGCGCAGCGGCGCAGGCACGTCGTCCGGTGCTCGCGGGCTTCGCGCCCCAGGCCGCCCTTGCCCCGGGCGGCGACGCCGAACGCGAGGCCGAGCGCGCGGACGTGTCCCAGACCGAGGTGTTCCCCCTGGCACTGTTCGCCACGGGCGGGCTCATGCTGTTCCCCGCCGCGAACGACCTCATCACCCTGTTCATCGCGCTCGAGGTGCTGTCCCTGCCGCTGTACGTGATGTGCGGCATAGCCCGTCGGCGGCGGCTGCTCTCTCAGGAGGCCGCGGTCAAGTACTTCCTGCTGGGGTCGTTCTCCTCGGCGATCTTCGCCTACGGCGCCGCGCTGATCTACGGCTATGCCGGGACCGTCGAGTTCGGCGGCATCGCGGCCGTGGTCGCGGCCGAGGGCAGCAGCTCGCTGATCCTGATCGGTATGGCGATGATGTCGGTGGGCCTGCTGTTCAAGGTCGGGGCCGTGCCGTTCCACACCTGGACCCCGGACGTGTACCAGGGCGCGCCCACCTCGATCACCGCGTTCATGGCCGCCGGGACCAAGCTCGCCGCGTTCGGCGCGATCCTGCGCTTCTTCCACACCGCCGTTCCCCGCCTCGAGGCCGACTGGGCACCCGTGCTCTGGGTGATCGCGGCGCTGACGATGATCGTCGGCACGGTGGTCGCCGTCACCCAGAACGACGTCAAGCGCCTACTGGCCTACTCCTCCGTCGCACACGCCGGGTTCCTGCTCACCGGGGTGCTCGGTCCGCCGGCTGCCGGGACCTCCGCCGTGTTGTTCTACCTCGCGGCGTACGCGGTGAGCACCGTGGGAGTGTTCGCCGTGGCCGGGCTGGTCCGCGACCCGGACGGCGCCGAGATCACCGACCTGCAGGCCTGGGCCGGGCTCGGCCGCCGCCAGCCGCTCGTGGCAGGCGCGTTCGCCCTGCTGTTGCTCGCGCTGGCGGGCATCCCGCTGACCAGCGGGTTCATCGCCAAGTTCGCGGTGTTCTCCGCCGCCGTGGCCGGGGGCGCGGTGACCCTGGTGGTGATCGGTGTGCTCACCAGCGCGATCGCTGCCTCGTTCTACGTGCGCGTGATCGTGATCATGTTCTTCCGCGACGACGGTGCCGGCGTCTCTGGCGCGGACGGCTCCGGTCTCGGCGGTCCCGGTACTTCCGAAGTGGCGTTCGCCCGCCGCCCGGTCACGCTGGCGGTGGTCGCGGTGACTGTGGTGGTCACGCTGGCGCTGGGGATCGCGCCGCAGCCGCTGCTCGACCTCTCGGAGGCCGCCGCCGGGTTCGCCCGGTAGCTGGTCGGGAGGTCCCCCGACCGCCGCCGAACGAGCGCCGAGCGCCGCCGAGCGGTCACTTGCGATCACGTTTCCCCAGGAGACCCGGCGCCGATTCCCGCATTCGCGCCCACTCGGCGGGGCGGCAGGGCGGCGGGGCGGCGAGGCGGGAGGTGCGGCAGGGCGGCGGGGAGGCGAGGCGGCGAGGCGGCGAGGCGGGTTGCGCCGTAGGTCAGCCGTCGGCGTCCATGCCCAGCGGGGTGGCGTCGAACTCCCCGGACAGCGCCGAGACCGACCGGGCCAGTCGCAGGTCCCGCCTGGTCACCCCGTCGACGTCGTGGCTGCGCAGGTCCAGGGTCACCTCGTCGTAGCTCCACAGCAGGTCCGGGTGGTGGTCCTGCGAGTTGGCGGCCTGGCCGATCGCCGAGACCAGGTTGATCGCGGCCTGCGGCGTCTCGCACACCGCGGTGTAGGTCAGCGAGCCCTCGGAGAACGCCCAGCCGGGCAGGTCGGCCAGACCCTCGGCGATCTGGTCCTCGGTCAGTCGGGTCTTGTCATCGGCGTCGGGGCGGGTGTTGTCGGCGTCTGCGTTCATGCCGCCCAGTCTGGCACCTCCCGCCGCGCCCGGCACTTCCCCGCCACGACCGTCTCCCCGCACGCGCGGCCTACCCTGAGGGCGTGGAATCCCCCGCCAGCACCTCACCCCGCGGCGCCGGCCGGTACGCGCCCAGCCCCTCGGGCGACCTGCACCTGGGCAACCTGCGCACAGCGGTGGTGGCGTGGGTGTTGGCCCGCGCCTCCGGCCGTGCGTTCCGTATGCGGGTCGACGACCTCGACACCGCCCGCGCCCGCCCCGGCGTGGCCGATCGCCAACTCGCCGATTTGGCCGCGATCGGGATCGACTGGGACGGCGAGATCATGTGGGAGTCCGCGCGCTCGGACGCCTACGCAGCGGCTGCCGATCGCCTGGCCGACGGTGGGTTGGTCTACGAGTGCTACTGCTCCCGCCGCGAGATCGCCGAGGCCGCGCGCGCCCCGCACTCCCCGCCCGGCGCCTACCCCGGCACCTGCCGCGACCTCCCCGACGCCGAGCGGGCACTGCGCCGCGAGGCTCTCGGGCCCGGTCGGGTGCCGGCCCTGCGTCTGCGTGCCGACGTGCGGGAGCTCACCGTCCACGACGCCGTCCACGGCTCCTATACAGGTGTTGTGGACGATGTGGTGCTGCGACGCGGCGACGGCGTGTGGGCGTACAACCTCGCCGTCGTCGTCGATGACGCCGGCCAGGACGTCGACCAGGTCGTGCGCGGCGAGGATCTCCTGCCCTCCACCCCCCGCCAGGCCTACCTCGCCGCACTCCTCGGGTTGCCCCGGCCGGAGTACGTCCACGTACCGCTGGCCGTCAACGCCGCCGGGGAGCGCCTGGCCAAGCGGGACGGCGCGGTGACGTTGTCCGATCTGGCGAAGGAGGGGACGACGACGAGGTCGGTCGTCGCTCAGCTCGTCGCGTCGCTCGGGGGGCCGCCGGGCGCGGACTCGGTCGAGGCCCTGCGCGGGGTGGTCACCGCCGACTCACTCCGGTCCGGCCCCTGGATCGTGGCCTGACCCTGGGCTCCGGCACACCTGACCGTCACACCCCGACCCGCACCCATGCCCCCCATCCCCACCCCATACCCCCCCCCGGCCCCCAACCCCAT
>NZ_JAMYEI010000005.1:0-295642 GCF_033790845.1 Dietzia sp. PP-33
AAACAAACTGGCTGTTCAAAAAAACGCGACCCCCACGACAGGGATGTGAAAGGGTCGCAACCAAACAAAAAATTTGGCACTATCACAAACAAAACACACTGTTGAGTTCTCAAACAACACCCACACATCGAACCCCGATAAGTCTCTGACCACCGGTTCTCGAGGAACAACCACACTCCGCCGCCTCTTTCGGGGCAACTTCTCCAGCCTAGCGACTCTCCCCGTCCCGGTCAAACCGGCGGTTCCTGCCACACCCTGGAGCACATCACCCCCAGCAACTCGAACCTCCCGGTCCGAACTCGCTCTCGGCGACTTCCAATAAGTTACGCAGCCGTGAACTGAAACGCAAATCGCCTGGTCACTGCGTGAAACGTCAGAAGGCGCCGGGGATGCCAGCGCCTTCTGCGGATGGACCCGGAGGACTCAGCGGATCCGAACCCCGGCAAAGCTCCTCTTGCCCCGTCGCAGCACCAGCCAGGACCCGTGCAACAGATCGGCCGGCGCCGGCGTCCACTCCGGGTCGTCGACGCGGTCGTTGTTGACGTAGGCGCCACCTTCCCCGACGGCACGACGGGCAGCGCCCTTGCTCTCGCAGAGACCGGAGGCCACCAGCAGGTCCACGATCGTCGTCGGGCCGTCGGATTCCACGTCGACGGACCCGGCGTCCTCGAGCGCGGCCCCGAGGGTCCGCTCGTCCAGGGTCGTCAGTTCACCGCGACCGAACAACGCCTGCGACGCCGCCTGCACCGATTCCGTGGCCGCGACCCCGTGCACCATGGTGGTCATCTCCTCGGCCAGACGCTTCTGCGCCGCCCTCAGGTGCGGCTTCTCCCGGGTGAGTTCGTCGAGCTCGTCGATCTCCTGCCGTCCGAGGAAGGTGAACCACCGCAGGTAGCGCACGACGTCATCATCCGAGGTGTTGAGGAAGTACTGGTACCAGGTGTAGGGACTGGTCAGCGCGGGGTCCAGCCAGAGGCTCCCCCCACCGGTCGATTTGCCGAACTTCTTCCCGTCGGACGAGGTCACCAGTGGGACGGTCATGGCGTGCACGGACTCGCCGTCCACGCGCCTGTTCAGGTCGACACCACCGATGATGTTGCCCCACTGGTCCGAGCCACCCAGTTGCAGAGTGCAGTCCATGGTCCGACGCAGCTGCAGGAAGTCGTTGGCCTGGAGCAGCATGTAGGAGAACTCGGTGAACGAGATCCCGTCACCGTCGAGACGGCGCTTGACGGTGTCACGCCCGAGCATCGTGTTGAGCGAGAAGTGCTTACCGACGTCTCGGAGGAACTGGATGGCGGTCAGATGTCCGGTCCACTGCATGTTGTTGACCACGCGGGCGCCCGCCGGCCCCTCGTTGAGGTCCACGAACAACTCGAGCTGACCCTCGATGCGTTCCGTCCACTCGGCCACGGTGTCCGTGGTGTTCATGGTGCGCTCCCCCACCTCGCGGGGGTCACCGATCAGCCCGGTCGCGCCGCCCGCCAGAACGACCGGCCGGTGTCCGGCCAACTGGAACCGCCGCAGGGTGAGCAACGGGATCAGGTGGCCGGCGTGCAGGCTCGGCCCCGTTGGATCGAATCCGCAGTAGAGCGACACCGAGCCCTCGTCGATATGGGAACGAAGCGCGTCCAGGTCGGTCGACTGCGCGATGAGCCCCCGCCACTGCAGGTCATCGAGGATGTTGGTAGTCACGCCCGCCATTGTTCCCCATCGGTGCCCCGCACCGGCACCGGGCGGGGTGCGGGAGTCGCAGCGCGCGGTGCGCGTGGGCTACGCCGATACGCCGAGACCTCACGCGCCCCGGCCAGCCAGAACCGCCACGGGCGGTCCGCCGCGCGCGAGACCCCGACCCGGGGACCCACCCCGATCTGCTCATCGGGGAGGGGATCGGGCCGGAAACCGACCGACGACGACTCGAGCACGTCCATCCCCCGGAAGGAGAGGTCGATTCCCAGGGTCCTGCCGAGGTTGCCGGGGCCGCGGGCGACCCGGTCATGGGGTATCCCCGGCCGGCGGTGCTCGACCAGCTCGTGGCCTGCCTCCAGCCGCGCGGCACGGAGCAGGACCCCGCCTCCCTCACCCGCGGGACGGCAGGTGATGTTGACGCACTGGTGGATCCCGTGACTGAGGTAGACGTAGAGGTGGCCCGCATCGCCGAACATCACCTCGTTCCGCGGGGTCGGTCCGGGCCAGGTGTGCGCGGCGGGATCCGGGTGGGGTGAGTCCGCCGGGCCGCCGTAGGCCTCCACCTCCACCACCCGTACCGAGACCGCGCCGTGGGTCAGCACTCCCCCGAGCAGTGCTCGGGCGGCCTCGTCCGGCGCGGCCTCGCGGAGCACTGCCCGGAACGCGTCCGGCGCGGTGCGCTGGCGGGTCACTCCTGCGGAGCGCCGCCCGCGCGGGCGAGCAGGTCCGCGTGCTCGGTGTCCCCGACCTGGCGTGCCTCGTCCACCAGCAGGACCGGGATCCCGTCGTCGATCCGGTACGCGCGACGGAGGCGCGGGTTGTAGAGCGTGTCGTCTCCGGCCAGCAGTAGCGGCCCCTTGTCCTCGGGGCAGGCCAGGATCTCGAGCAGACGGTCATCGATGGCGGACATGGCGCTCACCCTACCCAGTCGGCGAGTTCGTCACGGATCTCTCCCAGCCGCCGCCGCTGCTCGGCCACAGCCGTACCGGCGGTACCGCCGCGGGCGCTTCGTGACGCGATGGATCCCGTCACCGTGAGCACGTCCCGCACGGCGGGCGTCAGTGCCGGGTCGACCGCCGCCAACTCGTCGTCGGTCAACTCGTCCAGACCGACACCGCGCCCCTCGGCCACCCGAACGCACTCCCCCGCCGCCTCGTGGGCGACGCGGAACGCCACACCCTGGCGCACCATCCACTCCGCGATGTCGGTGGCCAACGTGTACCCGGCCGGGGCGAGCTCCGCGAGGCGGTCCGGGTGGAACTCCAGGGTCGCGATCATCCCCGCCATGGCCGGGAGCAGGAGATCCAGCTGGGCGACCGAGTCGAATACCGGCTCCTTGTCCTCCTGCAGATCCCGGTTGTAGGCCAGCGGCTGGGCCTTGAGGGTCGCGAGCAGGCCGGTCAGGTTGCCGATGAGCCTGCCGGTCTTGCCCCGCATGAGTTCCGCGACGTCCGGGTTCTTCTTCTGCGGCATGATCGAGCTGCCGGTCGACCACTCGTCGGCGAGCGTCACATACGCGAACTCCGGGGTCGACCAGGCGATGACCTCTTCGGCCAGGCGGGAGAGGTCCACCGCGATCTGGGCGAGGACGTAGGCCGCCTCGGAGGCGAAGTCCCGCGAGCTCGTCGCGTCGATCGAGTTGTCCGCGGCTCGATCGAAGCCGAGTTCCGCCGCGATCGCGTCCGGGTCCAACCCGAGAGAGGAGCCGGCCAGGGCTCCCGATCCGTACGGGGAGACAGCGAGTCGGCGGTCCAGGTCCCGGATCCGATCGACGTCCCGCAGGAGCGGCTGGGCGTGAGCCAGGAGCTGATGGGAGAGCAGGACCGGCTGCGCCGCCTGGAAGTGCGTCTTGCCCGGCATCACCGTCTCGGCGTGTGCGTCCGCCTGACCGACGAGCGCGTCGACCACGTCGAGGGCCCCCTCGGCGACGGCCCTGACGGCGTCGCGCAACCACATCCGGAACAGGGTGGCGACCTGGTCGTTGCGGGAGCGCCCCGCGCGGAGGCGCCCACCGATCTCGACCCCGACCCGGTCGATCAGACCTCGCTCGAGGGCACCATGCACGTCCTCGTCCGACTCGGCCGGGACGAACGCCCCGGAGTCGACGTCGGCGGCCAGCCGGTCCAACCCGTCGAGCATGGCGTCGAGGTCTGCCCCGGAGAGCAGTTCGGCGCGGTGCAGGACCCTGGCGTGCGCCTTGGACGCCCTGATGTCGTACGGCGCGAGCTCCCAGTCGAAGTGGGTGGACTTGCTGAGGGCGGCCATCGCCTCGGCCGGACCTCCGGAGAAGCGGCCTCCCCACAGCGCTCCGGTGTTGGTGCCGTGCCGGTCGTCCTCCCGCCGCTCCTCGTTCACAGTCCGAGGTCCCGCTTGGCGGCGATCTTGGAGCTGAGGCCGTGGAGGTTGACGAAACCCTTGGCGTAGCTCTGGTCGAACGAGTCACCCTCGTCGTAGGTGGCCAGATTGAAGTCGTACAACGAGGAGTCGGAACGACGACCGTTGACCACGATGGATCCACCGTGCAGGGCCATCCGGATGTCACCGTTGACGTGCTGCTGAGTGTTGTCGATGAACGCGTCGAGGGCGTACTTGAGCGGGGAGAACCACAGGCCGTCGTAGACGGCGTTGGACCACTGGTCGGACACACCCGACTTGAAACGGGCCAGCTCCCGCTCGAGGGTGACGTCCTCGAGCGCCTTGTGCGCGGTGATGAGGATCATCGCCCCCGGCGCCTCGTAGACCTCGCGGCTCTTGATGCCCACGAGCCGGTCCTCGACCATGTCGAGCCGACCCACACCCTGGGCTCCGCCACGACGGTTGAGCTCCTCGATGGCCTGGAGCACGGAGACCTTGCGTCCGTCGATCGCCACCGGGATGCCCTCCGAGAAGGTCACGGTGACCTCGTCGGGAGCGGCGAAGTTGAGGGTGGGGTCCTCGGTGTAGTCGTAGACGTCCTTGGTGGGGGCGTTCCACAGGTCCTCGAGGAAGCCGGTCTCCACGGCGCGACCCCAGACGTTCTGGTCGATCGAGAACGGTGACTTCTTGGTCACGTTGATGGGGATCTCGTTCTGCTCGGCGAACTCGATGGCCTTCTCACGCGTCCAGGCGTAGTCGCGGACGGGGGCGATCACGTCGAGGTCGGGGGCCAGTGCGCCGAAGCCGACCTCGAAGCGGACCTGGTCGTTGCCCTTGCCGGTGCAACCGTGGGCCACAGCCGTCCCGCCGTGCATCTTGGCCGCGGTGACCAGGTGCTTGACGATCAGCGGACGGGAGATCGCCGAGACCAGCGGGTACTCCCGCATGTACATCCCGTTGGCCTTGATCGTCGGCGCGCAGTACTCGTCGGCGAACTCGTCGCGGGCGTCCACGACGACCGACTCGACGGCACCGCAGTCCAGCGCGCGCTGCCGTATGACCTCCATGTCCTCACCGCCCTGGCCCAGGTCGATGGCGACGGCGACGACCTCGGCGCCGGTCTCCTTGCCGATCCAGCTGATGGCGACGGAGGTGTCGAGGCCTCCGGAGTAGGCGAGGACTACGCGATCGGACATGGTGTGCTCCTTGGTGGTTCTCGGTCTGAAAGTCTGATGGTGTTCGGTCTCGGGTGTCAGAGCTGGCGTCGGGCCAGCGAGGACAGTCGGTCCGCGAGCGCGGCTCCTCCGACGTGCTCGCGGGCCATCACGAATATGGTGTCATCCCCGGCGATCGTGCCCACCACGTCGTCGAGGTTCGCGCGGTCCAGTGCACTCGCCAGGAAGTTGGCGGCCCCCGGCGGGGTGCGCAGTACCGCGATGTTGCCGCTGTGGTCCGCCGAGACCAGGAGGTCCCCGAGGAGCCTGCCGAGCCTGTCGGTGCCCCCGGGGATCCCCGGGGTGTGGCTGCCGTCCTCGGGGATCACGTAGCGTCCCGCGCCGCCGTCCGCGGCGCGCAGTTTGACCGCCCCGAGTTCGTCGAGGTCGCGGCTCAACGTGGCCACCGCGACCCCGATCCCCTCCTGCGCCAGTGCCTCGGCCAGCTCGGTCTGACTACGGACGGGTCGCCGCTGGAGGATCTCGGCGATGCGGGCGTGCCTGACGGTCCTGCTGACCGTCCCCGCCGAGGTCACGACCGCCCCAGGAGCCACACCAGGAGTGCCTTCTGTGCGTGCAGGCGGTTCTCGGCCTCGTCGAGGACACGGCTGCGGGGACCGTCGAGGACCTCCGCCGTGATCTCCTTGCCACGGTAGGCGGGAAGGCAGTGCAGGACGATCACGTCGTCCGAGGCCCTGTCGACCGATTCCTGTCCCAACCGGTAGGCGGCCAGGTCCCGCAGCCGGTCGGTCGCCGAGTCCTCCATCCCCATCGAGACCCAGGTATCCGTGATGAGGACGTCGGCTCCGGAGACCGCGGAGTCGACGTCGGTGGTGATCGCCACCGATCCCCCGGTCTCGGCCGCGATGCGCTCGGCGTCGGCCACCACCTGACCGGTCGGCTGGTACCCCTGCGGCGCGGCGATGGTGACGTGCATGCCGGCGGTGGCGAACCCGAGCAGGTACGAGTGCCCCATGTTGTTCGCGCCGTCGCCGAGGTAGACCGCGCGCAGGCCCGCGGTACGACCGAAGTTCTCCCGGATCGTGAGCAGGTCCGCGAGGATCTGGCACGGATGGAACTCATCGGTCAGTGCGTTGACCACCGGCACGTCCGAATGCTCGGCGAGCTCGGCGAGCCCGTCCTGCGAATAGGTGCGCCAGACGATCGCCTCGACGTAGCGCGACATCACCCTGGCGGTGTCCGAGAGGGTCTCGCCCTTGCCCATCTGGGTGGAACCGGACTCCACCACGATCGCGTTGCCGCCGAGTTGGGCGATCCCGGCGTCGAAGGAGAACCGTGTCCGGGTGGAGGTCTTGTCGAAGATCACGGCGACCGAGCGCGGGCCCTCGAGCGGGCGTGCCGAGAACGGGTCGGCCTTGAGCCGCATCCCCAGATCGAGGACCTCGGCCTGCTCCGAGGGGCTGAGGTCGTCGTCGCGCAGGAAGTGCCGCACTGACGGTGGTGACGCGGTCATGACGAGGTCTCCTTCGGGGTCGCGGCGTCGAGGATGCGGGGCAGCCCCGCGACGAACCGTGCGGCCTGCTCCTCGGTGAGGATGAGTGGCGGCGCCAGTCGGACCACGTCCGCCGCGGTCGCCCCGACGAGGTAGCCGGCATCCCTGGCCGCTCCCTCCACCGCCTTGGCGAGCGGGGCGGTGAGCACCACGCCGAGCAGGAGCCCACTCCCGCGGACGTGGTCGACGAGCGGGTGGTCCAGGCACTCGATCTCTGCGGCGATGATCTTGCCGAGTCGGTCGACATGGGCTATCAGGTCGTCGGACTCGATCGTGTCGAGCACGGCCAGCGCGGCCGCGCACGCGACGGGGTTCCCACCGAACGTGGTGCCGTGCTGGCCGGCGGTCAGCAGCTCCCCGGCTGCGCCGATCCCCAGGCAGGCACCGATCGGCAGGCCGCCCCCGAGCCCCTTGGCCAGGGTGATCACGTCGGGGACCACTCCCGCTCTCCGCGAGGCGAACATCGACCCGGTACGACCGATCCCGGTCTGGACCTCGTCGACGATCATGAGGATCCCGTGCTCGCTGCACAACGAACGCACGTCCGCGAGGAAACCCTCGGGGGGCTCGACGACCCCGCCCTCGCCCTGGATCGGTTCGACGATCACGGCGGCCGTGTCGCCGGGGTCCCGCCCCACCAGCTCGCCGAGCGCCGCGATGTCGCCGTAGGGGAAGAACTCGACCCCGGCGGGCATCGGTTCGAACGGTTCCCGTTTGGCGGGCTGACCCGTCATCGCGAGCGCGCCCATGGTCCGGCCGTGGAAGCCGTTCTCCGCCGCGAGGATCCGCGCGCGCCCCGTCCGGCGGGCGATCTTGAACGCCGCCTCGTTGGCTTCCGCACCCGAGTTGCAGAAGAAGGCGCGGACGGGCACGTCGACGGCCAGCAGGGACTCGAGCCGTTCGGCCAGGGTGACGACGGTCGGGTGGATGTACAGGTTGGACACGTGGCCCAGCTCGGCGACCTGGCGGCTGACCGCGTCGACCAGCGCGGGATGAGCGTGCCCCAGGGCGTTGACCGCGATCCCGCCGAGCAGGTCCATGTACTCGCGGCCATCGGCGGCGGTCACGGTCGCGCCCCGACCCGAGACCAGCTCGAGCGGAGGGGTGCCGTAGTTGTGCATGAGTGCGCTTCCCCACCGGGAGGTGAGGGTCACGGGGTGCTGATCGCTCACTTCCCACCTCCAGCGGGTGTGCGGGTCTCGTGGTCTCCCGCGGTGACCATGGTGCCGATGCCCCCCTCGGTGAGGACCTCGAGCAGCACGGAGTGCTCGACGCGGCCGTCGATGACGTGGGCCGCCCGCACCCCGCCCTGCACGGTCCGCAGGCACGCCTCCATCTTGGGGACCATCCCGCTCTCGAGCGACGGCAGCAGCCGCTCCAGCGGCCCGGTCCCGAGGTGGGTCACCAACGACGACCGGTCCGGCCAGTTGGTGTACAACCCCTCCACGTCGGTGAGGACGACGAGCTTCTCGGCACCGAGTGCGGTCGCAAGTGCACCGGCCGCGGAGTCGGCGTTGATGTTGTGGACGGTGCCGTCGGTGTCGGGCGCGATCGTGGACACGACGGGGATACGCCCGGCCTCGATGAGGTCCAGCACGGCCCGGGGATCGACCGACTCGACGTCTCCGACCAGCCCGATGTCGGTGGGCTCACCGTCGACCATCGCCGTCCGCCGGACCGCGGTGAACAGACCCGCGTCCTCCCCGGAGATGCCGACCGCGTAGGGGCCATGCGCGTTGATCAGCCCGACCAGCTCTCGGCCCACCTGACCGAACAGCACCATACGGACGATGTCCATGACCTCGGGGGTGGTGACGCGGAAGCCCCCGCGGAACTCGCCCTCCATGCCCAGGCGACCGAGCATCGACGTGATCTGCGGGCCGCCTCCGTGGACCACCACCGGCTTGAGGCCACAGGTACGGAGGAACACCATGTCGGCGGCGAACGCCGCCTTGAGCTGATCGTCGATCATCGCGTTGCCGCCGTACTTGACCACGATGATCTTGTCGTGGAACTTCTGTAGCCACGGCAGCGCCTCGGCGAGCACGTGCGCGCGGACGAACGGCGTCAGCTCGGTGGACCCGTCGTTCATCTCGGTGGTCATGTCAGGCCTTCCCGGGCGTGGTGGTCGGGGACGGTGCGGGCGTGGTGGTCGGGGACGGTGCGGGCGGGGTCGAATCGGGTGAGCTCGGTGCGGGCGGGGTCGGTGCGGGCAGGGTCAGTGCGACGTGGACGTCGGCCCCGCCCCGGTGTCGGAAACGGAACGAGGCCCCACCGGTCGCCGGGGTGGGGTCGGGCCACGGCGCGTGATCGGTGTCCGGCCGGAAGACCAGGACCTCGATGGGGCCGGCCTCCACCCCGGCCCGGTCGGTGACGAACTCGGCGACCGCCTCGGCGACCGAATGCGCGGTCCCGAAGTCCACCGAGGGGTCCTCGTGTCCCGGACCGTCGACGAGCACGACGGCTCGGGTCGACGGGATCTCGGCGCACCGGGTACTCCACTGCAGCTCCGCGGCGTCGGAACCCTGTCCGGTCACCTCCAGAACGGCGGTCGTGCCCGGCGGCGCCACCCAGAACACGGTGTCGAACGACACCGGATCGAACCACCGCTCGAGGCCGTGAGCGTGACCGTCGGGTGTCGCTCCAGGAAGTGGCTCCTGGTTCACGGGGCCAGACCGACGGTGCTGAGGCCGGCCGTCTCGGGGAGACCGAGGGCCAGGTTCATGGACTGGATCGCGCCACCGGCGGTGCCCTTGGCGAGGTTGTCGATCGCCGCGGTGAACACCGCGCGGCCAGCACGCTGATCCACCTCGATACCCAGTTGCACGGCGTTCGATCCGAGTACCGAGGCGGTCATCGGCTGCACGCCCGGCGGGAGCACGTGGACGAAGGGCTCGTCGTCGAACGCCTCGGCGTACACCCGACGCAGTTCCTCCGCGGTCGCGGTGGTCGGCGCGATCGCGGTGGTGAGGATCCCACGCGCCATCGGGGCCAACACCGGTGTGAAGCTCACCGAGACCGCCGCCTCCGTGACGGCCCGTAGGTTCTGGGTGATCTCCGGCGCATGACGGTGGGTGGTGACGCCGTACGCCTTGGCCGAGCCCATGACCTCCGAGGCCAGCATCGGCACCTTCGCGGACTTGCCCGCGCCCGAGGCTCCCGTGACCGAGACGATAGTGATCGCGGACGCGTCGATCAGGCCGGCGGCCACCGCGGGGAACAGGGCGATGCTCGCTCCGGTGGGAAAACACCCGGGCACCGCGATCCGACGGGTCGACCGCAGGGACTCGCGCGCCCCGGGGAGCTCCGGCAGTCCGTACGGCCAGGTACCTGCGTGTGCCGACCCGTAGTAGGCCTCCCAGTCCGAGGAATCGGACAGCCGGAAGTCCGCGCCGAGGTCGACGACGAGGACGTCCGGGCCCAGCTCCTCGGCGATCGCGGCGGAGTGCCCGTGGGGCAGGCCCAGGACCACGACATCGTGCCCGGACAGTGTCTCCGCGCTGGTCTCGGTGAGTACGCGGTCCGCGAGGGGCAGCAGATGAGGGTGGTGCTCGGCCAGCGACTGCCCGGCGCTGGACGCCGCCGCGAGTGTGCCGATCTCCATGTCGCCCGATGCCAGCGACGGGTGACCGAGCAGGAGGCGGAGGAACTCCCCGCCCGCGTATCCCGAAGCACCTGCGACCGCTACCTTGATTGCCATACGCACGAGTATGCATGATCTTGCAATATTTTGCACACCGGGCCGGCGATCCCCCGTCGCCGACCCTCGTCATGCCCCGATCTGGCGCCGCCCCCCGTCGAAGCGACTCTGCCCGAGGTCCACGGATCCGCCGACCCGGCGCCCTTCCTCGATCCCCGAGGTGCCCACCCGACGGCGGGCGCCCCGGACCGCGGACGGGAAGCGGCGCCGCAGCTCGGTCTCCGCACGCTGGGCATCCGAACGCAGGACGAGACCCGCCCCGGCGGCGTCATCGCTCTCCGCGACCGCTCCGCGCTCGGCAGCGGCCAGTCGACGACCCACCTCGAAGGCGAACCCTGTCATGAACGACTTCCGATGGGTGACCGGCGAGACGCCGGGCGCGGGCCGCTGGCGGGCCGCGGCGGCGAGCATGACGCCGGTCAACGCCCCGGCGAGCACCCCGACCCGCTCCACGTGCCGGCGCACCCCCACGACGTGGACGATCTTGACCCCGTCCGTGCGGGTGGAGGTGACGGCCCGACAGTGCATCGCGGCGGCGAGGGCGGCCACCAGGCCCACCTGGTCGGGCTGGTACCTCCCGGCCACCACGTGGTCGAGCACCGCCACCTCCGCGGGCTCCGCGTCGGGCCCCGACCTGGCCAGGGCCTCGTCGACCCCGTACTTGGCCAGCAGTGCGTACCCCCGCTCGAGCAGGATCTCGGCCTCCGGTGTCCCGGCGACGCTCTCGGCCTTGGCGAACAGCTTGCGGACGCGATCGAGTGCCCTGGCCGCGGTGTCGGCGGGCGAAGTGGACGGGTGCGGTGTGGTGGTCATGGTCTACTCCCGGAGGTCTCGGCTGTGTGGTGAGCCGGATATTCGCACAGGTGTACGACACGGTGGCGGGCTACCGAAGCTACCGACACAGACCAGCGGGGAGCCCGGTAGCGGAACAGCTCAGTGGTGGAACAGCTCAGTGGTGGAGGAACCAGGTGTGGTCGAGCGGCCCGGCCCCCCGGCCCACCCCGAGGGACATCCCACCCCTGAGCGCGCCGTCCATCCACGGCCGTACCCGCCGATAGGCCGCCTCGAAGTCGGCGGTTCCGACGCGGGCCGTGGCCAGGGCGGAGGACAGGGAACACCCGGTCCCGTGGGTGTGCGGGGTGTCCACGCGGACGAACGGCAGTCGCAGCGTCGTGCGCCGCTCGCGCACGGACCGCACGAGGACGTCCTCGGCGCTACCGTCCTCGAGGTCACCGGTCGTGGCCAGAACGGCGCACCCGGTCTGGTCGTGGACGAGTTCGGCCTGCCCCACGATCGTCTCGATGTCTCCGGCGGTCGCCTCCCCGCACAGGACTGCGAGCTCGGGGACGTTCGGCGTGACCAGATCCACGAGCGGAACCAGGTCCCGCAGCATCCGCGACGCGTCCCCGCTCGCGAGCCTGCCGCCTGTGGTGGCGACCATCACCGGATCGAGGACCACGTTCGGGGGTCGGCGGCGACGCAGCCAGTCGCCCACGGCCTCGACGAGGGAGGCCTCGCCGAGCATGCCGATCTTGACCGCATCGATCCGGACGTCGTCCGCGACGGCGTCGAGCTGGGCCACGACCGTGTCGACGGGTACGGCGTGCACACCGGTGACCCCGAGGGTGTTCTGGACGGTGACCGCGGTGACCGCCCCCATCGCGTACCCACCCATCGCGGCGACGGCCTTGACGTCGGCGAGCAGGCCCGCACCTCCCGACGGATCGGTGCCCGCGATGCACAGGACCAGCGGGACCCTCGCCGCCTCAGCCACGGAGGCTCGCTCCCACGGCCGCCTCCGCGGCCTCCACCGCGGCCGTGCGCCAGTGCGTGCCCTCGTCCTCGGTGAGCGTGCGGTCATCGGCGCGGAATGTCAGCGCGTACGCCAGGGACTTGCGTCCCTCACCCAGCTGGGAGCCGGTGTAGACGTCGAACAGTCGGACACTCTCGAGCAGGTCCCCGCCACCGGAGCGCAGTGCCGCCTCGACGGCGGACGCGGGCACGGAGACGTCCACCACGAGGGCGACGTCCTGGTTGACGGCGGGGTACGGCGAGATCGACGGAGCGGGCAGGACCTCGCGGGCCCCGACAGCGGTGAGGTCGAGCTCGAGCGCGCAGGACCGTCCCGGGAGGCCGAGCCGTTCACACGCCGCCGGGTGCAACTCGCCGGCGTGGCCGACCACCTCTCCATCGACGATGACCTCGACACACCGACCCGGGTGCCACGGCGCGTGGTCCGCCGCCCGGACATCGATGTCGGCGCCCAGGGCCCGGCCGACGACCCGGGCCGCGTCGACGGCGTCGAGGGCATCGGCGTCACGGCCCGGCCCGAAGTGGCTCGCCGGCACCCGCCTACCGGTGTAGAGGGCGGCCACGTGCACGGGTTGATGGGGTAGCGAGGCGCTGAGCGCCTGCCGCTCCCGCGCCGTCGGCTCGCGGTCGACGGGCAGCATCTCCACCGCCCCGGTGGTCGGGGTACGGAAGGACACCTGCGCGATCGAGTACAGCGACAGATCGCGGCTGCCGCGGGTGAGATTGCGCCGGGCGATCTCCACCATCGACGGCAGGAGCGTCGTGGCGAGATGCCCCTTGTCGCTCTCCAGGGGGTTGACCACGGCCATGGTGCTGCGGCGCTCGTCGTCGTCGTCCAGTCCCATGGCGTCGAACACCGACGGGTCACAGAACGGGGACGTGAGTACCTCCACGTGCCCGGCCGCCGCCAGGGCGTGTGCCACCCCGCGGCGGCCGCGCTGGGTGGCGGTGAGCCCGCGGCCGGCCGGGGCGGTCGGCAACACGGACGGGATGTTCTCCAGTCCCTCCAGGCGCAGCACCTCCTCGACCAGATCCGCGGGCAGGGTCAGGTCGGGGCGCCAGGCCGGGGCGGTCACCTCGAGCAACACCGAGTCGTCACCGGCGACGGTGCACCCGATCTGCTCCAGACGGTGGCGGGTGGTCCCCACCGGATACTCGACCCCCGCCACCCGCGAGGGGCGCTCAGGATCGAACGCGATCGTCGGCATCGCGGGCGCCGACCCGACGTCCGTGAGAGAGGCCTCCACGGTGCCGCCGGTGATCTCGGCGAGCAGCGTGGCCGCGCGGTCCAGCGCCGCGATCGACGCTGCGGCGTCGACCCCGCGCTCGTAGCGCTTGCCCGCCTCGCTGGGGAGTTTGTGGCGGCGGATCGTCCGGAACACCGCGAGGGTGTCCCACACGGCGGCCTCGAGCAGGACGTCGGTCGTGTCGTCGGAGACCTCGGTGCTGGCGCCACCCATGACGCCGGCCATCGAGATCGGGCCGCGGTCGTCGCAGATGACGACGTCCTCGGGGTCGAGCGTGCGCTCCACGTCGTCGAGGGTGGTGAGCGTCTCCCCCGCGCGGGCCCGGCGGACGGTCAGCCCGCCCTGCAGGTGAGCGGCGTCGAACGCGTGCATCGGGTGCCCCAGCTCGAGCATCACGTAGTTGGTGACGTCGACGGCCGGGGAGATCGGGCGCACGCCCGACAGCAGCAGCCGCCGCGCCATCCACCACGGGGTGCGGGCAGTCGGGTCGATGCCCGTGACGCGGCGCAGGGCGAACCGCTGCGCACCGGACTCCTCGGCCACCTCAAGCGGCCAGGCCTCGCCCTCGGACGGCAGCTCGAGCTCGACCGCCGGATCCGCGAAGTCCAGGCCGAACCCGCACGCCAGCTCGCGGGCCAGGCCGCGGGCAGACAGGCAGTAGCCGCGGTCCGGAGTCACGTTGAGTTCGATCACGGTGTCCCGCTCGCCGGCGCCGGCCGCGAGCACCGGTGCGGCGGGATCCCCGGGCTCGGCGGTGTCCTCGGCGAGGACGATGATCCCGCTGTGGTCGGAGCCGATCCCCAGCTCGGAGGCCGAGCAGATCATGCCCTCACTCGGCTTGCCGTACGTCTTACGCTTGCCGATCTCGAACCCGCCCGGCAGGACGGTGCCCGGCAGGGCGACGACGACCAGGTCGCCTTCCGCGAAGTTGCGGGCACCGCACACGATCTGCTGCGGCTCGTCACCGCACACGTCGACCAGACAGAAGCGGATGGGCTTCTTGAAGCCCTCCAGCTCCTCGATGCTGCTGACCCGGCCGATGGTGAGCGGGCCGTCGATCTCGGGCAACTGCTCCGGCTCGCCCTCCACCTCGAGGCCGACGCGCACGAAACCGGCGTCCAGCTCGGCCGGGCTCACGGACCAGCCGTCGTTGGCCCGCTGCAGGATCTCGGTCAGCCAGGACTGCGCAATTCGCACTGTGGGGTCCTTCGTCTTCTGGGGTGGGGTGGATGCGGCGGGTCAGGAGCGGATGCCGAACGGCAGGGAGAAGCGGACGTCGCCCTCCACCATGTCGCGCATGTCGGACAGGCCGTTGCGGAACTGCAGGGTGCGCTCCAGCCCCATGCCGAACGCGAAGCCCGAGTACTCTTCGGGGTCGATGCCGCAGGCGGTGAGCACGTTGGGGTGCACCATCCCGCAGCCGCCCCACTCGACCCAGCCGGCGCCGCCCTTCTTGCGCGGGAACCACACGTCGACCTCGGCGGAGGGCTCGGTGAACGGGAAGTAGTTGGGCCGCATCCGCGTGCGGGTCTCCGGACCGAACAGGGCGCGGGCGAACGCGTCGAGCGCGCCCCGCAGGTGCGCCATGGTCAGCCCCTTGTCGATCGCCAGGCCCTCGACCTGGTGGAACACCGGGGTGTGGGTGGCGTCGAGTTCGTCCGTACGGAACGTCCGTCCGGGGCAGGCCACGTAGATGGGCGGCTCCCGGTCCAGCATCGTCCGGATCTGCACCGGCGAGGTGTGCGTGCGCAGCACCTGGCGACTGCCGTCGGGCGCGATGTGGAAGGTGTCCTGGAGGGTGCGCGCGGGGTGGTCCGGCAGGAAGTTGAGCGCGTCGAAGTTGTAGTGCTCGGCCTCGACCTCCGGCCCCTCGGTGATCTCCCAGCCCATGGCCACGAACACGTCAGCGACCTGCTCGGTGATGATCGTGATGGGGTGCTGGGCGCCGACCGGTGCCCGACCGGACGGCACGGTCAGATCGAGGGTCTCCGCCACCAGGACGGCGGCGTCGCGCTCGGCCTGGAGCTCGGCGAGACGGGCGTCGTACGCCTGTTGCACCCGCCCCCGGGCCGCGTTGACGGCCTTGCCCGCCGAGGCCTTCTGCTCCTTGGGCAGCGACCCGAGGGTCCGGCGACCCAACGCGATGGGACTGCGGTCCCCCAGGTGCCCGGTCTTGGCCGCGGCGAGTGCCTCGAGGTCACCCGCGGCGGCGAAAGCGTTCTCGGCCTCCGCCGCGTATCGCGCCAGCGACTCCTCGTCGATCTGCACCTCGACCGCGCTCGTGTCTTCGCTCACCTGTGCTCTCGTCCTCCCCTGTCGCCGCGACCTCCGGCGAGGCGTGTCGGTATCCGGAAACAGACTAGTCGATCGTCTCGTGAGCTCCCCCGGTGCGCACTCCCTCGCACCGCATGCCTCCACGTCCCCGCGCGCGCAGCCCCGCGCGGTCAGACCACGCCGTTCTCGTAGGCGTACACCACCACCTGCGCCCGGTCCCGGAGTGTGAGTTTCTGCAGCACCCGGCGTACGTGGGTCTTGACGGTCTCCTCAGAGATGAACAGTTCGGAGGCGATCTCCGCGTTGGACCGCCCGGTGGCGATCTGCTCGACGGTCTCGAGTTCACGCGGGGTCAGACTCTCCAGCTCTCGTGCAGTGCGCCGCGGCCGTCTGTTTCTCGCGACCGTCTCCCGGATCAGCCGCCGCGTGACCGTGGGCGCCAACAACGCCTCCCCGGCCACGACGACCCGAACGGCGCGGAACAACTCCTCGGCCGGTGCGTCCTTGAGTAGAAAACCCGAGCAACCGATGCGCAGAGCTTCGTATACATAGTCGTCCAGGTCGAACGTGGTGAGCATGATGATCCGGGGCGCCGGATCGAGGCCGGATCCCAGGATGCGGCGCGCGGCCTCGAGTCCGTCCATCTCGGGCATGCGCACGTCCATGAACACCACGTCGGGCCTGAGGGCGTCGACCTTGGCCACCGCTATCGCTCCGTTCTCGGCATCCCCGATCACGGAGATATCCGTCTGCGCGTCGAGCAGCGCGGCGAATCCCTGCCGGACCATGGCCTGGTCGTCGACTATCAACACCGAGACGGTCATTCCGGTCAGCCTAGACGCGATCGCGTCCGCTTCCCGGTACGGATCGGGACGGTCGCCGACACCGTGAACCCCCCATCTGCCGCAGGCAGGGCGGCGAACGTGCCACCCACGGCCTGCACCCGGGCGGACATCCCCTTGATCCCGGATCCCCCACCACTGCCCGGCGAGATGAGGGCGCCCGGTGCGGCCGGGCCACTGTCCACCTCGAGCATCGCTGTCGCGCGCGCGTCGCCGGAATCGACGCTGGCCACCGTGAGGGTGACGACGACGAGGCCGCCCGGTGCGTGTCGTGAGGCATTGGAGAGGGATTCCTGGAGGACCCGGTGCAGAACGACCCCGGCGGTCTCGTCGATCTGGTCGGTCGCCCCCGTGATCTGCCACGTGATGTCCACTCCCGACCGGCGGGCGGACTGGAGCGTCGGTTCGATCTGGTCGACCCCCACCGGCTCCACCGCCCCGGACTCCGCGTCCGTTCGCAACACCCCGAGCAGGCCTCGGACCTCGTCGAGTGCCTCGCGGGCCGTCCCGGCGATCGAGTCGAACTCCGCGTGGATACCCGGCGTGACCCCCTGGAGCCGGTATGGCGCGGACTGCGACTGGACCACGATCATCGACATCTGGTGCGCCACCACGTCGTGCAGGTCGCGGGCGAGGTGATTGCGTTCCTCCGCCATCACCCGCAGATCGGACTGCTCCGAGGAACGCTCCGATTCCCTGGCCAGCTGGGCGTGCGAACTCCTGAGTTGCCGGCGAGAGGACACCAACCAGCGGACGATGAGGACCACGGCGGAGAAGACCGCCACGCCGACCATCCATCCCACGCTGACCCTGACCTGCGGGCCGAACGCCATCAGCACCATCGTCGCCGCGATCGCCGTCGCCACCCGCGGCGGGGTCTCGACGAGGATGACGGCGGCCAGACACACGGCCAGGGTCAGGTGGAACACCACCGGCCACCCGAGGGGGTAGCCGGGCTCGACCCGGAACGGGACCGCGACGAGGCATGCGACCACCACGACGCCCCACGACACGAACGGGGTGTGCCGGACTACGGCGACCGGCAGCGAGCACAGTACCGCCAGAACCGGCACGAGAACCGGCCAGAGGTCGTGGGTGACGAAGAACGTCGGCCACGCCACGGAGAGGAACGCGAGTGCGACGACGATCGCGACATAGTCCCATCCACGGCGCCGGAAGCCGTCCCAGATGACGGTGCGGAGGTCGGAGGTTCCGACCCCGGTGGGCCTCGCGTCGTCTCGGTTCATGCCGATGACGGTATTCGCCGCCATCCTCCCTGGACATACCTCTCAAGGCGGAGATCGGTGGTCACCCTCACGAGGTAGCCCCGGAGGGTGAACACGGGATCACCACCCCGGGGGATCCGTTCGGCGGACCCGCGGACCTAGCTTCGCCGTCATGCCGATTGCCTCCACCGCCCGCCCGCGACATCCGTCGACCGTCCACGCCCGGGCCACCGCGGCCCTCCCCCTCGTGATCACGGCTGTCCTCAGCGTGTCCGTCACCGCGGCCGCGTCCTCGGCACCGACCCCGGAGGTCGCCGGCCGGACGGTCGACGAACCCATGGCCGCCGCCGCACTCACGGCGGCCCGGGCACTGGCCGACGGCGTCCTGGGGGCCGCCGTGGTAAGCGACGAAATGGTCGGTGAGCTCGGTTACACACCCGTCCTCGAGCACGGTCTGGTGGCCAAGGCGAGCGGCGACTGCTCCTCCCCCGTGCCCCTGCCGGCGGAGTTCGAACCGGCTTGCCGGGTGCACGACCTGGGATACGACCTCCTGCGCGTGGCCCACCGACGGGGGGCCACGATCCCGCCGGCGCTGCGACCCGACCTCGACTCACTGCTGGGAAGGCAGATGCGGGGCGCGTGTGGTGACCGCCTCCCGTGCCGTGCGATGGCCGACGTCGCGACCGTGGCCGTCCACGGCAACACGGTGCGCCAGGGGTACGGCGCCCCTGTCGAGGGGCGGCTCCCGTGATGCCCCGGATCGCGGCGCGGCTGCTACTCGTCGTGCTCGCGCTCCACGCCATCAGCACCGCAGCAGGGGCGACACTGTGGTGGGCGCTCGACTCAGGACCGCTGACGAGCGAACCGGAGCTCGTCCTCGCCGCACGATCGGGACACGGAGCGGTACGGACCTTCGGCGACTACCCGGGTCTGGACCCGCGGACAGCCGCCCGACGTACCGTGGACAAGCTCGCGGACGCAGGCGGTTTCGATCGCTCGGTTCTCGTAGTGGTCATCCCCACGGGATCCGGTTGGGTCGATCCCGTGCAGGTGACCGCCACCGAGAGGTGGGCCGGCGGGGACATCGCGACGGTGGCGATGCGCTACTCCTCGGCGCCGTCAGCTGCCGCCTATCTCCTCCGGCCGGATCTGGCGACGCGATCCGCCAGTGCATTGCTCACCGAGGTCACCGGACGGCTCCGCGCCCTGGACCGGGACGTGAGGCCACAGCTGGTCGTGCACGGCCTGAGCCTGGGCGCGCGGGCGGGCTCCGCGGCCCTCGCCGATCCGGCGATCGAGAGCCTCGTCGACTCCGCACTGTGGCAGGGCCTGCCAGGCGGGAGCACCGAGGCCGGCCGTCCCCACCGATCAGACCGCTGCACCGTGTCGTCGATGAACGCCGATGACCCGGTCACCCAGCTCTCGTGGGGCCTCCTGCGCGATCCCCGACGGGCGGTCCGGGTGCTCACGGCTCTGCCCGGCTCGGATTCGGCGGCGCCCGGGGCCGGCCACCGCTATCGTCCGATCCTGCCCCCGCCGGGATGCGTCACGCCGAGCCCCGCTCGGTGACCCGGCCCGCATCCACCTCGAGTTCCCGGGTGGCCCGGAACCCCTGTCGCATCCGCCGGTCGTGGGTCACCAGGAGGACCGTGCCGCCGAACGCCTCCACCGCCTGCTCGAGCTGCTCGATGGCGGCGAGGTCGAGATGGTTGGTGGGCTCGTCCAGGACGAGGAGGTTGACCCCACGCTGCTGCAGCAGGGCCAACGCGGCCCGGGTCCGCTCCCCTGGGGACAGGGACACGCAGGACCGGGCGACGTGTTCGCCGGTCAGACCGAACTTGGCCAGTAGCGTCCGGCCCTCCGTGGGGTCGAGACCCGCGGGATCGGCGGCCACGCAGAACGTGTCAAGCAGCGGTTCCGGGCCACCGAACTCCGCGCGGGCCTGGTCGACGCGACCCGCCGCGACGCCGGCCCCCGTGGTGGCCCGACCGGTGTCCGGGAGACGATCTCCGGCGACCAGCCCCAGCAGCGTGGACTTCCCGGAACCGTTGGAACCGGAGATCAGCACCCGGTCCCCGGCGTCGATCTGCACGGTCACCGGCCCCAGGACGAAGTCGCCGCGCCGGACCACCGCCTCGGACAGCACGGCCACGACCGAACCCGACCGGGGTGCGGCCGCGATCTCCATCTGCAGCTCCCACTCCTTGCGCGGCTCCTCGATCACGTCGAGCCGATCCATGGCGCGCTCGGTCTGGGAGATCTTGGCGGCCTGCTTCTCCGACCGCTGGCCGGCCCGGTTGCGGATGTGCTTGTCCCGTTCGGCGTCCCTGCCTCCGGATTTGCGCATGGTGTTGCGGACGCCCTTGTCGAGCCACGTCTTCTGTGTCTGCATCCGGTCCTTGAGCTGACCGACCCGACCCGCGTACTCCTCGTAGGCCTCGCGCGCCCGCTGCCGCGCCAGGGCGCGTTCGGCGAGGTACGACTCGTATCCGCCGTCGAACACGGTGATCTGCCGCTGCGCCGAGTCGAGCTCGACGATGCCGGTCACGCACCTGGCGAGGAACTCGCGGTCGTGGCTGACCACCACCATCGGGCGCCGCTCGGTCCGCATGAACTCCTCCAGGACGGCGAGCCCTGCCAGGTCGAGGTCATTGGTCGGTTCGTCCAGCAAGAGGATCTCGTACTGGCTCAGCAACACGGCGCTGAGGTTGACGCGGGCGGCCTGCCCGCCCGAGAGCGCCGCCATCGGGAGAGTCAGAACGGTTCCGTCCAGCCCCAGGCGGGCTGCGGTCACCGGGATCCGCTCGTCCAGGTCGCCACCGCCGAGCGCCAACCATCTCTCGAGGGCGTCGCCGTAGGCGTCGGCAGCCGAGTCCGAGTCCGCCATCTGCTGCGCGAGGGTGTCCATGTGTGCCTGCGCGTCGGCGACCCCGGTGACGCGGTGCAGGAAGTCGCGGACCACCTCGTCGTCGCGCCGCTCGACCTCCTGACGGAGGAGGCCCACCGTCGCGTGGGGTGGGCTCACGGTGATCGTGCCCGACGTCTCGGCGTCGGGCTCGCCGGCGAGGGCGTGCAGCAGCGTCGATTTGCCGGCCCCGTTGGGCCCGGTGAGACCCCAGACGTCGCCCTCGGCGACGACGAGGTCCAACCCGTCGAACAGGGTCCTCGCACCCCGCGAGGCACCCAGGCCGCGGGCGGTGAGAGTGGCGGTCACGAGGCCCCCGCCTGGAGGCGCGCGCTGGTGTGGAGGCAGATCGAGGCCGCGGTGACGATGTTCAGGCTCTCCGCCCGGCCCCGGATGGGGATACGTACCCGGAGATCGGCGGCGTCGGCGAGTGCGGCCGGGACACCGTGGGCCTCGTTTCCGAACACCCACGCGGTCGGCCCGGCGAGCACGTCGGCGGCGGACTCCACGTCCACCTCACCGTCCGCGGTCGCCACCGCCACCTGCAGACCCTGCTGGTGAGCACGCTCGACCAGGTCGCTCTCGGCGATCCCGCGCACGACGGGCAGATGGAAGATGCTGCCGGCGGACGCGCGGACCGCCTTGGTGTTCTCGGGGTCCGCCGCACCCTCGGTGAGCCACACCGCGTCCGCTCCCAGCGCGTCCGCGACGCGGACGAGGGTGCCGACGTTGCCGGGTTCGGCCAACGCCTGGCCCACCGCGACCAGTCGTGGCGCCGGCTCCGCGGGCTCTCCCGGGTCGCGCACGACCGACCGGCACAGCGCGACGATCCCGGTGGGCGAGACGGTGTCCGAGAGATCCCTGATCGCCCGTGCGGTGACGACGGAGACGGTCACGCCCGCCGCGGACGCGGTGGCGAGCAGCACCGGGAACCTGTCGATCGCGTCCTCGCTACAGAACACCTCGATCGCCGCGCGGCCGGTGAGGGCCGCCTCGACGGAGTTGGCCCCCTCCGCGAGGAAACGCCGTGACTTCCGGCGGGCGGCCGCGCGATGGAGCTTGGAAGCGGAAACGACCCGCGGGGTCCGTTCGGTGAACGGTTCCGCGGGTCGTCCCGTGCCCTCCCCGGGCCGGGTGTTGTGCGTCAAGTCGCAGGCGTCAGGCAGCCGGGGCGTTGACGTCGGCCGGCAGGGCCTTACGCGCGACCTCGATGAGCGCCGTGAAGGCGGCCGGATCGGTGACGGCCAGGTCGGCGAGCACCTTGCGGTCCACCTCGACGCCCGC
Organism: Dietzia sp. PP-33; assembly: GCF_033790845.1. Lineage (NCBI taxonomy): Bacteria > Bacillati > Actinomycetota > Actinomycetes > Mycobacteriales > Dietziaceae > Dietzia > Dietzia sp. PP-33. The sequence goes on from NZ_JAMYEI010000005.1 coordinate 22,062, forward strand.
GAGCTTGAGGCCCTGGACGAAGCGGTTGTACGTCATGTCGTTGGCGCGGGCGGCCGCATTGATACGGGTGATCCACAGCTTGCGGAAGTCGCCCTTGCGAGCGCGACGATCCCGGTAGCTGTAGGTCATCGAGTGGAGCATCTGCTCCTTGGCCTTGCGGTACAGCCGCGAACGCTGTCCGCGGTAGCCCTTGGTGGACTCGAGTACGGTCCTACGCTTCTTCTGGGCGTTGACGGCCCTCTTCACGCGTGCCACTGGTCAATCCTCACTGATCTTGGGTGATCGCCTCACGGCGACCGAAGGTCCTACGTATGGGAGAGGGCTCAGAGCCCGAGAAGCCGCTTGATGCGGGGGACGTCGACCGGGGCGACGTCCGTGCGGCCGTCGAGACGACGGGTGCGCTTGGTGGGCTTCTTCTCCATGATGTGGCGGCGGTTGGCCTGCTGACGCACCAGCTTGCCGGATCCGGTCTTCCGGAAACGCTTGGCGGTGCCCTTGTGGGTCTTCATCTTCGGCATGATCGGTCTTCCTCACATGGTTCGTCCCGAGAGACCGGTGGGGTCCCGGGTGAGCGGACGACGTGCGTCCGGTGGTCTGTTCGGCTCTGGGCCTACTCGGAGGCGGGGTCCGTGACCTTGGACTCCTGCGCCTTGGCACGGGTCTTGGCGCCGCGGTGGGGAGCGACGACCATGGTCATGTTGCGGCCGTCCTGCTTGGCGCTGGTCTCGACGTATCCGTAGTCGGTGATGTCGTCCGCCAGACGCTGGAGCAGCCGGAACCCGAGCTCGGGACGGGACTGCTCCCGACCACGGAACATGATCGTGACCTTGACCTTGGAGCCCTTCTCCAGGAAACGGACGACGTTCCCCTTCTTGGTCTCGTAGTCATGGGTGTCGATCTTCGGGCGGAGCTTCTGCTCCTTGACCACGGTCTGTTGCTGGTTCTTCCGCGACTCGCGCTCTTTCTGCGCCGCCTCGTACTTGAACTTTCCGTAGTCCATGATCTTGCAGACCGGCGGGCGCGCGGTGGGCGCGACCTCGACGAGGTCCAGATCGGCCTCCAGGGCCAGACGAAGTGCATCCTCGACGCGAACGATCCCCACCTGCTCGCCCCCGGGGCCGACGAGTCGGACTTCGGGGACACGGATTCGTTCGTTGATACGTGCTTCGGCGCTGATGGGCCCTCCTCGGTAGATGGATCTGGTGTCCGCGACCACTGGCGCGGTCGCGCATCCGCCCTCGAGGGACCCCTGGCCACACCGGGCACGCCGGTGAAACCGAGAAGGCCCCACGGCATGCATGCCGGGGGCCTCTCACTCCTCACCCGTCGACGTCGGCTCGCCTGCAGAAAATCGCAGGCCCCTCGTCGGGGGTGGTGACCATCAAACTACCTGGGGCGTCGGATGGTGGGAGATCGGGCTCCTCTTGGACGTCGGAACCCACCACGTAGCGGATTCCCACAGTCGATAGATGACTGTACCAGGAGTGTCGGGGACCCCCAAACCGGTCCGACCGCCCGACATCGGCCGGTCCGTGGGACAGTGTTCGCCATGAACACCGAGCAGCCCGCGTCCACTGATCCGGCGACCGCCGCGGCCGCGGCGAATTCCATCGGGGACCACCTCGACGCCCGCGAGGTCGAGATCGTCGAACTCGCCGACGTGCCCGCGCAGGAGATCATCTTCCGTTCGATCGTCGTGCTCATGAGTGCCGCCGCGGAGAAACTGGGGCTCTCCGACGACGACCCCACCTCGAGCCCGCACCTGGACCTCGATGAGTCCCGCAAGCTGATCACCTCGCTCGCCGGTCTCGTGGCCGGGTCCACCGAGTACCTCGGCCCGCAGGCCGGCGTGGTCCGCGACGGCCTGCAGGGACTGCAGCGCGCGTTCCGTGAGGCCAGCGCGTTCCCGGACGAGCCCGGGGAGGGCCCCGGCGAGAAGTTCACCGGCCCCGTCTACTGACGCGCACTGCCGACGCGCACTCCCCGATCAGCGCAGCGCCCGCGCCTTGCGGGCCGCCTTCGCCGCCGTCTTTCCCGCGGCCGTCTTGGCGGCCGCGGGCTTCTTCGTCGGCGCCTTCCGCGCGGGTGTCTTCGTGGCCGTGGCGTTCCCGGGGGGCGCCCCGGCCGCGGGTGCGTTTCCGGCGGGTGCCACCGGCGCAGCAGGAAGCACCTGCGCGAGGAAGCGCCCCGTATGGCTCTCCGGAACGGCGGCCACCTGCTCCGGTGTCCCCTCGGCCACCACGACACCGCCCCCCGCTCCGCCCTCGGGGCCCATGTCGATCACCCAGTCGGCGCTCTTGATCACGTCGAGGTTGTGCTCGATCACGATGACGGTGTTGCCCTTGTCCACCAGCCCCTGGATCACCAGGAGAAGCTTGGTGATGTCCTCGAAGTGCAGGCCCGTGGTGGGCTCGTCGAGGATGTAGACGGTCCGTCCGCTCGACCGCTTCTGCAGCTCGGCCGCCAGTTTGACCCGCTGAGCCTCACCTCCGGACAGAGTCGGCGCCGACTGACCCAGACGCACATATCCCAGGCCGACCTGCGACAGGGTCTTGAGGTAGCGATGGATCGAGGTGATCGGCTCGAAGAACTCACACGCCTCCTCGATGGGCATGTCGAGCACCTCGGCGATGGTCTTGCCCTTGTAGTGCACCTCGAGCGTCTCGCGGTTGTACCGGGCACCGTGGCACACCTCGCAGGGCACGTAGACATCCGGGAGGAAGTTCATCTCGATCTTGAGCGTGCCGTCCCCCTGGCACGCCTCACACCGCCCGCCCTTGACGTTGAACGAGAACCGACCCTGCTTGTAACCCCGGACCTTGGCCTCGGTGGTCGCCGCGAACAACGTACGGATCTTGTCGAACACACCTGTGTAGGTGGCCGGATTGGACCTCGGGGTCCGGCCGATCGGCGACTGGTCGACCTGCACCAACTTGTCGAACGACTCCACGCCGTCGATGCGGGAGTGCCGGCCCGGCACCTGCCGGGCCCGGTTCAGCTGGTTGGCCAACGCGGTCGCGAGGATGTCGTTGACCAGGGTGGATTTGCCCGAGCCGGACACCCCGGTGACAGCGCACAGCACGCCGCCCGGGAACACCACGTCGACGTTCTTCAGGTTGTTCTCGCGCGCTCCGCGCACGTGGAGCCTCTTGTCGCCGCTCAGTTCACGCCGCACCTCCGGTACCGCGATCGAGCGCCGACCCGCCAGGTAGTCACCCGTGAGCGACTCCTCGTTGGCCAGCAGCCCGTCGTAGTCACCCGAGTGCACCACCCGGCCGCCGTGCTCTCCCGCCAGCGGGCCGATGTCGACGATCCAGTCCGCCGAACGGATGGTGTCCTCGTCGTGCTCCACCACGAGCAGGGTGTTCCCGAGGTCGCGGAGCCGGACGAGCGTGTCGATGAGGCGCCGGTTGTCCCGTTGGTGCAACCCGATGGACGGTTCGTCGAGTACGTACAGCACGCCGGCCAGTCCGGACCCGATCTGGGTGGCCAGTCGGATGCGTTGGGCCTCGCCGCCGGACAGGCTTCCCGCGACACGGTCCAGCGACAGATAGTCCAGTCCCACATCCAGCAGGAAACCCATCCGGGCCTGGATCTCCTTGAGGACCCGCCCGGCGATCATCGCCTGGCGGTCGTCCAGCTCGAGCCCGGCCAGGAACTCCTCGCAGTCCGCGACGGACATCCGGGAGATGTCCGCGATCGACCTGTCCCGTCCGCCGGGGCCGGTCATCGTGACGGCGAGGATCTCCGGCTTCAGCCGGGTGCCCTCACAGGCCGGACACGCCACCTCGCGCATGTAGCCCTGATATCGCTCCTTCTGGGACTCCGATTCCGTCTGCTCCAGGCGACGCTTGAGGAACGACATGACGCCCTCGAACTTGGCGTCGTACGTGCGGACCCGGCCGTAGCGGTTGCGGTAGCGGACCCGCACCTTGGTCGACGCGCCTCCGAGGACCGCCTTGCGCACCTTCGCGGGCAGGTCCTGCCAGGGGGTCCGGAGGTCGAAGCCGAGGTCGTCGGCCAGGCCCGAGAGCAGTTGCTGGAAGTAGTCGGCGCTCTGTCCGCCGGACCACGGGGCGATCGCGCCGTCCGCGAGCGACCGTTCGGGATCGGGTATCACCAGATCGGGGTCCACCTCGAGGTGCGAACCCAGCCCGTCGCAGACGGGGCAGGCGCCGTAGGGCGAGTTGAACGAGAACGCGCGTGGTTCCAGGTCGTCCAGCGCGATCGGGTGGCCGTTGGGACACGCCATGTGCTCGGAGAACCGACGTCGTCGGCCGGGGTCGGCCTCGTCGACGTCCACGTAGTCGATCACGATGACGCCGTCGGCCAGTCCCAGCGCGGTCTCGACGGAATCGGTGAGCCGTTGCCGCGAGGACGATTTGGCGGCGAGACGGTCCACGACCACCTCGATGTCGTGCTTCTCCTGCTTCTTCAGGATGGGCGGCTCCGCGAGGGTGTGGAGTTCACCGTCGACGCGGATCCGGTTGTACCCGTCGGCCGCGAGCTGGGCGAAGAGGTCGACGAACTCGCCCTTACGGGTGCGTACGACCGGAGCGAGGACCTGGAAGCGTGCCCCCTCCTGTCCGTCGAGGATCTGGTCGACGATCTGCTGCGGGGTCTGGCGCGAGATCACCTCTCCGCACGTCGGACAGTGCGGGACACCGGCCCGGGCGTAGAGCAGACGCAGGTAGTCGTAGACCTCGGTGATGGTGCCGACGGTCGAGCGGGGGTTGCGATTGGTGGACTTCTGGTCGATCGACACCGCCGGGGAGAGCCCTTCGATGAAGTCGACGTCCGGCTTGTCCATCTGACCGAGGAACATCCGCGCATAGGACGAGAGGGACTCGACGTACCGACGCTGGCCCTCCGCGAAGATGGTGTCGAACGCCAACGAGGACTTGCCGGAGCCCGACAGACCGGTGAAGACGATCAGGGAGTCGCGCGGAAGGTCCACGTCCACGCCCTTGAGATTGTGTTCACGTGCGCCGCGGACGACCAGACGGTCCACCATGGGTACTCCTTCCGAGGGGGGATGTCGCCACATCGTCGTACGCGCCGCATGGCCGCCGTTCCCGCAGACGAAGGTACCAACGTACGCCGACACGCTTCCGACCACGAACCCCCGCCGCCACCAGTAGCCTGCAGTTATGTCGAATTCAATCGATTCCGTCCCCGACCACATCACCCTCAGCGAGGGTTATTCCGGCCGACTGGGCGGCCGGCTGACCGGCGAGCGATGGACCGACGGCCCGGCACGGCTGTCCAAGATCTCCGTGGGCGAGATGGACAACAACGTGTACGTGATCGAGTCGACCGCGACCGACGGCGTGCTGCTCGTCGACGCCGCCAACGACGCCCCGCAACTCATCGAGCATCTGCGGGACCGGGCTCCCGGGGTCAAGACCGTGCTCACCACGCACCTGCACGCCGATCACTGGATCGGGCTCGCCGAGACGGTCCGCGCCCTCGGACTGACCACCATCGCCTCGCCCGGTGATGCCGGAGGTATCGACGTGCCCACCGACCGCCACGTCTCCCACGGCGACGAGGTCGTCGTGGGAGACCTGCGCCTGGAGGTGATCGGGCTGCGTGGCCACACCCCCGACGGCATCGCGTTACTGCTGCGCACCGACGCGGGGACCCACCTGTTCTCCGGCGACTCGCTGTTCCCGGGCGGACCGGGGAAGACGGGGTCGGAGGAGGACTTCGCCACCCTCATGGACGACCTCGAGTCACGGGTCTTCGCCGCCCTCGACGACGACGTCGTGGTTCATCCGGGTCACGGCGACGACACCACCATCGGGGCGGAACGCCCGAACCTCGGACAGTGGCGCGAACGCGGGTGGTGAGACGCCGGACACGCCACGAGCCACGAATCCCAATCGTTATCGGGCGTCCGTCACGGCCGATCGCCGCAGCACACTCCCCCGGTCCGGTCCATCCGGACGCGGGGCGCTATCGCCGACCGGAGGCGCATCGCCGGTGTTTTCACTAGGTTCGAGCACGCATCCCAATCCCAGGAGGAACGATGATCCGACGACTCGCACGACCCATGCTCGCCACGGTGTTCGTCATCGACGGCGTGGAGACGCTTCGTAACCCGCAGGCCCATGTCGCCAAGGCGGCGCCCCTCGTGGACAAGGCCGCGCCCCTCGTGGAGAAGGGCGAGCAGGCCGTCAATGAGCACGTCACCACCTCGGTCCCGCCGGTGACCAAGGACACCGAGACCCTCGTCAAGGCCCTCGCCGGGGTCAAGGTCGGTGCCGGTGTGCTCTTCGCACTCGGCAAGGCCCCTCGCCTGTCGGCCCTCGCTCTCACCGCGTCGCACCTGCCCACGACGGTCACCCGCAACGATTTCTGGGCCGAGTCCGACCCGGCGGCCAAGAGCCGCAAGACCACCGGGCTCGCCACTGATGTCGCCCTGCTCGGTGCGCTGCTGCTCGCGTCCGTCGACACCGCGGGTCAGCCGGGCCTGGCCTGGCGCGCCAACAAGGTCGGCGACAAGGTCTCGGCCCGACTGCCCGGTGCGAAGGCCGAGTCCGCCGCGGCCGGTGCCGCCCTCACGGGGGTCGCCCACACCGTGGCCGACCATGCCCGTGGCGTCGCCGACACCGTGAAGGACCGGGCACCCGAGGTCGCGGACACGGTCCGCGAGAAGGCTCCCGAGGTCGCCGACCAGGTCCGCGGCCAGGCGTCCGGTTTCGCCGACGTCGTCCGGGAGAAGGCCCCGGAGGTCGCCGGACTCCTCCGCGAGCGCACCGCGTCCGCGAGGCAGCACGCCGCTCCGATCGCCGCCCAGGTACGCGATCAGGCCGGCGTCGCCGCCCACGTCGCCGCAGAGCAGGCCGCGGGAACCCGCGAGGTCGCCCGGGATCGCGCCACCCACGCCCGTGACGTCGCCGCCGCCCGGGCCCGGAAGGTGGACAGCAAGGAGCTGCGCAAGGCCGCCGACTCGGCGCGCAAGCAGGCCAGGAAGAAGGCGGGTAAGAAGTCCTCCGCCGCCAAGAAGGCCAGCGATCGCGCCCGGGTGAAGGCCGCCCGCGCCATCCGCCCCTGACGGACCGCTCCACCCGGCGCCGTCGCCCCGCACCGACGACGCCCCTTGCCGACGACCCCGCCCTCACCGGCGGGGTCGTCGGCGTAGGGGGCCCCGCGCGACACCCGGTAGCCTGGTTGTCCTGCCCTCGCGGTCCCCCCACCCGATGCGCAGCCCACCCCGCCGAGAGGAGCGCCCATGACGGGACACGACGCCGTCGACGAGGAACAGCGCCACCTCGGTCGTCTCCTCGATCGCCTCGAGGAGCTCCGTGCCGACACCCGGGCCCGCCTCGACTCCGTCCTCCGCGGTTCCGGGGGGACTCCACAGGCACGCTCGGAGCGGGAGTCCTTCGCCCGGCTCTACTCCTCGGAGTTGGCGGCGTACAACGCCGCCAACCTGGGCCTGTATTTCGGCCGTCTGGACATGGAGGACGGTGAGGTCCGGCGGATCGGGCGCGTGGGACTGAGGGACGACGACGAGGACCTCACCCCCCTGCTGCTGGACTGGCGCGCGGACCACAGTCGACCGTTCTACCTGGCCACCACCGCCCGTCCCGAGGGCGCACACCGTCGCCGCCATCTGCGCACCATCGGCAGAAGGGTCATCGGGGTCCACGACGAGTTCCTCACCGCACCCGCGGACGGCGAGGTGCCGCGAGACCACGACGACGTGGTGGGGGAATCCGCCCTCCTCGAGGCACTGGACAGCGCGCGCTCGGGCCACATGACGGACATCGTCGCGACCATCCAACGCGAGCAGGACGAGATCATCCGGAACCCACACGCCGGGGTCCTGGTGGTCCAGGGCGGTCCGGGGACCGGCAAGACGGCCGTGGCCCTGCACCGTGCCGCCTATCTGCTCTACACGCATCGCCGTCGACTCGATCGCAGCGGCGTCCTCATCGTGGGACCCAATGCCCGGTTCCTCGACTACATCGCGCGGGTCCTGCCCTCACTCGGCGAGTCGGGGGTGGTCCTACGGACCCTCGCGGACCTCTACCCAGGGGTCCGGGCCACCGGTCCCGAGACACTGCGCGGTGACGAGGTCAAGGGCTCGGCCGACATGGTCGACATCCTCAGGACCGCCGTCCGCACCCGACAGTTGGCCCCGCAGACGGATGTGGTGGTGCGGTGCGAGGGACACGAACTGGTGCTCACACCTGCGGCCGTCCGGGCCGCCCGGGGCCGGGCGCGGATGACCCGACGCCCGCACAACCAGGCACGCTCCACGTTCGCGGCGAGGATCATCGACGCGCTCACCGAGCAGTACGTGGCCGCGCTGACCGACCCGGTGGGGGACGCGGAGGACGCGGCCTGGTCCCCCGCGGGCGACGGGGTGGGGGACATCGGAGACCCCGCGCGACCGCTCCTGGACGCCGAGGACCGTGCGGCGCTGCGCACGGAGGTCGAAGGCGCGCCGGAGGTGCTCGCCGCCGTGGACGAGTGGTGGCCCACCCTGCGACCGGAGGAGCTGCTCGCCGACCTGCTGTCGAGTCGAGAGCGGATCGCCGAGGCGGCCGGTGACTATGTGCCCGAGGACCAGGCAGCGCTGTTCCGCGCGGACGGCGCCGCGTTCTCGGTCGCTGACGTGCCGCTCCTTGACGAGCTGGCGGAGTTGCTCGGCGAGGACCCCACCGCGGACGGCAGTGACGCCGACCGCGCCTGGGAGCAACAGGTCCGCCAGGCCGAGGAGGCGCTCGAGATCCTCACCGGGTCCGCGGTCCAGGACATCGAGGACGATCTCGACCCCGAGGTACTCATGGCCTACGACGTCGTCGACGCCGAGTCACTCGCCCGGCGGCACAGTGCGGACTCCGACCTCACCGTCGCCGATCGCGCGGGGTCGGACCGGACGTGGGCGTTCGGTCATGTGATCGTCGACGAGGCGCAGGAACTGTCCGCCATGGCCTGGCGGGTGATCATGCGTCGCTCACCCAACCGCTGGATGACCCTCGTCGGGGACGTCGCACAGACCTCCAGCCCGGCGGGGATCGACTCGTGGGACGACGCACTGTCTCCCTACGTCGATGACCGGTGGGTCCTCTGCGAACTCACCGTCAACTACCGCACCCCGGAAACCGTCTCCGCGGTGGCGGACCTACTGCTCGCCCAGATCGACCCGGCCGCGACGGCCCCGCGACCGGTGCGAGCCGGACGACGGCCGGTGGCGTGGTTGGAACCGGAGGCAGGTTCGGTGAACCGGGTGGTGGCCGGGGAGATCGCACGCGTGCCGGACGAGCGCGCGGTGGCCGTGCTCCTCCCCGACGGCGAGGACGACGAGCCCGAGAGGTCGACCGAGATCACCGCCCTCGTCGAGACCGTCGCCGCGACTCGGCCGGGCACCGCCGTCCTCCCGCTGGCCCTGGCCAAGGGACTCGAGTTCGACGTGGTCGTGGTGGTGGATCCGGAACACGTGCTCGAACGCTCACCGCAGGGCCTCCAGGATCTCTACGTGGGGGCCACCCGCGCCACCCAGGAACTCGTCCTGGTCCAGCCGGGCGGTTTCGGCACCCTGCTCGGACGGATCCGTGACACCGTCACCGACGACGCACAGGAGCTCACCGCATGAGCGGCAACCCACGACACATCGTCGCGGCCACGACACTGTCCGCCCTCCTCGCGGTGAGCGCGGCATGTGGGGGCGCGGAGGTGGCCCCGGAACGGACCGTGAGAGCCGAGACAGCGGGACAGACCACGGATGTCTCGGGCCCGGCCCCGACGAGCAGCAGTGCGACGAGCCCCGTCAGGGACGGTTCGGAGCAGCACTTCCTCGACGACCTGGCCGCCTTCGGGCTACCCACGGGGATGACCGCTGCCACCACCGTCGAGGTGGGGATCGGGATCTGCCGCAGCATCGCCGACGGGGCCGACACCGAGACGATCCTCGACCGTATCCGCCCTCTCACGAGCGCGATCGCCGCACAGGACCCCGAGCGTGACACCGCGGAGGTGGGCCGGGCCATCGTCGACGCGAGCCGGGCCCACCTCTGCGACTGACCGCCCGGGGGGCTCAGGTCGTGTGGACGATGAGCACGTCGCACGTGGCGCGGCGGGCCGCGTCCGCGGGCACCGACCCGAGCAGACGGCCCGTCAACGAACTCAGTCCCTTGTTGCCCACGACCAGTAGGTCCGCCCCCACCTCATCGGCCAGCTTGATGAGCGTCTCGACGGGCGCGCCCTTGACGGTGCGGGCCTCGACGCTGGACGCGCCGGCGGCGGCGGCGCGGTCCCGGGCCGTCCGCACGATGTCCTCGGCCGGATTGTCACCCCGGATCTGGTAGGCGTCCTCGCCCAGTTGATCGGCGGCCTGGCTGACCGACCGCGGATCCGCGGGCACGTAGGCGCACGCGATCACGAGGGTCGCCGACTCGTCGGCGGCAAGCGTGGCGGCACGGTCGACGGCCCGGTAGGACGACTCGGAACCGTCCGTACCCACGACCACCTTCTTGTAGGCGCTCAATTCTCTTCCTCTCCTCGGCAACAGGTTCTCACCAGCGTAGTGCCCGTGGGACCCGCCGTACCCGGTAAGCGCCTCAGGTCACAGCGGGTGGTCAGTCGATCCCCGCCTCACGCATCCCCTTGAGCTCCCTGCGCAGCTCCGAGATCTCGTCGCGGAGGCGTCCGGCCAGCTCGAACCGCAGGTCCGTCGCCGCCGACATCATCTGCTCGGTCATCTCGCCGATGAGCTTCTCGAGCTCCTTGCGGGGCCGCGCCGACTCTCCCGCCACGCGGGCGGCCAGGAGCTCGGGCCGATCCCGGGCATCGGAGGTATCGTCCGGCTCCTCCCCGACCCTGTCGAGGATGTCGGCGATCTTCCTGCGCAGTGGCTGCGGGTCGACACCGTGAGCGGTGTTGTAGGCGACCTGCTTCTCGCGACGCCGCTCGGTCTCCTCCATCGCGTTGCGCATCGAGTCGGTGACCCTGTCGGCGTACATGTGGACCTCACCGGAGACGTTCCGGGCGGCGCGGCCGATCGTCTGGATGAGCGAGGTGCTCGAGCGCAGGAACCCTTCCTTGTCCGCGTCCAGGATCGCCACGAGCGAGACCTCGGGCAGGTCCAGCCCCTCGCGCAGCAGGTTGATGCCCACCAGGACGTCATACTCACCCCGGCGCAGATCCCGCAGCAGCTCCACCCGCTGCAGGGTGTCGATCTCCGAGTGCAGGTACCGCACCCGCACCCCGAGCTCGAGCAGATAGTCGGTGAGGTCCTCGGACATCTTCTTGGTCAACGTCGTCACGAGCACGCGCTCGTCGCGCTCCGCCCGCTGGCGGATCTCCCCGAGGAGGTCGTCGATCTGTCCCTTGGTGGGTTTGACCACGATCTTCGGGTCGATCAGCCCGGTCGGCCGGATCACCTGTTCGACGAACTCGCCGCCGGTGCGGCCCATCTCGTAGTTACCCGGGGTGGCCGAGAGGTACACGGTCTGCCCGACCCGGTCGGAGAACTCCTCCCAGGTGAGCGGCCGGTTGTCGAGGGCGGAAGGGAGCCGGAATCCGAAGTCGACGAGGTTGCGCTTGCGCGAGGCGTCGCCCTCGTACATCGCCCCGATCTGGGGAACGGTGACGTGGGACTCGTCGATCACCGTCAGGAAGTCCTCCGGGAAATAGTCGATCAGCGTCGCCGGCGAGCTGCCCGCCGCACGCCCGTCGATGTGTCGGGAGTAGTTCTCGATTCCGGAGCAGAAGCCCACCTGCTGCATCATCTCGATGTCGTACGAGGTGCGCATGCGCAGTCGCTGCGCCTCGAGGAGCTTGCCCTGGTTCTCCAGCTCCGCCAACCGGACCTCCAGCTCCTCCTCGATGGAGGCGATGGCCCTGGCCATGCGGTCGGGCCCGGCGACGTAGTGGGTCGCGGGGAAGATCCGGACCTCGTCGACCTTCCGGACGACATCGCCGGTCAGGGGATGGATGTAGTAGAGGGCGTCGACCTCGTCACCGAAGAACTCGATGCGCACGGCGAGTTCCTCGTAGGTGGGGATGATGTCGACCGTGTCGCCCTTGGCGCGGAACGTCCCGCGTGTCATCGAGACGTCGTTGCGTTCGTACTGCACGTCCACCAGTAGCCGCAGCAGCCGGTCGCGTTCGACCTCCTGGCCCACGGCCAGGGAGACGGACCGGTCCAGGTAGGACTGCGGGGTACCGAGTCCGTAGATGCACGAGACCGAACTGACGACGACGACATCGCGCCTGGACAACAGTGACGACGTCGCGGAGTGCCGGAGCCGCTCCACGTCGTCGTTGATGGACGAGTCCTTCTCGATGAAGGTGTCGGTCTGGGCGATGTACGCCTCGGGTTGGTAGTAGTCGTAGTACGAGACGAAGTACTCGACGGCGTTGTTGGGGAGCATCTCCCGCAGTTCGTTGGCCAGCTGCGCGGCGAGGGTCTTGTTGGGGGCCATCACCAGGGTCGGGCGCTGGACCTTCTCGATGAGCCATGCCGTCGTCGCGGACTTGCCGGTGCCGGTGGCCCCGAGCAGAACGATGTCCCGCTCCCCCCGCCCCAGACGCTCGGTGAGTTCGGCGATCGCGGTCGGTTGGTCCCCGGACGGGGTGAACTCGCTGACCACCTCGAACCGGTCCGTGGTCCGCTCCACGTCTCCGATAGGCCGGAACTCCGAGTAGGAGAGCACGGTCGGGTCGGCAGGGACCCCGTCTTGGGGGATCTCGGTCGCGAAAGCCATGCCGCCAGCTTACGAGGCGCGGTCCACCCCCGCCCATAGACGAAACGCTCGCCCGACTCTCAGGCGACAACTAGCCTTCGCTACAGCTCTTCTCACCCTGCTCTCACCCTGCTGCCCCGTCTGGAGAAATCCGTGGCCCGGACCCGCCCTCGTCGTCGTCATACCCGCACTTCCCGCCGAGTACCCGGGCCGATTGCGGCGGTCACCGCCGCGGCGCTCGCGGTCGGGATGCTCACCGTCCTGTCTCCGGTCGCGACGGCCGCACCGTGCGACCCGTGGCCCCCGGCAGGAGGTGGCGGCGTGGTCGGCGCGGGTTCGGGCTCCCTCTCGGGATCGGCGGGCGCGCCCGCCGATACGCCGGCCACCCCGTGGGCGACCGGGGAGGCCGGGTACATCCCGATCCTGGAGGGACGTACCACGACGGTGGAGTTGCTCACCGGTCCCACCAGTCCCAACAACACAGTCGACCGGTTCGGGATCTCCGGTACCGACCTGGGGATCCTCTGGGAGAACGGCGACGCCTCGGACCCGCAGGTGATGATGGCTCTCGGGGACACGATGGGCGACTGCGACGAGCCCGGTGACCAGTGGCGCAGCAACATCCTGTTCCGCTCGTCCGACCGCGCGCTGGCGAACGGGATGCGCATCGACGATGCTCCGATGGAGAGATCCGGCCTGGCCAAGTCCATCCTCCCCCGCTCGAACCTGCCAGGCGAGGTGACCGTCATCCCGACCGCCGGTGTCGAGGTGGACGGCACGCAGTACCTCCGGTACATGTCCGTCGCGAGCTGGGGCACCCCCGGTGAGTGGGTCACGAACTACTCCGCGCTCGCGGCCTCGCCGGACAACGGCGAGAACTGGACGCCCGTGGCGGGCACCGCCCGCACCGGCACCGGGAGTGGGGGCCTGATCCCGTCGGTCCTCGGCGCCCCGTTCACCACCCACACCGCCGGGCAGATGAGCGCATTCCTCAAGCACGACGGGTACGTCTACGAGTACCTGACCCCGTCCGGTCGTAGCGGAGCAGTGACTCTCGCCCGGGTGCCCGAGGGGTCGATCGAGGACATGTCGGCCTACCGGTTCTGGGACGGGCGCGAGTGGGTGGGAGACCATCGGTTCGCGGCCCAGGTGGTCAACCCCCGCGTGAGCGAGCTGTCCGTGTCGTTCAGTGCGCATCTGGGACGGTTCATCGCCCTCTACACCAATGGCAACAACGACATCGTGATGCGCCAGGCCGCCTCGCCCGAGGGGCCCTGGTCGGGCGAGGACATCCTGCTGTCGTACACGCACGTCCCCACGCTGTACGGCGCGTTCATCCACCCCTGGAGTCCGGCGGTCGAGACGGTGGGCGCTGACCTGTACTTCACCATGTCCACCTGGGACGCCTACAACGTCTTCCTCATGAAGACCGATCTGAACCAGATCCCGGCCCGTGCCCTACCGAACCCCGCCGCCCGGATGCGCGTCTCGGACGACAGTTGGACCCGCGACACCCCCGATCCGGCCGAGACCGGTGAGACCGTGCTCGTGGAGCGTCGTCCGATTCCGGAATCCTGAGGTGCGCCGTCCGTCCTCGCGGCTGGCCGCGGCCCACGTGGTCGCGGTGGTGGCGTCCGCCACCGCGATCTCGGTGACCGGCTCGGGCGCGGCCTCCGCTGGGCCGTGCAGCGAGATGTTCGGGAACTTCGGCTCGTTGCTCGAGAACCAGACGGGCGCCGGGATGGGCACCGGCTCCCTGGGGTCCCTCGGGTCGTCCGACACCGGATCCGCCGGGTCCGCCTCCCGAGCGCTCGGCTCGGCCGACCGCTCCGGATCGCTCGTGCAGCAGCTCGAGACGGGATCGCTGGGCAACGGTCTGTCCGGATCGCTGAACGCGGTCACCGGATCCGTCTACGGGATGCCACCGTGGATCACCGGCGAGGAGGGCACCGTCCCCGTGCTGCGGGGGCCCACCCGGTTCCTGCAACTCGTCACCGGCCCCACCAGCCCCTCCGAGTCGATCAACCGGTACGGGGTGGCCGGCACCGACCTGGGCATCATGTGGGACAACGGCGACCCCGCGGAGCCCCGGGTCCTCATGGCGTTCGGCGACACGATGGGAGACTGCACCGTCCCCGGCAACCAGTGGCGCTCCAACGTCCTGTTCCGCTCGGCCGACACCGATCTGGCCGACGGGATGGCCGTCGACTCCGCCGCGACCGGACCCGACGGGCTGGCCAAGTCGATCGTCCCCCGCTCCGGACTGCCCGGTGAGGTCACCATCATCCCGACCGCCGGAATATCGGTCGAGGGGGTCCAGTATCTGCGCTACATGTCCGTCGCGCACTGGGGCCAGCCGGGGTCGTGGACCACCAACTACTCGGGGATGGCCTACTCCACCGACGACGGCGAGAACTGGACCGTCGTCCCCTCCATGGCCCGACCGATCACCGCGGCCGTGCCGGCGGGTGAGGGCGCCCCGCCCGTCGACGCCTCGTGGCGCACCGCGCAGATGAGTTCGTTCCTCCCGACCGACGATCATCTCTACGAATACCTCACCCCGCCCGGGCGCCAGGGTGCCGTGATCCTCGCCCGGGCCCCGTTGGCCGGATCGCCGTCAGCCGGGGAGCTCGACGACGGGGACACCACGCCTGTCGGGGGCGTGCTCGACCCGTCGGCCTACGAGTACTGGGACGGATCCCACTGGGTCCCGGGCGTGCGGGAGGCCGTCGAGGTCCTGCCCCGGCCCGCCAGCGAGTTGTCCACCATGTGGAACGACTACCTGGGCAAGTACACGGCAATGTACTCCCAGGGTTACAACTCGGTGGTCCTACGCACCGCGGACCGACCCGAGGGGCCCTGGAGCGCGCCGACGACCCTGGTGGACTACTCGATGCTGCCCGGGGTGTACGGGGCGTTCATGCACCCGTGGGCTCAGGGCGAAGACCTGTACTACCTGGTGACCACCTGGAACGCCTACAACGTGTTCCTCGTCCGCACCAGACTCTCCGAGGTCCTCCCGCCCACCGGGATGCGTCGGGCCGCCGGACCGGTCGCACCCGCGTCGACCGAGGTGGTCCGGCAGGTGCCCGTGACGGAACTCGTCGACGGCGTGGTCCCGACCGGGTGAGCTCAGGTGGGCGAGGCGATCGTGCGCTCCCACTCCCGCGTCTCCTCCCGGTCCGCGCGGCGCAGGATCTCCGTGTACTCGGCCCGGGCACTCGGGTCCGCACCGATCACCTCGGCCATGAGCAGGGCGAACTCGTGCTCGGGGTCGTCCTGGGCCACGATCGTCACCTCGAGGGGCCGAGCGGGATCACACCAGTGCAACAGCGGTTGCTCCCGGCTGCGGTCCCGAACGTATCCGGCGTCGGTCAACAGTCGTAGTGCACGGTCGACCGCTGCGGTGTCCCTGACTGTCACCTGCAGGTCGAGGACGTCCGGTGCGTCCAGGCCGTCGACAGCCGTGGGGCCCACGTGGTCGATCCGCATCGCGACATCGCCCAGGACGTGGCGCAGCCGCGCACACGCCCTCCGAGCCTGGGCGGCCCAGTCCGGTCGGAACGGCACCACCGTGCGGTCGCCCACCACAGGGGTCGCGGTACGCAGATTGTGCTCGAAGGGTCGTAACCGCAGATCCACCAGCACACGGACCAACTCCCGCACCGGGCCCGGTTCCCCGGAGTTGTCGATCAGAACGTCCGCCTCCGCGCGGCGGGCCTCATCCGTGGCCTGACGGGACATCCGCGCCCGGACGTCGTCCTCCGCCATTCCGCGGTGCTCGACCAACCGCTGAAGCCTGATCTCGGCGGGAGTGTCCACCACGATCACAAGGTGGTACCCGGGGGTCATCCCGCCCTCGACCAACAGTGGCATGTCGTGCACGACGATCGCGTCCTCTGGCGCCGTACCGATCAGTTCGGCCGTGCGCTCCCCGATCAACGGGTGGGTGATGGCGTTCAGGGCGGCGGTCCGCTCCTGGTCCACGAAGGCGCGGGAGGCCAGAGCCGCCCGATCGAGGGTGCCGTCCGGGCCCACGATGTCGTCACCGAACTCGGCGACGAGCATCGCCAGCCCCGGGGTCCCCGGTTCGACGACCTCCCGCGCGATGCGGTCGGCGTCGACGATCACCGCACCCGCCTCCGCGAGAACCGCCGTCACCGTCGACTTCCCCGCGCCGATTCCACCGGTCAGACCCACCATCAGCATGCGCGCCATTCTAGGCGACACGAGCGGGCGCCCGGCAGTACCGGCTCGGACACCGGCGACCCGAGCGACCCGCGGGTACCGAGCCGGCGGTGCCCCCACGACAAATAGACCACGGCCCCGGACGACGCCCCACCGTGGGTGGGACGACCGTCCGGGGCCGTGGTCCGAACCGTCAGACGCTTACGACGCCCTCAGGCTGCGATATCACTCACCGCCGGCGAGCTTCGCGCGCAGGGCGGCCAGCTGCTCGTCAGAGGCCAGCGAGCCACCGGTCGTCTCGGCCGGGCTGGTCTCCGCTGCGACCGGACGGGCCGACGGGGTCGACTCGGACGAGTAGTTGGTCGGCGCGGCCTCCGCGGCCTCCGCGGCAGCGGCGCGACCCTTCTCGATCTGGCCGGTGTGCATCTTGTGGCGACGCTCGGCCTCCGCGTAGCGGTTCTCCCACTCCTCGCGCTGCTTCTCGAAGCCCTCGAGCCACTCGTTGGTCTCGGGATCGAAGCCCTCGGGGAAGATGTAGTTGCCGGCCTCGTCGTAGCTGTCGGCCATGCCGTACTTCGACGGGTCGAACTCCTCGGTGTAGTCCTCGTCCGCCTGCTTGAGCGAGAGCGAGATACGACGACGGTCGAGGTCGATGTCGATGACCTTGACCATGGCGTCGTCGTTGACCGTGACGACCTGGTCCGGGACCTCGACGTGGCGCTCGGCCAGTTCCGAGATGTGGACGAGGCCCTCGATGCCCTCGTCGACACGCACGAAGGCGCCGAACGGGACGAGCTTGGTGACCTTGCCCGGGACGATCTGACCGATCGCGTGGGTCCGGGCGAAGTGCCGCCACGGATCCTCCTGCGTGGCCTTGAGCGACAGCGAGACGCGCTCGCGGTCCAGGTCGACGTCGAGGACCTCGACGGTGACCTCCTGGCCCACCTCGACGACCTCGGACGGGTGATCGATGTGCTTCCAGGACAGCTCGGAGACGTGGACGAGGCCGTCGACCCCGCCGAGGTCCACGAACGCACCGAAGTTGACGATCGAGGACACGACGCCCTTGCGGACCTGGCCCTTCTGCAGCTGGTGCAGGAACTCCGAGCGGACCGCGGACTGGGTCTGCTCGAGCCACGCACGACGCGAGAGCACGACGTTGTTGCGGTTCTTGTCCAGCTCGATGATCTTGGCCTCGAGCTCCTGGCCCACGTACGGGAGGAGGTCTCGGACGCGGCGCATCTCGACCAGGGAGGCCGGGAGGAAGCCGCGGAGACCGATGTCCAGGATGAGGCCACCCTTGACGACCTCGATGACCGTGCCCTTCACGGCCTCGTCCTTCTCCTTGAGCTCCTCGATCGTGCCCCAGGCGCGCTCGTACTGGGCGCGCTTCTTGGACAGGATCAGACGGCCGTCCTTGTCCTCCTTGGTCAGGACCAGGGCCTCGACCTCGTCGCCCACCTCGACGACCTCACCCGGGTCGACATCGTGCTTGATGGACAGCTCGCGCGAGGGGATGACACCCTCGGTCTTGTAGCCGATGTCGAGCAGGACCTCGTCACGATCGACCTTGACGATCGTGCCCTCGACGATGTCACCATCGTTGAAGTACTTGATCGTGGCGTCGATGGCGGCGAGGAAGTCCTCAGCGGAGCCGATGTCGTTGACGGCTACCTGCGGGGACGTGGTGTTGGTGGTCATATGGTGGGGTGCTCCGGAGTGGATAGGAATCGTAGTGGACGGGAAGTTCGCGCATGCGTATGCACGCGACCGTCAACTGTACGCTTTCGCCGTGACGTCCACAAACCCCCCAGACCATGGTGAGTCCGTCCGCGCGTCCCGGACGTGGTGGGACGCCGAGGCGGTCGATTACCACCATGAACACGGCGAGTTCCTCGGCGCCCACTCGCCCGACGGCGAGTTCGTGTGGTGCCCCGAGGGCCTGCACGAGGGCGACTGGAACCTGCTCGGCGACGTCGAGGGCCGCGCCGTCCTCGAGGTCGGCTCCGGCTCCGCGCCGTGTTCCCGCTGGCTCGCCGGCAGGGGGGCGCGCGCCGTCGCCGTCGACCTGTCCATCGGGATGCTCCGTGTGGGCGCCGAGGCCGCGGGCCACTCGACCGGTCCCGCTGCGGAGGTACCACTGATCCAGGCCGACGCTGGTCGCCTGCCCTTCGCCGACGACGGCTTCGACATCGTGTTCTCCGCGTTCGGGGCGATCCCGTTCGTGGCGGACACGGCCGGGGTCATGGCGGAGGTCGCGCGCGTTCTCCGGCCCGGTGGCCGGTTCGTGTTCTCCGTCAACCACCCGATGCGGTGGATCTTCCGTGACGACCCGGGGCCCGAGGGGCTGGTCGCCGCGTTTCCCTACTTCGACCGGACTCCCTACACCGAGTACGACGAGCAGGGCCATCTCACCTACGTCGAACACCACCGCACGGTGGGCGACCGCATTCGGGAACTGGTCGGTGCCGGATTCGTGGTCCAGGACCTGATCGAGCCCGAGTGGCCGGAATGGCTGGACCGCGAATGGGGGCAGTGGAGCCCGCTTCGCGGCAGCGTCTTCCCCGGGACCGCGATCTTCGTGGCCACTCTCCCCTGACCGCCGTCTGCGGGACAGTGGCGTCGGCTACAGGATCTTGGACAAGAAGTCCCTGGTCCGCTGATGGGCGGGCGTCACCAGCACCTCGGACGGGCGCCCGGCCTCGACCACGACACCGTCGTCCATGAAGGCGATCGTGTCGGCGACCTCCCGGGCGAAGCCCATCTCGTGGGTGACCACGATCATGGTCATGCCGGCGTCCGCGAGATCCCGCATGACGCCCAGGACCTCACCGACCAGCTCGGGGTCCAGCGCCGAGGTGGGCTCATCGAACAGCATGAGTTTGGGCTCCATCGCCAGGGCGCGGGCGATCGCCACCCGCTGCTGCTGCCCACCAGACAGCTGCGCCGGGTAGGCGTCCGCCTTCGCCGAAAGCCCGACCTTCTCCAGCAGGGCCCTGCCCCGCTCGGTGGCCTCGGCCCTGGTCTCACCCTTGACCAACATCGGCGCCTCGATGACGTTCTCCAGGGCGGTGCGGTGCAGGAACAGGTTGAAGTGCTGGAACACCATCCCGATGTCCCGGCGTTGCCTGGCCGCGTGCCTGGGCGAGATCTCGTAGAGCTTGTCGCCCTTCTCCCGGTACCCCACCAGGTCGCCGTCGACGTACAGCCGACCGGCATCGACACGCTCGAGGTGGTTGATGCACCGGAGGAAGGTGGACTTGCCGGACCCGGACGGGCCGACCAGGCACAGCACCTCTCCGGCGGCCACCTCGATGTCGATGCCCTTGAGCACCCTCAGTGATCCGAAGCTCTTGCAGACCTGCTCGGCCCTGACCATCGGGGTCATGCCATCCCTCCCGACTGGTCGGTACCCCTCGCCGCGGCGAGCCCGGAGGGGGTGAGGCCGTCCGCCTCGGCGAGTGCCCGCAACTGCTTGCCCGTGAGTTGGCGGGTGGCGCCGCGCGAGAACTTCTTCTCGAGGAAGTGCTGGCCCACCATGAGCACACTGGTGATCACCAGGTACCAGGTGGCGGCGACCAGCAGCAGCGGGATCGGCTGGAAGTTGACCCCGGAGATGTCGCGGGCCTGACCGTAAAGCTCGCCGGAGAACGGGATGGCCACGACGAGCGAGGTGGTCTTGAGCATCGAGATCAACTCGTTGCCGGTCGGCGGGATGATCACCCGCATGGCCTGCGGCAGGATCGTCCGGCGCATGGTCTGACCCCACGACATGCCGAGCGCGGTGGAGGCCTCGGCCTGCCCCTCCGGAACTGATGAGATACCCGCCCGCACGATCTCGGCCATGTAGGCGGCCTCGTTCATGGCCAGACCCACCACTGCCAGCCAGAACGCCGAGTACAGCACCATCGTGTCGTCGAAGCGCACGATCTGGAGGTCGGTGAAGGGGATGCCGAACTGGACCTGCTGGTACAGCGTGAAGATCAGACCCCAGAACAGCAGCTGGACGTAGATGGGGGTTCCGCGGAAGATCCACAGGTACACCCAGGCCACGGCCTTGAGCACGGGATTGCTGCTCATCCGCATCACCGAGAGGACGACCCCCAGGATGACGGCGAGGATCATCGACAGGACCGTCAGCGCGATGGTGTAGAACACCGCCATGCCGAACCGGGTGTCGAACAGGTACTGGCCGTAGGTATCCCAACCGTAGGCCGGGTTGGTCGCGGCGCCCCAGATGAACAGGAAGACCAGTACCAGGACGACGGTCGCCGACACCCATCGCCATGGGTGCCGGAGCGGCACCGCCTCGATGGGGTCAGGAGCGTCTCGGGGGGCCGAGGCGCCGTGCTGCGCGGTGCTCACCGACCGGTCACTCAGCCCTTCCGGATCTCGGCGTCGTCGATCAACCCGTCCTCGAGGCCCCAGTTCTGGGCGATCTTCTCGAAGTCCCCGGTCTCGATGAGCTTGTCCGCTGCGGCCTCGAGCGCGGCGGCCAGTTCGGACCCCTTGCGCACCGGCCAACCGTAGGGAGCGGAGTCGAAGACGTCGCCGGCCAGCTGCATCTTGCCCTCGGACTGCTTGACGGCGTACGCCGAGATGGGCGAGTCGGCGGACATGGCGTCGACCTTGCCGAGCGCAACGGCGGTGGAGGCCTCGTCCTGGGAGTCGAACTGGACCTTCTCGATCGCGGGATTGCCGGCGGCGATACACGCCTCGCTGCGGGCGGGCACGTCCTCCTGGTCGGAGACCGTGGTCCGCTGGACCGCCACGCTCAGGCCGCACGCGTCGTCGGGGTCCACGTCGGTGCCCGCCGCCGATGCCCACTGGATGCCGGCCTCGAAGTAGGTGACGAAGTCGACGGTCTGCAGCCGCTCGTCGTTGACGGTGAACGAGGAGGCGCCCATGTCCATGGTGCCGCCCTCGATCGAGGGGATGATCTTCTCGAAGTCGGACTCCCGGAACTCCGCGCGCAACCCCATCAGCTCGGCGGCGGCGGTCATCACGTCGATGTCGAAGCCGACGATCTCGCCCTGCTCGTTCTTGAACTCGTTGGGCGCGTACGGCGGGTTGGTGCCGATCACCAGCACGCCCGCGTCGCGGATCTCGTCCGGCACGAGGGCAGCGATGTCCTCGTCCGTCTCAAGCGAGACCTCCTGCATGGGCTCCCCCGAGTCCTCGGGCCCCTCGGTGTTGGTCGTGCAACCGGTGAGCGCGAGGGCCGCGGTGGCGGTCAGTGCCAGTGCGGCACGGAGGCCGCGCCGTGAGGTGAGGGTCATGTGCGTGCCCTTTCAGGCGTCGGGTAGCCGAATCTGCAATGAACCTAGGGCATACGCCGAGCACCACAAAACGCACCGCCCGCAATTGGCGTCAGTGGTAACTCACTGGTTACCTCACTGGTTACTCAGTGGGCGGCGGAGTCCCAGTCGGGCCCGGTCCCTGTGGAGACGTCCAGCGGGACGTTGAGTTCGATGGCGGAGTACATCCGGTCGACGACGAGCTCGCGGACCTCCTCGAGTTCCCCCTTCGCCACCTCGAGGACCAGTTCGTCGTGGACCTGGAGCAGCAGACGGCTCTGCAGTCCC
Source organism: Dietzia sp. PP-33 (assembly GCF_033790845.1). Lineage (NCBI taxonomy): Bacteria > Bacillati > Actinomycetota > Actinomycetes > Mycobacteriales > Dietziaceae > Dietzia > Dietzia sp. PP-33. Next base: position 44,536 of record NZ_JAMYEI010000005.1, read on the forward strand.
CGCTCGTCGAGGTCGGCGTCGACCTTGAGCATCGCCGCCTTGATGATGTCCGCGGCGGTGCCCTGGATGGGTGCGTTGAGGGCCGCCCGCTCGGCGTTCTCCCGCTTGAGCCGGTTGTCCGAGTTGAGCTCGGGCAGGTAGCGCCGGCGACCGAAGAGGGTCTCGGTGTAGCCGTCCCGACGGGCCTGGTCCACCACCGCGTGCAGATAGTCGCGGACTCCCCCGAAGCGGGAGAAGTATGCGTCCATCTGCTCGCGGGCCTCGGCCTGCCCGATCCCCAGCTGCGCGGCCAACCCGAAAGCGCTGAGTCCGTAGGCCAGGCCGTAGCTCATGGCCTTGACCCTGCGCCGCAGTTCGGGCGTGACCTCGTCGATCGGCACCCCGAAGGCCCGTGACCCGACGAACGAGTGCAGATCCTCTCCGGTCCGGAACGCCTCGATCAGACCCTCGTCTCCGGACAGATGTGCCATCACGCGCATCTCGATCTGGCTGTAGTCGGCCGTGAGCAGGCAGTCGTAACCCTCGCCCACGACGAACGATCTGCGGATCCGCCGACCGTCCTCGGTACGGACCGGGATGTTCTGCAGGTTGGGGTCGGTGGAGGAGAGTCGACCGGTGGCCGCGACCGTCTGGTTGAACGTGGTGTGGATGCGACCGTCGTCGCCGATGGTTTTGATCAGCCCCTCGACGGTCGTGCGCATCTTGGTGGCCTCGCGGTGGAGCAACAGCGCCTCGAGGAAGGCCCGACCAGGGGTGTCCCCGGTCTCCTTGGCGAGCAGTTCCTCCAACGCCTTGGCGTCGGTGGTGTACCCGGTCTTGGTCTTCTTGGTCTTGGGCATGCCGAGGGTGTCGAACAGCACCACCTGGAGCTGCTTGGGCGAACCGAGGTTGATCTGTTCTCCCCCGATGGCGGCGTAGGCCGCGTCCGCCGCGTCACGTCCCCGGTCGGCGAACCCGTCACGCAGGTCGTCCAGGGCCGATGCGTCGACAGCGATGCCGATCGACTCCATCCTCGCGAGCACCGGCACGAGCGGCAGTTCCATATCCGCGAGCAGGCCCGCACCGTGAACCTGTTCGAGCTCCACGTCGAGCCGCTCGGCGAGGTCCGACACCGCCCGCGCACGCGTCGCCGTCGAATTGGCCGCCTGCTGCTCGGCCTCGGCGTCGTCCACCTCGTCCAACAACGAGAGTTGCTTGTCCCCCGCCTCCAGCTCCGGCAACTCCCGCTGCAGGTGCCGCTGGTACAACTCCGCCAGCCCGTAGCTGCGCTGGCCGGGACGGACGAGATATGCGGCGAGCGCCACATCGATGGTGACCCCACCCAACCGGAGGTCGCGTCCCATGAGCGCATGGGTGGCGGCCTTGGCGTCGTGCACTGCCTTGGCCACCGCGTCGTCGGCCAACCACGCCTGTAGAGCCTGCTCGTCGGACGGGTCGATGCGACCGAGGTCAATGTGTCCCGAGGCGCCGTCCGCCGCGGCCACGGTGACCGTCTGCGCGTCCCCGGCGCCGGGACGGGAGGGGCCGACGACGACGAGGCCGTGCCTCTTCCCGGCCGGCGCGTGCGCGGCGAGCCAGTCGGAGACCTCGCCCGCGTGCAGGACCGCGGATTGCTCGAGCTCAATAGCCGCCACCGGCTCGGGTGCGCCCTCGGGCAGGAACGCCGAGAGGAACCGGTCCCGGGCCTGCGGGCCGAACTCCAGTCGGTCGAACAGCGCGTTGACATCGGCCCGCTCGGGCAGGCGCCGGGCGAGTTCGTCGATCTCCACGCCGAGGTCGAGGTCGCGGGTCAGCTCGGTGATGCGACGGTTCAGCTGCACCTGCGGGAGGTGCTCGCGGAAACTCTCCCCGACCTTTCCCTTGACCTCGTCAGCGTGCGCGATGAGCTCGGAGAGACTGCCGTACTGGACGATCCACTTGGCGGCGGTCTTGTCGCCGACTTTGGGAACCCCGGGCAGATTGTCGGAGGTGTCGCCCCGGAGCGCGGCCACGTCCGGATACTGCGCGGGGGTCACCCCGTACTTCGCCTCGACCGACTCGGGCGTGAAGCGGGCGAGCTCGGAGACACCCTTGACCGGGTAGAGAACCGTCACCGAGTCGGAGACCAACTGCAGCGCGTCGCGGTCTCCGGTGCAGATGAGGGTGTCGGCTCCCGACGCCTGCGTGGCGAGGGTCGCGATCACGTCGTCCGCCTCGTGGCCCTCCAGCGACAGCGTGCGCACACCGAGAGCCACGAGGGCTTCCTGGATCAGCTCGACCTGCCCCTTGAACTCCTCGGGGGCCGCCGACCGGGTGGACTTGTATTCCGGGTACTCGGCGGTCCGGTGCAGGGTCGCGCGGGAGACGTCGAAGGCCACCGCCAGGTGGGTGGGTTCCTCGGTGGTGACGAGGTTGGCGACCATCGACAGGAAGCCGTAGACCGCGTTGGTGTGCTGCCCGGAGGCGGTCGAGAAGTTCTCCGCAGGCAGGGCGTAGAAGGCACGGAACGCCAGCGAGTGCCCGTCGAGGAGCAACAGGCGGGTGGGCCCGACCTTCTCCACGGCGGCCGTGGACGAGGTGCTGACTTCTGCGGTCTCGCTCGCGATGCTCACAGGGCCACTCTAGGGGCGTCGTCTGACAGGCGCGAAGAGGTCTCCGATAGACTGCTCCACCAGCGGCTCGCCGCGATCGCCCCCGTAGCCCAATTGGCAGAGGCAACGGATTCAAAACCCGTCCAGTGTCGGTTCGAGTCCGACCGGGGGCACCCCAGCTCACACCGTCCTACCTGCGAGGACGCTCCGACCCCGCGAGCTGCGCCAGGGCGAGGCTGACGAAAACCCCGTGAAAACCCCGTGTCTGGGGAGTGCCGACGAGACGAGGCACTGCGAAGAGTCCACTCCGGCCAACCCCGCGGCCCCGAGGCGATACGTCAAGTGACACCAGCCAACCTGTCCGGCCCGCGTGGGAAGATATCGGCATGACCGAAACCCGCTATCAAGTCTTCATTAGCTCCACCTACTTGGACCTTGTCGAGCCACGGCGAGAGGTTCAGCAAGCCGTACTCGAACTCGATTGCATTCCCGCCGGAATGGAACTCTTCGTCGCCTCGGACGAAAGCCAGTGGGAACTCATCCGCGAAGTCATCGACCTGAGCGACTACTACGTCTTAATCGTAGCGGGAAGATATGGCAGCATCAACGAAGAAACCGGTGTTAGTTACACCGAAATGGAATTCGACTACGCCGTAGAGACAAACAAGCACATTCTCGCCTTTGTACACTCTGACCCGGATAGGATTTACGCAGGCGATTCCGAACTTAGCGAGACAGCCAGGGCGAAACTCGAAGAGTTCCGGCAAAAAGTGACCACCGGTCGCCACGTCTCCCTTTACGAGTCGGACGGGGAACTTAAAGCCAAGGTTGTGACAGCATTAAATAGAGCGACCAGAAAGTCTCCAGGAATCGGCTGGGTTCGTGGAGACCGCGCTATCACCCTAGAGCAGCAAGAGGAGCTCGTGGCACTCAAGGAAGAGCTAGCTTCAATAAAAAGAGAGCAAGCGACCGCCGAATCTGAAGACGACCGTTCCAACCTTAGCCAGGGGGATGAGACGGTTAGAATTGGAGCAAGTATCGAGCACGGGTACTACTCCAAGAGAACCACGAATTCCGTCCGGGTAGACCTTACTTGGGATCAGGTATTTGCAGCGCTAGGCCCGATGATGATAAACGAAGAATCAGAGCACAAGCTTCGCGAACGCCTCGCGGTCGAAGTGATACTTAAAGATTCCCGCAACGACAAGAAGCTTCCAAACTACAACGATTTAATAAACCGCAAGATCAGCTGCAATTCGCGCGACTGGGATGGTGTCCTAGTCCAGTTCCTGGCCCTAAAACTAATCGAAAAAGGCAAGAAAAATCGTGGGGTGAAGGACACAGATAAGTACTTTGGCCTCACCCCGCGAGGTGAGGACCACTTGATCTATCTTCGTGCAACACGCAGCACCCCTACCCCGAGTTCCGACCGCTCGACGGCACAAGCCGGGTTAGGCGGCGACTACCGCGACGACAAGGACGGCACCAAGGCCCCTGCTGCGGCAGGAAGCAGCGAGTGAGCTGGGACCACCACAACGAGTGGATCGAGATTGCCCGTATTACGGCACCACTTGCCGCCGCCTTGATCGCAGGCGGAATAGCGATCTGCGTGCTTCGCGCCAACATGAAGCTAGGTCGTGCCAATCTCCGCCAAGCGCTCCGCACCACCGAGAAGAGCATCCAAGCAGCAGAGAAGCGCGAAATCGAAAAGTGGCGCCGAGAGCAGATCATCGAGAAAGCGACCATGGTCCGTGAATTACTTCGCGAAGCGGGGCACCTGGCTTACCTCCACCTTGGATTTGAGGGAACGACGATCCTCACCGGCTCCCAATACAAGATGGTGGAATTCGATGGCTTCTACGCTCCGAGCCCCATCGATACATCCATTGAATTACATGCTCGACGCGTCAGGCTATCCGAGTACATTGCAGAGCTGGAGCTTGTCAGCGACGCACACCTAATGAAAACGCTCCACAAGCTTGAACACGACTTGTCTTCCATTGTTGATGCAATTTCCGACTATGAAGAAGCCTTGCAATCACCGAACCAGACCCTGTCTAGGGTCTCAACCGAAGGCGTACAGTTTGAAGTCGACCTCGGACAGATCGAAAAGAAGATAGTAGACCTTCGGGCAGACCTAGGGAATCCGGTAGACACATTTTCGGACGCGGTACGAAAAGACCTCGGACTTCCATCAAGACAAGCCCTCTAACCAGAGCGCCGACCGAACAGAGGTACCACCTGGGCCAAAGGCTCCTCCGGCGGGACCGTCGCCTAAACCGGAGGCGTAGCGACCGCTGTGGGGTCCGGGAGCGCGTTCCCGACGCCGCCCTCAGCCTCCGGAATCCAGTCGCCGTAGGTGTCGAGCGTGAGGGTAAACGTGGCGTGCCCGAGCCAGCGGGAGACCTGGAGGTAGTGGACCCCGGCCATAAGCTGCATCGTCGCGAACGTGTGGCGGAGGTCGTGGAGCCGGACCCCGCGTGTGGCTGGGCGGGCGGGCTGAGCCGGGGTGCCCGTCGCGAGGTTCGCCGGGGTCGCGGGGCAAGCCGGGCGACTCACAGGCAGCCCTACTTCCGCCAACGCGGGCTGGAGCACGGTCTCGTAGAACGTCCCGCCAGACACCGGCACCTCGTACGTCAGCGGAACCCCGGCTCAGCGCGCTCCCGCCGGGACGCTCGTCCCCGGCGCAGGCGAGTTCTCCTGGGGGCCAGGGTGGCTCCTCCGGGCGATGCGCCATACCGGGGCCGCGAGGCCTCCGACACGCTCACCGCAGCGCCTACGCGCAAGCGCACGAGCTAACTCCACCACAGACTCCCGGCGGCGCGACCCCCCAAGCCAGCGCCGCCGGGCGCTCCGGGCAATACCCCTCTCGGAGCACGTTCCCCGCGCGAGGGCTTCCAACCATGCGGGAGGGGGCGACGAAGGGCTCTGGACTGTTCGACTTGTCACAGCAGCGCCCGAGCCGGAACGCCGGTCCGTCTGGTCCAGTCGACTTGTCCTGGCCAGCGGCGGCGAGTCCGGTCCGCGACCCCGCCTGGGTCCCCATTCCCTGGGCGGGGTTGCCTTACGCCACGACAGATCACTGCCTCATTCCTAAAGTTCGTCACAGCGATAGCTCCACCCCCCGACTGATATCAATCCTTCGAGGCAGATTCTCCCATCCAGAGGATTCACCAACAGATATTGAACCCGCCGCACTCACGGTAAATATCCTAAAACCCCGGCTTCCATACGAGTAGCGTGCCTGCGTGTTCTCGGCACGAAATCGCCTAGCACTCCAGCCAACTGGAGGACCGTCTGCCCCGGCCCTGAACCATTCGGGCGAACCGACAAACTCTTCGGCCCATAGGAAAAGCTCTTGCGCCTTCTCTTGGTGCTCCTCTATAGACGAACTAAATTCGTCCTCAAGCCTTCGCCAGAACCACAAGTGATAGTCCGTGACAGATTTAAAATACCGTTCAATTACCTCAAAGATCTCAAACTCTTCGGCCTGCTTCTCCAGAAAGTTCCTCCCGCCTCTCCATCCTGTCCACTTCAGCAGCTGGTCTCGGTGAAGTCTAATACTATTTTCCTGCTCCACCGGCCCCGCGCCGACCGAACGCATTTCAGTCACAATCTCCAGAAGTGGGCTTCCAAGGTGGAGCGCAAAGTCCCGAAGTTTATATAGAAATTCAACTTCATCCGCTATAAAGATGGACCTAAGGACTTCGGATCGCTCCTTCGCCATGAAGTCCGACTCTTTTCCCCACCAGCGGTTACCAACGGACCTCTGCACTTCCATTAAGCTTTTCGCCGAGGCAAGTAGATTATGTAGCAGTCGTGAGAATTCGTCCGGAAACGAGCCTGGAAGCTGTCGAACATGCACACTTGTTTTGGAGAACTTCGAAGCTAATCCAAGAAGATCCCGACCGTTTCCACTCAAAATGAATATCGAGGTGTTTAGCGAATTGAAATCCAACTTCAGCCTCGCCCCCTCAAGAGAGTCGAGGTGTTCGCGGCGCTCCTCTATTTCAATCGAAAACGGACTTCGCCAAACTGTGCCTTCTTCCATGCTCTCATCGTAATCTCTGTGACTTATATAAGCCCCACAACTGGCAAACATGCGACCGCCTAGCCGGGGCGGCGGTCACTCACCCACCGCCCCGGCGAGCAACGAGGGCCTGACCCCCGCCAGTGAGATCGAGGCAACGCCATCCAACCCAGAAACCCCGTAGAAACCCGGTGACTGGGGGCGATTCGAGGGCGTATTGGATGGGTCCGGAGCCGGATCGAAGCCGCGGCTCAGATCCATCGGCTGACCTGCGCGAATTCACCGCGCTCACGCAGGTCAGCGCGGTCCACACGAACCCACGCCGGTCGTTTTCAAAACCCGTCCAGTGTCGGTTCGAGTCCGACCGGGGGCACCCTGTCGCCGCAGCTCGGCGAGCCCCTCGGCGTCGTCCTAACTGCTTCCGAACAGAGTCAGGTCCACCGATCCGAACCCGGGCTTCGGAACCACCGGGGGCGGCACGGAGAGATCCGGGTCGGGTTCCGGGATCGTCACCCGCGTAGGACGTACGAGACCCAGATAGCCCGTCGTCGACAACAAGCGGTTGTCGGTGGTGCCGTCCCCGCCCGCACACTGCCACTCGAGTCCAAGCGGTCCGACCCCGGCGTTCTGCACCAAGTCGACCGCACTGTTCGGCGAAACGGTGACCGTTGGACCCGGATACGGTGCGAGGTTGTTGTAGTTGCCCTCCGCATCGGTCGGGCGAGCCTCAAAGGTGCAATCGAACGATGAGGTGCTGGAGGTGTTCGTCCAGGTGGTCTTCAGCACCCACGCGGCGTATCCCTTCTGAGGCGTTGCGGCCAGAGAGATCGGTCCACTGTCCGGCGCCGGTGGCGGAGGCGGCGGCGTGTAACCGGGAGGACCTGCGAGCGGTGTGCCGGTTGACCCGGTCAGGTCCACTCCGATGGCGTCAGTGAAGATCGCACCTGTGACATCGGCGTAGATCCTCGCGCCAGTCAGATCCGCGCCCGTGAAATCCGCACCGGTCAGGTCGGCCATGTTGAACTGCGCATTGGTCAGATTCGCGTCGACGAATGTCGCGTCCCGTGCGGAGGTCTGCCACAGCCGAGCTCCGGTGAGTGTTGCCCCTGTGGCGTCCACCAGTTGCATCCCGGCGTTGTTGAAGTACGCCCCGACGGCGGAGACCGATCGAAAACTCGCCCCGGCCAGGTCCGCACCGGAGAAATCGGTGCCATCAGGAAAAGTCCGCCCGTCCAGGTTCGCGCGTTCGAGTACTGCGCTCTCCCAGCGCACGTCGACGAATGGCGGAGTGGACAAGTCGTAGCCGGTCAAGTCTGCGCCATAACAACTGGCACTCACGCCACTGACATAAGGCAGCGTGCAATCGGGGACCGTGACCCCGTTACTGTCCACAATCGGTTCCGCGGGAGCGGCATACGCCGCGGGCAACGCCGACGAGAGTCCCGTAGCGATGAGGAGCGCCACGACGCTCCCCCGGATCGCGGTGCGCCGCGGGGTGTCCCGGGAGCGCCGCGACCTCCATGCGCGCCCGGGCGTCACGATCGGGCCATCGCGATGGCAGTCGGTGGCACCTTGTTGGGGCCGGGGACGGCGGAGCGAATGACGGATATGCACATCGGTGGGATTCCTGACGCTCTGGCCCTCGGCTGGGGAGAATCCCCGCGGCTACTCCGAGCGTACAACGGACCTCGCAGACCTGAGACCGCTATCTCATCAGGCAACGGGCCACGAGCCTGGGTCGCGCGGCCTGAGTGGCTACCGCTGGCCGGCGCCGGCCGCTCCACGCAACAGTGCACTCAGCGCAGTGAGGTCCAGCGACGGCCCGTCCAGCACCGCCTCTACGAGCTCCGCCGACGCGGCCGCCGTCCAACCCGCCTCGCGCAGGTTCTTCTCGGCCTTCGCGCGAATGGCGTCCTCCGAGACCGGTCGTCCGGCGCCGCCGAGGATGTCCCGAACCGTCGCGGTGAGCACGCGCCCGTCGGTGGTCCGCGCGTCCACCCGAGCCGGATAACGGGCGGGGAATCCGGAGTCGTCCCAGATCTCGTAGGTGATCCGGCTGGCGACCTCCGCCCGTTCGCCCCCGATCGGCTCGGTGAACAGAGAGTTACCGATCTCGCCGTCGACCAGCCGCGCCGCGAGGACGTACGGCAGGCTCCACCGCGCGTCATGCCCGCTCGGCGGCGCCTGCCTGTGGGCCCACGGTTCGGCGATCACCGGTGCGGCCCCGGCGGGGACATAGCAGTGCACCGCGTCGATGTCCGAGGGGCGCAGGCCATCCGCCAGCAGCTGCTCGACGGCCTCCACGAACGGATGGATGAAGTGACAACACGGGATCAGCTTGTACGCGGCGTCCGGGAGGTGCCACTTCTGACCGAGGTCGTCCAGCAACGCGTCGAGTCTGTCAGCCGCCCCGGGGTCGTCCGCGAACAGAGAGTAGAAGCCGTAGTCGCCGTCGAGCACTCTCGACGGTCCCGTGATCCCCGCTCTGGCGAGGTCGGCCGCCCACAGCCCCGAGTGGGCGGCCCATGCCGGCTGAGCGGCTTTGACCGTCGCGCCTTCCGCGAGGAAGGCGAACGTCCCGCCCGGTTGGCTGCCGGCGATGCCGAGTGCGTCGACGCCGTGAGCGGTGTCCCCCCGAATCAGGATCGAGACCAGTGCCGCGACGAACGGTCCCGCGGCGCTCGTGGTCTGGAAACCCCGCGCCTGGAGGGTCCCCGGGCTGGCCAGTCCCATCCGGATGAGGACCTCCCACCCGATGGCGTACGCCGCCGTCATCCGGTCGCCATCGGAACCGCTCATCTCCGCCGAGGCCAGCGCGGCCGACGTCAGGGTCGAGCTGCCGTGCATCACAGAGGCGACGTGGGTGTCGTCGAACTCCAACGAGTGGATGAGGGCGCCGTTGGCCAGCGCCGCGACCGGGGCCGGGGACCCGTCCGGTCGGCCGAGCACGGTGCAGGGGCCGTGGCCCGCCGCGTCCGCGATCCCGGTGACGGTCCGGACGGGACCACTGACCGACCCGAGGATCCCGACTCCCAGACTGTCGAGGAGATGAAGTCTGGCGGAGGTGAGGACGGCGTCCGGGACGGAGTCCATCGCACTGACGGCCGCAGCCACCAGCTTCTCCGAGAGCGTCACAGCCGCAGCCGGGGAAGTGCCCGGGAGGGAGCTCATCGACCCGCCTCCGGCACCAGCGCGGACAGGATGGCAGCCCAGGGCTCGCTCCCTGCCACCTCGCCGTCGACGATCTGCGCTGCGACACGTGAGAAATCCGGGAGGTGCCGGGCCGTGAGGTCCCCGGCCTTCTCCAACACCTCCGCCTCGCCGAGTGGCCTGTCCGGCCCACCGACGGCGCTGAGGCACTCGGCGCGGCGTTGCGTACCGTCCACGTACCGGACCGTGACACTGGCGGGGCGGTCGTGGGGTGGCTCCGGTAGGGGTTCGTACGCCGTCAGGTCCACCCGTTCCCTCAGCGCGGCGACAGTGGGGTCGGTCAGGTTCCCGGAAGCGAAGACCGCGGCGTCCGCGGATCCGGTCGCCAACACCGCCGCCACCACATGCGGGACGGAGAACTTGCCGCCGAGGGCCGTAGTGGGGGCCCGGTCGTCGAGGGCCATCGCCAGCGGATGAGTGTCGACGTCGATCGCGACGACGTCCCCCGGGGACTCCAGTGGCGAGCCCTCGCAGATCTCGAGCGCGCACTCGAGGGCGGCATGTGTGTACTGACATGCGGCGTAGCGCTTGTGGTAGCCGTCGATGATCGCCCAGGAACCACGGTCCGATGACAGTTCGCCGGGATCGACGTCCTGCCCGTATGTCGTGCCGAAGATGTCGAACAGCGTGACGGCGTCCCCGCGGAGGCCGGCTGCGGCGGCGTCGGAGGCGAGGAATCCCAGTACCGCTCCTCCCCCGGCCCAGACGTTGCGGACCTGCGCCCCCGAAGTCGCGTGTCGGAACGGGCCGGCCATGCTCATGGTGGCCGCCGCATCCACTGCGTCGAGGACCGCGCCACCGCTCCTCGTCCGGAGCCAGGTCACTGCTGCGGCGGCGCCGATCGGCGAGAGCGTCGCGTGCGGATGCAGGACCAGCGGCCGCGGGGCCGGGAAGGCGCGGGCCACCGCGGTGGCGACCTCGTACCCCACGACGACAGCGCTCAGGAGTTCGTCGAGCGAGGCACCTGTGGCCTCGGACTCCGCCATCGCCGCCGGGAGCGCGTACAGACCCCCGTGACACGTGGCGGGCCGGTATCCCTCGTCCAGCTCGTCCCACCCGGCTGCGACCGCGTTCGCGGCGGCCGCGCGCTCGCGTGGGGCTCGACCGCCGGCGACGACGGTCGCCTCCCCGTGCACGTCGCCTCGGGTCATCGCCTCGGAGAAGTCCCGGATCTCGCTGTGCTGCCGGCCGAAGACCATCGCCGCGAGGTCGTCGACGACAACCAGGGCAGCTTTCCTGCTCAGCTGCGGGTCGTCACCGATCGGATCCCCGGACACCCGTGCCGCCAGCTGTTCGCGCCACTCGTGCCACTGCGCCGGCGCACTCATCCGACGGCCGTCGCAGCGGCACCGGCCAGCTGACCCAGGCCGATCGCCGTCAGGAGCCCGTTCCCCGACGAGTACCCACGGCCTCCGGCCTGGCCGCTCACCCCGGCGGCGACCCCGCCGACGGCGAGCAGACCCCGAACCGTGGTTCCGTCGCTGCGCAGGACCCTGCCCTCCTCGTCGATCCGCAATCCGCCCTGGGTGTGGAACAGCCCCGGTGTCACCCTCGCCGCCACGTAGGGCGGCGTGAGTGGCGCCATGGCGAACTCGGTCCGCCCGTGCTCGTCGTCGCGGTCTCCACGCGCCGCGGCCCCGTAGTTCTCCAGGGTGCGGATCAGCGCGTCCTCGGGGGCACCGGTCACCGCCGCGAGGTCCGCGACTGACGCGCACTCCTTGGCGCCGCCCATCTCGACGAGATCGCGGAACTCGTCCTCGAGCGCGGTCACATCTCTGATGCGGGTGTCGAACACCGCCCAGATGGGACCCTGCCCGGCCAAGACCTCGGTGGTGAACCCGGAATACCCGACGATCTCGTCGCCGAGGCGCTGCCCGGTGGAGTCGACGAGCACTCCGCCCTTCTCCACGGTGGTCCAGGACAGGATGTTGCCGTACGGGTAGGCCACCGCGGCATATCCCTGGTAGGCCTGCCGGTTCTCGAGTTCGCCCCCGAGCTCCAACCCCCACTCGATCGCCTCCCCCGTCGACCCGGGAGCACCGAAGTACTCCAGCTCGGCGAGTTCCGGTGCCCACCTGCCCACGAGCGCCCGATTGGCGGCGAAGCCGTTGGCCGCGAGGATGACCGCGTGTGAGCGCAGCGTGTACTCCTGCACCCGTTCACCGGCCACCCGGACGCCGCAGACGACGCCGTCCTCGACCAGCAGACCGGCGACGGGGTTCCCGGTGACCACCTCTACGCCTGCTCGGCCGCACGCGGCCAGAAGGTCGTCGACCAGGTCCTGACCCCGTCGTGACGGCGGGGCGTGTAACCGGTTGACCGAGTGACCGACGTGCTTGTACTCCCTGATCAGCTTGAGATCGATCCCGTGGGTGTCCACGAGCCAGTCCACCAGCGCGCCCGAGGTCTCCGACAACCGTCTGGTCAGATGCTCCGCCTCGTGGGGACCGCTCTGCCGGAGCAGGTCGGCGGTCATCCGCTCGGCATCGTCGTCCACCCCCGCGTCACGCTGCTGACGGGTTCCGGCGCCCGGGATGGATCCGGTGGACAGCGCGGTGTTGCCACCGGGGGTGTCGAGCTTCTCGAGAACAACGACGGACGCGCCCGAATCCGCGGCGGCCAGGGCCGCTGTCAGACCACCGCCGCCTGCGCCGACGACGACGACGTCGATATCGACGTCGGGTTGGGCTGAGACCTCATTGACCATCTGCACGACACCTTTTCCTTCTACCTATATCGACTGATGTGCGGCCGGGAAGACCACTACACACGCGTGACGAGCAGACCGCTCATCCGGGCACCCTCGCCATGAGGCCGCCGTCGACCAATATCGGGGTCCCCGTCACGAACGCCGCATCGGGCGAGAAGAGGAACGAGATGGCTCCGGCGACATCCTCCGGGCTACCCATTCGTCCCAGTGGTGCGGCTGCGGCCGCACCCGCCGCCGCCCCGTCCGGGTCGTCCTGCTCGTCGAAGAACCCCTGGAGGTTGGGGGTGAGGATGAACCCGGGGCAGACCGCGTTCACGCGGATGCCGTGGGCGGCGCCGTCGAGCGCCATCGCCTTGGTGAGGGCCAGAACCGCTCCCTTGGAAGCCACGTAGGCGGCGTCCTGCGGGAACGCGGCGAAGGACGCCGTCGACGCCACCAGCACGATGCTGCCGCCGCCCGGGACCATCGCCGGCCACAGGTGGCGGTTCAGCGCGTAGATGCTGGTGAGGTTGACGTCCATCTGACGCTGCCACTGCTCGGGCGTGAGCTGGTCCAGTGCACCGACGATCGTCTGCCCCGCGTTGTGCAACACGCCCGTGGGCGGGCCGTGCTCGTCGATCAACGCCGGCAGTGTGTTCTCGACCGCGACGGGATCCGTGATGTCGAACGCCGCGTATCGTGCATCGTCACCGCACTCGGCGGCCGCCTCCGCGAGCCGGTCCTCGTTCCGCCCCAGGAGGACGACCCGGTAGCCGTCGGCAGCCAGACGTACCGCAGCCCCGCGGCCGATCCCCGAGCTCGCGCCGGAGACGTAGGCGGTTCCTCGCCGGCTCATTCCGCACCTCCCATGGGCAGCGCGGGCTCGCCGGCGGTCCAGCCACCGTCGACCGGCATGACCACTCCGGTGACCGCGGACGCGGCGGGAGAGGCCAGGAACGCGATGACAGCCCCGATCTCCTCGGTCTCGAACATGCGTCCCAGCGGGACCCGGCGCGACACCGCGGCGTCCAGCTCCGGGGTCATCTGCTGCTTGGCCATGGGGGTCAGGGTGAACCCCGGGCAGATGGCATTGACGCGGATTCCGGTCGGGGCCCAGTCGATTGCCATGGACCGCGTGAGCGCCGCGACCGCGCCCTTGGACGCCGAGTAGGCCGACTGGTCGGGCAGGCTCACCAGTGCAGCCTGGGAGGCGATGTTGACGACCGCGCCCCCGGATGCGGCCAGCGCCTGATGCAGGGCCTGGCTGGCGTGGACGACGCCCATCACGTTGACGTTGAAGCACTTCTGGAAATCCTGCGGGTCCACGCTCTCGAACGGCAGGTTCGGCGTGATCACGCCGGCGCAGTTCACCAGGGCGTCCACCGTGCCGTGCCGGGCCAGAACGGCCTGCGCGGCCGCCTGCACGGACTCGGAATCGGTGAGATCGAGCGGATCTGCCTCCGGGGTGCCCGCGAGGTCCCACCCGACGACGGTCGCGCCCTGTGCGCGGAGGACCTCGACAGCGGTGGCACCGATTCCGGACGCCGCGCCGGTGACCACCACCACCTTGCCGCCGAGTGGTGCCGGGATCGTTTTCTGGTCGGACATGATCTTCTCCTGACGAGGTCGCTAGTGCTGTGTTGCCGGGTAGTCGATGTATCCGCGGTCACCACCGGTGTAGAAGGTGGACTCGTCCCAGGTGTCCCGTTCGATCCCGTGTCGCCACCGGTCGAGCAGGTCGGGGTTGGAGATGAACAACCTGCCCACGCTGACCAGATCGGCCTGCCCGGAATCCAGGAGCGGCTCGAGGTCCGCTCTCTCGCTCGTCCCGTGGAACCCGGTGTTCAGCATGTACGTCGTGCTCCAACGCTCCCGGAGCGTCTCATGCAGCGGGGTCGACCGGCGGCGCAGAGTGTGCAGGTAGGCGAGCCCCAGTTCGTCGATCTGATCGATCAGGGCGACATAGGTCTCGTCGTTGCCCTTGTCGGACATGTCGTTGAACTGGCCTCCCGGTGAGATGCGCAACCCCACCCGGTCGCCACCGATCCGGTCACAGACCGCCCGGAGCAACTCCACGACGAATCGCGCCCGTGCCTCGGGGCTCCCTCCGTAACCGTCGGTGCGCTGGTTGGTGCCCGGTGAGAGGAACTGGTGGGGCAGGTAGCCGTTGGCGCCGTGGATCTCGACCCCGTCCATCCCGGCACGCACCGCCCGCTCCGAGGCGTCGGCGAAATCCCTGATGATCGCGTCGATCCCGTCCTGGTCGAGCTCGGTGGGCACGGGAGCCGGGACCATCACCCGGTCGATGGTCTCGACCTCGATGTCGGCCCGGATAGGACTCGGTGCGACCACCTTCCCGCCGGGAGGCATGAAGCTCTCGTGGCTCATCCGGCCCGTGTGCATGAGTTGGCAGAAGATCTTCCCGCCCTTCGCGTGCACGGCGTCCGCGACCTTGGCCCACTGCGATTCCTGCCGGTCGTCGTGGATGCCGGGCGTCCCCGGGTACCCCTGTCCCGCCGAGGACGGCTGGGTGGCCTCCGAGACGATGAGACCGGCGCCGGCGCGCTGTTCGTAGTACGTCACGGCAGACTCGGGCAGGACCCCGTCGTCGTCCGCGCGGTTCCGGGTCATCGGGGCCATGACAACCCGGTTCGCCAACTCGATCCGACCCAGTCGCCATGGTTCGAAAAGGCGCGAGGTCGTGGTCGGGTCCCCGCTCACGGTCTCCACGTTCCCGTTCACTCGGCGATGTCCACACACACGGTCTTCACGTCCGTGTAGTCGTGGAGGACCTCATGACCCATCTCGCGGCCCCAGCCCGACTCCTTCATGCCGCCGAAGGGCATGCTCGGGTCGAAGATCCCGTAGGTGTTGACCCACACCGTGCCCGCCCGGAGCCTCGCGGCGACACGGTGCGCACGTCCCACGCTCCCGGTCCAGACGCCGGCGGCCAGGCCGTACCTCGTGTCGTTCGCGAGCCCGACGACCTCGTCCTCCGAGCTGAACCGCGACACCACCACCACCGGGCCGAAGATCTCCTCCTTGATGATCCTCGAGTCCTGGTCCGCGTCGGCGAGCACCGTGGGTTCGATGAAGTACCCGCGGTCGCCCTTGCGCGATCCACCGGTGAGGACCGTGCCCTCGCTTCGACCCACCTCGAGGTAGGAGGACACGGTGTCGAACTGCGTCTTGCTGGCCACTGGTCCGATCTCGCTGGAGGGATCGAAGCCGTCTCCGACGGTGATCTGCTCCGCCTTCTCGACGAGTCGTGCCACGACCTCGTCGTACACGTCGTCGTGGACGTACAGCCGCGAACCGGCCGCGCAGGCCTGGCCGGCGTTGTAGAAGATCGCGTTCGACGAACCCGCGACGGCCTTGTCCAGGTCTGCATCCGGGAAGATGATGTTCGCGCTCTTGCCACCGAGTTCGAGCGTCACGCGCTTGAGGTTGCCCCCCGCGGCGTCGAGGATCCGGCGCCCCGTCGCGGTCGAACCGGTGAAGGAGACCTTGTCGATACCCGGGTGCTCGGAGATCGCCTGCCCGGCCGTGGGACCGAATCCGTTGACCACGTTGAGCACCCCGGGAGGGATGCCCGCCTCGAGAGCGAGGTGAGCCAACCGGAGGGCGGACAGGGGTGTGGCCTCGGCAGGCTTGAGCACCACGGTGTTGCCCGCGGCCAGCGCGGGGGCCAGCTTCCAGGCGGTGATGACGAGCGGGAAGTTCCACGGCACGATCAGGCCGACCACGCCGAGGGGCTCGCGGCGGGTGTAGGTGTGATACTCGCCCGGCGCCGAGATCGGGATCGTCTCACCCTCGATCTTGGTCGCGTACCCGGACATGTAGTGGTAGAGACCGGCGGCGGTGGGGATGTCCCCGTCGCGGGCGGCGAGGTACGGCTTGCCCTGGTCGAGTGTCTCGACCCTGGCCATCTCCTCGGCGTCGGCGAGCAGCAGGTCGCCGAGACGCCAGATCGCCGCCGCCCGCTCCTTCGGCTTCATCCTCGACCACGGCCCGTTCTCGAAGGCCTCCCGCGCCGCCGTGACGGCCCGGTCGACGTCCTCGGCGCGGCCCTCGGCCACCTTGGTGAACGCCTCCCCGGTGGCGGGGTTGATCGAGTCGAACTCGGCCCCCGCGAGACCGTCCACCCATTCCCCGCCGATGTGCAGTCGGGTGTGTTCGATCGGCTTGCCGGCGTCCGGCATGTCCTGCGAAGTCGTCATCTTCAATCCTTACGTTGCTGCGTGTGTGCCACGGGGTGGCGGTGTGCCGGGCAGGTGGCTCCGGTGGGGTGTGAGACCCGGGTTCAGTGCTCGTGGACGACGACGCCGCGGATGTTGCGGCCGGCGTGCATGTCCTCGACGGCCTGGTTGATGTCGTCCAGCTTGTAGCGGGTGGTCACCAGCTCGTCGAGCTTGATGCTGCCCGTCCGGTACATGTCGAACAGTCGTGGGATGTCGCCCAGCGGACGGCAGTTGCCGTACATGACGCCCTTGATGGACTTGGCGAGGTTCGTCATGTCCTGGGGGCTCACGGTCAGCGAGCGCTCGTGGGAGCCCACGGACACCAGCACCAGGCTGCCGGCCTTGCCGACGGTGTCGAAGCCCTGGCCGATGATGTCCCCGTCGACCCTCCCGACAGTGACGATCGTGACATCGACACCCTGGCCGTTGGTGAGCTGGTCGATCAGCGGACGGGCCTCGTCGATCGAGGTGAACGCCGCTGTGGCGCCGAAGTCGGCCGCCCGCTCCATCTTGTACTCGGCCGGGTCCACCACGATGATGTGATCGGCTCCGGCGTGCTTGGCACCCTGCACCGCGTTCGCGCCGACGCCACCCAGCCCCATGACCAGGACGACGTCACCGGGTCGGACCGGAGCCGCGTTGACGGCGGCGCCGTAGCCGGTCGCCACACCGCACGAGACCAGGCAGGCGAGGTCGAACGGGATGTCGTCGGGCAGCTTGACCGCCTGCGTCTCGTGGCAGACGAGGTAGTTGGAGAACGACCCGAGTCGGGTGACCCCGCCGATCGGGTTGCCCTCGGTGTCGTGGAACCGGGCGGTGCCGTCCATCGCCATGCCGGTTTCCATGCCCGCACCGTTGTTACAGATGTAGCTCTGGCCGCGGACGCAGTACTTGCACACACCACAGGCCGGGATGAACAGGGTGGCGATGTGGTCGCCGGGCTTGACGCGGGTGACCCGGGAGCCCACCTTCTCGACGATGCCGGCGCCCTCGTGGCCGCCCACCATGGGCAGGTTGACCGGGATGTCACCGGTGACGAAGTGATCGTCGGAATGGCACAGGCCACTGGCCATGACCTTGACGAGGATCTCGTCCTCGGCGGGTTCACTCACCTCGAGATCCTGGACCTGCCACTGTCCGCCGACCTCGTGGATTACTGCTCCGCGTGCCTTCATTGTCTGTTCCCTTTCCGTTGCCGACGAGTAGTCGGGGTGTCTGGCGTGCCCGGTTCTCGATGACCGGGTTCTGCGTTCGGCACCACGTGGGGCGCGAACCCGACGTGGGCGCGGCTCCGACTAGCCGCTCTGGACCTGTGTCCTGCGGATCCGCTCACCGCGGGTACGGATGACCTTGGACAGGATGACCGCGATCACCAGTGCACCTCCGTAGAAGAGCTCCTGCACGTACTGCTGCGCCCCGAGGAGCTGCAGACCGGTGATGCCGGTGACCAGGAAGTACACCGCGATGAACGTGCCCCAGGGGTTGAACCGGCCGATCTTGAGCACCGTTGATCCGAGGAAGCAGGCGGCGAACACCGGAAGGAGGAACGCGCTCCCGGACACGGGGTCCGCGCTCGCAGTGTTCCCGGCGTAGACCACGCCGGCGAGGCCGGCGAAACCCGAGGAGATGATGAGGGCGCGCCAACGCAGGCCCTTGACGTTCACGCCGTTGAGACGGGCGACCTCGCTGCCCTGACCGACGAACAGCAGTCGCTGGCCGAAGGCCGAGTGGTCGAAGATGTACCACACGAGCAGGCACAGGATCACCGCGTAGTAGAAGCCGATCGGGACAGAGAGGAACGGCCGGGTGAGCACCGCGTCCGTGAGGTCCCTGTCGATGCCGCTGATGGTGACCGAACCCGAGATGAAGTAGATGAAACCCTGGACGACCGTCCCCACGCCGAGCGTGACGATGAACGAGTGGATGTCGAACTTGGTGACGATGTATCCGTTGACGATCCCGACGACGAGGCTCGCCAGTATCGCGACGAGCACCGCCGCCCAGATGTTCCATCCTTCTCTGACGTTGAGGACGGCCACCAGCACCATCGACATGTTCAACGTGGTCGCCACCGACAGGTCGAAGTCGCCCGCACGGAGTGGGAAGACCAACCCGAGAGCGAGTATCAGCAGGACGACCTGCGAGCCGAGCATGTTGGCGACGTTCGCGGTGGTGGGGAACGTCTCAGGGGCCAGAAAACTGAACGCGAGGATCAGCACGACCCACACGCCCAGGAGCGCGAACCGCTCCGGCTGGGCCGGTCCCTTGACTGCCTGCGTTGCCGACCGGGATGCGGTCGCCGTTCCCGCATGGTTCTTCTCCGAGGCGGTCATGCCACTTCCTCCGAATAGACGGCGGACGCCAGGGCGTCCTTGGTGATCTGGTCTCCGCGCAGTTCCGCGCGGATCTGTCCTTGGTCGAGGACGACGACACGGTCAGCCATCTCGACCAGCTGTTCGTAGTCCGTTGTCGCACACAGGACCGCCATGCCCTTCTGGGTGGCTTCGCGGACGAGTTTGAAGATCTCGCGACGGGCTCCCACATCGACGCCCTGGGTCGGCTCGTTGAGCAGCATGACCGCGGGCTCGGTGTCCATCCACTTGCCGATGAGCACCTTCTGTTGGTTGCCTCCACTGAGGTGACCGAACATCGCGGAGGAGTCCTGGGGTTTGACCTTGAGTCGCTCCAGGGTCTCGTCAGCCTGTCGGCGCAGTGCTGACCAGTCGATCAACGCCCCTCCCGCACGCCGACCGAGGAACGGCAGTGACATGTTCTCGAGAACACTCAGCTCGAGAGATCCGCCCTGTTCCTTGCGGTTCGCGGGGATGAGAACGACCCCGGCGTCCATGGATCTGGCAGGGCTGGGGTTGCGCACCTCACTCCCCTCGCGCTCGATCGTCCCCGACTTGGCCACCCGGGCACCGAACAGCAGGTCGGGCAGTTCCTCCGTACCGGAGCCGGCCAGTCCCGTCACCCCGACGACCTCGCCCGCGTACACATCGAGGTCGAGGTTGTTCACCCGCTCACCCGTGAGTGAGCGGGCGGACAACACGGGCGGGGCATCGGAATCGATGACGGCGTCGTGCTTGGCCAGGTGCTCGGCTTTCGAACCGAGGATCAGGCTGACCAGATCGTCCCGCGTGGCGCCACGGGTCTCCCGGGTGCCGGCGAGCTCCCCGTTCCGGAAGACGGTCACCCGGTCGGTGACCTGCAGGATCTCGTCGAGATCATGGGAGACGAGCAGCACCGCGTCGCCGCGTTCGCGGAGACGATCGAGGACGTCGAACAGGACGTCGACCTCCTGACGCGGCAGGAATACGGTGGGCTCGTCCAGAACCAGGATCTGGGGTCGCCCCGGTTCGGACCCCAGTTCCTGCCCGCCCACCGCACGGACAACGGCCAACATCGCGCGCTGCACGGGCGTGAGCATGTCGATCGTCGCGTCCGGATGGATGTCGACCCCGAACCGGTCGAGCAACTCACCTACCCGCTCGCGTTCCTGTTTCCACGGGACCCGCTTGAGCCCCACCGCTGTACCTCCGGAATCCAGAGCCATGTGCTCCAGTACCGTCCCGGAGGGGGCGAGTCCGAGATCCTGGTGGACGAACCCCAGGCCGTGGTCGCGGAGGCCGCGAGCCCCGAACGGGGTCGACACCCGGGCCCCGTGCACCGTGACCTCGCCTGAATCGGCGTCATGGACACCGGCGAGGACCTTGATCAGGGTTGACTTGCCGCTGCCGTTCGCGCCCAGTAGCCCGTGCACTTCCCCGGGATACATCGCCAGGTCGACACCGCTCAACGCGTAGACGCCGTTGAACGACTTCGTGAGTTGGTGGATCTGCAGTAGAGGTGCCCGCTCCGCGGCGTCGGCCCCGGAGGATGGCTGCTGGGCGGTCATGATCAGCTCAGCCCCCAGAGCTCGCGGTAGGCGTCGCGGTACTCGTCACCGAAGCCCTCGCCGCTGCGGGGCGGGTTGCCGGTCTCCTCGACGTTGGTCTCGTCGATGACACGCACCGGCCCGGAGACACCCGGCACGGGCTCCTCACCGAGCATCGCCCGGAACGCCGTGTCGATGTTGACGTGCGCGACCCAGTCCGGGTTCTCCGCGACGTTCATCGCGACCGTCCCGTCGGCGACCATCTTCAGAATCGACGGGGTTCCGTTGAAAGTGAAGATCGGCACGTCGCGACCGCCGGCAGCCTGCTGGATCCCGGGCGCCGCGTAGGTGGCCATGTTGTCGTAGATGGGGAGTACCGCGTTGATCGTCGGATCCCTGAGCAGGTTCGACTGGACCTCGTCCTGGATCCGGGTCGCCCACTGCGGGACGGCCACGTTCATCACGGTGGCCTTGGAGCCCTCGGGGCCGAACTCGTCGAGCACCTGCTGCATGGTCCCGACCATGTCCTCGGCCGGTCCGGTCTCGGACGACTCGATGATGAGCGCGTTGACCGGCGCGCCCTCGTGATGGGCGATCGCGTCGAGGGCCATCAATCGCGCGGCCAGGTTGAACGGGGCGAAGGCCTCGTACTCGAGCCCCTCGGAGGTCTCGTCCTCCATGTCGTTGATGTGCAGTGGCACGACCGGGATCCCGGCGTCCCGGGCCGCATCGATCTGCGGGCCGAGCGTCTCCGGAAGGGGGCCGTTGAGCAGGATGGCGCCGGCACCGGAGTTGATCGCCTGCTGGATACCCTGCTGGTAGGAGGTCTGGGTGCCGTCCGAGGGGAACGTCACGAAGTCGACGCCGGCCTCGGCCGCGACCTCGGCCATCGCCGTCTCGCCGTCGGCGTAGAACTCCGCGCCGCTGTCGATCGGGATGCTGTAGATCGTCTCGCCGTCGAGCTCGCTGACGTCGATCGGGGCACCGAGATCGTCGGGGGTCGGAACCGCCCTGTACTCGTCGACCATCTCAGCGGCTTCCTGGGCCAGGGCCTCGCCGTCGGCGGTCGCGTTGGCCGATCCACCTCCCGTCCCGGAATCTGCTCCACATCCGGCGAGAACGAGGGTGGTGGCGGCGGCCACAGCCACCATTGACTTGCTGATCTTCATGTCTACTCCATCACTCGAGGGGGTCGTTACCGGGCGAGCTCGGGCCGCTCGGAAAGGTCGTGGTAGATACGTGCGATCGAGTTGCGCTGGAACATCTCGATCAGCGGATCCGGATAGCCGGCGTAGTCGTCGTTACCGATGTGGATGAGATCCTCGAACCGGATCTCGTCGCAGGCCTGCTCGAGGGAGTGGCCGGCGCCGATGGCGGCGGCGACCTGACCGGCCACATCCCGCCCCCACTGTCGGTAGCGCTCGACCGCGGATCGGTCGGTGACCTCGCCGTGTCCGGGTACGAGGACGTCGAAGTCGTAGGCCTCGACGGCGTCGATCGCGTCGAACCAGTCCCACAGCCGGCAGTCCTGGAACGACGGGAGGCTGGACTCGCACACGATGTCCCCGGTGAAGATCACGCCGTCCTCCGGGAGGTAGGCGAGCAGACTGTTCGCCGTGTGTCCGGGCTGGAAACGCAGCTCCAGGTGGACATCGCCCAGGTGCAGGTCCAGACGATCCTGGAAGACCACCTCGGGAACGCGCACCGAATAGGTCGGCAGCAGATCCACGGCGTCGGGGTCGATGACCTCGAAGAGGTCGCGCAGGTACTCCTGTGTCGGCGCGTCCCGGAGGAGGCGATCCCTCGTACCCCGGTGAGAGACGATCTCCCCGCCCATCCAGAAATTGCCGATGGTGTGGTCCGGATGATGGTCCGTGTTGACCACGAAGCGGGTGGTCCCGAAGCCGTCGACGACCTTCCGCCAGGCCTGCGCGTCGGTCGGCTTGTGCGGCGTGTCGACCAGTGCGACTCCGTCGGCCCCCGTGATGATCGAGTTGTTCGAACCAAGGTATGCGGTCTCCACGTGGACGTGCGGGCTGACCTGCTGCACGCTCATGCGTTCTCCTCCCCGCCCGGATCGGGCATGGACGAGGAACCGACGAAGCCGAGGAGGTTCTCGATACGGGTGGGGGCGAAGATCTCGATGAACTCCGCTTCACCCTCGATGCTGCGGCCGCCGTGGGGGACGTTGCGCGGGAGGATGGCGATCTCTCCCGGCTCGAGGGTGAACTCGTCGTCCTCGACGGTGAAGATGATCTTGCCCTTGGTGACGATGACCGTCTGCTCGCAGTCCGGGTGGGAGTGGGTCGGGACCACGGTCGGATGGATCCATCGGATCCGGTTGACGCCGGTCTCTTTGCCGGTCATCGCGGTACGGAAATTGTTGGTCAGCACTTCCCTCTCGGGAAGGTCGTCCCATCGTGCTCGAAACGAGCTCATCGGATCTCTCCTGTTTCCATTGGGGCGCCCACGCGGGCTGCCGCTGGGATCGCCCTCTGTGATAGAACCCACATTATTCTGTCGTCTGCTAACTGTCAACAGTTTTATGGCGAGATGCCGTTTCCATTGCGTTAAAGGCTCACGAGGCGGGTTACGCGGTCGAAACACGCCCTACCAGCAGAAATGCGCAGGGAGAACGGCGTGAAAATAAACGGGGATCCGCCCCTGCGCGCCGTCCGGTGGAGCCGGTCGCCTGCTCGGTGAAGCTCGTGCCGGACGGTCTTGCATGCTCACCTGCCGGCGGCCCCGGACGCCCTGTGGCGAACTCAGTCTCGAGCGGGCAGCTCGTCGAGCGAGGCCATCAGATCCTCCGTCGTGGAGACGTCGGCGTACTTCTGGGCCATGTCGAACAGGTTGACCTCGTGGACCACCGGACTCCGGTCGTACACGGCATCCGAGGGGACGGCGACCTTGTAGTTGTACGAGAAGGCGTCGACCACACTGGCCCGGACGCACCCCGAGGTCGTGCATCCGGTCACGATGAGCGAGTCGACGTCGGCCTGGACGAGATAGCTGGCCAGCGGTGTACCGAAGAACGCGCTCGGGTGGCGCTTGGGCAGGAGCACGTCCCCGTCCTGTGGGGCGACCTCGGCGACGAACTCGTAGCCCTTCTCCGGGATCGACATGATCCCCGGGACCTTCGCTCCCAGCGCACCCTGGTCGTAGTCCTTCTTGGGAGCCACGTGCGGGTAGAGGACCGGCCAGCCCTTGGCTCGGAACAACGCGAGAAGGCGTTCGATATGGGTGACCGCCTCCCACCCGACCTCGCCGCAGCTCGTGGGGAACTCCCCCAGCGCGTCGTCGAAGGACATCGGGGTGGTGCCGACCGTGCGGTACTGCACATCGATGATGAGGAGACCGGGACGCCTGCCCAGGCCGATCGGTCGACCGAATCCCGCGGCCTCGTACCGGTGGCGGGTGAGGTCGTCGATTGCTGAGGGCTCGTTCATTCCGCTTCCTTCGGGAGAGTGTTCATTCCGGCGAGCGCGGTCGCGCCGCTGTGGGGCCGCTCGAGGTATTCGCCGGTCGTCGTGGAGGACAGCACGCCGTCCCGCATCGCGAAGTGGCCCCGGACCAGGGTGTGCACGACGCGCATCGGCACGCGGGTGCCCTCCCAGGGCGTGTACTCGGCCGCCGAGTGTTGCGTCGCGGCTTCGATCACGGTCTCACCGGACAGGTCCACCACGGCGAGATCGGCATCCGATCCGACCTGGATGGTGCCCTTCTTCGGGTACATACCGAACAGCTGGGCCGACCTCGTCGACGTGACGTGGACGAGCCGATCGAGTGGGATCCCCCGCCGTAGGCCCTCGGTCAGGGTGAGCGGCAGCACGCCGCCCACACCGGGGAAGCCCGCGCTCGCCTTCCAGATGTCCTTCTCCTTGTGCGTCCGGTGGCGCGCATTGTGATCGGAGCCGACGGTGTCGACGTCCCCGTTCGCCAACCCGGTCCACAACGCCTCGAGATCCCTGGGCTCTCGCAGAGGAGGATTGACCTTCCCGTAGGTCCCCGGTCCGGGATCCGTCTCGGTGGTCAGCGTCAGATACTGCGTGCACGTCTCGACGAAGAGGTTCTCGTAGGACTCGCGTTGACGGAGGATCGCCTGGAGTGCCAGATCGCTACTCGTGTGAACCGAGTAGACGGAGGCGCCGGTGACCTGCGCCATGAACGAGACCCTCTGGACGGCTTCGGCTTCGACGAACGACGGCCGCGACATGTTCCACGCGTGAAGCGGCCCCTTCGATTCGTCGATCGGGCGGCCCTTGAGCTTCCAGACCAGCTCGATGTTCTCCGGGTGGGGATTGATCATCGCGCCCCGATCCGCTGCCAGGCCGAGGACGTCGTACATGTAGCCGTCGTCGTTTCCGGGGAGACCGAGGTACGCACCCTCCTCACCGCGGAAGTTCATGAAGAACTTGAAGCTCGAGACGCCGAACTCATCGATATAGAACGGCATCTCCTCGTAGTGCTCCTCGGAGCCGACGACGATGTGGAAACCGAAGTCGACATGGGAGTCACGTGACATTACATCCCGGGACCCGGGGAGTACGTCGGCGTAGGAATCGCCGCTCATCAGGTAGACCAACATCGAGGTGACGCCACCCGCCACGGCCGATGCCGACTCCAGGAGGGCGTCGTCCGGATCACGTGGAACCCTGATGTCCTTGCCCAGATGGACGTGCGGGTCGATCGCGCCCGGGAGTACGAGCTTTCCTCGCAGGTCGACGACCTCTGCGGCCTCGACCTCGACCTCGGGGGTCACGATCCCCGCGATCCTCCCGTCCTTGACGAGGAGATCCACCCTGCGGACTCCCTCGCCGCTGAGGAACACCTCACCACCGTGCAATCGGAGGTCATACGTGGTCATACGCCCACCCCTTTCGTGTTCTCCGCAACCGCGTACTTCTTGTCCAGTTCGTCGAATTCCGGCTTGCGCACCAACGCCTGCCGATCCGTCCAGCTGATCATCAGGTCGCCCGCGTCTCGGGTGTCCCCCACCTCGGCGAGGTGGTTCATCACCTGTCGCATTCCTGCCACCGCTCCCCGCATGGCCGCATTGGCGTAGAGAGCGATCGAGAAACCGAGTTCACCCAACTCGTCCCGGGGCAACAGAGGAGTGAGACCGCCCTCCACCATGTTGGCCATGTGGATCCCGGGAACACTCGTCGTGATCTTCCGCATCTGCTCGATATCCCGGGGGGCCTCCACGAAGAGCACGTCCGCCCCCGCCTCGAGGTAGCGGCCGGCCCGGTCGATCGCCTCATCGATCCCGTCGATGGCGAGAGCATCCGTGCGGGCGATGATCACGAAGTCGTCGTCTCTGCGGGCGTCGACGGCAGCCTTGAGCTTGCCGACCATCTCGTCGGCCGAGATGACCTCTTTGCCTGAGAAGTGGCCGCATTTCTTGGGACTGACCTGGTCCTCCAGCTGGAGGGCGGCCGCGCCGGCGCCTTCGATCAACCGGACTGTGCGCTGCACGTTCAGGGCGTTGCCGAACCCCGTGTCACCGTCGACGATCACCGGGATCCGGACCGCGTCCGCAATCGCGTTGACGTGGCCGACCAGCTCGCTGAGTGTGATCAGTCCGAGATCGGGGGCTCCGAGGTACGAGTTGGTCACTCCTGCGCCCGTCACGTACACCGCCTCGAATCCCGTCTCCTCCACCACCCGGGCGGTGAGGGCGTTGGGCGCGCCCGGCACCATCAGTGGAGGCCCCCCGGACGAGAGGAGACCACGCAATTTCCTGGTTGTCGTCATGGGTCGGTGAACCTTTCCTGGCCCGTCTGAGCCGCTATTCGGATGTGATCCCGAGCGCGTCGACCGCGCTCTGGCGCGCCTTGTCGAGGTGCAGTCGCAAGATCTCGGCTGCGCGGTCCTCGTCGCGGTCGACGATCGCCGCGATGAGTCGTTCATGCTCGACCAGGGCTTCACGGGCCCTGTCCGGCTTCTTCGCCGAGGTCTGCCTCGCGAGAGAGATCTGACGCTGGACTTCCACCGTCGCGGCGGCCAGTGCGTCGTTGCCACTCATCCACGTCAGTCGCGTGTGCAGGTCCCTATCGGCGGGGTACGGGCGGTCGGGATCCTGCGAGAGCTCCTCCCCCGCTTCCCCGACCAACTGCTCGAGCTCCCTCAGTTCCTCTTCCGTCGCCTTACGGCACACCAGACGGACGCTGTGGGCTTCCAGAGCAGTGCGGAGCTCGTGCAGGTCGTCGACCTCACCGGCCTCGAACGTCTTCACGAAGGCGCCGCGATGACTGACGATCGTCAACAGTCCCTCGCCGGCCAGTCGCTGAATCGCTTCCCGGAGCGGTCCGCGACTGATGCCGAGCACTTCGGCGATCGACACCTCGTTCAATCGCTCCCCGGGAGGAAGTGTGCCGTCGAGGATCATCTCCCTGACCCGCTCCTCGGTCCGACGTGCGAACGTTCCATCCCTGGTCAGGGGGGAATTCACAGCCTTCTTCATCGCAACTCCTCTGCTCGACTCGATCCCTCGGGCCGCGGAGGCACCGGTCAACTCCTCCCGGGCGGCCACCAGCAGGATCTACCCGGTCGCGCTGGTGGCCGTTGTCCAGGTCACACCTATTGTGATCGATGTCTCTGTCAACTGTCAACAGTTAGCCGCAAACTGGACCGGTTGAATCGTTTCCCGTTCCGGGGCCACAGACGAGAGAGCCCATACGCACGCTCCGCGGCCCGCCTCGATGTTATCGCCGATGAAATCGCTTGTTCGCGGGATCGGCGTCTTCACAACGCCCGGAGGCGGGTCCCGACCGGGCCTCCCCTCCCCGATTTGCCGGGTCGACGACCAGTGCTTATACTTGCTTGCTGCAAGCAATTAAACTGGGTGCGGAGGTGGCTGGCGTGGGGATCGATGCCGACGAGGGCGGAAAACTGGTCGTGGACCTGTCCCGCGTCGTCAAACTGCTACGCGCGGTCAACGTCTCGGTTCCCCGCTTTCACGAATCGCTCGAACCGTCCGCCCATCCCCTACTCTTCGCCGTCCATGACGAACCCGCCCGGGTCACCGGCCTGGCCGACCGGGTCCACACCGACGTCTCCGTGGTCAGTCGTCAGGTCCGCCACCTCGAGACACTCGGCCTGGTGACCAAGGTCCCGGACCCGGACGACGGGCGCGCGAGCCTCGTCACGCTCACAGCCGAGGGATCCGACCTCGTCACCCGCGTGTTCGATGGCCGCGGGCAGTGGATGGCCGAGGTACTGGCCGACTGGACCCCTGAACAGGCGGAATCTCTCACCGAGGGACTGACTCGCCTCGCGGAGTCCCTGCGCGCGGAACTCGACTCCCTCACGTCCGCCAAGGAGAACTCATGACCACCCCCAGGCCGGCCACGGTCCACGCCGGTGAGGACGGCGAGTTCTCACATCGCCAGATACTCGTGATCCTCGCCGGACTCATGTCCGCCATGTTCCTCGCCAGCCTGGATCAGACGATCGTCTCGACGGCCATCAGGACCATCGCCGACGACCTGCACGGGCTGGACGCACAGGCATGGGTCACCACCGCGTACCTCATGACGTCGACCATC
Organism: Dietzia sp. PP-33; assembly: GCF_033790845.1. NCBI lineage: Bacteria > Bacillati > Actinomycetota > Actinomycetes > Mycobacteriales > Dietziaceae > Dietzia > Dietzia sp. PP-33. The sequence continues at coordinate 72,703 of NZ_JAMYEI010000005.1, forward strand.
TCGACGCCCCTGTACGGAAAGTTGTCCGACATCTACGGTCGGAAGCCGTTCTTCGTGATCGGCATCGTGATCTTCGTGTTCGGCTCACTGCTGTGCACGCTCGCCGACTCGATGTACACGCTCGCGGTGTACCGCGGGATCCAGGGTTTGGGTGCCGGCGCCCTGATGTCGCTGTCGCTGGCGATCATCGGCGACATCATCCCGCCTCGGGACCGTGCCAAATACCAGGGCTACATGCTGGCGGTCTTCGCCTCGTCCTCGGTCATCGGTCCGGTCATCGGTGGCTTCTTCGCCGGGGTCGACACGATCTTCGGCATCGACGGCTGGCGCTGGATCTTCCTCATCAACGTCCCCATCGGCGCGATCGCGCTGACCCTCGTGATGCTCACCCTCAACGTCAAGAACGTCCGCGTGGACCACCGGGTGGACTGGGCGGGCGCGGCCGCTATCGTGGTCGGCCTCGTTCCGCTCCTGCTGGTCGCCGAACAGGGACGCACCTGGGGCTGGGCCTCCCCGGCCGCGCTCGCCTGCTACGTCGTGGGCCTGGCGGGGATCGGCCTGTTCCTCGTCGTCGAGGCCCGCGCCGGCGACCAGGCGCTCATCCCGCTGCGACTGTTCCGCGACCGCACCTTCGCGATCGTCACCGCCGGCGGCGTGATCGTGGGTATGGCCATGTTCGGCGGGATGATGACGCTGCCGCTGTACATGCAGATCGTCCACGGCGCCGACCCCATGGAATCCGGACTCATGATGCTCCCGCTGGTGGCGGGGATGATGGGCGCCTCGATCGTGTCCGGCCAGCTCATCTCCAAGACCGGGAGGGTCCGCGAGTTCCCCATCTTCGGCACCGCGGTGGCGGCCGTCGGCCTGTTCCTGCTGTGGACGATCGACGCCGACACGTCCCTGACCCTGGTGATGGGCTACATGCTGGTCCTGGGGATCGGCCTGGGCAACTGTATGCAGCCGCTGACCCTGATCGTGCAGAACGCCGTGAGCCCGCGCGAGATCGGCGTGGCCACCGCATCGGCCACGTTCTTCCGCCAGCTCGGGGGGACCGCCGGTGTGGCCGTGTTCCTGTCGATCCTGTTCAGCCGCGTCGGTGGATCGATCAGCAGCGAACTCGAACAGGCCGCCGCCGACGGCAGTCTGGCCCGCGGCGTACAGCAGGGCCTGGCAGACCCTGCACTCCGGCAGGATCCCGAGGCCTACGGGATCGTGGAAGCGTTGGCGGACCCCGCCACCGGGGCGGGTGCGCTCGAGACCGTCACCAAGGACTCCTCGGTCATCAACCGGCTGCCGGAACTCGTCGCCCACCCCTTCGAACAGGGCTTCGCGTTGAGCATGTCGGAGATCTACCTGGTTGCCGGCATCCTCGCCGTCGCCGCCTCCGTGGTCCTGGCGTTCCTGCCACCCATCGTGCTCCGCACCGGTTCAGCCCAGGCCGAGGCCGCCCGTGAGGCCGCTGAGGCCGCTGCGGCGGCTGCCCCGTCAGGGACCGACGTCGAGGCGGCGGAGGCGGCCACGGAATCGGGTACCGCCGGCGGGGCGGATGTCCCCACGACCGTCACGGCCGGCCGCGGAGAGAAGGACACAGCGACGACGAGGTCGGCCCCCGACGAGACCGACCGCTGAGCTGCGGGATCGTCGCTCGACGCCGACCCGCGGAGCTACTCCTCGACCTCGGCCTTGAGATTGGCCAGCAGCTGGTGCTGGATCCGCTTGAGCCCGGCAGGAGCGAAGATCCGCTCGAAGAACCCGCCCACTCCCCCGGCGCCGTCCCACGAGGTGGTCATCTCCACCAGCGACCCGCCGGTGGCCTCGCGCACGGTGTAGGTGGTGGCCATGGACGAATTGGCGTCCTTCTCCACCAGGAACCAGTGCGCGCCGGTCTCATCGACGGTCACGGTGGCCTTGACGTCCCGGCTGCGCTTCTTGGTGGCCTGGAGGTTCCAGGCGGCGACGGTGCCGTGACCCTGGCCGCCCTCGATCAGTCGGTACGCACTGAACTGCTCGGGCTGGATCCGGGGACGGACCTGGGCGTAGTCGGCGATCGCGGCCGTGACGGCCGCGACGGGCGCCTCGATGACGATGGTGTTGCTGGCGGTGACCCTGCCCATGATCGTGACTCCTCCTCTGCCTGACCGAGTCGCGCTCACCGGTGCAGCCGGTGGCGGCGCCCTCGCGGAGAGCGCGTCAGACCACCACCATCCTGCCCGACACGTCCTCCCGCCGAGCGCGCCACCTCGCCCCGATCTTCCGGAGTTCCTCGAGCCAGAGGATCGAGGAGCCCACCGCGACCGCCAGCAGCCACTCATCCGCACGCAACGACGTCGTATCGAAGATCGCCTGGAGGAAGGGCACCTCGACCACGGCCACCAGCAACAGAGGGACCGCGGCCAACGCCACCCAGATGGGCGCATTGTGCGCCATGTCGCGGGAGAACACCGAGCCATTCGTGGATCGGACGTTCATCAGGTTGAACACCTGGTAGAAGACGAAGGTGGCGTAGGCCAGGGTGGTGGCGAACAACGGCACGCCCGCGCGCTGGGGGAACACCACCTCGGCGAACGCCAAGACGAACAGCGTCCCGGTGGCCATCACCACGCCGAGCCACAGAATGCGCACCAGGCGTACCGGGGTGAGGATCTGCTCGCCCGCCGGCCGGGGGTTCCGCCGCATCGCGTCCTTCTCCACCAGCTCCACGCCCAGTGCCATCGCCGGCGGACCGTCCATGACGATGTTCACCAGAAGGACCTGCAGGGCGCTGAAGGGCACGGCCGCCAGACCGAACAACCCGCTGGCCAGGAATACCAGCACGAACGCCCACGCGGTGGTGAGCTGGAACTTCACGAACTTGACGATGTTGTCGTAGATCCCTCGCCCCTGCTCGACGGCCGAGACGATGGTCGCGAAGTTGTCGTCGGTGAGCACCATGTCGGCAGCGCCCTTGGAGACGTCGGTGCCCGTGATCCCCATCGCGATCCCGATGTCGGCCTGGCTCAGTGCAGGAGCGTCGTTGACGCCGTCGCCGGTCATGGCCACCACGTCCCCGCCGGACTGCAGGGACCTGACCATGCGGATCTTGTGCTCGGGAGACACCCTGGCGAGGACCCCCAGGTCGGGAGCGCGGTCGATCAGCTCGTCGTCGCCGATCCCGTCGAGGTCTGCGCCACTGACGGCCTCACCCTCGATCCCGAGGTCGCGGGCGATCGCGGAGGCCGTGACGAGGTGGTCGCCGGTGATCATGTGAACCGAGATCCCCGCCTCGCGCGCCACCCGGATGGCCTCGGCCGCCTCCGTACGGGGTGGGTCGACGATGCCGACCACGGCGAACACGGTGAGGCCACGCACCTCGCCCAGGAGCGCGTCGTCGTCGACCCCGCCCTCATCGACCCCGCCCTCGCCGACCCTGCCCTCGTCGACCCCGTCCTCGCCGGTCCCGACCTCGACCCGGCGCCCCGCCACCAGCAGGGTCCGCAGACCCCGCTCGGCGAGCTCGTCGGTCGCGTGCCGGATCCCCTCGTGCAGTTCGTCGGTGAGCTCCACGTCATCCGTGCCGTCCCACACGTGGGTCGAGCGCGGCAACAGCGCACCGGTGGCGCCCTTGACGCTGAGTGCCAGATCCCCGTCCGGGGAGCGGTTCACGGTGGCCATGAACTTGTAATCGGAGTCGAAGGGCACCTGGGCAACCCGCGGCCGGGCGGCGCGCAGGCCCTCGACGTCGAGCCCGCACTTCATGGCAGCGACCAGTAGGGCGCCCTCGGTGGGGTCCCCGACGAGTTCACCGTCGGACACGATCGCGTCGTTGCACAGTGCCATGGCCGTCGCGGCCCGCCGCAGGTCCGGCACGGCGTCCGGGTCGGAGGACAAGACCGTCCCCGGAGCGAGGTAACCGGTGCCGGTGACGGAGTAGACCGAGCCGTTCGCGACGATCCGCGTCACGGTCATCTCGTTGAGGGTGAGCGTCCCCGTCTTGTCGGTGGCGATGTGACTCGTCGAGCCGAGGGTCTCCACCGCCGCGAGGTTCTTGATGATCGCGCCCTCGCGGGCGAGTCGCGCGGCCCCCATGGCGAGGGTGAACGCGACGACGGCGGTGAGCCCCTCCGGGATCGTCGCGACGGCGAGCGAGACCGCGCTGAGGAGCATGTCCTCCCATGACTGCCCGCGCACCAGGCCGATGCCCATGACCAGCGTCACCACGACCAGCGCGATCGCGGTGAGGACCTTGGCCAGAACGCCGATCCGGCGCTGCAGCGGGGTCTGCTCGACCCCCGCGCCGCCGAGCAGGTCGGCGATGGCACCCATCTCGGTGTGCTCACCGGTCCCCGTGATCACCACACGCGCCCGACCGCGTGTGACCTCGGTGTTCATGAAAACCATGCCGAGACGATCGCCGAGAGGCGCGTCCGCCGCGGCCACCGCGCCAGCCGTCTTGTCCACCGGCACGGACTCACCCGTCAGCGCCGACTCCGCCACCTGGAGCCGGGCGGCCTCGAGCACCCGTCCGTCGGCGGGGACCCGGTCTCCGGATTCCACTACAACGACGTCACCCGGCACGAGGTCGGCGCTGTCCACCTCGATCTCGGAACCGTCGCGCACCACCCGGCTGTGTGGCACCGACATGTCGCGCAGTGCGGCCAGGCTCTCCTCGGCGCGCGTCTCCTGCACATAGTTGAGGACGGTGTTGAGCGCCACCACCAGGAGGATGACGACGGGGGTCTCCCACTCCCGGGAGACCCCCGCGCTCACCGCGGCCGCCACGGCCAGGACGAGGATCATGGGGTCGGCGAGCAATCGCAGGACACGCCGCCAGGCCGGGACCCGCGCGGGCTCGGGCAGTGTGTTGGGCCCGTGCTCCACCAGGCGGCGCGACGCCTCGGAGCGGCTCAGCCCGTCGGCGCCAGCGCCGAGACGGGAGAGCACCTCGGAGGTGGAGAGAGTGTGCCAGGGGGTGCGCTCAGTTCTCTCCGGGACGGGATCCGACATCGTCATCCCCCCATGGTGCCCGGTCAGCTGCCCCGGGCGATCCACTCCTCCAGATGGGGCGATTCCTCGCCCACCTTCGTGCCGTCACCGTGGCCGGTGTGGACCAGGGTCTCCGCGGGCAATGTGAAGATGCGGTCCCGGATCGACGTGATGATGGTCGGGAAATCGGAGTACGACCGCCCGGTGGCACCGGGCCCTCCGGAGAACAGAGTGTCGCCGGAGAACAGTACGCCCGCTTCCGGAACATGGAAGACGCAGGAGCCCGGCGAATGTCCCGGGGTGTTCATCACACTGAACTCCGTCCCGGCGATGCGGAACCTCTGCCCGTCCTCCAGGTCCTCGTGTCCGACCGTCGGGTGGGTCTCCTCCCAGAGCATCTGGTCACCGGGGTGGACGAAGATCCGCGTGTCGAGCTCGCGGGCCAGTTCGGGGGCGACGGTGATGTGGTCGTTATGCGCATGCGAACACAGGATGCCCTTGACCGTGCGCCCGGCCACCGCGTCGATGATCGGCCGAGCCGTGTGGGCGGCATCGATGATGTACACCTCGGAGTCGTCGCCGAGGATCCAGATGTTGTTGTCCACCTCCCACTCGCCGCCGTCAAGGGCGAAGACGCCGCTCGTCACGACCTTCTCGATGCGTAGGCCACCGGCATTGCCGGCACTGGTGTGGGTCTCGCTCACAGGGTCACCACCGATCGGAGGACGGAACCGGACTTCATAGCATCGAACGCCGACTCGACCGCGTCGATGCCGATGCGCTCGCTGACGAACTTCTCGAGCGGCAGCCGGCCTTGCAGGTGCAGGTCCACCAGCATCGGGAAGTCCCGCTCGGGCAGACAGTCGCCATACCAGGAGGACTTGAGGGATCCCCCGCGACCGAAGAAGTCGAGCAGTGGGAGCTCCAACCGCATCTCAGGGGTGGGCACGCCGACCAGGACCACGGTGCCGGCGAGATCGCGGGCGTAGAAGGCCTGCTCGTAGGTCTCGGGCCGGCCGACCGCGTCAATCACGACGTCGGCGCCGACACCGCCCGTGAGCTCCTGGATGGCTGCCACCGGGTCCGACTCGCGTGAATTGACCGTGTGGGTGGCACCGAAGTCCTTCGCCCACTCGAGCTTGGTGTCATCGATGTCCACGGCAATGATCCGGGAGGCGCCGGCCAGGCGGGCGCCCACCACCGCAGCGACGCCCACGCCGCCGCACCCGATCACGGCGACGGACTGGCCGCGCGTGACGTTGCCCGTGTTGACGGCGGCTCCGAGGCCGGCCATCACGCCGCAGCCAAGCAGCCCCGCGACGGCCGGGTCGGCCGCGGGATCCACCTTGGTGCACTGTCCCTCGTGGACGAGGGTCTTGTCGATGAACGCACCGATCCCGAGCGCCGGGCTGAGTTCCGTCCCGTCGGTGAGGGTCATCTTCTTCGATGCGTTGTGGGTGGCGAAGCAGTACTGCTGCTGCCCACGCTTGCACGCGCGGCACTCGCCGCACACCGCGCGCCAGTTCAACACCACGAAGTCGCCCTCCGCCACGTGGGTCACGCGGTCGCCCACGGTCTCGACGATCCCCGCGGCCTCGTGGCCGAGAAGGAAGGGGTACTCGTCGTTGATGCCGCCGTCGCGGTAGGCGAGGTCGGTGTGGCAGACACCGCACGCCTGCACGCGGACGACGACGTCGTTCGGCCCCGGATCGGGGACGACGACGTCCACCAACTCGACTACCGCGCCCTTACTCCGGGCTATGACGCCCCTGACGGTCTGCGACATGGATTGCTTCCTTCGATCGTGGTGGGTTCTCCGGGTCCACTCTGTCAGATCGGCCCGACACGGGGTCCCACAACGCACCGCGCCCCGCCCCCCTCGACGGGGGACGGGGCGCGGGGACGTGCGGGTCGCGGAGCGCGATCAGACCACGACGCCGTTGGCACCCAACCACTGCACCGGGTCGATCCACTGACCGGCGGGGTTGCGGACACCGAAGTGCAGGTGCGGCCCGGTCGAGTAGCCGCGGTTGCCCACGGTCCCGATGACCTGACCCGCGTGGACACGCTGGCCTACCGAGACGTAGTTCTGGTCGTTGTGTCCGTACTCGAGAAGGTAACCGTCGTCGGTCTGGATCCGGACCCAGAGTCCGTAACCCGAGGCCGGGCCCGCAGCCACCACGGTGCCGGACTTGGCGGCGAACATCGGCGTGCCGATCGGCGCGCCGAAGTCGGTGCCGTTGTGGAAGGTGCCCCACCGCGGGCCGAAGCCCGAGGTGATGGGCCCGACGGTGGGGGCGTGTGCACCGCCGACGGACGGCGCCGACAGTGAGCCGAACATCGCCGGGTCGATGGCGTACTCCCGCAGCTGCGCCTCGTTCAGGCCGATGCCCTGCGCGAATTCCTGGGCCATCTGGCCGAGCTGGTTGACGTCGACCATGTCGGAGGACTGGGCGGATGCGGCGGGGGCGGCGGCCATGGCCACGCCCCCGGAGAGCGCGGCACCGGCGACGGCGCCGGCAACGATACGGCCCATCCCTGCGGAGCGGGCGGCCCGGTGACGACCGGCGGTCGCGCCGGAACCGTCCACACCGAGTCGGTCGGCGAGCTCGGTGAAGGTGATACGAGTGGCGTCGGACATCAGGGGAAACCTCGGGATTCGGTGCGTTGGTGAAGCGGTGCGCCGACCGGCTTCCCCGGTGGCCCCACAAAAGGTAACAGAAGTGTCTCGACCCTGTCACGTCGAAAGCACATATTGGTACAAAAGCGCCGGTGAGCGGGTGCTCACCGGCGCTACCGAGTTGTTACCCGAAGGTGATCAGTGGTCTGCCTCGCCCATCCTGTGCACGAGGATGAAGTTGGTCGAGCCCTCGACGCCCGGGACGTTGCCCGCGACGATCACGATGAGATCGTCCTCGTTGTACCCCTCGAGTGGGAGCAACAGTTCGTCGGTGACCTTGACCAGCTCGGCCGTCTCGTTGACGCGGTCGGTCAGGAAAGTCTCGGTACCCCATGTGAGTGCCAGTTGACTCCGGATCCGCGGATCGCCGGTGATCGCGATGAGGGGCAGGTGGCTGTGCAGGCGGGCGAGCCGGCGGACCGTGTCACCGGTCGAGGTCACCGCGACGAGCGCCTTGGCGCCCAATCGCTCCCCGATCTCGCGGGCCGAGTAGGAGATGACCCCGCGCTTGGTCCGCGGGATGTGGACGAGGTCCGGCGCGGCGGTGGAGTCGGCCTCGACGGCGAGGGCGATGGAGGACATGGTGCGCACCGCGTCGATGGGGTACTTACCCACGGAGGTCTCGCCCGAGAGCATCACGGCGTCGGCGCCGTCGAGCACGGCGTTGGCGACGTCCGACGCCTCCGCGCGGGTGGGCCGGGAGTTGGCGATCATGGACTCGAGCATCTGCGTGGCCACGATGACCGGCTTGGCGTTCTCCCGCGCGATCTGGATGGCCCTCTTCTGGACCAGTGGCACGTCCTGCAGGGGCAACTCCACCCCCAGGTCGCCGCGGGCGACCATGATCGCGTCGAAGGCCAGGACGATCGACTCGAGGTTCTTGACCGCCTCGGGCTTCTCGAGCTTGGCGATCACCGGGACGTGCACCCCGACTTCATCCATGATCTCGTGCACCAGGTCCACGTCCGCAGGCGACCGGACGAACGACAGGGCGATGAAGTCGACCCCCAGCGCGAGGGCGAAGCGCAGGTCCGTGATGTCCTTCTCGCTCATCGCGGGAACCGAGACGTTCATCCCGGGCAGGGACACGCCCTTGTTGTTGGATACCGTGCCCCCCTCGGTGACGACACAGTGGACGTCGTCGCCCTCGACCCGCTGGACGGTCAGGCCGATGTTGCCGTCATCCACGAGCAGTCGGTCGCCCGGACGGGCGTCGGTGGCCAGCCCCTTGTAGGTGGTGGAGACCCGCTCCTTGGTGCCCTCCACGTCCGCGACGGTGATGGCGACCTTGTCGCCCTCCGCCCATTCGTGGCGGCCCTCGATGAAGCGGCCGAGCCGGATCTTGGGGCCCTGGAGGTCCGCGAGCACACCGACGGCGTGCCCCGACTCGTCCGAGGCTTTACGGACCCAGCGGTAGTTGGCCTCGTGATCGGAGTGGTCTCCGTGGCTGAAGTTGAGCCGGGCGACGTTCATCCCGGCGTCGACGAGTTCACGGATTCCAGCCTCCGACGCGACGGCGGGACCCAGGGTGCAGACGATCTTGGTACGACGGTTCACCCGTACCAATCTAGTCCCCTCACCGCGACGACCGGTTAACCCGACGTCAACGACCGGCCAACGGGGGTGCGTCTTCCGGGGACTCGCCGGTCACGTCCTCGGGGGCTCGCAGCTCCGACGGGTCCTCGCGGCCCCGGCGGGCGCGCCACACGTAGATCAGGGCCGCCACCATCACGACGATCGCGACGATCGTGTTGATCCGCATCCCCAACACCTGGGTGGCCGCGTCCGCACGGAGCAGTTCCACCCAGAACCGGCCGAAACAGTACAGGGCCACGTAGAGGGCGAAGAGTCGGCCGTGGCCGATCCGGAACCGTCGGTCGATGAGCACCAGCGCGATCGCCACCAGGACGTTCCATACCAGTTCGTAGAGGAACGTGGGGTGGACGGTGGCGATGACCTGGCCGGTGGAGCGCCCGATCGTCTCGGAGTATCCGTACACCTCGTCGTAGCGTCGGTAGATCTCGAGTGCCCACGGCACATCCGTCTCGCGGCCGTAGAGCTCCTGGTTGAAGTAGTTTCCCATCCGTCCGATGCCCTGCGCCAGCACGATGCCCGGTGCGACCGCGTCGCCGAACGCGCCGATCGCCCGGATGCCCTGCTGACGCAGTCCGATGTAGGCGCCGACCGCGCCCAGCGCCACCGCGCCCCAGATGCCCAGACCACCGTCCCAGATCTTCAGGGCGTCGACGGGGTTCCTGCCCTCGCCGAAATAGCGGTACCAGTCGGTGGCCACGTGGTAGATGCGGCCACCGACCAGACCGAAGGGGATGGCCCAGAGGGCTGTGTCGAGGACGACCCCCGGACGCCCGCCCCGGGCGACCCAGCGCTTGTCACCCCACCACACGGCCACGACGATCCCGAGGATGATCCACAGTGCGTAGGCGCGCAACGGGAACGGCCCGATCTCCCAGACGCCCTGCGGGGGGCTCGGGATCACGATCCGACTCCCGCTCGGCGGACGCCGGCGGCCAGTTCGGACGTCAACCGGGCGAGGGCGTCACCGCCCTCGGTGGCCGCGGTGATGAGCGCGGAGCCCACGATCACACCGTCGGCGTAGGAGGCGATCTCCGCCGCCTGGTCCCCGCTGCGAACCCCCAGCCCGACACCGCATGCCAGGCCGGAGAGCTCCCTGACCCGGGCGGTGAGCGCCCGGGGGGCGTCGGAGACCACGTCACGGGCACCGGTCACTCCCATGACCGCCTGGATGTAGACGAATCCGCTCGTGTGGGACAGCGTCATGGCCAACCGCTCGGGTGTCGACGACGGCGCCACGAGGAACACCCGGTCGATCCCGTGCGCGTCCGTGGCCGTGATCCACTCCTCCGCCTCGTCCGGGATGAGATCCGGGGTGATGACCCCGGTACCCCCGGCGGCCGCGAGGTCCGCGGCGAACCGCTCCACGCCGTACTGCAGGATCGGGTTCCAGTAGCTCATGACCACCGGGACCGCACCCGCCTCGGCCACAGCCCGGACCACGGCGAAGGTGTCGCGGATCCGGAACCCGGCCTCCAGCGCCACATCCGCCGCCGCCTGGATCGTGGGCCCGTCCATCATGGGATCCGAGTACGGGATCCCCACCTCGATGACGTCGCACCCTCCCGCGACCATCGTCCGGACCGCCTCTATCGACCCGGCGACCGTGGGGTACCCCGCGGGGTAGTAACCGATCAGTGCGGCCCGGTTCTCCGCCCGGCACCGCTCGAACACCTCGCTCAGCATGCTCATCCCTCGAGTCCCCCGTCCGCGTACTCGCCCCGGCCGTCGTCGGCGCCCTGTCTCGAATCCACGCCGGCCTCCGGCGGGGCCCCTCCGTCCAGCAGCCCGAACCACCGCGCGGCGGTGTCGACGTCCTTGTCGCCGCGACCCGAGACGTTGACCAGGATCAGGCCCACGCCCTCCGCGGCGAGTTGGCCCGCCCCGGCGATCGCGTGGGCGGACTCGATCGCGGGAATGATCCCCTCCGTCCGACAGAGTTGCGCGAAAGCGTCCATCGCCTGGGTGTCGGTGATCGGCCGGTACTCGGCCCGGCCGATATCGGACAGATACGAGTGCTCGGGACCGACCCCCGGGTAGTCCAGACCCGCCGAGATGGAGTGGGATTCGATGGTCTGGCCGTCCTCGTCCTGCATGAGGTGGGCGTAGGAGCCCTGGAACACCCCCGGCCGGCCGGCGTTGACGGTGGCCGCCGTGCGGCCGGAGCCCACGCCGTCGCCCCCCGCCTCGCACCCGACCAGTCGTACCGCCGGGTCGTCGATGAAGGGATGGAACAGCCCGATCGCGTTGGACCCGCCGCCCACGCACGCCACGGCCGCGTCGGGCAGTCGCCCCGCCTGGTCCAGGATCTGGGCGCGGGCCTCGGTGCCCACGATCCGCTGGAAATCCCGGACCATCGCGGGGAACGGGTGCGGTCCGGCCGCCGTACCGAACGCGTAGTAGGTGTCGTCGGCGTGCGCGACCCAGTCCCGCATCGCCTCGTTGATGGCGTCCTTGAGGGTGGCCGATCCCACCTCAACGGCTTCGACCTCCGCGCCGAGGAGACGCATCCGTGCCACGTTGAGTGCCTGTCGGCGCACATCCACCGCGCCCATGTAGACCTTGCACTCCAGGCCCAGCAACGCACACGCGGTCGCGGTGGCCACGCCGTGCTGACCGGCGCCCGTCTCGGCTATCACACGGGTCTTACCCATACGATCCGCGAGCAGAGCCTGCCCCAGGACGTTGTTGATCTTGTGGGAGCCGGTGTGGTTGAGGTCCTCGCGCTTGAGGAACACGCGCGATCCGATCTCGGCGCCGAAGCGCTTGGCCTCGTAGAGCGGGGACGGCCGGCCCGAGTAGTGGCGCTGGAGCCGGTCCAACTCGTCCAGATAGGCCTCGTCCGCCCGCGCCTTGGCGTAGGCGTCGGCCACCTCGTCGACGACCGCCATGAGCGCCTCGGGTACGTAGCGCCCGCCGAACGGGCCCCAGTGGCCGCGCTGGTCGGGTTCGTGCCCGGTGGTCGTCCGGAGCACGTCTCCCATCGAGGGCAGCGGTGTCAGCTCGTTAGAATTCACGGCTCCCAGTCTGCCGGAAGCATGCGACAGGGACCTAGCGGGGTCCCTGCGGGCAGGACGGGTGCGAACCCGCCGTGGCCAGGGCGTTGCACGCCGCACGCGGGTCGCCCTTGGTCACCAGACCCTCACCGACGAGCACCGCGTCGGCGCCCACACTCGCGTACGACAGGAGGTCCGAGGCGTCCCGGACCCCGGACTCGGCGATCTTCACCACCCCGGACGGCAGGCCGGGTGCGATGCGGGAGAACACGTCGCGGTCGACCTCGAGGGTCTTGAGGTTCCGGGCGTTGACGCCGATCACGGTGGCACCGGCCTCCAGGGCGCGGTCCGCCTCCTCCTCGGTGTGCACCTCCACCAGCGCCGTCATCCCGAGCGACTCCGTGCGGTCCAGCAGGGACACCAGGGCGTCCTGCTCGAGGGCGGCGACGATGAGCAACACAAGGTCCGCGCCGTGCGCCCTGGCCTCGTGGATCTGGTACGGCCCCACCACGAAGTCCTTGCGCAGGACCGGGATGTCGACCGCGCGACGAACCGCGTCCAGGTCCGCCAGGCTGCCGTTGAAGCGCCGCTCCTCGGTCAGACACGAGATGACGCGGGCTCCGCCCTCCTCGTACATCCGGGCCAGCACCGCGGGGTCGGGGATCTCCGCGAGCGGCCCCTTCGACGGACTGGCGCGCTTGACCTCGGCGATCACGCCCACCCCGGCGCCGCGCAGTGCCTTGAGCGCATCGCGCGGTTCCGGCGCCGACCGGGCCGCCTTCTTGACCGCGGCGAGGTCGATGACGGCCTCGCGGGCCGCGACGTCCTCGCGGACCCCGTCGATAATCGAGTCGAGCACGGTACCCACCGTGACCTCCCTCTGCAGTGATCGGGCGAGAAGTGTGATCGAGATCAACAATAGAGGTCGCGGGCGGGGTTCTGAGAATCGGGACCCGGTCGGAGCGGCTCAGCCCGTCGGATCGCGCCCGTCGTCGAGTTCCTGCCACAGGTCACGACCGGTATCCGGGGCGGCCTCACCGGACTCCGCCGCCCCGCGGCGGGCCGCCGGGGTGACATAGCGGTCATCGCGCTGCACCCTGCGGGCCGGCCAGAGCATCGGTACGACCCCCGCGGTGATCAGTGCCAGCGCACCGGCCCCGGTCAGTGCGGGACCGGGCGACCGTGCCGAGACCTCGGTGATCTCCGACCACTCCGGCACGGCGCTGGCGTCGGTCGCCCCGGGTCCCGCGTTCGTACGACCCAGTTCCTCCTCGCTCGTGATCGACGAATGGACCCGGGCGGTGTCCACATCGCCGACCGCCGAGAACAGGAGCGCACCCGTGGCCAGGCCCAGCACGGTGACGACGGCACCGACGGCGCGGGCTCCGGTCCCCCGGACCAGCGCGACCGCCGCCACCGCGGCGACGGCGCCCACGGCCAACGGAACCAGGGCGGGCTGCCACTGCCCGCCCGTCAGACTCCGCCGGGCCTCCCCCGACTGGTCGTTGAACGCCACCACGTCCAACCACACCATCCGCGAGGCGATCCACAACAGGGCGGCCGCGACGAGCAGAAGCACGACGGGGACACGGAGCCTGGAGCGCTGGTTCACTGATCCGTCCCGGTGGTGGTCGCGGTTCCCGCGATGTCCACCGGCCTCAACGTGTCCGCGGAGGCGACGGCCCGGAGGACGGCCTTCGCCTTGTTGCGACACTCCTCGTCCTCGGACGCCGCGACGGAATCGGCGACGATCCCGGCCCCGGCCTGGACGTAGGCGGTCCCGTCCTTGATCACGGCCGACCTGATGGCGATGGCCTGATCGGCGTTGCCCGCGAAGTCGAGGTATCCGACCACTCCCCCGTAGACCCCGCGACGGGTGTCCTCGAGGTCCTCGATGATCTGCAGCGCGCGGGGCTTGGGCGATCCCGACAGTGTGCCGGCCGGGAAACAGGCCGTGACCGCGTCGATGCCCGTCCGTCCCTCCGTCAGACGGCCGATCACGGTGGATACCAGGTGCATGACATGGCTGTACCGCTCGACCTGACGGAACTCGGTCACCACCACGGAGCCCGGTTCGCAGACCCGGCCGAGGTCGTTGCGGCCGAGATCGACCAACATGAGGTGTTCGGCGTTCTCCTTGGCGTCCTCCACGAGGTCCTTGGCCAGCAGTACGTCGTGCTCGTCGTCGTCCCCCCTCGGCCGGGTCCCGGCGATCGGGTGGGTCGTGGCCTGCCCGTCCTGCACCTTGACCAGCGCCTCGGGACTCGACCCCACGATGGTGAACGCGGTGCCGCCGAAGCCGTCCTCCCCGGTGCCGTCCGGGACGGTCATCAGATACATGTACGGGCTCGGGTTGGTGGTGCGCAGGATCCGGTAGACGTCCTTCGGCGAGGCCGAGGTGTCGACCTCGAAGCGCTGACTGAGCACCACCTGGAAGGCTTCGCCGGAGTGGATCTGCTCGATGATGTCCGCCACCCGCGCGTGATAGGTCGCCTCGTCGGTGCAGCGGCGCATCTGGGGATCCCGGGCATCGAACACGCTGACACCGCCGGCTCCGGGCGCCGCGAGCCTCGCCGTCATCGATTCCACCCTCGCCACCGCGTCGGCGTAGGCCTCCTCGACCCGCTCGTCGCTGCCGTCCCAGTTGACGGCGTTGGCGATCAGGTGGATGCGGCCCTCGTGGTGATCGAACGCGGCCAGATCGGTGGCCAGCATCTGGACGAGCTCGGGGATCTCCAGGTCGTCGGTGGTGTCGGGCGCGATCCGCTCGAGCCGACGCACGATGTCGTACCCCAGGTAGCCCACCATCCCGGACGTCAACGGTGGCAGGCCCGCGATCTGGTCGGTCCGCAGCAGGTCGAGGGTCCGGCGCAGCGCGTCGAGCGGATCGCCGCCCGTGGGCGCCCCGGCGGGGACATGCCCCCACCAGGTGGCCTCGCCCGCCTCGTCGACGGTCAGGGCCGCGGCCGCGCCGCAGCCGATGAACGACCACCTCGACCACGAACGCCCGTGCTCGGCCGACTCCAGCAGGAAGGTCCCGGGACGGTCCGCCGCGAGTTTGTCGTAGGCGGACAGTGGCGTCTCGGAATCGGCGAGCACCGTCCGCACCACCGGAACGACCCGGTGACCCGAGGCCAGCGCCCGGAACTGTTCGAGGGTGGTGGTCGTGGTGCTCATCCGACGACCCGGCCGCCGATCCCGAACGAGTCGTGCGGCATGTCGTTGACGAGCACCCACACCTTGGCCGGGTCCTTGGCCGCGGCCTCGGCGTAGGCGGCCGTGACCGCCTCGATCACCCGGGCCTTGGACTGCGGGTCCATCCCGTGGAGTTGGTTGATCTGGATGAAGGGCACGGGTTCATTCCTCCTCGAGGAGAGTGGCGGTGTCGAAGCAGCTGGTCGTGCCGTTGTGGCAGGCGGCCCCTGACTGGTCCACCCGGAGCAGGATGGTGTCGCCGTCACAGTCGATCTCCACGCCGCGGACGTACTGCACGTGGCCGGAGGTCTCCCCCTTGACCCACCGCGTACCGCGCGAACGCGAGAAGTACACCCCGCGCCGGGTGGACAGCGTCTCGGCGAGCGCCGCGTCGTCCATCCACGCCATCATCAACACCCGGCCCGAGGTGGCGTCCTGCACGACCGCGGCGATCAGACCGTCGGCGTTGCGGGTGAGCCGATCGGCGATCGCAGGGTCGAGGACGGGGTCGAGGACCGGGTCGCCGGTCCTACCGTCATCCGTCTGGGCGTCACTCATCGAACCGTGATCCCCTCGGCCGCCATGGCCGACTTGACGTCGCCGATGGTCATCTCGCCGAAGTGGAAGACGCTGGCCGCGAGCACCGCGTCGGCGCCGGCCGCGACCGCGGGGGCGAAGTGCTCGGGACTGCCGGCGCCACCGGAGGCGATCACGGGAATGGTCACGGCCGCTCGCACCGCGCGGACCATGTCCAGGTCGAACCCGGCCTTGGTCCCGTCCGCGTCCATCGAGTTGAGCAGGATCTCCCCGACGCCCAGATCCTGGCCACGCCGCGCCCATTCGATGGCGTCGATGCCGGTTCCGCGGCGGCCGCCGTGGGTGGTGACCTCCCAGCCGGATGGCGTGGGGGCCTCACCCTCGGGGACCGTCCGGGCGTCCACGGACAGGACGATGCACTGCGACCCGAAGCGCCGGCTGAGCTCGGCGAGGAGCTCCGGCCGGTTGATGGCGGCGGTGTTGACGCCGACTTTGTCCGCCCCCGCGCGGAGCAGCTGGTCGACGTCCTCGGCGGTGCGGACGCCGCCGCCGACCGTGAGCGGGATGAACACCTGCTCGGCGGTGCGCTTGACCACGTCGATCATGGTTCCGCGGCCCGATGACGACGCGGTCACGTCGAGAAAGGTCAACTCGTCGGCGCCCTGGGCGTCGTAGGCGGCGGCCAGCTCGACCGGATCACCGGCGTCCCGCAGGTCGAGGAAGTTGACCCCCTTGACGACGCGGCCCGCGTCGACGTCGAGGCACGGGATCACCCGGGTGGCGAGTGTCATGGCCCGGTCACCGCCCGCCGTCGAGCCACGGGCGGTTGCCGTCCGGCCCTGGGGTGGACCGACGCCGGCCGGCCTCGAAGAAGTTACCGGGCTCGCCGAGTTCACGGATGGTGCTGAGGACCTCGCCGTGGGCGCGCGGGCCGGCAGCGAGGATCGACTGGGAGTCGATCGACCACTGCTCTCCGGTCAGATCGGTGACCACGCCGCCCGCCGCGCGGATGTGGGAGGCCCCCGCCGCGTTGTCCCACGCGTAGTTGCCGAAGCTCACGGCGGCCGACAGCCGACCGGAGGCCACGAACGACAGGTCGACTCCCGTGGACCCGAACTTGCGGGTACGGGCGGCGTCGACGGTGAGCTGCTCGAACACCTCCCGCCGGTAGGCCGGCGGGTAGGTGGTGCGGGCACCGGTGTTGAGGGAGCCGAGCCCCAACGCGACATCGCGGATGGACAGGTCGGCGACCCGCGGGACCTCCTCGTCGTTCTCCATCAACGGGCCCCCGGCGAGCGAGGTGAAGCGGAGGCCGAGCAGCGGGAGCCAGGTGAGCCCCAGGACCGGCTGCCGCTCGTGGACCAGTGCGACGAGGATGCCGGTGGTGGGGATGCCGAGTGAGTAGTTGGCCGTGCCGTCGATCGGGTCGACCACCCAGAGGGTGCCCTCGTTGACCGGGGGGCCGCCGAACTCTTCGCCGTGCACCTCGAGTCCGGTCCCCTCGCGGAGCGCGTCGGAGATCCGACGCTCCAGCTCGAGGTCGAGCTCGGTGGCGAAGTCGTTGCGCGAGCCCTTGGGGCGGGTGCCCTCGGCACCCAGTCCTTCGATGAAGCGGGGCGAGACCTCCTCGAGCACACGGGTCGCGAGCGCGAGCGCCTCCGCCGGGTCGACGGACAGGTCCGTCGGCAGGGTGTTTCCGGTCTGATCGGTCATCTCGGGCCTCCTGCTCGAGGTCATGCGGGTATGTGGCTACCGGGTGGTCACGGCCGGGTCAGCGGACGCTCACCGCGGCCAGGGCCTCGGGAAGGGTGAAGCGGCCGGCGTAGAGGGCCTTGCCCACGATGGCGCCCTCGACCCCCTCGGGTACGAGCGTCGCGATGGACTCGAGATCCGCGACGGAGGAGACGCCGCCCGACGCGACCACCGGCGCACCGGTGGCGGCGCACACCTGGGAGAGCATCTCGAGGTTGGGACCGTTCAACATCCCGTCCTTGGAGACGTCGGTCACGACGTATCTGGCGCAGCCGTCCGCGTCCAGGCGCGTGAGCACCTCCCACAGATTGCCGCCGTCGGACACCCAGCCGCGACCGCGGAGCCGTGGCTCGCCCTCGACCACCCGGACGTCCAGTCCCACCGCGATGCGGTCACCGTGGCGGGCGATGGCGGATGCACACCACTGCGGGTTCTCCAGCGCGGCGGTACCGAGGTTGACCCGGGCGCAGCCGGTCGCCAGCGCGGCCTCGAGCGAGTCGTCGTCGCGGATCCCCCCCGACATCTCGACCTTCACGTCGAGCGCCCCGACGACCTCGGCGAGGAGCTCACGGTTGGTCCCCCGGCCGAAGGCGGCGTCGAGGTCCACCAGGTGGACCCACTCCGCGCCGTCACGCTGCCACTGCAGGGCGGCCTCCAGCGGCGATCCGTACGAGGTCTCGGTTCCGGCCTCCCCCTGCACCAGGCGGACGGCCTGCCCGTCGGCGACGTCCACGGCGGGCAGGAGCTCGAGGTAAGAAGCGTTGGTCACGGGCATCAGCCTAGTCCGTCCGCGGGCGGACGCTTCTCCTCGCCCTCAGCCGGTCCCGGCTGTTCCCCGCCGCGGGCGCCGGGAGGGCTGTCGGGCTCGTCCCCGTACTCGGCGCGGATAGCCCGATCGGTGATGCGGCTGGACGCCACCCCCATCGCCGCGATGGTCAGGACCACGCCGAGAAGGGCGACGACGGCGCGCCCCACGGGCGGCAGGGGCACCAGCGCGACCGCCAGGGTGGTCAGACCGAGGAACAGGACGCCGGCACCGGAGACCCACAGTGCGAGGACCGCGAATGACACGGGCGCGGGGCCGCCGTCGCGGTCAGCCAAGAGATCTCAGCCAGTTCTCCAGCAACTGCAGTCCGGCGTCCCCGGACTTCTCGGGATGGAACTGGGTGGCGGACAGTGGCCCGTTCTCCACGGCGGCGATGAACCGGGTGCCGTGCTGCGCCCAGGTCACATCAGGCGGGGTCAGGTGGTCGGACGGCTCCATCTCCCACCGCTGCACCCCGTAGGAGTGGACGAAGTAGAAGCGCTCGTCGGCGGGCATGCCGGCGAACAGGACGCTGCTCTCGGGTGCGTCGACGGTGTTCCAGCCCATGTGCGGCAGCACCGGCGCCTCGAGCCGCTCGACGACCCCGGGCCACTCGCCGCATCCCGGGGCCCCGGACTCCGCGTGCTCTCCGTCCGAGAACTCGGTCCCCCGCTCGAACATGACCTGCATCCCCACGCAGATTCCCAGTACGGGGCGCCCCCCGGCGAGGCGCTCGCCGATGATCCGCGGTCCCTTGACACCCCGGAGCCCGTCCATGCACGCGGCGAACGCGCCGACGCCCGGGACGACGAGCGCCTCCGCCTCCGTGGCCACCCCGGGATCCGACGTCAGTTCGACATCGGCGCCGACACGTTCCAGCGCGCGTTGGGCGGAGCGTAGGTTGCCCGAGCCGTAGTCGAGGAGCGCCACCCGCGGGGCCTGTGTGGTCATGAGCCCACTTTATCGTCCCGGCCGGACAAGGTCAGATCACGCTTCGGCCGGGTACGCCGGGCGCCCACCGCCGCAGGGCCACCCACCAGCAGGACGACCCCTGCCGCCACGGTGAACAACACCACGTAGCCGAATCCGGCGAACCCGCCCATGACCACCGACCCGAGACCGGTGCCGGCGTCGAAGGAGATGTTCCACGAGGCGGACGCGGTTCCCAGCCGGGAGCGCGGCATCCGCTCGAACGAGGCGACGAGCGCCTCGTTCTGCACGGCACCGAACCCGAGGCCGAACACCACCGTGGGTGCGATGAACCACCACGGGTTCGCCGACACCGAGAGCAGGACGGCGATTCCGGCCATGCCGAGGGCCGCGAACGCCAGTCCGGGCCAGACCAGGGCCCCGGGCCCGCGCCGGTCGGAGATGAGTCCGGCGAAGGTGCGGCCGACGATCACGCCGATCCCCAGGAGTCCGAGCCCGACGCCGGCGACGACGGCCCCACTGCCGGAGACGATGGAGTCCAGCGCGGGTGAGAGGAACGAGGCGGCGGCACCGTACGGGAGGGACACCGCGACCATGACCAGGAACGGTCCGGCGAGCAGCACGAGGACGGCCTTCCGGCTGAGCGCGGACGGGTCGGACGAGGACTGGGCGGGCGCCGGGTGCACGTTGGGGAGTCGTGCGGCGGCGACCAGGCCGACGACGCCGAACGCCGTCGCGCTCCAGGCGACCGTGGCCAGACCGAACACCTCCAGCAGCCACAGTCCGACCGGCAGGAAGATGGCCTCCGAGATGCCCACAGCGAGGCCGATCAACGAGGTGGCGCGGCCGAGCATCCCGGGTGGCGCGAGCTCGGCGACCAGGGCGGACCCGGCGACGGTCATCATGCCGAAACCCGCTCCACGGACCCCGCTGACCGCCAGCACCGCGAGCGGCCCATCGAACAGCGCGAGCAGCCCCGAGGGCAGGCCGAGGAGCGAACTGCCGATCCCGAGCACCCACCGGTAGCCGATCGCCGCGGTGATCCTCGGGGTGAGCAACTGGACCAGCACGGTGACCGTCATGAACACGCCGGTCGTCGCTCCGGCGACCAGTTCGCTGCCCCCTCCCCGCACCACGGCGAGGGGCACGACGGGCAGGAGCAGCGAGAAGCCGCCGAAGGCGAGAAGGACCAGGACGAACGCCGCCGGCACACCGGGGGTCCGGGCCAGCTGTGCGAACGCGCCCGATGTCTTGACGCCCGGGTTCACTTCGCCATCACAGGGCGCCCTTGGTCGAGGGGATCCCGGTGATCCGCGGATCCGGCTCGACCGCGGCGCGCAGCGCCCGGGCGACGGCCTTGTACTCCGCCTCGGTGATGTGGTGGGGGTCGCGCCCGTAGTGCACGCGGACGTGCAGTGCGATTCGGGCGTGCGACGCGAGTGTCTCGAACACGTGCCGGTTGAGCACGGTGCCGTACGGAGCACTGTCGTGCCCCACGACGACGTACCCGATCATGACGTCGGGCTCACCCGTGTGGACGCAGTACGGCCGCCCGGAGACGTCGACGATCGCCTCGGCGAGGGTCTCGTCCATGGGGATCGAGCACTGGCCGAAGCGGCGGATGCCGCGCTTGTCGCCCAGTGCCTGCCCGAGCGCCTGGCCGAGCACGATGGCGGTGTCCTCGACAGTGTGGTGGGCCTCGATCTCGACGTCGCCCGTCGCCCGGACCGTGAGGTCGAACGCGCCGTGCTGACCGAACGCGGTGAGCATGTGGTCGAAGAAGGGCACCCCGGTCGAGATCTCCGTCTGCCCGGTCCCGTCGAGATCGATCTCCACGATGATCGAGGACTCCCTGGTCGTCCTCTCGACGCGTCCCCGCCGTGCGGTCTGCTCACTCATCGCTTCTCCTCGGTCAGGGTCTCGGTCTGGGTGGCGGCCTCGAGCTCCTCGGCCGCCAGTTGCGCGCTCACCTGTAGCAATCTGGTGTTCTCGAGCTCGAGCCCGATGGTCGCACGAAGTCTGCCCGGGATGCCCACGTCGCGGATGAGCACTCCTTCGTCCAGGTAGCGCCGCCACGCGCGCCCGGCGTCGACGAAGGGCCCGTAGAGCACGAAGTTCGCCTCACTGGGCAGCACCTCGTAACCCCGGTCCTCGAGTCCGGCCGTGACGCGCTTGCGTTCCTCGGCGAGCAGCGCGACGGACGCCAGCGTCTCCTCGGCGTGCCGCAGCGCGGCCCGGGCGGCGGCCTGGGAGATCATCGACAGGTGGTACGGCAACCGCACCAGCAGCACCGCTTCCACGAACGACGGATCGGCCGCGAAGTAGCCCAGGCGGCCGCCGGCGAAGGCGAAGGCCTTGCTCATCGTCCGCGACACGACGAGCTTGGTCGGGTACTCGGCCAACAGGGCGCAGGCGCTCGGCGACGGCGAGAACTCCGCGTACGCCTCGTCCACCACCACGATGCCGGGGGCCGCGTCGAGCAGGAGTCGTAGGTCCTCGAGCTCGATCACGTGGCCGGTCGGGTTGTTGGGGGTGGTGACGAACAGCACGTCGGGGCGGTGCCCGGTGATCGCCGCGAGGGCGGCGTCGACGTCGATCGACAGATCCGCGGCCCGCGCGACGGGGATCCACTCGGTGTCTGTCCCGGCGGCGAGGATCGGGTGCATGGAGTAGCTGGGGACGAAGCCCATGGCACTGCGACCGGGTCCCCCGAAGGCCTGCAGCAGTTGCTGGAGGATCTCGTTGGAACCGTTCGCCGCCCAGATCCTGTCCACGTCGAGCGCCACTCCGGTCTGGCGGGTGAGATAGGTGGCCAGGTCGGCGCGCAGCTCGACGGCGTCGCGGTCGGGATAGCGGTTGAGGTCTGCCGCCGCCGCGGAGACCGCCGCGGCGATGTCCGCGACGAGACCGGCGCCGGGCGGGTGTGGGTTCTCGTTGGTGTTGAGCTGTACCGGGACGTCCAGTTGTGGAGCGCCGTACGCGCTGCGGCCGCGCAGGTTCTCGCGGAGCGGCAGAGCGTCCAGTCCGACACCGGGTCGGGGGGTCCCGGTCACTGCTCCCCCTCCCCTGCGGTCAGGTCCTCGAATCGGGCGCGGACGGCCTCGCCGTGGGCGGGGAGTCGCTCCGCGTCGGCGAGAGCGACGACGGTCGATGCGACCTGCTTGAGCGCCGCCTGGTCGTAGTCCACCACGTGGATGCCGCGGAGGAAGGTCTGCACGCTCAGGCCCGACGAGTGCCGTGCGGTGCCAGAGGTGGGGAGGACGTGGTTGGAGCCGGCCGCGTAGTCGCCGAGGGGCACCGGCGAGTACGCGCCCACGAAGATCGCGCCGGCGTTCCGCACGCGGGCGGCGTGGGCCGCCGAGTTCCTGGTCTGCACCTCGAGGTGCTCGGCGGCGTAGGCGTCGACCACGCGCAGCCCGGCCTCGATGTCGTCGACCAGGATGATCCCCGACTGGGGGCCCTCCAGTGCCTGGCGAACCCTCTCGGAGTTGAGGGTGACCTCGTACCGGGCCTCGATCTCGCGGTCCACCGCGGAGGCGAACTGCTCCGAATCGGTGACCAGCACGCTGGCCGCCTCGGGGTCGTGCTCGGCCTGACTGATCAGGTCGTAGGCCACGTGGACCGGGTCGGCCGAGTCGTCCGCGAGCACGGCGATCTCGGTGGGTCCGGCCTCGGAGTCGATCCCCACGACACTCCGGCACAACCGCTTGGCGGCGGTGACGTAGACGTTCCCCGGCCCGGTGATCATGTCGACCGGTTCGAGCCCGGCACCGCCGCCCGCGTCCGTGTCGTGCCCTCCGTGGGCGAGCAACGCGACCGCCTGCGCACCGCCGACCGCCCATACCTCGTCGACCCCGAGCAGCGAGCACGCACCGAGGATCGTGGGGTGCGGCCACCCACCGAAGTCTGCTTGCGGCGGCGATGCGACGACGAGGGAACCGACCCCGGCGACCTGGGCGGGAACGACGTTCATGATGACGCTCGACGGGTAGACGGCCTTGCCGCCGGGTACGTAGAGGCCGACGCGCTCGACCGGGACCCACTTCTCGGTGACGAATCCGCCGGAGGCGACCTCGGTGACGGTGTCGGCCCGGCGCTGGGCGGAATGCACGATGCGGGCGCGGCGGATGGCCTCCACCAGTGCCTCCCGGATCTGCGGATCCAGGTTCTCCCCGGCCTCGGCGATGATGTCAGCCGGGACCCGGACCGAGGCGGGGCGCACGCCGTCGAACTTCTCCGAATAGTCCAGTGCCGCGGGCACCCCGTGCTCGCGGATCTCCTCGACCACCGGTCGCACGGTCTCGACGACGGAGTCGACGTCGGCAGCGCCGCGCGGGAGCGTGCGGCGCAGCTCGGCGGTGCCGAGGGTGCGGCCGCGCAGGTCGATGCGGGAGAGCATGGTGAGGCCTTTCGACGGAGTGTCCGGACGTCGTGCTCGGGCCCGGGATCCGCGCTGATCCGGCAGAGCGGGGATGCGGGCGGCGCTCGCGACGACCTCCGACGAGTCTAGTTGCGGTCACGCGCGCCGCGACTCAGGCCACCTGTACGGGTGTCTCTCGTGGAATCCGGTGCGCCCCCTCGACGGTCGACGTCGCCCGCGTCACGGCCGGCACCACTACTCAGCGGAGACGGCCCCGTCCACGAGCCGCACGCGCGTCTCGCACCGCCGCGCCACCGCCTCGTCGTGGGTGACCAGCATCAACGCCACGTCGAACTCCCGGGCAGTGCGCAACAGCAGGTCGATGACCGTGGCGCCGGACTCCGTGTCCAGCGCGCTGGTCGGTTCGTCCGCCAGCAGCAGCGACGGGCGGTTGACCAGCGCCCGCGCCACGGCCACGCGTTGACGCTGGCCCCCCGACAGAGCGCCGACGGACCGACCGGCCATCCCACCCAGTCCCACCCTCTCGAGCAGTTCGTCGGCTCTCTCCCGCACCTCGGTCCGGCGTGCCCGCGACGGCCGCCCGCCGAGCCACGCCATGGCCTCGAGTTGTTCGCGCGCGGTGAGCGACTCGACCAGGTTGGACTGCTGGAACACGATGCCGATCTCCGCACGACGCAGCTCCGCGGCCCGCGATGCGCCCACTTCGGCCAGATCCACCTCCCCGGCACGGGTGGACAACCACACATGGCCCGAGTCGGGTCGGGTGAGCGTGGCGGCCACGGCCAACAGACTCGACTTTCCCGAACCGGAGGGTCCGGTCACCGCAAGACTCCGGCCGCGGTCGATCACGCACGAGACATGGTCGACGGCGGTGATCCGGCCGTCGCCGTCGGGGTAGGTGAGGACCACCTCGTCCATCCGCAGAGCGGTGGTCGCCGGGGCGTCGAGGACGGAGGTGCGGGACATGGAGGTCTCCTTGCGGGGTGGAAGGTGTGACGACGAGGTGGCGCCATCGCGGCCGGACGTCCGCCTCACCGGAGCGCACCCAGGGCGCTGGCCGGGTCCGCCGTGACGACGGGTCGCAGCGAGACCGCGGCTCCGGCGATTCCGAGGACCGCCAGGAGCGCGGCGGGGAGCACGGTGGTGGCGGGCGAGACGATGTAGGGCACCGCACCGCCCGCGACCACACCGAACAGCGCTGCGATCCCCACGCCGGCACCGATCCCCACAGCCAGGACGATGGCCGCCTGGCCGACGGAGTCCCGCACCACCGCGGCGGTGGACGCACCCAGGGCCTTGATCACCGCGACGTCGCGGCGACGCTGCATCCCCCAGACCGCGAAGAAGGCGCCGACGACCAGTGCGGTGACGGCCAGCAGCATGGAGGTCATGGTGCTGAGCGAGGTGTTCTCGGCGCGGTGCGAGGGCAGGGAGCCCACCAGGCCGTCCGCGTCCACCACAGCCAGGCCCGCGCCTCCCACCTGGGCCCCGGCGGGGACCGCGACCACCGTGGCTGCGCCCCCACGCGGTGCGAGTCCGCGCCAGGTGGACAGGTCGGTGACGACGACGGGGGTGTGTGAGTGCCAGAGGTCGCCGACGCCTCCGACGACGCTCAGGGCGCCACCGTCGATGCCGAGCTCCGTCGCGCCGGCGCCCACCTCGTCGTCGACGCCCGTAGAGACCAGGACGGCCCCTGCCGCGGGTGGGGTCAACGACCCCACGGGACCGTCCAGGCCCACGGCCACCGCGGAGACACCGGTCTCGGTGCCGTCGTCGACGCGGATGCGGGCCACGCCCACGGGGACGGCTGAGGGGTCGGAGGTGGTGACCCGGTCCAGCTGATCGTCGGTGAGGGCCGCGCGATCGAGGTCGACGGCCCCGTCCTCGTCGGCGGGCAGCACGAAGATCGAGTCGCCGCTGCCCAGGGCCCGCAGCGCGGACACACTCTGGTGGGCGAGGCCGGCGGTGAGGCCGAGCAGGCCGACCACCAGGACGGACAACAGCAGGACGACGCCGGTGATGAGGGCGAAGCGGCCGCGCGCGGTACGCAGGTCGCGGAGTGCGAAGAACATGGGTTTCCTCTCGGGACGGTATGCCTCCAGCGTCGTCTCGGCCGGCTCCCGCCGAATCGCCCGAGCAACTGGTCTGTCCGCCCCGATCGGTGCAGCGCCACATCCATCCTTCGATGGATGCCCGTTGGCTCTGCAGCGGCTAGCGTCGAGCTGGTGACCCGTCCGCCCGACCCCGCCTCGAGTGCGGAGTTGCCACCTGAATCGGCGGGCGTCCGCTCGGTGTTCACCCAACTGCAGGTGGCCCTGCACACCCTCGTGGCGGCACTGCTCGCGTTCACGCTGATCAGCGCACACCGGGACACCCGCGGCGAGCTGGACCTCGTGGCGGTGGCGGCCGCGGTCGGGTTCACCGTGGTGTACGTGACGGGGACCGTCTGGGACCGCCGAACCGGGACCAGTCGACCCGCGCGGTTGTGGTGGCTGGCCGCGGTGCTGGTGCTGTGGTCGGTGCTGGTCGCCGGGGTTCCGGAAGCCGCCTACCTGGCGTTCCCGCTGTTCTTCCTGGCCCAGTTCCTGCTGGGGGTCTGGGTCGGGGTTGCGGCGGTGGTGGCCCTGGCCACGGTGGCCGTGGTGGCACTGGGGCTGCACGACGGGTTCACGCCTGCCGGGGTCGTGGGTCCCGTGGTGGGGGCGATCGTCGCATTGGGGCTGGGCGCGGGTGTCCGGGCCCTCGCTCGGGAGTCGCAGGCACGGCGCGAGCTGATCGCCGAACTCGTGACAACCCGATCCGAGCTGGCTCGCCGGCAGCGGGAGGTGGGCCGGGAGTCCGAGCGGGCCCGCCTGGCCGGCGAGATCCACGACACCGTGGCCCAGGGGCTCGCGAGCATCGGGATGCTCCTGCACGCCGTCGAGCGCGCCGATCCCTCGCATCCGGCCGTCGAGCAGACCCGCCTCGCGCGCGAGGTTGCCGGCGAGAACCTCACCGAGACCCGCCGCCTCATCGCCGCGCTACGACCTTCTCCGCTCGACGGTGCGTCGCTGGCGGGCGCACTGGGTCGGGTGACCGAGCGGACACGTGCGGAGCACCCCGAGGTCGAGGTGACCGCCGACTGCTCCCTCCAGCTCGAACCCCCGGCCGAGGTCGCGGCCGTGCTCGTGCGAGTGGCGCAGGAGGCGTTGTCCAACGCGGTCACGCACGCCTCGCCCTCGCGAGTGGATGTGACGCTGGCCGGTTCATCCACCGACGTCGCGCTGGAGGTGCGTGATGACGGCCGCGGTTTCGACGTCTCCGCGTCGCGGGCCACCGCCTCGTTCGGCCTGGACGGGATGGCACGACGGGTGGGCGACCTGGGAGGAGAGTTCGACGTGATCTCCGAACCCGGGGCGGGGACCACGATCCGCGCCGTGCTGCCGACGGCGGGGGGAGGCCGGGAGTCATGACGACGACGAGGGTGCGCGTACTGATCGCGGACGATCACGCGGTGGTCCGGACAGGCCTTCGCGCGCTGTTGGCCACCGACCCCGCGATCGAGGTGGTGGCCGACGTCGCCACCGCTGACGGGGCGGTCGAGCGGGCGCGGATCGGCGACGTGGACGTGGCGCTCATGGACCTGCGTTTCGCGGGTGACGCCTCTGCGGGGGTCCGGGCGACTCGGCGCCTGCGCGCATTCGAGTCGCCGCCGCAGGTCCTGGTTCTGACCAGCCACGACACCGATGCAGACATCCTCGGGGCGATCGAGGCGGGTGCCTGCGGGTACCTCCTCAAGGACGCCGGCCCCGACGAGCTGCTGGCCGCCGTCCGTGCTGCCGCAGCCGGGGAGAGCGCGCTGTCCCCCACTGTCGCCGCCACGTTGATGAGCCGGCTGCGCGACCCGCGGCCGGTCCTGACCGACCGCGAGGTGGAGGTGCTACGCGCGGTGGCGACGGGCGAGACCAACCGACAGGTGGCCTCGTCCCTTCACGTATCGGAGGCGACGGTCAAGACGCACCTCGTCCACGTCTTCGACAAACTCGGGGTCACCTCCCGCACGGCCGCGGTCGGGCGCGCCAGGGAACTCGGTGCGTTGTAGCGAGCCCGCCGTCGCCGGTCGGTATCGCGATTCCCGAGCATTCACATCCGCTGGCCACGTCTTCTTTCCTAAGCTCGACGCATGCGGAGACTCCCCTGGATCATCGGCGCTCTCGTCGTCGTCATCATCGCCGTGATCGCGACGCCCTACGTCTACAAGGCCGTGCGTGGGGGTGACGACGCGCCGGCCGCGACCGTCTCGGTCGACGGAGCCGAGGAGGCGATCGGCGACCTGGACGGCACGTGGGTGGTGGTCCCGGGGACAGCACCCAACGAGACGTCCGCCGGGTACACGGTGGACGAGATCCTGCGGGGGGAGCCGGTCACCGTCGTCGGCAGCACCGACCAGGTGAGCGGCCGGGCGGTCGTGTCCGACACCACCCTCGAGTCCGCGTCGTTCGAGGTGCAGGTGGCGGCGATCGCGACGGATATCGGCCAGCGCGACGAACAGGCCCGCTCGCCCCAGGTACTCGACGCCGGGGCCCACCCCTCGGCGACGCTCACGGTGGCCGAGCCGGTCGAGCTGGCTACGGTGCCGTCGGACGGGACTACGACGACGATCCCGATGGAGGTGGACCTGACGATCAAGGGCACGACGGTCCGCAAGACCGTCGAGGTGACGCTCCTGCGGACGGGTGAGGAGCTGATCGCCTCCGGAGCCGTTCCCGTGACGTGGACCGAGGTCGGCGTCGAACCACCGAGCCTGGGATTCGTCACGGTCGACCCGACCGGGACGATCGACTTCCTGGTGAGCCTGGCCCGACCATAACCGTGTCCCGTTTCCGGAGTGGTTCGGTCGGTCACAGCCCCCTGGTCGCGGTGCTCTCCCCCTGCGATAGTCGCGCGTTCTCCCGCCGGCCCTCGATCTCCAGATGCACGACGTAGGCCAGGAACGCCACGGGGATGACGGCGCTCCACGCCCACGCCGACCCCGCGGCGAGAGCGAACACCACCGTGGACGCCACGCCGTACGCGGCGATGAGGCCACGGATCGACGCGGTGCACTTCTCGATGGTCCGTTCGCTCCGGTTCATCCGCCAGAGCAGCACGGATCCCGTCAGTTCGGCCCCCAGGAGAAGCATGAGACTCAAGGTGAGCACCAGGAAGTGAGCGGGGAGCTCCTCTGGACGCAGGCTGCCCTCGGTCGGGAACACACTCCGCCACGCACCGACCGAGATCCCCACCGCCCCCAGAAGTTGCAACACCACCATAGGGATCACAGAAGACGGCGACAGCGCGTCCCACTTCTGCGACTTCCGGGCCCGCCCCGTCTGTGGTGTGACCATTCGTCGCCCTGCCTTGTCATTGATCGCACGTCAGTCGTCTGCCAGTCCTTCTGTTCGCTTCGACGTGCCGGGGCGCCTGATCGGTTCCATCTGATCCGGCCGGATCCTGGGCCGAACCCACCTGCCGGCCCGGTCTCCTCAGCCATCGAGTGTTCACCCCGCCGCCACCGAGGGGACGGGGGCACGGCATACCGCTCTCGTACGGTCAGCTGGTCAACCACTCAGATTTTCTTCAGGAAAGGCCACCGATGCGCTTTCACCCCGTCACCTCGGGCGTCCTCACGGCCGCCCTCGCCGCCAGCGCGGCGATCGGGCTACCCGCCGCCGTGAACGCCGCACCCGCCGCCACCGTGGTGATCAACGAGGTCGAGTCCAACGGCGACGCCGTGGGCGACTGGGTGGAGTTGGCCAACCTCGACACAGAGCAGGACGTGGACATCTCGGGCTGGACGCTGATCGACGACGACCCCACCCACGACCCCATCGTGATCCCCGCCGGGACCACCATCGAGTCCGGCGGGTACTGGTCCGTCTACACCGACGTCGACCCCGACCACTTCGGGCTCGGCGGCAACGACTCGGTGACCCTCCGGGACGCGAGCAGTGACATCGTCGACTCCACCACCTGGTCGGGCCACGCGGCCACCACCTGGGGACGCATCCCCGACATGACCGGCGAGTTCGCGGTGACCGGTGAGTCCACCCGCAACGTGCGAAACGTCGCGGCGGTTGACGAGGAACCGGTCGTCACGTCGCCGTGGCCCTTCGACCCGCAGACCATCGCCCCCGTCGTGCTCGGTGGCGACTTCGCCGGCGACGACATGTCGGGCGTCGACATCGCGGCCGACGGCACCGCCTACGTGGTCAACAACGGCACCGGCACGCTCTACGTCCTGGACTACGACCGGGTCGCGGGCACCTACTCGGTCGCCCGGACCTTCGTCCTCAAGTACCCCGATGGCGCGGGCCTGCCCGACTCCGAGGGCGTCACCGTGGGACCGGACGGCGTGATCTACGTGGCCACCGAGCGCAACAACGACGCCGGCGGCACCAGCCGCCCGTCGATTCTGCGCTTCGACCTGCCCACCGACCGCGACTCGGGAGCGCTCAGCGCCACCGACGAGTACTCGCTCTCCGCGCTCACCGGGCAGATCGGCGCGAACTCCGGCCTCGAGACGATCGAGTATCTCCCCGAACCATGGGGTGGCGCCTTCGCCGTGGGCGTCGAGGGGACCGGCAAGGTCCACTTCGTCCAGTTGGGGGCAGCTGGTGCGGTGACAGAGGTGCAGGCGTTCACCTCACCGTTCCAGGGCGTCATGGCGCTGGACCACGACGAGGCGACCGGGATCCTGCGCGTGCTGTGTGACGAGGTGTGCGAGGGACGCTCGCTCGAGATGACCTTCGACGGGACCGGGTTCGTCACCGACGGCACCCTCTACGACCGTCCGGCCGGCATGGCCAACCTCGCGAACGAGGGCTTCGCCGCCCACCGCGAGACCGTCGAGTGCACCCTGGGCGACGCCACGGGCACCGCCGAGCGGGTCCGTCTTCTGTGGGCCGACGACGCCGCCACCGGCGGTGCCGGTCTGCGAACGGCACTCGCCGAGACCGGGGACTGCGTGATCGAGGACGACGACAACGGCGGCCAGCCCGGTCCGGGCATCATCGTCGGTTCGCTCGGGGGCGTGGAGATCGGGTTCGGATCGGTATCCGCCCTCCTTCCATCGTTGCCCCGGCCGGCGCAAGGGTGAGTCCACCCGACTCAACGAAAAAATCTGACCTGAGTCGGGAATACTCAAGCTTCACCACCGCGTTGAACCGTGTGCGTTCCCGGAAAAGCCGGGAGCACCCCGATCAGTCCAGAAGGAGACCATCATGGCCACCAGCACCCGTTTCGACCCGTTCCGTGAGCTCGATCGCCTCCTGGGCGAGGGGCTGCGCAGCGCCACCGCGTCCACATCCCTGCCGATGGATCTCTACAAGGAGGGCGACCGCTTCGTCGGACTCATCGACTTGCCGGGCGTGGATCCCTCGACCATCGACATCGACGTGGAGGACCGCACCCTCACCGTCCGCGCCGAGCGACGCGCACCTGCCGACGGTGACGCCCAGTGGCTCATGCACGAGCGCCAGTCGGGCACCTTCGCCCGACAGCTCGCCATGGGCAAGGGTCTGGCCACCGACAAGATCGAGGCCGACTACACCGACGGGGTCCTGCGACTGGTGATCCCCGTGGCCGAGGAGGCCCAGCCGCGCAAGATCTCCGTCTCGCACGGCAACCAGAAGACCGCACAGGCCGAGCTCGTCGAGGGCGAGACCGACCTCGGGAGCTGACCGCGCGTCGTCACCCACCGCCGCCCCGGCCTCGGACGAGGTCGGGGCGGATCACGTCAGTCGGACACGATCTGGATGAGGTTGCCGCAGGTATCGTCGAAGACAGCAGTGGTCACGGGCCCGATCTCACCGGGGGCCTGAGTGAACACCACGCCCAGGCCGCGCAGGCGGTCACACTCGGTCCGCACGTCGTCGACGACGAACTGGGCGGCAGGAATCCCGTCGGCGGCGAGCGCTTCCCGATAGGGCCCGACCGCGGGATGAGCGGCCGGCTCGAGCAACAGCTCCACACCGTCGGGTTCATCGGGAGCGGCGACCGTGAGCCACCGATACTCGCCGACCGGGGTGTCCGTCTTCACGACGAACCCGAGTGTGTCGGTGTAGAAGGCGAGCGCAGCGGCCTGGTCGTCGACGAAGACGCTCGTGACCCGGATCCTCATGCCGATGCTCCCCGGTCGCCACCGGGGAGGTTCTGCGCTGCCCACCGCCGCCCCGGCTCCGGGTCGACGCCGAAACGATCGGCGTAGAGGTCGTGGATCTCCAGCCACGTCGTGTGCGCCTCGTCCTCCGACAGGTGCCCGCCCGCGAGGTGGGGTTCGAGCCTGGACAGGTAGGTCTCCCAGCCCGCGGCGGTCTGGGCGGCGGGCAGATCGTCGATGACGTGGGTGAAGACCAGCTGACACCCGTGGCCGCGCGGAGTGAGCACGAAGCTCTGCGGCTGACCGTCGAACGTCCACTCCAACAGATGCGGTGGCTCGACTCGTGTCACCTCCATCGACATACCGCCCACGTCGAGGGTCTCACCGGTGGCCGGTGTCCACTCGGCAGCACCCGGGAAGAAGCACTCCAGTTCCGCGGGGTCGCTGATCGCCCGCCATACGCGGTCGACCGGATGGGCGAGCAGTAGCTCGAAGCGCAGCGCCGGACGACCCTCGACGGCCTCCAGGGTTCCGTATGCTCTGGCGGCTCTGGCGTCGGTCATCGGAGGTCCTTCCTTCTTTCTGTGGGGCCACCGGTCCTCGATGGCGCGTAGCGGAGCGGTGTCGATGGAGTGGAACTTGTATCGGCCCTCCTTCTCCGCGATCACCAGCCCGGCCGCCTGCAGGACATCGAGATGCTGCGAGATGGCCTGCCGGGACGAGGAGAGCCCGTGCTTGGTGGCCAGGCGACCGCACAGCTCGAACAGGGTCTGTCGATCCCTCTCGAGCAACTCGTCGAGGACGGTCCGCCTGGTCGCGTCAGCCAGCGCCCTGTACAGCTCATCCACACCCCGACAATAGGCAAGCAGAAACTTGCCTGTCAATAGGTCGCGTGACCTCGGACGCCCACCCGCCAAGAACTACCTGTGTGTTCCCGAGCCCGAAGCGACTCACCCCTACTCCGTGGCCCGCCGCTCCTCCGCTGCGGTGCGGCGCGCCTCGATGGCCCGGTTCAGGTCGGCCAGCACGAGCTCGCCGTTGATGTGCTGCGCGGCCTTGGCCCCGTGGGCCGCCGCTCCCCCGACCTGCGCCATCAGATCGGCGGTGTTGCCCGCCGCCCATACCCCCGGAACGGAGGTGGCACCGAACCCGTCGGCCTCGATGATCGTCCCCACAGCGACGTCCGTCGTCTCGAGACCGAGCCCGGCGAACGGCCCGAGCGAGGCGGTCATCCGCGTGGCCACCACGACCGCGTCGAGGGTGACCACCTCGTCGTCGTCGAGCCTCACACCGACCACGCGGTGTCCGTCGACCTCCAGTCGCGAGATCCCACCCTCGATGATCGGGATCCCGAGGGCATCCAGATTGGTGCGGTCCTGTTCCTCGAGCGTCGCGCCGCCGGTGAAGAACACCACGTCGCGACTCCACTGGTGGAACAGGGTGGCCTGGTGACCGGACATCGGGCCCGTGGCCAGGACACCGATCCGCTGATCCCGTATCTCCCAGCCGTGGCAGTACGGGCAGTGCAGGACGCCGTGCCCCCACTGCTCGCGTACCCCGGGGATCTCGGGCAGCTCGTCTACGACCCCGATCGCGAGCAGCAGGGTGCGGGTCGGCAGGACCCTGCCGTCGTCGAGGACCACGTCGAAGCCGTGCGACGCCACCGAGGCGCTCACCACCTCGCCGTCGAGGACCTCGCCGTCGTACCCCCTCACCTCCTCCCGGCCGCGTGCCACGTACTCCTTCGGGTGCACCCCGTCCAGGGCGAGGAGTCCGTGGACCCCCTCTGCCGGGCCGTTCCTCGGCTCGCCCGCGTCGACCACCGTCACCCGGCGCCGGGCGCGCGCCAGGGTCAGCGCGGCGCTCAACCCCGCTGCGCCGCCACCGACGACCACCGTGTCCCTGATGCCCGTGTCCCTGATGCCCGTGTCCCGAGTGGTCTCCGTGCTCATCGCCATCTCCGACCTGCTGTTGGGCGGCTCCGTACCGAGCCATGCGCTCCCTGACGATGACCCTCTCGTGCGGCTATGGCAACCGTTCATGCCGCAGGGGCGGACGAGGGCCTCCGGCCAGGGGTGAGATCTTGACAACATGTTGTCAGCAAGATGCTGACATGGTGTTAGCATCTTTACCGTTCCCGATGTCGACGCCGGAAGGCCTTCATGTTTCTCGCCCTGCGCGAACTGCTCTATGCGCGATCCCGATTCACCCTGATGGGCTCCGTCGTGGCCCTGATCAGCGTCCTCATGGTCCTCCTGGCCGGGCTGTCCTCCGGCCTGGTCAACGACGGCGTCTCCGGACTGCAGCGCATGCCGGTCCAGGCTGTCGCCTTTGCCCCCGAGACCCGGACCGACTCGGCGTTCACCCGTTCGGTCGTCGGACACGACCAGGTCGACCGGTGGGCCGCCCGCCCCGATGTCGCCGAGGCGACCCCCATGGGGCTGTCCATCATCAATGCCAAGAGCTCCTCCGGGAGCCCGGTCGATCTCACCCTGATCGGCGCGGACCCGCAGGGCCCGCTCATCCCCGAGGTCGCCGAGGGCCGCGCGCCCGAATCCGACGGGGAGATCCTCGTCAGCGCCACCGCGGCCGACGTCGTCGACCTGGGCGACACGGTGACGGTCGACCGTCTCGGCACCCCACTCGAGGTGGTCGGCATCGCGGCCGATCAGCACACCTTCGGCCACGTCGACATGGCCTACACCACGCTGACCACGTGGCAGGACGTCCACTCCGGCACGCGCTTCGGCGAGGAGCCGCGCGTCGGAGCCCGCGAGGAGTACAGCGTCGTCGCGATCGCCGGGGTCGACGGCGAGTTGCCCGACCTGGCCTCCGGCGATGCCGATGCCGACACGTCGGCTCGCAGCCTCGAGGAGGCGTTCGACTCCTCCCCCGGATACGAGGCCGAGATGATGACGATGTCGATGATCACCTGGTTCCTGTACGCGATCTCGGCGCTGGTCGTCGGGGCGTTCTTCGCCATCCTCACCGTCCAGCGATCCCGCGAGATCGCCGTCCTGCGCGCCATGGGCGCCTCGACCCTCCGCCTCCTGACCGATGCGATCGGGCAGGCGCTCATCCTGCTGACGGGGTCCATCACGGTCGGTGTGGCCATCGGTGTGGGAGTGGGGTCGTTCCTGGTGGGCACCGGCATGCCGTTCGCCCTCGAGGCCGGACCGATCGCACTCGGCGCGTCCCTCCTACTGGTCCTGGGACTGGTCGGCGCCACCCTCGCCACCATCCGCATCACCTCCGTCGACCCGCACAGCGCACTGGGAGAGAACCGATGACCACCACCACACGCACCGGCGACGACTCCACCCCGGGCCTACACCTGAGCGGCGTCGAGTTGACCTTCCAGGACGGCGACCAGACGCTCTACGCGTTGGCCGGGATCGACGTCGAGGTCGCGCGCGGCGAGGTCCTGGCTGTGGTCGGCCCCTCCGGAGCCGGCAAGTCGAGCCTCCTGGCCGTGGCCGGCGGACTGCTGTCCCCGACCTCCGGCACCGTCGAGGTCGGCGGCCGCGACCTCACCGGTCTCAGCCGAAGGGCGATCACCCGATTCCGGCGCGACCACGTCGGGTTCGTGTTCCAGTCCGGCAACCTGGTGCCCGCGCTCACCGCGCGCGACCAGCTCCGGCTCGTGGGAACGCTCGGCGGAGACCGGTCCCGGTTGCGGGATCCCGACCAACTGCTCGAGGCCGTGGGATTGACCCACCGCGCCCGCCGTCGCCCGGCCACCATGTCCGGCGGCGAGCGGCAGCGGGTGGGCATCGCCCGCGCCCTGATGTCCACACCCGACCTGCTGCTGGTCGAC
Source organism: Dietzia sp. PP-33 (assembly GCF_033790845.1). Taxonomy (NCBI): domain Bacteria; kingdom Bacillati; phylum Actinomycetota; class Actinomycetes; order Mycobacteriales; family Dietziaceae; genus Dietzia; species Dietzia sp. PP-33. The sequence goes on from NZ_JAMYEI010000005.1 coordinate 108,473, forward strand.
GAACCCACCGCGGCGCTGGATCGCAGGAACAGCCACGACGTGGTGCGACTGCTCGCCGAGGAGACCCACCAGCACGGCGTCGCCACCGTCCTGGTGACGCACGACTACGAGATCCTCGAGCACTGCGACCGGGTGCTGGAGATGGTCGACGGGCGGCTGCGCGCGCACGTATGATCGGCCCTCCGCCGAGAAGGTAACGGGAGACCGACATTCCACGCATCGACGCCCCCACCGTGGGCGAACACCGGGACGCCAAGCGTCGGGCCCTGCTCGACGCGGCCCGGTCGATGCTCTCCGAGGCCCCCGGGACGCCGCCCGACATCAACGAGCTGACTGCCCGGGCGGGGATGACGCGGTCGAACTTCTACACCTACTTCTCCTCACGCGCGGAGCTGATCGTCGCCGTCGCGGAGGACCTCATGCCGCGCTGGATCAGTACCGTCACCGAGGCCGTGCGTGACGCCGGCGGCGGTCGCCGGGGGGTCGTGGCATACGTGCACACGACTCTCGATCTGGTCGCCGCCGGCGACCACGCGATCCTCACCGCGCTGGCCGCGCAGCTCCCGGACGGCCCGGCGCGGGAGCGGCTGAACCGGATGCACGCCGAGATGACCACCCCGCTGCGCGACTCACTCGCCGAGTCGTCCCGGTCCGATCCGCAGTTGACGACCGAACTGGTCATGGCGGTGACGTTCAAGGCCTCGGAACTCATCGAGGGCGGGCGGCCGCTGGACGAGGTGCTCACCGCGGTCGACGCGCTGATCGACCCGCCGGGCTGAGCACCGGGCCCGGAGGAACCGCTGAATGCCTGCGCGTCACGCAGGCCCCACCATCCATCCCGACGTCATCTGCCCGGCGAAGACCGGCAGGCGCACGAGGATGCGGTTCTGCTCGGCGCGCGGCCGGAAGCCCACGTTCAGGTAACGGGGCGCCTCCCCGGGTCGGTCGCGCACGAGCGATCGGAACGCGGGCACGAGGTCCTGCTCGATGTACTCCCAGCGCGGTTCGCGGTCGGCCCAGTTGAATGCGGGCAGCGGGGTGTGGAGGACTGTCGGCTGGCCACCTACGTCGGCGCGCACCGACAGCGGCCGGAACTCGCCCAGGGTGGAGGCCCCGGGGATATCGGGAGCACCACCGACGGTGGTGATGTAGGTGAGCACTCGACCGAAGTCCCCTCGGCCGGCGGCGGTGACATCCCACTGGTCGGCGATGATCTGGTTCTGTTCACGGGAGGCCATCCGCAGCAACGCCTCGGACCTGCCCTCCGGCGAGCCCTCGTCGAGCATCCGCCACGCGTCGACCACGTAGTCGTCGTATGCCCCACCAGCAGCCAGTTCCTCGACCGCGGGCAGGCCGCCTGCCACATAGGCCTCGTGCATCGGCACCATGTCCATGAAGATGTTGCGCTGCATGATCAGCAGCCGGTGCAGGTACCAGTCCACGTCGGACCGCGTGAGCGTCGGCCCGGCGGTGGCGAGCAGACGCACGTCGCGTGGCATCCCGGAGGCGAGCTCCCACGGCAGGCCCGCGAGCGCCCCGCCGACCCCCGTGCCGACCTCGTGGACCCCCGGGACGCTGAGCAGTCCGCCGACCTCGTCGAGGTCCCAGAACCCGGCAGCGAACGACATCCCCGCCAACCCGGCCATCCCGGTCCACCAGAACCCGTCGTGGGAGTTGTACAGCCGCAGGTAGTTCACGTACACCTTGTCGACCGTGTCGAGGTTCGCCTCGAGCCCTCGCGCCGGCTCCCACTCCGCCAGGTCGATCCCCGCGTTCTCGGCACCGACGGCCAGCCAGTACTGACGAACGAGGGTCTGGTACCGCCCCGGTGTCACACCCGCCGCCCGCACGACGTCGAGCGCCGCCCCCAGCTCCTCGCGATCGGTGGTCAGCGTGGTGGAGAACCCGCCCGCGAGCTCACCGTCATGGTTGTCGGCGGCGACGTCCAGGTAGACGGCGTACGGTTGCGCTCCGGCGACCGCCGGTAGGTGGACGACTGCCAGGACGGCCACGAGAAATGCGGCGATGACCTCGCCGAGAATGCGCTGAGATCGATCCGTCACGTGTCCCCCGAACCGCTGGATGTGATTCAGGTCACTCTAAGCGACCGTGTCCGGGCTCGCGACCGGACACACGGAGCCGCCCACCCCGATGACGCCGTTCGGCGTGACAGGCGCAACAATGATCCCCGTACATTGTCGATCAGCTTTCCCGGTGACAAGGAAGTCCACGTGAGCACCTCTATCGATCAGGCCCCGGCACGGAGCGCAACCCGAGATCTCGCTCAGATCGCGGTGTTCGCGGCCCTCATCGTCGTCCTCGGTCTCCCCGGCCAGATCAGCATCGGTTCCGCGGGTGTGCCGATCACGCTGCAGACGCTCGGCGTCATGCTCGCCGGTGCACTGTTGGGCTGGCGTAAGGGCCTGTTGTCAGTGCTCGCGGTGATCGTCATCGGTCTCGCGCTGCCCGTGCTCGCCGGCGGCCGCACGACGCTCGCCTCGCTGGCCAGCCCCACCGCGGGCTTCCTCATCGGCTGGCTCCCTGCGGTCGTCGTGATCGGCCTGCTCACCGCCCTGATGATGCCCCGCTACCGCCTGATCCCCGGACTGCTCATCAACATCCTCGGCGGCATCGTGGTCATCTACACCTTCGGCGTCGTGGGCATGTTGATCCGGACCGAGCTGACCCTGACGGCGGCGATCGCGGCCAACGGGGTATTCGTCCCCGGTGACCTCGTCAAGGCGGTCGTCACAGCGATCGTCGCCGTCCAGGTCCACAAGGCGCGGCCCGGCCTGATCGCCCCACTGCGCAGGACGTGACCGACCCCGGCGAGACCGTCCCCCGCGGCGCCGAGATCCGGTTCGCTGGCGTCACACACGCCTACGGCGACCGGACCGTCCTGGCCGACATCGATCTGGTGCTGACCGAGCGGCGTATCGGGATCGTCGGCGTCAACGGAGGCGGCAAATCCACGCTCGCGCGGATGATCAACGGACTCGTCATCCCCTCCTCCGGTTCGGTGACCGTCGACGGCCTCGACACCCGCCGCAAGGGCGCGCAGGTCCGCCGCCGGGTGGGCTTCTGCTTCACCGATCCGGACACCCAGATCGTCATGCCCACCGTGGCGGAGGACGTGGACTTCTCCCTGCGCCGTTCGGGCCTGAACCGCGAGGACCGACGACGACGAGTCGATCAGGTGCTCGCCACATACAACCTCTCCGATCACGCCGATCACCCCTGCCACCTCCTGTCCGGCGGACAGAAGCAGCTGCTCGCACTGGCGGCCGTGCTGGTGATCGAACCCTCGGTGATCGTGGCGGACGAACCCACCACCCTGCTCGACCTGCGCAACCGGGCGCTGGTGGCCGAGACCTTCGCCGGGCTCCCCCAACAGCTCGTGGTGGTCACACACGATCTGGACCTGGTGGCCGACTTCGACCGCGTGCTGGTGGTGGACGGCGGTCGGGTGGTGATCGACGACGCCCCCGCGGCAGCGCTGTCGGGGTACCGCCGGATCGCGCTGCGTTCGGGTCCGGGTCCGGGTTCGGGTTCGGGTCCGGGTCCGGGTTCGGGGGCCTAGGTGTTCGCCACCTACCAACCCGGCAACTCGCCGCTGCACCGCCTGCCGGCGGGCGTGAAGGTCCTGCTGGTCTGCGCGCTGATACTCGCGGTGTCGCTGTCAGTGCGAGAGGCCTGGCACGTGGTGCCCGCCCTGGGGTTCGCCGCGTCGCTCTACGCGGTCGGCCGGATCCGCCCCCGCGCCGCCTGGGACCAGGTGCGGCCGGTGCTGCCGATGCTCATCGCGATCCTCGTGCTCCAGTGGATCGTCGCCGACATCGACACGGCCCTGCGCGTGAGTGGGTCACTGCTGGTCGCGGTGGCCGTCGCCGGACTCGTGGCGTTGACCACCCGGGTGTCGGACATGCTCGACGCGGTCACCCGCGCCGCCCAGCCGCTGCGTCACGTCGGGGTCTCGCCGGATCGCGTGGCTCTGGTGCTCGTATTGACGATCCGGGCGATCCCACTGCTCGCGCGGCAACTACGACAGGTCACCGAGGCCCGCAAGGCCCGCGGCCTCGGCATGTCGATCCGTGCTCTGGTGGTGCCCACCGTGCTCGGGGCGCTCACCACGGCCGACCAACTCGGCGACGCGCTGGCCGCGCGGGGCGTCGACGACTGATCACCCCGGCCCGCTACCCGGCAAGTGGTCACAAATGCGCCGGAATCGATCAGCGCCCCTGGGAGAGCGTGAGCGGAATCGACCACTCGTCGACGGTGGCGTCGTGATCGCGTGAAACGATGATCACATGTCCGCGCTGGCCCGTTACCTCGCCCTCACCCGGCTGAACACGGAGTCGTCCACCCTCGCACTACTGCGCAGCCCGCTGTGGCCGCTGATCGTGTCGGTCATCGCGGAGACGTTCGAGGGATCGTCCCGCCGGGTGCCGTCGGCGGAGCTCTACGAATTCCTCGACAGGACGCTGGTGGCCGTCCGTGATTCCGGCGCGGAAATCCCCGGGACAGCGCAATCGTACGTGCGAGCGTGGGTGGATGCCGGCTGGATGGTCCGACGCCCGGGAACCGCCGCGACCGGGGAGACAGTGGAACCCACGCAGGCAGCCCTGGTGGCCGTGGACTTCCTGGACGGCCTGCAGACGCCGCGTCGCGGACTCACGGTGTCGCGGGTCGAGACGCTGACCCGTCAGCTCGAGGATCTCGCCCGCGACACCGATCCATCCGTCCAGGGCCGTCTCGCCTCGCTCACCCGGGAGCGGGACCGGATCGATGCGGCGATCGCGCGAGTCGAGGCGGGCGAAATCGAACTCGCGGACCCCGAGCAGGTCCGCGAGAAGGTGTCCGAGATCTTGCACGGCGCGGACGACATCCCCGCCGATTTCGCCCGCGTCCGCGCGGAGTTCGACTCGCTCAACCAGGATCTTCGCCGTCGACTCCTGGACCAGGACGGTGCCCGCGGCGACGTCCTCGACGCGGTCTTCGGCGGTGTCGACCTCATCGGGGACTCGGAAGCCGGCCGGAGCTTCTCGTCGTTCTACTCGGTGCTGCTCGATCCCGAGCGCTCCGCTTCGGTGGACACGTGGATCAACGACATCCTGAGCCGCCCCCAGGTGGCCGACCTCCCATCTGGTGCGCGCCGCGAACTGCGATCGCTGTTCGAGGAGATGGAATCCGCGGGCGCCGAGGTCAACGGTGTCCTCACCTCCCTCTCCCGGAGCCTGCGGCATTTCGTCGCCACCGACGCCTACGTCGAACACCGTCAGATGCTCGCCACGATCCGATCTGCCCGGTCCGCCGCGGCCGAGGCCAGTAGAACCCATGCCGTCCGACCGACCACCACGATGTCCGTTCCGCTCCGCCGGATCGGCATGACCGCCCGCTCGGTGAGTGCGCTACGCCTGAGGAACCCCGGCGAGGAACGTGTGGCAGCCGAGATCTCCCACCACGACTCGGGCACGGCCGACCTCTCCGCCCTCACCGCACTCGTGCGCGCCTCGGAGATCGACGAGACCGAACTCCGCGCCCATGTCGACGATGTGGTGGGTCGCCTCGGGCCGTCGTCGATCGGTACCGTCCTCCACGAACACCCCGCCACCCAGGGCGTCGCCAGTGTGGTGGGCCTGCTCAACCTGGCGATCAGGAGCCACGCGCAGCCCCCACCGCACGACCCGGGCGCGACCGAGACCATCAGGTGGACAGACGCGGCCGGGTCAGACCACTCCGCCCGTATCCCTACGCTGGAGTTCAGCGCAGACCAGTTGAACGAGGAGAACACGTGACGGCTCCCCCGGGAGACGGCCCCGAGCCCACCACCGATTCCGCCGTCGACTGCGACACACTCTGGCCCGGCGATACCGGCAGCCTGTCCTTCGCGTCCCGCCGCGCGCTCGCCCGCCTGCTCACGGGTCCGCTCGTACAGGCACATCGCCAACCGGAGATCTGGGCGGCGGTCGTGTCCGACGAGCCGGCACTGCGCTCCCGGCTCGCGGACGTGTTCCTCGACCTGGTCCTGGACCACGACGCCGGGATCGCGTTCACCCGCCAGGTCGACACCTCCGGCCAGGTCGACGTGCCCGCCGTCCTGCGGACCGAGACCCTGTCCCACATGGACACCGTCCTACTACTGCACCTGCGGTCCGAGCTGTCGGTGGCCCAGCCCGGCGAGCGGGTGATCGTCGACCGCACCGACGTGGCCGAACAGATCGACGTCTACCGCCGGGTGATCGACTCCGACCGGGCCCGCTACACCCGCAAGTTCGACGCCTCGTGGAACCGGCTCAAGACGTACTCGCTGCTCACCGTGACCGAGACCGAGGGACGAGCCGAAGTCTCTCCGGTGCTCCGGCACCTGTTCGACGCCGACGTGGTCGCGGGCATCCGCGACGAATACCGCACGTTGATCGCCGCGCATGGCGATGAGGCCGACGAGGGTGACTCCCTGTTCGACGACAACGACAACAGCGACGACGACGAGGCGGTCGACGATGTCGGATGAGCTGCAGTTGCCCGGCATGCCCGACCACCCGGGGCAGATGCGGCTCTCGCGCATCCAAGTATGCAACTGGGGCACGCTCGACGGTCACCACGACGTCGCGGTCCCTCGAAAGGGCTTCCTGGTCACGGGCGGCTCCGGGTCCGGCAAATCCACCCTGATCGATGCCGTCTCCGCCGTACTGGTCCCGCCCGCCCATCTCCGGTTCAACGCGGCGGCGCAGGAAGAAGCCGGACGGGGCTCAGGTCGCACGCTCGTCTCATATCTCCGGGGCGCCTGGCGGCGAGGGACCGACGGCGAGACGGGCGATCTCGCCTCCGTGTACCTGCGCCCCAAGGCCACGTTCTCCGCCATCGCACTGACCTACTCGAACGGGACGGGGAGCAGTGTGACGCTGCTCCTCCTGCTCTACGCCCGTTCGGGCGACAACTCGGCGACCGGGATCAAGCGTCTCCACGGCGTCGCCGAACATCAGTCCGACTCGCTGGTCGACCTCCCGGAGATGTTCGGACACCTGCGCAACGGGATCGACAAGCGAGCGCTCAAGCGCGAGTTCCCCGACATCAGGTTCCATGACAGCTACTCGGCCTTCGCCGCGGCATTCCGTCGACGACTCGGCATCGCCTCCGAAGCCGCGCAGCTCCTCCTTCACCGCACGCTGTCCGCCAAGTCCCTGTCCAGCCTCGACCAACTCTTCCGGGACTTCATGCTGGACGAGCCGGACACGTTCACCGTGGCCGACCGGGCCGTCCAGCAGTTCGCCGAACTGCGTGAGGCCCATCGCTCCGTGGTCGACGTCCGCAGACAGATCTCTCACCTCGAGCCACTCGCGGACCTCAGAACCTCTCGGGGCCAGGTACTCGAGAGGGCCCGGGAACTCGACGCCGAGAGCGAGGCCTTCCCGGCCGTGCAGGTGGCCGTCACCACCGAACTCGTCGAGGAGGAGCTCGCGACCGCGCGCGGAGCCCTCGTCGCGGCGGAGGCCGCGGTCGCCACCGCCGGTGACCAGCTCGAGTCCACCAGGACGACCAGCGACGACCTGCGCGCCCGGTTGAGGGGCAGCGCGGGCGCGGGGCGCGACGAACTCGCGCGGGAGCTGGACCGCGCGCGGGACCACGCTGAAGGCGTGACATCCCGACGCGGGCGCGCCGCCGCCGAGCTCGAGAGTCTCGGCGGCACGCTCCCGGACACCGCCGAGGACTTCGCCGTCCTCCTCGCCACTCTCGACAGAGAGGACGCAGACCAGGAAGCCGAGCGGGCGCGGGATCGGGAGAAGCTCCGCGAGGTGGCGGGGAACCTCAACGAGGAGAAGAACGCGCATCGCGACGTGACTGCCCGCCTGCAGTCGCTTCTCCGACACCGCTCGAACATCGACTCACGATTGTTGACCGCGCGCGACCTGGTCTGTCGTGCGGCCGGGGTCAATGCCCGCGAACTTCCCTTCGCGGGCGAGCTGCTCGATGTGACGCCCGAACACGCGCGGTGGCGACCAGCTGCCGAACGCGTGCTATCCGGCTTCGCACGGACCATGCTCGTCCCCGAACATCTTCGCGATACCGTCGCACGCGCGGTCAACGACACTCACCTCGGCGCGCGGCTGGTCTACGAGGTCGTCAATCCCAGGGACGACGCCACGGCCAGGCGAACCGGTCCGGAGAGTCTCGTCCGAAAGGTGACGCCCGCTCCGGGACCATTTCAGCAGTGGGTTCACCGCCGGCTCTCCAGCGAGTTCGACTTCGTGTGTGTCGAAACCGCAGACGAAATGGGAGCACTGGACAAGGCGGTCACCCTGCACGGGCTCATCAAGCGCGGACAGAGGTTCGAGAAGGACGATCGTCGACGGATCGACGATCCGTCGGCGTTTCAGCTGGGCGGTCTCAATGACGCCAAGGTGGAGACACTCACCGCCCAACGCGATCAGATCCAGTCGCGGATCGATTCGTCCGAGGGCATGTGGGCGGCGCTAGAGAACCTCGACGCCGACCGGCGCTCCCGTCAGCAGGCGGCTGCTGCGCTGCGGGGACTGCGGTGGGAGGAGATCGACTCGGACACCGCACGGCGACGAGCCGATGACGCCCAGAAGCGGCTCGACCGGTGGCGCGAGGCGCACCCCGAGGTCGCGGAAATGGAGCGCGACCTCCGAGTCGCCGAGGAGTCCCAGTCGCGGGCGCAATCAGCCCACGACTCCGCGAGGGATACGCGCGCTGTCGCGGCGAACAACATCGTCGGCCTGCAGGCCCGCCTCGCCGCGCTGGCCGAACGCAGGGCCCCAGGGGTCTCCGACGACAGTGCCGACGGCGCCGCATCGCGGATCCGCGCGCGACTGGCCGCCGCCACCCGCGGGCTCACAGTCGACAACGTGCAGGACGTGTGTCAGCGGGCCGAGCGCGCGATCGCGGCCGAGCAGTCGGCCACCGCCACCGAACGCGACCGCATCCACCGGCGCATCACGGCGATCCTCACGTCCTATCTCGAGAACTGGCCCGCGATGAAGGCCGACCTCAAGTCCGACCCCGAGTTCGTCGGTGAGGCCGTGGAGGTTCTGGTCCGGCTACGCCGGGACCGGCTGGCGGACTTCGAGGAGCGCTTCCTCGGTCTCATCGGCGACATGCAGACCCGTAACCTGGGCGAGCTCGCCCGCCGCGTCCGCCGTGCCCGGTCCGAGATCGAGACCAAGATCCGGCCGGTGAACGACTCGCTGCGACGGTCGGAGTTCCAGGCGGGCCGTTGGTTGCAGATCGAGGTGCGTGACCGGCGTTCCGAGACCGTCACCGATTTCCTCGGCGACCTGGAGAAGGCCGTGACCGGTGCGCTCGACAACCGGACCGTGGACGTCGCCGAGGCGGGGTTCGCCGTGATGTCACGCCTGCTCGACAAGCTCGGGTCAGCGGACGCCGGCGACCGCCGCTGGCGCCAGACGGTGCTGGACACCCGCCGGCACGTCGGGTTCATCGGTATCGAGATCGACGCGGACGGCGCCGCGACCAACTACCACGATTCCTCGTCCGGGCTGTCTGGCGGGCAGGCGCAGAAGCTGGTGTTCTTCTGCCTGGCCGCGGCGCTGCGGTTCCAGTTGGCCGACATCGACGCCGACGTCCCCGGGTACGGAACGGTCGTCCTGGACGAGGCGTTCGACCGCGCCGATCCCGAGTACACGCGTCGCGCGATGGACGTGTTCACCGACTTCGGCTTCCACATGGTCCTGGCCACCCCGCTCAAACTCCTGCAGACCCTCGAGCCGTACATCGGCGGGCTCGTGGTGGTGGGCAACGACGACGGAAGCCGCTCCCGGATCGAAGCCGTCACCTGGGAGGAGGTCTGACGTTGGCCACCCGCTCTCTACCGCGCGACCCCGATCAACTGACCATCGCGTGTGCCACCCGGTTCGCCCGGGCCCACCGCCAGTGGCTCGCCGACCCCGCCGGCGGTGAGGCCGATCTTCTCCGGTTCAACACAGCGTCCCCGACCGCCGCGGGTGCCGCGGAGAATCCCGGTGGGACGGCCGCGTGGATCCGGCGATGGCGCGAGTTCGAGAAGACCCGACGCGCACCCGCCGTCCGGATGACCTGGGAGGACCGTCGGTTGCCCGGCTTCGGGGTCACCGCGCTCCCTCAACGAGTCGAGGTGCGCGGTGCCGACGCCATCGCGCGCCTGGCGGGCCAGACGACGCGGTGGGAGACGCTCCTGGACCGCACCAGCCGGATCCTCACGGTGGGGGGCGACCAACCGGCGCTACACCGCGCCGCCGCGGACACCTCGGCCACCTGGGAACCATGGGACGACGACGAGTTCGATCGACTGCTGGCTGTGTGCCGCTGGGCGCTCGCAAACCCCACCACCGGGCTGCGCGCCCGCGAGATCGCGGTGCCGGGGGTCGACACCAAGTGGATCGAGACCCGGACCCGGGTGGTGGAGACACTCCTCGACGCCGCGCGGACCCGGGCAGAAGGCACGGCCGCAGGGCTGGGACTGCGTGGCCCCGAGATCCGCGTGCGCATGCGGGTGCTGGACCCGGACCTCGTCCTGCCGTTGCGCGACGTCGAGAGTCCGGTCGAACAGCTCGCCACGTTGTGGCCCACGTCAGAGGGGCCGCGCCACCTCGTCGTCGTCGAGAATCTCACCACCTTCCTCGCCCTGCCGGACCTCCCCGACACCGTCGCGATCTTCGGCCGGGGGTTCGCGGTCGACGCCGTCGCCGCACTGCCCTGGGCGCTCCGCGCGCGCATCGCGTACTGGGGCGACCTCGACTCGCACGGGTTCACGATCCTCGATCGTCTCCGCCGTCACGCCCCGCGCGCCATCAGCGTCCTCATGGACACCGAAACCCTCGACACCTGGCGCGAGTACGCGGTACTCGACCCCTCACCCACCCGGACAGCACCCTCGCGACTCACCCCAGGGGAGCTCGACGCACTCGAGGCGCTGACGATCGGCGGGGACCTGCGGCTCGAACAGGAACGCGTCCCGTGGGACTGGGCACTGCCCCGACTACGGCGAGCGCTGCTGCCGGGGCGGTGAACGGTGTCGTTCGGCGGACGTGAGGGCTACGGTGGAATGTGGCCCCGATCACATTCGACTGAGGAAAGGTGTCGTGCGATGTCACAGGATGAGGCGACCACGGCCCCGAACAGTTTCGGGTCCCGCGACCAGCTCGCCGTCGGCGAGTCCACCTATGAGATCTACCGACTCGACCGGGTCGACGGTTCGGAACGACTGCCCTATTCGCTCAAGGTCCTTCTCGAGAACGTCCTGCGCAACGAGGACGGCCGGGTGGTCACCGCCGAGCAGGTGGAGGCGATCCGCGACTGGCGTCCGGAATCGGAGCAGAACCCGGAGGTCCAGTTCACGCCGGCGCGCGTCCTCATGCAGGACTTCACCGGAGTGCCCTGCGTTGTCGATCTGGTCGCCATGCGTGACGCCATGACCGAACTCGGCGGGGACCCCGCGGTGATCAACCCGCAGATCCCTGCCGAACTGGTCATCGATCACTCCGTGATCGCCGATTCTTTCGCCAGCCCGGACTCTTTTGATATCAACTCCCAGCTCGAGTTCGAGCGGAACCAGGAGCGGTACCAGCTACTGCGCTGGGGCCAGCAGTCCTTTGACGACTTCCTCGTGGTCCCGCCCGACACCGGCATCTGCCACCAGGTCAATCTCGAGTACCTGTCCCGGGTCGTGTTCACCCGCGAGGGAGCCGGGCCGCCCCGGGCCTACCCCGACACGCTCGTCGGCACCGACTCACACACCCCGATGGTCAACGGGCTCGGTGTCCTGGGGTGGGGAGTCGGCGGAATCGAGGCCGAGGCCGCGATGCTGGGCCAGCCCATGAGCATGCTGATCCCCCAGGTCATCGGCATCCGGCTCAGCGGCGAGCTGAGCGAGGGCACCACGGCGACGGACCTCGTGCTCACCGTCGCCGAGCTCCTCCGCGAACTCGGCGTGGTCGGCAAATTCGTCGAGTTCTTCGGCCCCGGCGTGGCCAACGTTCCACTCGCCACCCGCGCCACCATCGGCAACATGAGCCCGGAGTACGGCTCCACCGCCACGATGTTCCCCGTCGACGCCGAGACCCTCGACTATCTGCGACTCACGGGCCGCGAGGAGCACCAGATCGAACTTGTCGAGGCATACGCGCGTGAGCAGGGCCTGTGGCACGACCCCGATCACGTCCCGGACTTCACCCAGGTGGTCGATCTCGACCTGTCGACGGTCGAACCGTCGATCTCCGGCCCGCGGCGTCCGCAGGACCGCATCGCCCTGGGCGACGCTCCTCGTACCGTGCTCGGTCTGCTCGCCGGCGAAATCGAGAGATCCACCTCCGACGACGGCGGCGTGGACGACACGTCCGCCGACTCCTTCCCCGCCTCCGACCCGGTGAGCCCGAACCCCGCGAGCGGACCCGAGGCCGGGCGGGACGCCGCACCCCGGCACCTGTCAGAGGAGCAGTTGACCGCGAACGAGAAGCTCGGCTGGCCCGGCGATCCGACCGAGGTGGTCATCGGTGGGACTGAGGCCATCCTCGACCACGGGGACGTGGTGATCGCGGCCATCACGTCGTGTACCAACACCTCCAATCCCACGGTGATGCTCGGGGCGGCCCTTCTCGCCAAGAAGGCCGTCGAGCGCGGGCTCCGGACGCGACCATGGGTCAAGACCACCCTCGCCCCGGGCTCCCGCGTCGTCACCGACTACTTCGAGCGCTCCGGCCTCACCCCTTACCTGGAGCAACTCGGGTTCCATCTGGTGGGCTACGGCTGCACCACGTGTATCGGCAACTCCGGACCGCTCATCCCGGAGGTCAGCGCCGCCGTCACCGACAAGGACCTCAACGTCTCCTCGGTACTCTCGGGCAATCGCAACTTCGAGGGCCGGATCCATCCCGAGGTCAAGATGAACTTCCTCGCCTCCCCACCCCTGGTGATCGCCTACGCACTCGCGGGGAGTCTGCACACCGACCTGCTCACCGAGCCGCTGGGCCGGAACGACGACGGCGAGGATGTCTACCTGCGCGACATCTGGCCCAGCAGCGCGGAGATCAAGGAGGTCGTGGACGCCAACGTCGAGGCGACGATGTTCACCGAGGGTTACTCGGACGTCTACGCGGGCGATGACAACTGGCGGGGTATGGACATCCGCGAAGGGGATGTCTACGACTGGGACGCTGACTCCACCTACATCCAACGCCCGCCGTACTTCGACGGGATGCAGGTCGAGCCCGCGCCGATCCGGGATATCTCCGGTGCGCGGGTGCTCGCCAAGCTCGGTGACTCCGTGACCACCGACCACATCTCCCCCGCCGGGGCGATCAAGCGGGACAGCCCCGCCGGCCGGTATCTCACGGAGAAGGGTGTCGCCCCGAAGGACTTCAACTCCTACGGCTCGCGTCGCGGGAACCACCACGTGATGATCCGCGGCACGTTCGCCAACGTCCGGCTCCGCAACCTGCTGGTCCCGGGCGTCGAGGGCGGGGTGACCAAGCACTGGACCAGCGGCGAGGAGAAGAGCATCTTCGACGCGGCGATGGCCTACCGGGAGGAGGACGTCCCTCTGGTGATCATCGCCGGTGCCGACTACGGGTCCGGATCCTCCCGTGACTGGGCCGCCAAGGGAACCATGCTCCTCGGCGTCAGGGCCGTACTGGCGGTCTCCTTCGAGCGCATCCACCGGTCCAACCTCATCGGGATGGGCGTGCTCCCCCTACAGTTCCCCAGCGGGGAGGACACCGAATCGCTCGGGCTCACGGGCGAGGAGGTCTTCTCCGTCTCTGGGCTCGAGGGATCGTCCGAGATCCCCGACGAGGTGACGGTCTCCGTCGAGAAGGACGGCCGGTCGCATGAGTTCACGGCCACCGTCCGGATCGACACCCCGGCGGAGGCGGCGTACTACCGCAGCGGCGGCATCCTGCCCTACGTTCTGCGCCAGCTGCTCAGGTCCTGACCCGGGGGTGGCCGCGGCCGGGCGCTAACCCACCCGGGCTGCCGGCGCCGCGAACTCCAGCGGCGCCTCGTGGTGTCCGGGCTCGTAGGGCGTCTCCCCCCGCCCGGACCGTCGGGCCGCCAGCTGGTCCGCGTACTGCTGCATCGGCGTGCGGGGGTCACCGAACTTCTTGCGCGCCTGCTCCGGCGAGTACACGCTCGAGGTCTCGGCCGGGATGCCGCGGAGGTAGTCGGTGAGCACCGGGCCACCGCGGGGAGCCACCCGCTCGAGGAACCACAGTTGCGCCCGGGGGCTGCGCGCGAGAGCCGCCATGCCCGGCCGTATCACCGCGGTCACCGCCGCGTCGACGGCCCGCGACTGCCGCACTCCCATGATCGGCCGCATCCACCGTGGGTAGGTGGCGATCACCCCGGACCAGATCACCGGGCCCATGACCGCTCTCATCGGTGCGGGCAGTGCGGTGAAGATGGTGTCCATGCCGTGGAGGATGAAGTCGATGTTGTGCACGGCCGCCTCGGATGCGGCGAGCCGGCCGCGCCAGTCGTCGAAGTACTTCTGCACCTCGCCGCGGGTCCTTGGCACGTCCCCCACGTGGATGGGCTGGCAGTGCGCGGCCACCCCACACTCGCGCCAGTACTCGTTCTCCTCGGCCCGGCTCAAACGCCCCGGTCCGTAGCGCTCGTACACGTAGAGGATCGAGTGCCAGGCGGTCATGTGGATCCACAGTTGCGAATCCGGATCGTTGGAGTCGTACCGGCCGCCGGTGACGGGGTTGTGGCCGTGCGCGCGCGAGTGCACCTTCATGAGCACGTCGGAGGACTTGATCACCGACTCGGCATCCCCGAAGAGCACGGTCGCGAAGTACTGCACGGTCCGGTCGTAGCGCAGTGCTGGTCGCTGCACGACCTGCCCGCTGTGGTCGACCGCGGCGGTCAGGTCGGGGTCGAGGTGCTCGACTGTCACCGCACGGATGAAGCCGAGCAGGGCCGAGGTCGGATAGGACCACACCCGCCGAGCGACCGAGTCCGGCGCGAAGAGTCCCTCGTCCCGTCGCATGTACTCACTGACCATGGTTGACACCGTCCCCAGTTTTGTCCAGCAGTGCGCTGACCGTAGCACCACGGTGTGAGGCACGCCACTGAGTATCGTTGTGACCATGCCCCGAAGTGCCCGACCATCCGGCCGCGAGAACGCCCGAGTCTCCGCGACCCGCGCCCCCAAGACCCGCTCTCTCAAGACCCGCGCCCTCAAGACCCGGACCGCCGAGAACCGACGCCCCGAGCCGTCCGCGGAGGTGGCCGTCCGTTCCTCCCCCGTCGCCGGACTGCTCGGCTCGGTCTTCGGGGTCGCGGCGGCACTCACCCGTCTGGCCCGGCCGAAGGCCCTGCACCCCAGGGGCGTCGTGGCCCAGGCGACACTGAGCGTGACCGGGGTCGGCAGAACCGGGTCCCCGCTCCTGGACATCACGGGCCGGTGGCCGGCGACGGTCAGGTTCTCGCGTGCGGTGGGGCTGCCGGACGTCGTCCCCGACATCGGCGGGATGGCCGTCCGCATCCATGCCGACCGTCCCGTCGACATCCTGCTCGCCAGCACCGGACTGGGTCCTGTCACCCGCTACGTGCTGACGACGGGATGGCGTACGACCGGCCGCACCATGACCTCGATGTTCCCGGTGCGGATCGCCGGACGCCAGCTGCTGCTGGCCGCGATCCCCACCGGCGACGGCGGGACGTGGACCCTCCAGCACGCCACCCCGCTGGGACGGTGGCAGACCCTGGGCCGCCTGACGGTGGACACATGGGAGGACGACGACGAGGACCTGCATTTCGATCCCGTCGGCAACCGCCTGCCCGGGTCGCAGTACCCGCGCCTGCTCCGGGCCCTGCGCGACCCGTCCTATCCGGCACCCGACGAGGCGTCCGAGCAGGCACCCGACGAGGCCTGATCCGCACGGGCGCGGGGAGCTCGCACCAGAGCACTCCCCCGGCATCCGCTCCTCGGTCACTCCCCCGGCATCCGCTCCTCGGTCACCCCCCGGGCATCCGCTCCTCGGTCACCCCCCCGGGCATCCGCTCCTGCGCCTGCCCGGTCCGGCCGCAACCGCTCCCGGGGATGCACTCCCGCGTGAACCGAAGTGCAGGCCGGAGTGCATGGCCAGGAGCAGATATGCAGAAGTGGGTGGGAAGGCGCGGATACGGGGCGGGCGGCGGTTCAGGACTCGGCGGCTCCGCGGCGCCAGTAGCCCATGAACGCCACGGCTTTCTTGGGCACACCGGCCCCGTCCACCGCGAGCCGGCGCATCGCCCGGACCAGTCCCGCCTCGCCCGCCAGGAAGACGTACGGGTCCCCTGCGGAGACGCTCGTGGCGGTCTGCCATTCGCGCTCGTCCGGACGCCGCCCGTCGAGTACCGTCTCGACGCACCCCGGCCCCACCTCGAGCACATTCGCCAGATGGTGGACGAGCGCGTGTCCCGGCCCACCGGATCGCGGGAGCACGGTGACGAACTCCGGGGCCCCCGCCGCCAGCGCCAGGGCATCGGCCCGGGTCGGCACCTCCAGCACCACCTCGACGTCCCTACCTCCCCGGGGCTCGGCCGCGAGCTCCTCGGCGATCGACAGCAGCGCAGGTGCGGCGGTCTCGTCCCCCGCGCACACCACCCGGCCCGCGCTACCCGGAGCCCACGCCGCCCAGGGCGCGTGACCCCGTCCGGGGCCGGCGAGGCGCACGGTGTCGCCGGGCTGCACGGTCCGCGCCCACCCGGAGCCCGGCCCCTCGGCCTCGCCCGGATGGACCACCATGTCCACGGTCAGGGCGGGAACCTGTTCGCCGTCCAGGTCGACCGTGTCGGCACGACGCACCGTGTAGGTCCGCATCCAGCCCCGCTCGGACTCCGGCAGGGCCAGCCATTCCCGGATCGCCGCAGGGTCCGGGACGATCCCCGGGCCACCGGGAGGCGGCACGAACACCTTGATGTAGGCGTCCCGCACGGTCCCGGGGTCCACCACCTCACTCGACCACCTCAGCAGGTCCGGCCCGGCCAGCATCAACCGGGTGTACGACTCCCCCAGCTCGCTGACCCGCACCACCCGGGTCCGCGCGACGAGAATCGGAGCCTCTACGGCTACAGCGGTCATGATGTCCCCTTCCGTCGTCCCCGCGGCAGGACCACGGGGTGGCCGGTGAGCGGGTCACTGATGATGTCGGCCTCCAGATCGAACACGCGACGCAGGGTCTCGGGGTTGATCACCTGCGCCGGCGGTCCCGCGGCCACCACGCCGCCCTCCGCCACGGCAACCAGATGGTCGGCCACGCGTGCGGCCAGGGTGAGCTCGTGCAGGACAGCCACCACGGTCCGACGTCCGGAGCCCGGGCCGGCCGCCCCGTCCCCGTGCCCTGCGGGCAGCGGCAGGTCACGGACCAGGTCCAACACGTCCAACTGGTGGGCCAGGTCGAGGAACGAGCACGGCTCGTCGAGCAAGAGGGTCGGCGTGGCCTGTGCCAGCACCAGTGCCACCCAGACACGCTGGCGTTGGCCACCGGAGAGTTCGTCGACCCGGCGATGGGCGAAGCCCGCGGTGTCGGTCAGTGCCAGTGCCTCGGCGACGGCGGACCCGTCGTCGTCGCCCCCTCCCCACCACCGTCGGTGAGGGTGTCGACCACGCGCCACCAACTCGGCCACGGTGAGCCCCTCCGGCACCAGCGGCGACTGGGGGAGGAACGCCACCGACTTCGCGTGCTCACGGGGTCTGATGGTCGCCAGGTCCTGCCCACTCACCTCTATGGTCCCCGAGAAGGGCGCGAGCTGGCGGCCCAGGGCCCGCAGGATGGTGGATTTGCCGCAGCCGTTGGCACCGATGAACACGGTGGTGCGACCTCCCGGGATGTCCAGGTCGAGATCACGGATCACTGGGTCGGTGCCGTATCCCAGGGTCAGACCGCGCAGACGGAAGGCGGGATCCGTGTCGGGCGGTGAATCCAAGGGAAACACGGTGGCGGCGGAGGTGGTGATGCTCATCAGGCGACCTTTCGGGAGCGCAGAAGGATCCACAACATGGCGGGGGCGCCGAGGGCGCCGGTCACCACGCCGGTGGGGAGGTCGACGGTGCTCAGGGCTTCGGAGGCCACGATGTCGGCGGTCACGACGATCACCGCCCCGGTCAACGCGGCGGCGACGATGCGGGGACGTCCGCCGCCGAGCGCGGTGGCGATCGGCGTGGCGAGGAGCGCCACAAAGGCGAGCGGACCGGCCACCGCGGTCGCGGCGGCCGCGAGCATGGTGCCCACCCCGAGTGCGGCCGCGCGGGTGGGGACGGGCCGGGAACCCAGGCCCACGGCGAGCTCGGGCCCCAGTTCGGCGGGTTGCAGGGCGTCGTGCAGCCAGAGCCCCAGTGGCAGGAGCAGCATCAACGCCACCGCGAGCCACCCGATGCGCTGGCCGGATGCCCCGGAGAGTGATCCCACGGTCCAGACGGCGGCCTCCTGTGCCCCGGCCAGCGGGAGTCGGGCGATGAGCTGGGTGACCACGGCGGTGCCCAGCGCGGCCACGGCCACGCCGCCGAGCAGGAACCGTTGACCCACGATCCCGGTGCGGCGCCCGGCCGAGGCACCCAGGACGATGGCCAGGGCGACAGCGGACCCGAGGAGGGCGGCGGGGATGATCGCGACCCCTCGCAGTCCCCAGAACGCCATCCCGGCGACCGCGCCCGCCGATGCGCCGTGGGATATGCCCAGGATGTCCGGACTGGCGAGCGGGTTGCCCAGGACGCGACGGAACAGGGCCCCGGAGGCGCCGAACGCGAACCCGGCCAGCGCACCGAGCACAGCCCGGGGGAGCTTGTCCTCCATCACGACGAACGTCGCGCCAGGGATCGTCGCACCGCCGAGGATGGCGAAGAAGTCGGGGATGGTGACCGTGTATCGGCCCAGCAGGACACGGACGGCCATCACCGCCACGAGAGCCGCGGCCAGCCCGACCGCCACGAGCAGGGCGTGCCTGCGGCGCCGGGCATCGAGCTGCCGGACCAGGACTCGGGTCCCCGCCACCTCGGTGGGTCGGTCGATCACGGGGGCGCTCACGAGCTGCTCACCCCTCGGTTCATCCGCAGCATGACGATCAGGAACGGCACGCCCATCGCGACGGTCATCACCCCGACGGCGATCTCCCCGGGTGGTGCGAGGACGCGACCGACGGTGTCGGCGAGCAGCAGGACGACGGGCCCCACGATCACGGACAGCCCCAGCACGAGCCGGTTGCCGACCCCGACCAGGCGACGCAACAGATGGGGTACGAGCAGACCCAGGAAGGCGATGGGTCCGGCCAGCGCGGTGGCCACCCCCGACAGGATCACGACACCGCCCAGCACGACGGCGCGACCGGCGACCGGCCCCACCCCTAGACCGCGGGCCAGGTCGTCGCCCAGGGCGAGAGCGTCCAGCGACGCGGCGCCCCCCAGGACGAGCACCAGTCCCAGCAGGATGAACGGGAGAGCGGCGGCGATCTCCGGGGCGGCGGAGCGTGCCACCGAGCCCAGGCCCCAGAACCGGAACCGGTCGAGGACGCCCGGGAGCGCGATCACCAGTGAGGAGGTGACCGCGGTGCACCCGGCGGTCACCGCGGCCCCGGCGAGAACGAGCCCGGTACCGGCGTCGGCTCCCAGCCGGCCGGCGCCCACGACCACCATCCCGGCGGCCAGTGATCCGACGACGGCGAAGACGGCGACCGCGGTCGGACCAGCGGTGGGCGCCAGGGCCAGCCCGAGCACCACGCCCAGGGCGGCACCCGCGGTCAACCCGAGCAATCCGGGGTCACCGAGCGGGTTGCGGGTCGCCCCCTGCAGTCCGGCGCCCGCCACGGCCAGTGCGGCTCCCACGAGAATCGCGGTGATCGTCCGGGGGACGCGGGCGGTCACGACCGCACTGTCCATGCCCGCACCCGACCCCGGCGCCAGCGCGGCGGCGAGATCACCGCTCAGAAGCTGCGCGGGCAATCCGGACAAGACCGACCAGACGATCGACGGGTCGACGGGCCGGGCCCCGAAGAAGAGGGAGGCGATGATCGACACCACCAGCAGTACGGACGCCGTCGCGGTGCCCACGACCACGCGGCGGCGCCCCGGTGCGGGAGTCCGCACCGGGGCCACCGGCCGCCCGGCCGCCGCGGGGGCGACCCGACTCGTCGGGGTCGACTGCATCAGCGTCAGTTCTGCTCCGCGGCGGCGATGATGTCCGGCACCACGTTCTCTAGCGCCCAGGGCAGGCTGAGCGGCGAGGCCGCGGAGATCGAGAGCACCTGCTGCTCGTCGGTCTGCAGGACCATCCGGCCGGCCTGGATCGCGGGGATGCGGCCGAGCAACGGGTCGGATTCGATCGCGGCCCGCACGTCGGGCGACGCCGCGTAGGTCACCAGGATGTCGGAGACGAGCTCGTCGGCCCGCTCGGGCGACCACGTGACGGCGAACTGATCGGACGCCCCGGTCGAGGCCTCGGCCACCACCGGGGCCTGCTCCATCCCGAGCTGCTCGAGGAAGCGCGGCCGGTTGTCGACATCGGTGAAGGCGTAGATCTTCTCGGCCGCGTCGGGGTCCACGGTGCCGTAGACGAAGGTGGTGCCCTGGATGTCCGGGTGGTCGTCGGCGACCTGCGCGATCTGGCCCTCCACCTCGTCGACGAGTTCCTCGGCCCGCTCGGAGCGGCCGAGGGCCTCGCCGATCAGGCGCGTGGAATCCTGCCAGGCGGTACCGAAGGCCACGTCACCCTCGGGCATCGCGATGGTGGGGGCGATCTTGGACAGGGTCTCGTACTCCTCGGCGGTCATCCCGGAGTAGGCGCCCAGGATCAGGTCGGGCTGCACCGCGGCGATGGCCTCGGTGTTGATTCCGTCGGTCTCCGAGTAGAGCTCGGGCATCTCGCCGCCGACGGCCTCGAGTTCGGCGTCGAACCAGTCGGTGGAACCGGCGGCGTTGGCCCCGAACGAGTTGCGCGGCATGCCCACCGGCACCACCCCGAGAGCCAGCGAGACGTCGGCGTTGACCCAGGAGATCGTGGCCACCCGCTGGGGCGGCTCGGTGATCTCGGTCTCGCCGTAGGCGTGGGTGATGGTGCGCGGGAAGTCGCCGTCGCGTTCGACGTCCGTCGCCGCGGCGGAATCCCCGGACCCGCCCGCCGAACCCGTCGTGCACCCGGCCAGTACGGCCAGTACGGCGACCACCGCGGCCAGGATCAGCACCAGGCGGGACCGCGTCGGCGAGTCGACCGGGATGACGCGGGATCGGACAGTGGATGAGCTCATTGGGTCTCCGGTTGGGATGGAAGCTGGTTAGGCTTGGCTTACCTATGGTTAGGCAACCCTAGAGCCGGTTAGCTCCCCAACGCAAGGCCTCACATGCCCATTCCCACTTGCCTTCCAGTGCAACGTGATTCATCTCACTCTAGTGTTGTTTAGGCAAGCCTTGCCTCATACGGTTCGCCGGTACCCAAGTCGCCGAGAAGGTCGGAGTACCCGTGAACGATCACCTGTTGAGCCACCGGAGCCGGAAGGACCACGCCGCTGCCCTGGCAGCGGCGACCGCCGAGGTCGGCAGATTCCTCGACGGTCGTACCACCCCGCGCTCGTCCGCCTCACCCGCCCATCTCGCCGCCCGGACCGCGGCGGTGGACCTGTCCTCGCCGCTGGGGACGTTGGACAGGGCCCTGGAGGAGGTGCGCGAGCTCTATCTCGACCACGCCGTGGGCTACCACCACCCTCGGTACCTCGCCCACCTCAACTGCCCGATCACGATCCCCGCGCTCGCCGCCGAGACGCTGGCCACCTCGGTCAACACCGCGGTCGAGACATGGGACCAGGGCACCTCGGCGTGTCTGATCGAGCAGAAGCTCATCGATTGGGTCACCGACCTGATCGGCTTCGACCGGCCGGAGCAGGTCACGCCCGACGGTGTGTTCACGACCGGCGGCACCCAGTCCAACCTGCAGGGACTGTTCACCGCGCGCGAGGACAGGCTCTCCCGCCCCGGCCCGAGGGGCACCACCGCCGCCGACCGCTGCGCACGACTGTCGCGGCTGCGGATCGTCACGGGTGAGCACGCGCACCTGAGCGTGGTCAAGGCGGCGCGGCTGCTCGGTCTCGCCCCCGACGCCGTGGTCGTCCTGCCGGGGGACGGAGACCGCATGGATCCGGCCACCCTCGACCGTGCCCTGGCCGCCGTCGCGGACGCGGGTGACGAGGTCGCGGCGGTCGTCGCCCTGGCCGGCACCACGGACCACGGTGCGATCGACCCGCTGCGCGAGATCGGGCAGGTGTGCCGGGGGCATCAGGTCTGGTTGCACGTGGACGGCGCGTACGGCGGCGGCCTCCTCGTCTCCCCCACCCGCCGCGGCCTGCTCGACGGGATCGGCCTTGCCGACTCGGTCACCGTGGACTTCCACAAAACGTTCTTCCTGCCCGTGGCCGCCTCCGCGCTGCTCCTGCGCGACGGCGCGGGTTTCCGCCACTCCACGGTCAGCGCCGACTACCTCAACCCCGAGGACGGTGACGACCATGCGGTGGACAAATCGTTGCAGACCACCCGTCGCTTCGACGCGCTCAAGCTGTGGATGACACTGCGGGTGCTGGGGGCGGACGGCATCGGGCGCATGCTCGACGACTCGATCGACGCGGCGCGGCGGATCGCCCGGTCCATCGACGCCGACCCGGAGCTCGAGCTGGTCCGCCACCCGGCGCTGTCGACCGTCCTGTTCCGCCCCCGCCCGCAGGGGTGTGATGCGCGGGATGCCGACCCGGACGAGACGGACGCCCTGGTGCGGCCCGTGCGGGACGCGCTGTTCGCCGAGGGACGTTCGGTGGTCGCGGCGACGGTGGTGGACGGCAGGCCCTGCCTGAAGCTCACCGTGTTGGATCCGGAACTGACCGACGAGGACGTCGCGATAGTGCTCGCCGATGTGCGGCAGGCCGCTCAGTACCTGGCGGACGGGATGCGACAGGCCACGAGCGCGGGGGTGCTCTCGTGAGTGGGCGGATCCACGACATGCTGGGGGTGGGCATCGGGCCGTTCAACCTGGGCCTGGCGTGTCTGGCCGAGCCACTGGAGATCGACGCGGTCTTCCTCGACGCCCGCGAGGGCTTCGCGTGGCACCACGGGCTCATGCTCGATGACGCGACCATCCAGGTGCCCTTCCTGGCCGACCTGGTCACCCTGGCGGACCCCACCTCGCCGTACTCGTTCCTGTCCTATCTCAAGCAGATCGGCCGCCTGTACCCCTTCTACATCCGGGAGGACTTCCAGCCCCTGCGCGCGGAGTATGACGCCTACTGTCGCTGGGCCTCCGAGCGGGTGGGCGGCCTACGGTGGGGACGCCGGGTGGTCGACGTCCGGCGCGAGAGCGCGCCGGGGCCAGGGCCGGGGACCGAGCCTGCCGGCGGGGCCGACGACGACGAGGACGCGCCCGTCTACCGGGTCACCGCCATCACCTCCGAGGGCACGGAGACCTACCGCACCCGGCACCTGGTGCTGGGGATCGGCTCCACGCCGTGGTCGCCGGTCGACACGCACTCACTCGACACGCACTCACTCGACGCAGACTCACTAGACGCAGCCTCAGTCGACACGAACTCTCACGCCGCCGCCTCTCTCGACGCCGGCCCTCGTCACGGCGGCGGCCGCGTGGCCCTGCACGCCGCCGACTACCTGCACCGACGCGCGGAACTGCTCGAGCTGGGTTCGGTGACAGTGGTGGGCAGCGGCCAGTCGGCCGCGGAGATCTACCACGACCTGGTGTCGGCCTCCGGGGGCGACGGCCCCCGCGTGGACTGGGTGACCCGCTCGCCGCGGTTCTTCCCGATGGAGTACACCAAGCTCACCCTGGAGATGACCTCCCCGGAGTACATCGACCACTTCCACGAGCTCGACACGGGCACGCGCGACCGGATGCTGCGCGAGCAACGCTCGCTGTACAAAGGCATCAACGCCGACCTGATCAACGAGATCCACGACCTGCTCTACCGTCGCGCGACCCGCGGTCTGGAGAACGGGCTGCTGGTGGCCGCGACCGCCCTGGACGACGCGACAGTCGCCGATGATGGCGCGATCCGGCTGGCCCTGCGGTGCAACGACACCGGTCAGGCGTGGGAGCACCTCACGGACGGACTGGTGATGGCCACCGGATACACGCCGACCCCGCCGCGGTTCCTCGACGGGATCGCCGACGAGATCGACCGCGAGGAGCCGCGCCCCGAGGACGCCCGCTCGGGCCGGACCCGCCGCTACCGCGTGGCGCGGGATCACACCGTCGACCGCACCCACCGCTACGTCCACGTGCAGAACGCGGAGGAGCACACCCACGGTCTCAGCGCCCCGGACCTGGGGATGGGGGCCATGCGCAACAGCATCATCCTGCGATCGGTCACCGGGCGCGAGGTCTATCCGGTCGAGTCGCGCATCGCGTTCCAACAGTTCGGTGTCCCGACCCACCGCACGGCCCGCCAACCGACCCGCGCCCCGGAGCCCGCGCCCCGGACATCACCCACCACGACGCAGGCCCAGGAGGCCCGATGACCCACGCCGTCAGCACACCCGCGGGACTCGTCTCGCTCACTCCTCTGGCTCTAAACCCCGATACCGTCCGGACCCTGCACGCCTGGCTGTCCCATCCCGGTTCGGCGTACTGGGGCATGCGGGGCCTGACTCCCGACCAGGTCGGTACGTTCTTCGCCGACTGGCTGGACAGTCCCCACCGACAGGTCCACGTGGTGCGCATCGACGGGCTGCGCGTGGGCCTGGCGGTGTACTACGACCCCGCCCGGATCGAGCTCGACGGCAGGTACACGCACCAGACAGGGGATCTGGGGATGCACCTGCTGGTGGCGCCGTCCCGCACCCCGGTACCGGGTACCACCGCAGCCGTGATCGGGGCGATCTGCGAGACCGCCTTCGGCCCGTTGGAGGCCCGTCGCGTGGTGGTGGAACCCGACGCGCGGAACACCGCCGTGCACCGGCTCAACGCCCGTGCGGGCTTCCTCCAGGACGGGTTGATCGAACTGCCAGACAAGACCGCCCTGCTCTCCTTCTGTAGTGCCGAGGGTTTCCGTTCCTCCGAGATCGGCCGTGATACGCGGATGGTCTCGTCGTCGCACACCTCGTCGTCGTCGCACCCCTCGTCGTCGTCCCGGCCCTCCCCCGGCGGCTCCCCGTCCCACGCGCACCTCACCGGCCACGCGATGCGTCGCGCGCACCGCCACCTGTGCGCCAAGGCCCTCGCCGAGTTCTCGCACGAGCGGCTCATCACTCCGGCCGCCGCCACCGAGCGGGACGAGTTCGAGGTCCGCGCGGGTGACGAGCTGTGGCGGTTCCGTGCACGCGTGCTGCCGCTGGAGCACTGGGTGGTCGACGCGGGCTCCATCCGCCGTGAGGTCGACGGCAGACCGGTCGAACCCGACGCCCAGGCCCTCGTCATCGCGCTCGCCCCGGTACTGGGGATCCCGGAGTCCCTCGTGGGCGTCTACCTCGAGGAGATCGCGGCCACGCTGGGATCGGCCGCGTTCTGTCTGCACCACCGCGACCGGCCGGTGCAGGAACTCGCCGGAGCAGACCTGCAGGAGGTGGAGGGCGCGATGACCGAGGGGCACCCCGGTTTCGTGGCCAACAACGGCCGCATCGGGCTGGGGCTGACCGACCGGCACCGCTATACCCCGGAGGCGCCCGCGACCGTTCGGCTGGTGTGGCTGGCGGCCCGCCGCGACCTGAGCCACCTCGCTACCGTGGCCGGTCTCGACGAGGAAGACCTCTACCTGCGCGAGTTCGGCCGTGCCGCCCTCGATCGATGTACCGAACGGCTCCGCGACCTGGGCCTCGACCCCGATGGGTACCGCCTCCTGCCCGTCCATCCGTGGCAGTGGGAGCACAAGATCGCCGTGGCGTTCGGCCCCGACCTGGCACGACGGGACCTGGTGTTCCTGGGCGAGTCCGACGACGAGTACCGCCCGCAGCAATCGGTGCGCACCTTCTTCGACGTGACCCACCCCGAGCGCGGCTACGTCAAGACCGCGCTGGCGGTGCAGAACATGGGCTTCACCCGAGGCCTGTCGCCCAGGTATATGCGCGACACCCCTGCGGTCAACGAGTGGGTGGCCGGGCTGGTGGCCGAGGATCCCGTACTCCGTGCCCTGGACTTCGAGATCCTGCGCGAGGTCGCGGCCGTCGGCTACACCGGCGACGCCTACCACCGGGCTGCCCGATCCGGGGTCTCCGACGAGGGACCGCACACCAAGATGATCGCCGCCCTGTGGCGGGAGAGCCCCGTGCCGCGATTGGCGGAGGACGAGCGCGCGTTCACGTTGGCGTCGCTCCTGCATGTCGACCTGCACGGGCGCCCCCTCGTCGTCGAACATCTGGAGCTCTCCGGATCGGACGCCCGCACGTGGCTCCGCGCGCTGCTCGACGCCTACGTGCTGCCGGTGGCACGATGCCTGCTGACCCACGGGCTGGTGTTCATGCCGCACGGGGAGAACGTGATCGTGGTGATCGGCCCCGACCACGTACCGCGCCGCGTGCTGTTCAAGGACATAGGCGAGGAGGTGGCCGTGATCACCGAGCGCCCGCTGCCCGAGGGGATCGACCGCATCCGGCACGTGGTGGACGCCGAGACGGCAGCCCTGAGCATCCACACCGACGTCATGGACGGGGTGTTGCGCCACCTGGCAGCGATCCTCGACGAGGCCGGCGTCCTGACCGCGTCGGAGTTCTGGGACGAGGTCCGAAGCTGCCTGCAGACCCTGGCCGGCGGTCAGAAAGGCCCGGGTGAGGGCGACCGCGATGAGATCGACGGCGGTGAGATCGACCGCGATGAGATCGACGCGGACACGTGGGAGGCACTGTTCGCTCCACGGTTCAGGCACTCCTGCCTCAACCGACTGCAGCTGCGCGACACCCGGCAGATGGTCGACCTGACGGACCAGGCCGGCTCCCTGCAGTTCGCCGGGACGCTCACGAACCCACTCGCGCTCGGCGACGCCGATGCCCCATCCGAGCCCGCGGATCGAGAAGAGCGTCCCGACCACGTCGCGAGAGAAACACGTGCGCGAATCACTCTTGTCGACGACGGGGTCGGGAGCGTGTCGTAACGTCACCGGAATGAACGGACGGGAACTCCAGAGGTGCGCGGCGATGCGTGCACGCGAACTGCCAGCGACGACCCTGGAGTTCCCCTTCGGTCCGGACGTCGACGTCTACAAGGTCCGCGGCAAGGTGTTCATGTTCCACACCGAGGTGGACGACGAGCGTCGCGTGGTGCTCAAGGCCCTACCCTCCGACAGTCTCGCGCTTCGCGATGCGCACGAGGACATCACGCCCGGCTACCACATGAACAAGCGTCACTGGATCTCACTGCACCCCGGCGGGGACCTCAGCCCGGACATGGTCGAGGAACTGGTCACCGAGTCCTACCGGCTGGTCGTGGCCGGGCTCCCGAGCGCACAGCGCCCGGTCGAACCACACGCCTTCGGGCGCAGCCAACGGTGAGACAGGGCGGTCAGTTCTGCGGGGACAGTGACGTCTCCTCGAGAGAGCCGAGCTCGTCACCGAGCGATCCCCCTACCGCCTCGGTGGCTGAGGCCGTGTCGACCTGGCCCTCGAGCGAGTCACCCACGAGGGGGACGCCACCGACGATCGCGCTGACGGAGCCGTCGACGTCGCCGTTCAGCAGGGAGTCGCCGGACTCGGCGACGGGGTTGACCACCATGCAGACGACCCCGAC
This sequence comes from Dietzia sp. PP-33, assembly GCF_033790845.1. NCBI lineage: Bacteria > Bacillati > Actinomycetota > Actinomycetes > Mycobacteriales > Dietziaceae > Dietzia > Dietzia sp. PP-33. Next base: position 136,165 of record NZ_JAMYEI010000005.1, read on the forward strand.
GGGGATCGGCAGGGGCACACCGGTCAGGCCGGCGGCAGCGCCGGCGACGGTACCCACGTTGCACGCGAGGGTGGCGACGGAACCGAGCGGACCCGAGGCGTATCCGGGCAGCGAGCCGGTCACCGAACCCGGCAGCAGCTCGCCTGCGGAGCCGAGGTAGTCGCCCTCGACATCGGATGAGCCGGACACCGATCCCGAGTCGAGCAGGTCGCCGCTCTGTGCTGCGGCGGTACCGGCCGAGGCCAGGATCAGCGACGCTGCCAGTGCTCCTACGAACGCGAGTGACTTGGACATGGGCGGCCTCCGAGCGGAAGTTGAGGGGCGGTCGCCCCTGAAGATAAGCGGAACATGAGTCCACCACATATCCGGGGTGAGTGGTGATCCGTTACCAACGGTCTCCGGGGCGAGGACCCAAATTGTGCACATTTCGTCCACCATCACCCTTGCTCGTTCGAATGTGTGTGCGTAATATAGAACACAGATTCGATGCAGGAGACGATCGGCGATGGGGGTGAGGGCATGAACGACGCGGCGGACAGTGCGCCGGGGGTCGGTGGGCATCCGTCGGCGCTGCGCGAGTTGACCGATGCCGCCCGCGATACCTGGGTCGCGGAGAATCGCGCCGCCGGGGCCCGCCTGGCCGCGTGTTACGAGTTGTTCCGCGAATGTGTGCGTCAGGACGAGGCCGGGGCGGGCGACGGTTCCCCGCCCGGGCACGCGGTGGTCGACCCGTTCGACGTGTGTGCCGGCTACGTGGTGGCGGCGATGCCCATCTCCGTCGGCCGGGCCGCCACCATGATCAGCCTCGCCGCGGACCTGACCGAGCGCTACCCCGCCGTCATGGCGGCCCTGGTGGCCGGCCGGATGGAACAGCGCGCCGCCGAACTGCTGGCCCGCCAGATGGCCACGGTCGACCCGGCCGTCCTGTCCCAGGTCCAACAGGAAGTCGTGGACGACTACCTCGCCGCCCTCGCCGCCGGTGAGCGCCTGGGCGCCCGGACGGTGCGCGAGTCCGTCGATGCGATCATCGCCCGCTACGACTCCGACGGCATCCGCCAACGCAAGGACGCGGCCGCCCGCGACCGCGGAGTCCACATCCGCAAGGGCGCCGAAGGCATGACCAACCTGTGGGCCACCCTGGCCTCGGACGAGGCCGCGGTCCTCGCCGAGGCCATCAACCAGCGCGCCGCCGAATTCGCGGATCCCGAACCCGCCGCCGCACCCGCCACGTCTGGAGCAACCAGCCCCGGAGCGGGTTCCCCCGCAGCCGGCAGGCGCGACCCCGACGCCGAGGCGGCGGACATGTCGAGCTACCCGTTGCCCGAACGCCGCGCCGACGCCCTGCTGTCTCTGGTGTGCGGAGATCTGGGCCGCGCCCGTGCCACCGGACTCACGCCGGACGAGCCACCCGCGCCACTGCGGCCGCGGGTGACGGTCTTCGCCCGCGGTAGAGGCCTCGAACCGCAGGTCGAGTTTCCCCGCACCGGTGAATCCGCGCTCCAGGCCCTGCTCGACATGCTCGCCACCAGCGACGGCGCCAGCCTCGAGCACGTCGATCCGGCACTCGGCGCCGCCGACGACGCCCGCCGCTCCCTGACCTACCGGCCGAGCGCCGAGTTGGCCCGCCGCATCCGCCTCCGGGACGGCACCTGCCGACACCCGGGCTGCACAGTCTCGGCCGAATACTGCGACATCGACCACTGTCGGCCCTTCGACCACTCCGACCCGCAGCGAGGCGGTCACACCACCGAGTGCAACCTGATGTGCTTGTGCCGGCGCCATCACCGGTTCAAGACCTTCTCCGGGTGGATCTACGACCTGGCGCCAGATGGCACCCTCGTCGTCGTCACGCCCGACGGCTCCACTCTGCTCACCAGACCCTCCGGGGCCCTGGCCGCGTACAGGCGCGAACAAGCCCGGACCGAACACCGCGCCTGGCAAGCCCAGCAGGCCCGGAGTCCCGAGCCCGGCACCGCGGACGGCGAAGTGCCGTCCGAGCCCACCTACTGGACCCGCCGCGCAGCCCGCCACCGCACAGAACGCGCCAACAAGAATCGCGCCACCACAGAACGCGCCCGCACCAGGCCACCCGCGAGCCGCTGGTGGAACCGCAACAAGCCGGTCATCAGCCGCGCCGAACAGCAAGTCCACCAACTCCTCGAGGAAATCCTCGACCCGCCACCGTTCTGAGTGAACGCGATCAGCTCGAACGCGCTCTCCTGCTCCATCAGCCGAGTGCCTTCCCGCTCGCCGGCGGACAGAATCGGGGAAGCTGGGTTCATGACCGGGATCCCGACCAGTCCTTCAGCCCACTCGCTGGCCGATGTCATGCCGTCGATCGCCGCGTCGCTGGGTGTGTCCGTCCGCAACCCACTCGCGGTGCCCCCCACGCGGGACGCGGTACTCGTCCTGGTCGACGGCCTAGGCGCCGAACTGATCCGGCAGCATGCGGGCGACGCCCCCACCCTGGCGGCCATGACCACACGGATGATCTCCGCAGGATTCCCGGCGACCACCGCCACGAGCCTGACCAGTCTGGCGGTCGGAGCGCCGTGCTCCCGCCACGGGATCGTGGGCTACAGCTTCCGCATCTCCGACGCTGACGGGCCGGCGACCACGTTCAACTCGCTTCGTTGGACGCTCGGGTCCGCCGACGGGCCCTCGGCCCTGGATCGCTTCCCACCCCGCGAGATCCAGCAACACCCCAGCGTGCTCGAGCTGCTCGCGGAGGACGGGGTCGACCTCACCTACGTCATGCGCGAGGACTTCCGCGAATCCGGCCTCACGCGCGCGGCGTTCCGAGCCGAGGGGGATTACCGGGCGGCGAACTCACTCGAGGAGATCAGGCGAGGCATCCTCGACGCCGTCGGGCAGCGGTCCCGTGCACGGCGGTTCGTCTACTCGTACTTCGGCGACCTCGACCTCATCGGACACCTCCACGGGCCCGGCTCGCCACAGTGGCTGCAGTCGCTGCGGGAGGTGGACGCGTTCGTCGCCGATCTGTCCACCGACCTCCCCCGCGACTGCGCGCTGATGGTGACCGCAGACCACGGGATGGTCACCGCGGAGACCGTCTTGGATCTGGACGCCTCCCCTGCGCTCCTCGCGGACGTCGAGGCGGTCGCCGGTGAAGCCCGGGTTCGGCACGCCTACGCGCGGGCGGGAGCGGAACACACGGTTCTGGCCGCATGGCGGGAAGAGCTGGCCGACCACGCCCGGGTGCTGAGCCGGGAGCAGGCACTCGACGAGCAGCTGTTCGGCCCGGACCGCGAGCACGCGCACCGCATCGGCGACGTCATCGCTATCGCGACCGGCGGTGTCGTACTGACCCGGAGCAAGAACGAACAGTTGGAGTCCTCCCTGCTCGGTCACCATGGCGCCAACACCGCCGCGGAGCAGCACATCCCCCTGATCCTGCGCTGATCCCGTGCCGACCGCACACGGCGGGGATCAACAGGAGACCAGCGCCGACGGGTCACTGGTGGTGTCCAGCCAGCGGCCGTACGCGGGCGGGCCCTGCGCGCGGACGTCAGCGCACAGCTGATCCCGGGTATATCCCGAGGGGCGATAGACCGCGTAGATGATGTTGCCGTTCTCGTCCCGGGGCCGTAGCGAGGGGCACGCCATGTCGGTGCGCAGATAGGAGGCGTCCGGATTCTGCGCCAGCGCTGACGATATCTCCTGTGAGTACGAGCCCGGGGTGACCGCGGAGTACAGGACCACGATGCCCCGGCCGTCACACGCCGGGCGCGACATCGGGATGCCCAGTCCCAGATCGCCCGTCGGAGCGGCTGACGACGGGCAGGTATCCAGCACCTCCGCGATGTCGGAGGGCATCCCGTCGGCCTCCGCCTCCTGTCGGCACGTACTCGACGGGATTCCGGTGTACCGGTTCCAGCTCCCGCCGACTCGACTCACGATGTACTGCGTGTCGCCGGCGGGCTCGCCGGGCGGCACGTACACGTGCGCCAGCGCCCACTCGCCCACGCACCGGTCAACGTTGACGTTCCGGCGGGCGATCCCCGCCTCGCTCGCGATCACGTCCGGGTCGCACTCGGCGACCTGGGCGGCTCGTGGCCCGGTGTCCGAGTGGGTGTCCGAGCGAGTGTCGGCAGAACCCGTGTCGGGCGAGTCCGGTTCGACCGCGGGGGTCGTGGGTCCCGGGACCGCGCTCGGGGCCTCCCCGTCTGACGCGAGAAGGAAACCGACCACGCCGGCGAGGGCGACCAGCAGTACCACGACGAGTGCACCCAGCGCCCATACGACTCCGTGGCGAGAAGGGGTCTGCGGCGGCGTCCCGTAGGGGGCCTGGTCACGTCCCCCGTTGTGCCAGCCCGGGTCGTGCGGGGAGTAGGTCATGGTCACCACCATCGACAAGGTCGATGACTCGACCTACCGGGAATGAATAATGGCGACCTTATACTCCGTGCGGCCAGGACCGCACCGCACTCTCACGAGGTCAACCGGATCATCTCGAAGTCCCCCACATCGGGTTCACCGAGCATCCGTTCCATCTGCCCGCGGTCGAAGGGCCACAGGTCGATCTCCCCGCCCGCGGTCTGATACCAGGAAGTGCACCCGGTGTTCCACACCGTGGGCCCCATGGCCTGCGCCACCGCGCGGGAGAATTCCTCGGTCGCCCGTTCGGTCACCTCGGCCGCGTCGAACCGCCCCCGCTTCCACTGCTCTATCCACTGCGCGATGTACCGCGAGCTGAGTTCCGCGGAGTGCTGCAGCGAGATCGACCCTGTCGGCGAGTTGGGGCCGAGCACCGTGAAGAGGTTCGGAAATCCCGGGATCGCGGTCATCCGGTACGCCCGCGGCCCGTCGGCCCAGACATCCTCGAGTCGTCGCCCGCCCCGACCCGTGATGCGCATGGGCCGCATGTAGTCGTGGGTGCGGAAGCCGGTGGCGAGCACGATCACGTCGACCTCGTGGTGGCTGCCGTCGCCGGTGCGGATACCGGTAGGCGTCACCTCCGCGATCGGCCCCGTGACCAACCGGGCGTTGGGAGCGGTGATGGCCCGGTAGTAGGTCCCCGAGACGACCTGTCGTTTACACAGCGGTTCGTAGTCGGGGGTCAGCTGCTGGCGGAGACGGCGATCACGGACCTGCACGCGCAGACTCCACCGGGCGTATGCCTGCACCACACGGCGTCGCCAGGTCGGCCTGAGTACGACGTCCGCCAGGATCCCCGACGCCCACAGCGCGGCCGCGTAGAACTTCTCCTGCAACTCGGGCGAGCGACGGAGCAGGGCGGTGAGCGGGGCCGGCTGGCGAGCCCCCATCGGCGCCCAGAGGATCCACTGCGGGGAGCGCGCGAAATGCAGGACCCGTGACGCCTGCGGTTGAAGGGCGGACACGACCTGCACCCCGGTGGAGCCGGAGCCGACCACCCCGACCCGTCTCCCACTGGTCCGGAGCCCGTCGTCCCAGCGGGCGGTGTGGACGACGGGCCCGGCGAACGACTCGAGCCCCTCGATGTCCGGGATGTACGGATGGTGCAGCACGCCGGTGGCACACACCACGAAATCCGCGTGGAGTGTCTCCCCGGCAGCGGTCGACAGTGTCCAGGCGGCGGACTCGTCGTCGTAGACGGCGTCGGTCACCTCGGTCCCGAGCCGCAACCACCGCTCCAGTCCGAAGCGCCTCACGACGTCCCGGTGGTAGGCCCGGATGTCCTCGCCGCCGGCCCAGACGTGCGGCCAGTCGGCTCGCGGCGCGAAGCCGAACTGGTAGATCTGCGAGGGCACGTCGCAGGTCAGTCCGGGGTACCGGTTCCAGTGCCAGACCCCGCCGACGTCCGTTCCCTTCTCGCAGATCGTCACATCCGTGAACCCGGACTGTTGGAAGACGTAGGCCGCCGAGATCCCGGCCACACCCGCGCCGATGATCACGATGCGGGGTTCCCGGGGCACAGGCATGCATCTGGTCTACCCCATGCGCGTCCACCGGATGCAGGCGCGGACTCCCGGGCCTACGGTCGGACCCATGCGTGAACGCGCATGGCACGACCAGAGAGGAGCCCGCACATGAAGGCAGTCACCTGGCACGGCAAGCGCGACGTCCGCGTGGAGGACGTCCCCGATCCGAAGATCGAGGACCCCACGGACGCGATCGTCAAGATCACCAGCACGAACATCTGCGGTTCGGACCTCCACCTGTACGAGGTGCTCGGACCGTTCATGAACGAGGGCGACATCCTCGGACACGAGCCCATGGGGATCGTGGAGGAGGTCGGGGCCGGAGCGACCGACCTCAAGCCCGGGGACCGGGTGGTGATGCCCTTCCAGATCTCCTGCGGTCACTGCTACATGTGTGACAAAGGCCTCAACACCCAGTGTGAGACCACCCAGGTCCGGGACCAGGGAATGGGCGCCGCGCTGTTCGGCTACTCGGAGTTGTACGGCAGCGTCTCGGGCGGGCAGGCCGAGTACCTGCGGGTCCCGCAGGCCCAGAACACCACCATCAAGGTTCCGCACGAGCACTCTGACGACAGGTACCTGTACCTGTCCGACGTACTGCCCACCGCCTGGCAGGCCGTGGAGTACGCCCAGATCCCCGATGGCGGCACGGTGGTCGTCCTGGGCCTCGGCCCGATCGGCGACATGGCCGCCCGGATCGCCGCGCACCGCGGACACCGGGTGATCGGCATCGACCCGGTCGCGGAACGCCGGGCCCGCCAGGCGCACCGGGGCGTCGAGGTCCTCGACCCCTCGGACGTCCCCGGCGAGTTGGGCGACGCGATCCGTGACATGACCGACGGCCGCGGGCCGGATTCGGTGATCGACGCGGTCGGCATGGAGGCCCACGGCTCCCCCGTGGCGTCGGTAGCCCATGCCGCAGTCGGGATGCTGCCGAAGTTCCTCGGCAAGAAGATGATGGAGAACTCCGGGGTGGACCGCCTCGCGGCGTTCTACTCCGCCATCGACATCGTCCGCCGCGGTGGGACCATCTCCCTGTCCGGCGTCTACGGTGGCACCGCCGACCCGCTGCCGATGCTGACGATGTTCGACAAGCAGCTCACGCTCAAGATGGGTCAGGCCAACGTCAAGCGCTGGGTCCCGGACATCATGCCCCTGCTCACGGATGACGACCCCCTGGGTGTCGACGACTTCGCCACGCACCGTCTCCCGCTCTCGGACGCCCCCCGGGCCTACGAGATCTTCCAGAAGAAGCAGGACGGGGCCGTGAAGATCGTCCTCACCCCGTGAGGCCCGGGACGGGCGGGAGCCGGGCACACAGGAGCCGGGCGGGTAGGTTCCGGGAATGACCGACCTCTCCCGACTCCTGCTCGTCCGCCACGGTCAGAGCGTGGGCAACATCGCCGTCGACGAAGCCCGCGCCGCCGGGGCCCACCGCCTGGATCTGGACCACCGCGACGCCGATACCCCGTTGTCGGACGCCGGCCGCGACCAGGCCGCGTCCGTCGGCGCGTGGCTGCGGGATCTCCCCGCCGACGACCGGCCGACGGTCTGGCTGACCTCGCCGTACCGGCGGGCCGCCGACACCGCGGCCGTCGCGCTCGAGGCCGCCGGGTACGAGGCGACCCTGATCGCCGACGAGCGTCTGCGGGAGCGGGATCTGGGGATCCTCGACGGCTTCACGGGTCACGGCATCCGCCACCGCTTTCCCGAGGAGGCCGACCGTCGGGACCGCATCGGGAAGTTCTACTACCGACCGCCCGGCGGGGAGAGCTGGACCGATGTCCTCCTTCGGGTGCGTTATCTCCTCACCGATCTGCGGGGGCGGTTCGCGGGTCAGCAGGTCTGCGTGTTCAGTCACCAGGCGGTCATCATGAGTTTCCGTGTGGCACTGGAGCAGATGGCCGAGCACGACGTGTTGCGGGTCGACCGGGAGGATCCGCTGCCCAACTGCTCGGTGACCGGCTACCGGCTCGGCACCGGCAGCTTGGAACTCGAGCGCTACGCCGACACCACAGCAGTAGAGACCGGCCGGGCGCCCACCACCCGCGAGGAGATCGCCGACGAGGACGCCTCGTGACCGGGGATCAGACCGTCCTCACCACCCACCGCCTGCGGGAGTGGCCCCTGCCCTCCCCTGGCGGCGGCAAGAACGGACGCGGTCGGGTCCTGGTGGTCGGGGGCAGCAGATCCACCCCGGGAGCAATCGTCCTGGCGGGTGAGGCCGCGTTGCGTGGGGGCGCCGGCACACTACAGATCCTCACGGTCGACTCGGTCGCCGGCGGGATCGCGCTGCGTATCCCCGAGTCCCGCGTGATCGGGCTCCCGGAGACCGGGGCCGGCGAGGTGGCGCCGGGGGCGGCCGAGCTGATCTGCGAACTGGCCGCGGACTGCGACGCCGTGGTGGTGGGCCCGGGCATCGGCGACACCGACGCCGCCGTGGCCCTGTTGGCCGACGTGATCCCCCGGCTGCAGGCGACGCTGGTGGTGGACGCGCTGGCACTGGCGTACATCACCGAGTATCCGGACGGGGTGGCGCACCTGGACGGCCGGGCCGTCCTGAGCCCCAATCCCCGGGAGCTCGCCCGCACCCTCGGGGTCCCCGAGGACGAGATCGAGCGCGACACCCCGGGCCACGTCGTCGAGCTCGCCCGCCGCACCGGCGCCGTGGTGGTGTCCGGGACGGCTACGTCGTGGATCGCCTCGCCCGACGGCCGGGTGTGGCGGGACGAATCGGGCATTCCGGCGCTCGGGGTCTCCGGTTCCGGTGATGTCAAGGCCGGGGTCGTGGCGGCGATGCTCGCCCGTGGTGCCGAGCCCGCGCAGGCCGCCGCGTGGGCCACCTACGCCCACGGCCGGGCCGGGGAACGACTCGCGGTGGGCGTCGGGCCGACGGGATTCCTCGCGCGGGAGCTGCTGTCCGAGTTTCCCCGAGTGCTGGCCGAGCTGTCGGCCTGACGGGCCGGGACCGCGACGCACAGGGAACGCGCCGGCGCCACCGGCTGCAACCGGGCGCCGGGACTGGCAGGCTCGGGTCATGAGTTCGACCGAAGAGATCCGATCCGCCATCGACAACGCCACCGTTCCCGAATCCGACGCGCTCGACCGCGCGCGCATGATCGTCGTGGACAAGCTCGGGGAGTGGGACAGCCTAGGCGTGGACGAACTCGTCGAGTCGGTGTGCGAGGCCTACGAGGCGCACTCCGGGGAACCACTGCGACTGAGCGACGTGGACCCCTCCGCGCCCGCCACCGACACCCCCGCGCTGCGCAATCTGCGCTACGCCCGGGCGGCGCGGACCGCCATCATCGACCTCCACCGCGAGGGGACGATCGTCCCGGTGGCGGAGCACCCCGGGGACGCCGAGGAGGTCGACCTGACCGGTGAGAGGGACGAGCACGGTGGGGTCGGGCACGGTGGGAAGGGGCACGGTGGGAAGGGGCACGGTGGGAACGAGAACGGTGGGAACGTTCACGACCCGGATCACGACGACGACGAGGTCACCGCCACCAAGGAGACCACCGGCCCGGCGGGCAGGGAGGCCGGAGCCGACGAGATCGTGCTCAGTACCGGGCCGCAGCCGCAGGGTCGACGCTTCGCACTCGCGTCCCGCTGACGCCGCCGGCCCGGCGACATCACTGACCGGCGTCAGCCCGGACAGACGTCGTCACTGATCAGAGCGACGCCGTGGCCTCCGGGTGGTCGGTCTCCCTGAGCGGTTTCTGCGCGCCACCGGACAGCGTAGACTCGCCGAGTCTGACCTCCCGGTAGCGGTCGGCCTGCGCCTGCGTGATGGGTTCCCTGGCCCCGTCCTTGGCGTAGCAGACCGGCAACCAGGCGCCCTGGGAGTCCAGGCGGGCCACGATCCGCTGGCGAAGTCGGAACGGCTGGATGGAGTCGGACCAGGCGACCAGCAGGTCGAGGTTTCCGCCGCGGGCATCCGGGAGCGAATCGGTGGCGCAGAAGTGCTGCACACTGCGCCACACGGCGAACTGGGAACCGGTCATCGACTTCGGGTCCACGGTGACCGCCCGGGCCGTCCGGACGCGGGCGGTCCTGGCGGGAGCGGGGCGTGGGGGCGGCGGTGAGGTGTTCTCCCCCGACTCCACGCGCCGGCGGGCCTCCGCCATCCGCTGCTGTCGGCGTTCCGCCGGCGTACTCTTCTCGCTCGTGTCCCAGAAGCCCGTCATGACAATAAACTTTACGCGGGTTGCGGCGGTCCACACCTCACCCGAACGGCCGGGTGGGGTGCACCTCACATATCCAGACCGAGGTCCAGGACCGCCACCGAGTGGGTGAGCCCGCCGACGGCGAGGAAGTCGACGCCACAGCGGGCGTAGTCGCCGGCCACGTCCAGCGTGAGGCCACCACTGGACTCCAGGCGGGTGCCGGGTGAGATCTTGTTCCGGCGCTGCACGGCCATCTGCGTCTGCCACACCGGGAAGTTGTCCAGCAGGACCAGGTCCACCCCCGCCTCCAGCATCTCGTCGAGCTGCTCGAGGGAGTCCACCTCGACCTCGCAGGGAAGCTCCGGGAATCGCTCGCGGACCGCGGTCAGGGCCGGGAGGACCCCTCCGGCGGCCACGACGTGGTTGTCCTTGACCAGGACCGCGTCCCCCAGTCCGAGTCGGTGGTTGACCCCGCCACCGCAGCGGACCGCGTATTTCTGCAGCAGTCGCATCCCCGGCATGGTCTTGCGGGTGTCCCGGACCACACAGTCGGTGCCCTCGAGCTCGTCCGCCCACGCCCGGGTCGCGCCGGCCACCCCGGACAGGTGGCAGACCAGGTTGAGCATGGTGCGCTCCGCGGTCAGCAGTCCGCGGGTCGGCGCCGAGATCTCGGCCACCACATCGCCGGGCTGCACCCGATCGCCGTCAGCGGCGTGACACTCCACCGAGAAGTCGCCCCCGAGCACCTCCGCCAGCACCATCGGGATGAGAGGCAGGCCCGCCACCACCCCGTCGCCACGCGAGGTCAGGCGGGCGGCGACGCGGGCATCCGCGGGAACGGTGGCCAGTGAGGTGGCATCGGGGCCGTACCGCAGGTCCTCCTCGAGCGCGCGCCGGATCGCGACCAGCGCGTCGGCACGGGTGTCAGGGTCCACCACGTCGCCGTCGAACACCTCGTCGTCGTCGAACCCGTACGCCCCACCACCGACAGCTGCGCCGCTCACTCCCCCGACCCCGGGTTGCCGATGGCGATCATCCGCTCCACCGACCCCCGCGCGGCCTCGGCGGTCGCCGGGTCCACGTGGACCTCGTCGGCCCCCTCGACCAGGGCGCGCAGGAGCGCGGCCGGGGTGATCATCTTCATGTACGGGCAGCTGGCGTCGGGGTTGACCGGCATGAAGTCGATCTCCGGTGCGGCCTTGCGCAGCTGGTGGATCATCCCGATCTCGGTGGCCACCAGGACCTCGCGGGCACCCGAGGCGCGGGCGGCGTCGACCATCCCGCCGGTGGACAGGATCTTGACCTGGTCGGCCGGCACCGCACCCTCGGTGGCCAGGTGAAGCGCGCTCGTGGCGCAGCCGCACTCGGGGTGGACGAACAGCTCGGCACCCGGGTGGGCCTCCGACTTGGCGGTGAGCTGGTCACCGTTGATCGCGGCGTGGACGTGGCACTCGCCCGCCCAGACGAGCACGTTGTCGCGGCCCGTCTTGCGCCGGACGTGCGCCCCGAGGAACTGGTCGGGAAGGAACAGCACCTCGCGATCCGCGTCGATCGACTCGACCACCTCCACCGCGTTGGAGCTCGTGCAGCAGATGTCGGTGAGGGCCTTCACCGCGGCGGTGGTGTTGACGTAGGAGACCACCACGGCGTCGGGGTGCTCGGACTTCCACTCGGCCAACTGCTCGGCGGTGATGGAGTCGGCCAGCGAGCAGCCCGCGGCCTCGTCGGGGATGAGGACGGTCTTGTCCGGGGAGAGGATCTTGGCGGTCTCCGCCATGAAGTGGACGCCGCAGAAGATGATGGTCGACTGCTCGGCCTCCGCGGCGATGCGCGACAGGGCCAGGGAGTCCCCCACGTGGTGGGCGATGTCCTGGATGGCGGGGACCTCGTAGTTGTGGGCGAGGATCACCGCGTCGCGCTCGGCTGCGAGGCGACGGACCTCGGCGGCCCACTCCGCGTCGGGTTCGACACCCGTGTACACCGCGCCGTCATGGCGGATCCTCGCGGCCAGCGGCGAGTCGAGTCGGCCGACGTTGGTGTCCGGCCGCGGCGCGACCGTGGTGCCGTGTCCTGTGGCAGTGCTCATCGCTGCCCCCTCCCGGGTCGGTTCTGCGGGCCGATACGCCACCGGCCCCGTTTTCGACTTATAATCGAAAACATGTCCAAGTGTAACACCGGTCACGAGGTGCTCGTCGTCGTGGGCCAGGTTCGGCAGGTCCCGGACGCCGTGGCCCCGGCCCTGCACGTGCTCCTGTGGCAGCACTCCCTCGGCCCGGCCGCCGGGCGGTGGGCGCTACCCGGTGGTGAGGTGCGGGATGACGAGGACCTCGCCGCTTCGGCCACCCGACAGCTCGCGGAGAAGGTCGACGTGCGCTCCCTGAGCCACCTGGAGTCCGTCGCGGAGTTCTCCGAGCCCTCGCGCGTACCCGGACGCCGGGTCTTCGCCTCCGGCTTCCTCGGACTGCTGCCCAGCGACGCCGACCCGGCCGTCCCCGACGACACCTCGTGGTTCCGGGTGGACCGGCTCCCCGACACCGTCTTCGACCATTCCGAGATCGTCGCCCGCGCCCGGGGCCGGCTCGCCGCCAAACTCTCCTACTCAACCCTGGGATTCGCCCTCGCCCCGGACGAGTTCACCCTCTCCACACTGGCCCAGCTCTACGCCGCCGCCCTCGGCCACCCCGTGGACCCCACCAACCTGCAGCGGGTGCTCACCCGGCGGGGAGAGCTCGTACGCTGCGGACGCAGCGCGCCGCCCGGACCCTCGGGCGGGCGACCCGCCGCGCTGTACAGGTTCGCCGAGCGCCGACTGCGGATCACCGACCAGTTCGCGACACTCAGACCGCCGGTCGCGGGCGGTCAGTGACGCCCCGATCGCGCCGCTCAGGCGGCCCGGTCCGACGACTCGACCACGGACTCCTCGTCGACGACCCCGTCCCGCAGGTCCGGCGAGTAGCTGAAGTGGGCCAGCGCCGCGACCGTGAACCCCGCGAGCATCGCGCCCACCACCAGCCATCCGGCACCCGGCGGGAGCCAGTCCCACGACGGCCCCGAGGTCCCGTAGATCATCCGGTCGAAGAAGAGCGGGCCCGCGGCCGGCGCCTGCGCCACCACCATCCCGTACGGCGCATCCCGTGGCGGGGCCGCCAGCAGCCCCGCCAGGGGCGAGGCGGCGACCGCCGCGACCGCGCACGTCAGCCCCGGCAGCAGCAGCAACACGGGGACCCCGGCCGGGCGTCGCAGACCCGGGTGCCGGCTCCACAGCACCAGCACGGCGCACACCACCGCGGCACCCAGCAGGACGACCAGCACCAGGAGCTGGCTTCCACCGTCCGTCCCGGATTCTGGGAGCCGGACCCCCCTCCCCCCGCCCACCGAGAGAAGCTCCGATCGGGGTGCGGCCGCGATCCACACCACCAGCGCGACGACCGCGGGGCCGACCACACCCGCCAGTGTGCCCACGGCGCGGAACCACGATGAGCTGGTCATGCGCGCCGACTGTACCAACGCGGGCGCGGGCGACCGTTTGTGGTGTAATCGCCACGCGGCTCCGCCGTGTCCCGGGTGCTCCCGCCGGCCGGGCCGCCGACGCCTCCAGACCAGACGACCCGTCAGGAAGTACCCGCCAGTGGCCACCAGCATTCCGGACGCGCCTGCTCGCCGCCGGCGCGGGAAGATGGCCTACCGGCACGACATCGACGGACTCCGCGGCCTGGCGATCGCCCTGGTCGTGGTGTTCCACATCTGGATGGGTCGCGTCTCCGGCGGCGTCGACGTGTTCCTCACCCTGTCCGGGTTCTTCTTCCTGGGGTCCCTCCTGCGCGGCGCATCGGACGGGCGTACGCCGCTCAACCCCGTCCCGCATCTGACACGGCTGGTCCGACGCCTGTATCCGGCGCTCGTGGTGACGGTGGCCGCGACCGTGGTGGGGACGATCCTCATCAAACCCCCCACCCAGTGGTCGGCGATCTTCGAACAGACCGTGGCCTCGCTGCTCTACTACCAGAACTGGGAGCTCGCGCTCACCGCCCAGGACTACGCCGCCGCCGATGCCACCATCTCGCCGCTGCAGCACCTGTGGTCCATGTCCGTGCAGGGCCAGTTCTATCTGGTGGCTCTCGCGGTGGTCCTGGGACTGACCGCCCTGTGGCGGCTCGTTGTACGGCGTGGCACCCCCAAAGCCCTTCTGCTGGTCGTGGTGGCCGTGGGCACCGCCGCCTCGGTGTGGTGGTCGACCCAGGGCCAGATCACCAACCAACCGTGGAACTACTACGACACCGGCGCCCGCATGTGGGAGCTCCTCGTCGGCGGCCTCGTGGCCGTCCTGCTGGTCGGCGTTGTGCTGCCGTGGCCACTGCGCATGCTCAGTACGATCGCCGGCCTGGCGCTCATCGTCAGCTGCGGTTTCGTAATCGACGGCGCCGCCTACTTCCCGGGCCCCCTGGCCTGGTACCCGATCGGCGGCGCCCTGCTGATCATCCTCGGCGGCAACCTCCCCGCGGGGGAGCGTGCGACACCCCGGAGAGACCCCGTCACCTGGCTGCTCTCGGCCCGTGTCTTCCGCCGCCTGGGCGACATCTCGTACTCCCTATACCTGTGGCACTGGCCGCTGCTCATCCTCTGGCTCTCCCACGACCGGCAGGCGGAGATCACGCTGGTCTCCGGACTGGCGATCGTCGCGGTCTCGGTGGTGCTGGCGCTCCTCACGGAGAAGTACATCGAGCGCCCGCTGAGGATGGCCAGCCGGGCACGCAGCCGCACCACTCCCGCAGCCCAACAGCGCGACTCGCTCCGTAAGAGGCCCGCCCGGTCCGCCCGTGACCAGCGGCGCTTCGTCCGGGCGACCGCCCTGGTCGTCGTCGCCGCGGTGGCCAGTCTCGGCACCGTCGGATGGTGGTCCGCCACGTCCGATTCCCGCTCGTCCGTCCCCTACGTCGACTCGCTCACCGACCCGGACCATCCCGGTGCCCGTGCCTTCCTCGAGGGTGTCCCCGCCCCCGAGGACGCCGATTACGTGCCCTCCCCGTTGCAGGTGGGCAACGACCTGCCCATGAGCACACTGGACGGCTGCATCTCGACCTTCGAGTCCTCCGAGGTCGAGATGTGCGTGTACGGCGACGTCACCGCGCCGCGCACCGTCGCGCTCGTCGGCGGTTCACACGCCGAACACTGGATCAGCGGCCTGGACGAGGTCGGGCGCCACTACGGCTTCCGCGTGGTGACGCTGCTCAAGATGGGCTGCCCCCTCACCCTGGACGCCTCGGTATCCGACAGCGACGAACCGCTGTACGAGAGCTGCGCCGAGTGGACCCCCGCCGCACTGGCCGCCCTCGTGGGCCTGGCGCCCGAGTTCGTGTTCACCACCGCCACCCGGCCGGTGGGGGTGGTGGGCCCGGACATCACCCCGCGGCAGTACGTGGACCTGTGGCGTGCGCTGGGCGAACAGGGCATCGGCGTGATCGCCGTCCGGGACACCCCGTGGCTCAACCAGGGTCGCGGCCCGATCCGAGCCGGAGACTGCCTGGGAGACGGCGGCACCCCCGAGAAGTGCGGGATGCCGCGCGAGCGGTCCATCTCGCCGATCAACCCCGCCAGCCTGGTCGGTGCCGGGATCGACTCGGTCAGACTGATCGACCTCACCGACGGACTGTGTGACGCGGAGAACTGCCCGGCCGTGGTGGGCAACGTGATCGTCTACCACGACTCCCACCACCTCTCGGGCTCCTGGGTGCGGTCCGCATCGGGTGAACTGGCCCGGCAGATGGGGCCCGCGACCGGCTGGTGGTGACCACCTCGGGGCCGGTGCACGGTCGCGTGTCGCGATAACCACTACTGTTGGGCTGTGACCAACGACGACGCGCAGCAGTCCGCACCAGAGCTCATCCGTGCCTGGCCTGGTACCGCCTTCCCCCTCGGTGCGACCTACGACGGGACCGGTACCAACTTCTCCCTGTTCTCCGAGGTCGCCGAGCGCGTCGAACTCTGCCTGATCGACCGGGAGGGCGTGGAGACCCGCGTCGAGCTCACCGAGGTCGACGGCAACATCTGGCACTGCTACCTGTTCGGCGTGACACCCGGCCAGCGATACGGCTTCCGCGTGCACGGGCCGTACGAGCCCGAACACGGGCTGCGCTGCGACCCCTCCAAGTTGCTGCTCGACCCGTACGGCAAGGCCTTCGACGGCGAGTTCGACGGAGACCCGAGCCTGCACAGCTACGACCTGGACGATCCCGAGCAACGCAACACCGAGGACTCGCTCGGCCACACCATGGTCACCGTCGTGATCAACCCGTACTTCGACTGGGGCAACGACCGTGCGCCCGGTCACGAGTACCACAACACGGTGATCTACGAGGCCCACGTCAAGGGCATGACCGCCACGCACCCCGACATCCCCGCAGAGATGCGCGGCACCTACGCGGGCATGACCCACCCGGCGATCATCGACTACCTGACCGACCTCGGCGTGACGGCGATCGAGTTGATGCCGGTCCACCAGTTCATGCAGGACCAACGCCTGGTGGACATGGGGTTGCGCAACTACTGGGGATACAACAGCTTCGGGTTCCTGGCCCCGCACAACGAGTACGCGTTCGCGAACAAGCCCGGTGACGCGGTGAGCGAGTTCAAGGCCATGGTCAAGGCGTTCCACGACGCCGGCATCGAGGTGATCCTCGACGTGGTCTACAACCACACCGCCGAGGGCAACCACCTGGGCCCCACGATCGGCTTCCGCGGGATCGACAACCAGGCCTACTACCGGCTGGTCGAAGGCGACGAGCAGCACTACATGGACTACACGGGCACCGGGAACACCCTCAACGTCCGACACCCGCACTCCCTGCAGCTCATCATGGACTCGCTTCGGTACTGGGTGCTCGACATGCACGTCGACGGCTTCCGGTTCGACCTCGCCTCCGCCCTGGCGCGAGGGCTACACGACGTCGACCGGTTGTCGTCGTTCTTCGATCTGGTCCAACAGGACCCGGTCGTGAGCCAGGTCAAGCTGATCGCCGAGCCGTGGGACGTCGGCGAGGGCGGCTACCAGGTCGGCAACTTCCCGCCGCTGTGGACCGAGTGGAACGGGCAGTTCCGCGACACGGTCCGCGACTTCTGGCGGGGTGAACCGGCCACGCTCGGCGAGTTCGCCTCGCGACTGACCGGTTCCTCGGACCTGTACGAGAACACCGGTCGCCGCCCCACCGCCTCGATCAACTTCGTCACTGCCCACGACGGCTTCACCCTCAACGACCTGGTCAGCTACAACGAGAAGCGCAACGAGGCCAACGGCGAGGACGGCAACGACGGCGAGAGCCACAACCGCTCCTGGAACTGCGGTGTCGAGGGACCCACCGACGATCCGGAGGTGCTGAGCCTGCGTCACCGGCAGCGCCGCAACATGCTCACCACCCTGATCCTGTCGCAGGGGACGCCGATGATCGCCCACGGCGACGAGATCGCCCGCACGCAGGACGGGAACAACAACGTCTACTGCCAGGACAACGAGCTCGCCTGGATGAACTGGGAGCTCGACGAGGAGAAGGAGGACCTCCTCGAGTTCACCCGCCGGCTCGTCCGGTTGCGCAGGGACCACCCGGTGTTCCGCCGCCGCCGGTTCTTCGGCACCGTGCTCCGCGACGACGAGGACCCCCAAGACATCGCGTGGTTCAGCCCCGACGGCTCGGAGATGACCCGCAAGGACTGGGACTCCGGCTTCGGCAAGTCACTGGCCGTCTATCTCAACGGCGAGGGCATCCACGAGCCGGACGTACGCGGCCAGCGGATCATCGACGACTCGTTCCTGATGCTGTTCAACGCCCACCACGAGCCCATCGAGTTCTCGCTGCTGGGTTCCGAGTACGCCGAGAGCTGGGAGGTCGTCCTGGACACCGCGGACCACCTCGAGGAACGCGCGGGCGAGTTGGGCTCGGACGAGACGATCACCGTGGCCGACCGCGGCACGATCGTGCTGCGCAAGGTCAGCTGATCGTGGCCGCCGCGGACCTGCGCGAGACCGGGCCGCTGCGCCGGGGCACCGCGCTGGCGAGCACCTACCGCCTCCAGCTGCGCACGCCGGCCTCCGACCCCGACGGCCGCGGGTTCACCCTGGCCGACGCCGAGGAGCTGGTCCCCTATCTCGCCGACCTCGGTGTGGGGTCGGTGTACCTCTCCCCCGTGCTGAGGGCCACCCCCGGTTCGACCCACGGCTACGACGTGGTGGACCCGACCATCGTCGCCGAGGAACTCGGCGGGATCGATGCGCTGCGGTCGTTGCGGCGGGCGTGCCGGGCCCACGGGCTGGGCGTCGTCGTGGACATCGTGCCCAACCACCTGGGCGTCGACCAGCCGGCGGCCAACCCATGGTGGTGGGATGCGCTGCGGCGTGGCCCTGAGTCACCGCACTTCGCGTTCTTCGACTTCGACACCGAGCCCGGCAACGGGGTGGACGGCCGGATCGCGATCCCCGTGCTCGGCTCACCGGACGACGTCGAGCAGCTCGTCGTCGTCACCCCCACCGACACCGGCTCCGGTACCGAGTCCGGCTCCGGCGAGGCCGGTTCAGCTGAGGCCGGTTCAGCTGAGGCCGAACTCCACTTCTACGACCACCGCTTCCCGGTCGCCCCGGGCACCGGGGAGGGCACCGGGGAGGGCACCGCGCAGCAGGTCCACGACCGGCAGCACTACCGGTTGGTCCACTGGCGGGAGCCGCTCCTGGGTTACCGACGGTTCTTCACCGTCACCGGCCTGGCGGGCCTGCGGCAGGAGGACCCCGCGGTCTTCGACGCCACCCACGCCGAGGTGCGCCGCTGGTGCGAGGAGGACCTGGTCGACGGCATCCGTGTCGACCACCCCGACGGACTCGCCGACCCGGTCGGGTACGCGCGTCGGCTCCGAGAACTGGCCGGCGACGACCGGTGGCTGCTGGTGGAGAAGATCCTCGCCCCCGGAAGTGAGTCGACCCCGCCCGAGGTACTCGAGCCCGCCATGGGTGTCGACGGGACCACCGGCTACGACGCCCTCCGACTGATCGACCAGATGCTGGTGGACCACAGCGGGCGGGCCCGGTTGTCCGAGATGGCCACGCGGTACTGCGGCGGCCCCGGCGACGAGGAGCAGGTCCACGAACAGTCCACGCGGCTCAAGCGGACTATCGTCACCGAGGACCTGGCCCCCGAGCTGGCGCGCCTGGCCCGCGCGGTGCGGCGCGACGCCGCCGCGGGACCGGCGCCGGACGAGGTGGACCGTGACCGGACGGGTGGTGACGACGATGAGGCCGCGCTCCGCGAGGCGCTGGTCTCGGTGATCGCGCACACGCCCGTCTACCGCGCCGACTATCCCGTCCTGCGCGGCACCCTCCCGGCGATCCTGGAGGACCTGCAGCACCAGAGGCCCGAGCTGTCGTCAGCGCTCCGGCTGGTCGCGGGGGCACTCGCGCGCGAGGGTGAGGCCTCGATCCGACTGGCACAGGTCACCGGCGCGGCCACCGCCAAGGCCGAGGAGGACCGCCTGTTCTACCGGCTCGGTCGGCTCGTGTCGCTCAACGAGGTCGGCGGCTCACCGGGGCGCATGGGCATTCCGGTGGGGGCCTTCCACCTGTCGATGGCCGAGCGCGCCGTCGCCACTCCGCTGGCGATGACCGCGCTCAGTACGCACGACACCAAGCGGGGCGAGGACGTGCGGGCCCGGATCTCGGTACTCTCGCAGCTGCCCGATGAGTGGGCGGAACTGGTCGCGGAGGTGTTCCGGGCGTTCCCGCCGCCCGCGGAGGACGCCGGGTACTTCCTGCTCCAGGTGATCGTGGGCGTGTGGCCCGAGTCGGGCGGCCCGGGCGAGGACCTGCGGAGCCGCCTTCACGACTACGCGGAGAAGGCGCTGCGAGAGGCGGCCGTGCACACGACGTGGACGGAGCAGGACGGGGACTTCGAGTCCGACGCCCACCGGTGGATCGACACACTGCTCGACTCGGGCGGCGCGCTGCTGGCCCCGTTCGTCGAGCGCATCGCCCCCGCCGGCCGCGACAACTCCCTGATCGCCAAGGCGACCCAGCTGCTGTCCCCCGGCGTCCCCGACGTCTACCAGGGCACGGAGGTGTGGGAGGACTCGCTGGTCGACCCGGACAACCGCCGGTTCGTGGACTATCGCCCCCTGCGCTCCGGAGCGGTCGCCCGCAGCGGACACCCCAAGTTCGTGCTGGTCCGCGAGGCGCTGCGGATCCGGCGGGCGCACCCTGAGGACCTGGCGGGTGGCGCGCACCTTCCGCTGCCGGTGCAGGGCCCCGCTGCGGCCGACGTGGTGGCGTTCACCCGCTCCGTCGCCGGCCGGCCGGCGGTCGGCATGATCGCCCGGCGGCGCACCGCGGTGGTCGGCGCCGCAGACGTCACCGGGACGTCGGTCCAGCTCCCGGACGGTGAATGGGTTGTGCGCCCGGACGGCCCGTCGATCTCCGGACGCGTGGACGTGGGCGACCTACTCAGCGGGTCGCCGGTCGTGCTGATCGTGCGCGAGGCCGACTGACGGCTTCGCCGCCTACCCGCGCCCCTGCAGCCGGTCGGTCTCCCTGCGCTCCCTCTTGGTGGGCCGTCCCGCTCCCCTGTCCCGCCGGGGCTGCGAGGCCAGGACCTCCTTGGGCGGGGGCGGGGGCGAGTGGTCGATATAGCAGGTCGCGGCCACCGGGGCGCCCACTCGTTTACTGACGGTACGGACCACCTCGAGGATGCGGATCCGGCCGAGGGCGCCGGTCACCTGGACGCGGTCGCCGGGGACGACGCTCTTGGACGGCTGGACCGCGTCGCCGTTGACCTTGACGTGCCCGCCCCGGCAGGCGGCCGCCGCCTTGGTACGCGACGGGAACAGTCGCACCGACCACGTCCACGCGTCCACCCGCACTCCCATACGGCGAGGATAGCGAGCCCCGTTTTCGTGGGAGGGTCCGCGGCAGTGCGATTCACCCATCGGATTGCGATCCACCCATCGGATTGCGATCTACCTATCGGATTGCGATCTACCTATGGAGATCCGAAGGCGGATCGCATTCTGATGGGTGGATCGGGGGAAAGGTCAGGCAGCGGCGGCGTAGAGCACGCGCCTGACCCGCTCGGCGAGGAAGCGGGGTTGGTCGAGATCAGCCCACCGCCAGTGGAGCACCCGATACCCGAGCGCCACGAGTTCTGCATCCCTGTCCTTCTCCATCCCTAGCCGACGCCGGGTGTCTGCGGGAGTCGCGCCGTCGAAATACTTCCCGAAGCCATCACATTCACCGATCACCCCGTACTCGCGCCACAGGAAGTCGACACGAGCTATCCGATTGCCGTGCGTATCGACGATGTTCGCCTGCAGCTCGGGTTCGGGAAGACCGAAGTCGGTGAAGGTCAGCCGACTCAACGTCTCGGCCACGCTCTCGCTCCGTCCATCGACCAATCCCATCGCCACCCGGGCCTTCCTGACACCGGACCTCCCGGCCGAGTGCAGGACAGCACGCTCGAGCGATGCGGCACCGGCGAGCCCGCTGTTGATCGAGGCATCCGCTATTGCCACGGCTGCATCTCGCCCGGCGGTGAGCGCGATATCCGTCACCGTTCGCTCCGGTCCGGTCACCCTGAGCCCGCTGAGGTCGATGATGTCGTCGTCGCCGAGGGGCACGGTGTGGTGCTTGATCAGACGCGTCGAACGAGTGCGTGAGGTCTGGCCCGGCGCCGAGACCGCGACCCTCCTCAGCGGAAGCCCCCAGGACGGAAGCCCCAGGATCAGAGCCGCCGATGCGTGCGAGAACACCGGTGAGTCGCGCGCCATGTCGGCCGCCAGAACCGACAGCAGGTGTTTCTCTTCGCGCCCGAGTCCACGAGCCGCCCGACCCACGTAGAACCCGGGCCGCAGGCGGATCAACTCGCCGGATGCGGTTGCTCGACTCAGCGCCTGCGGCGTCATCCCCTGCCCCAGGAGCTTTTCCGTGGTCTGGACCAGCGGACGTAGCTCATCGATCGTCATCACGGGTCGATCATGGCGAAGGAGCTGACGCGATCTCGGCCAGAGACCGCAGCATCGGCCCGGCCTGTGGAGGCGGACCGGCCTGTGGAGAATCCGGCCTGGTTCGGCGCCCAGTACGCGCCAGCCAAGTCTGGCGAGACTCACCTATCGCATCGCGATTCACACATGGAGGTCCGCAGGTGAATCGCAGATAGCGAGGTGAATCGTTGGAGC
The DNA here is from genome assembly GCF_033790845.1 of Dietzia sp. PP-33. Lineage (NCBI taxonomy): Bacteria > Bacillati > Actinomycetota > Actinomycetes > Mycobacteriales > Dietziaceae > Dietzia > Dietzia sp. PP-33. The sequence goes on from NZ_JAMYEI010000005.1 coordinate 158,456, forward strand.
ATGTCCGACGCGGGCCTGTCCGGCACCAGCACGTCGGACACGGGCCCGTCCATCGGGGGCGGCATGCTGCCCCGCATGCCCGAACAACTGCGTGCGAGACTGGGATCACAATCCCGCGAGTGCTCCTGGAGGGCCCATGACCGACGCCGCCGACACGCTCGAGCGCATCCTCGACGACCGCTACAGCTGCCGGGGGTTCACGTCCGAGCCCGTCCCCGAGGAGACGATCGACCGGATCCTGCAGATGGCCCAGCGAACGGCGTCCTGGTGCAACTCGCAGGCGTGGCAGGTCGACCTGGTGACCGGGCAGGCGACCGCCGAGTTCGGCAAGCACCTGACCGAGTACGTGCTGGCCAACGGCATGCGCTCGGATCTGCCCGCGCCCGAGCGCTACGAGGGCGTGTACGGCGAGCGGCGGCGGGCCAGCGGCTACGGCCTGTACACCGCGCTGGGCATCGAGCGCTCCGACAAGGACGCCCGGTTGACCCAGATGCTGGAGAACTACCGCTTCTTCGGCGCCCCACACGTCGCGGTGATCACCTCGGACGCGGGTCTGGGCACCTACGGCGCGGTGGACTGCGGCGGCTACGTCGCGACATTCCTGGCCGCGGCGTCCTCGCTGGGCGTGGCCACCTGCGCGCAGGCAGCCCTGGCGCTGTACTCGGACGGTGTCCGCGAGCACCTGGGAATCCCCGAGGACCGCCTGATCGTGTGCGGGATCGCCTTCGGCTACGCCGACCCGGAACATCCGGCCAACACGTTCCGGGCCGATCGCGCGGACCTCACGGACGTGGTCCGCCGCCACGGCTGACCCGGGACCGCCCGCGGAGAGGCGGGACCGCCCGGCGTGGGGCGGATCAGCGCAGTTCGCCCCTGGTGGGCGGCTTGCCCGAGATGGCCTTGCGGACCTTGTTCCCGTTGTAGATCGCCACGATCCCGGCCAGGATCGCCACCACGGTGAAGAACGAGCTGGCGAACAGCGCGATCGGCAGCGCCACAGCGGTCACACCAAGCGCGATCGCCGTGGTGCGCGCATCCTTGCGCACCTGCTGCTTCTGCTGCTCGATGGAGTTCGGCTGGTAGGGCTGCATGCTCATACCGTCAGGATTCCATATCCCGGCGACTCGCCGCGTTCTCGGTGGTCGCCACCCCCGCAGGCTCCCACTCGACCCCTCCAGAGCTCCGGGCCGCCAGGATCGGCCCCAGCACCTCGATGTCCCCGGCGACGGTCAGCGCGACCCGGCGGCCGTACTCCACACCGAGCACCTGAGCCCCCGCCGCACGCACCGCGCCCTCGAGCCCCCCGGCCAACGCGTGGTCGAGGTCCGCGCGCCATGCCGGGGTCCGGGTCACCTCGACGACCCGCCCGTCCCGCCACGCCTGCTCGACCGCCGCCGACACCGCCGCGCCGTACGCCCGCACGAGCCCTCCGGTCCCGAGCTTGGTACCACCGAACCACCGCACGACCACCGCGCCCACCCCGGTGAGTCCACTGCCGCGCAGGACCTCGAGCATGGGGGTCCCGGCGGTGCCGGAGGGTTCGCCGTCGTCGTTGGAGCGCTCGATCCGGCTGGACCCGGGCACGTCCACGAGGAAGGCACTGCAGTGGTGGCGCGCCGCCGGATGGGCGGACCGGAGATCGGCGGCCAGCGCGCGGGCGACCTCCTCGTCGTCGCACCTCCTCAGTACGGCGAGGAACTTCGAGCGCTTCTCCTCGTACTCGCCGGTGACGTCCTGGCCGGCGGACAGCCTGAGCACGCGGGTCCCGGGGGCGGTCATGGGACCAGTATCGCGTCATCCGGAATCGCCCGCCCCGCCGCTACGCGGATTTCCCTACCCTGGGCACCGTGACCTCCCCCAGCGAACAGACCTCCCCGGCCACCGGCGACTCCCCCGGCCCCGACACGTTCTCGGTCTGGGCGCCGCAGGCCCGTGCGGTCGGCCTGGTCCTGGACTCCGCCGACTCCGAACCGGTCCCCATGGACCACGCCGCCGGCGGGTGGTGGTCCTCGGACGTCGTGCGGGATCAGGGCAGGGACTACGGATTCGTGGTGACGGGCGACGACGACGAGGTCAGCGATCCGCGTCCCGACCCGCGGTCCACCCGCCAGCCGGACGGCGTGCACGGGCTCTCGCGGGTGCACCGGGTGGACGCCTCCCGGTGGACCGATCACGCGTGGACCGGTCGGCAGCTGGCCGGGTCGGTCCTGTACGAGATGCATGTGGGCACGTTCTCGACCGGCGGAACCCTGACCAGCGCCATCGAGCATCTGGACGAGTTGGTCGAGCTGGGCGTCGACATGGTCGAGGTCATGCCCGTGAACGCCTTCAACGGAGAGTACGGCTGGGGCTACGACGGGGTCGCGTGGTTCGCGGTACACGAGCCGTATGGTGGACCGGACGCGTTCCAGCAGTTCGTGGACGCCTGCCACGCGCGCGGCCTGGGCGTGTGCCTGGACGTGGTCTACAACCATCTGGGCCCGTCGGGGAACTATCTGCCGCAGTTCGGGCCGTATCTGTCCGCCGCCGACGGGCCCTGGGGATCGGGGCTCAACCTGGACGGTGAGCACTCCGGCGAGGTGCGGCGCTACATCATCGACAACGCGCTGCGCTGGTTCGACGAGTTCCACGTGGACGCCCTGCGCCTGGACGCGGTGCATGCACTGCACGACTCCTCTGCCGTGCATCTGCTCGAACAGTTGACGGTGGAGGTCGAGTCTCTGGCCACTCACCTGGGGCGGCCGCTGTCACTGGTGGCGGAGTCGGACCAGAACGACCCGCGACTGGTCACCGCCCGGGAGGGCGGCGGGTACGGACTCCAGGGCCAGTGGGACGACGACGTGCACCACGCCGTGCACGCCGCGGTCTCCGGTGAACGACAGGGCTACTACTCCGACTACGGCTCACTCGCGGCGCTGCGGCAGGTCCTGACCGGGGCGTTCCTGCACGCCGGGACGTACTCGTCCTTCCGGGGACGCGTTCACGGCCGCCCGGTAGACGTGGGCCGGGTGCCGGGCAGCCGGTTCGTGGCTTACACCCTGACCCACGATCAGGTGGGAAACCGTGCCGCCGGCGACCGCCCCTCCATGAACCTGACCCCGGCGCAGCAGCTGGCCAAGGCGGCGATCGTGCTGTGCTCGCCGTTCACGCCGATGCTCTTCCAGGGCGAGGAGTGGGGCGCGGGGACCCCGTTCTGCTTCTTCACGTCCCACCCCGAGCCCGAGCTGGCCGACGCGGTTCGCCGGGGCCGGACCCGCGAGTTCGCAGAGATGGGGTGGGATCCCGACACGGTCGCGGACCCGCAGGACCCGGACACCTTCCGTCGCTCCGTACTCAACCGGTCCGAGCAGGCAGAGGAGCCGCACGCCGGGATCCTGCGGACCTACCGCCAACTGATCGCCCTTCGCCGGGCCCACCCCGAGCTCAGCGATCCGTGGCTGGGGCCGGTCCGCGTGGAGTGCGGCGTCAAGGCCGACGACGACCGCTGGCTGGTGGTCCACCGGGGGCAGTTGGCGCTGGTCGTCAATCTGGGCACCGAGCCGTGCCGGATACCGGTGACTGGCGAGGCGCTGCTGGCCTCGGGTGCGGTGACCGACGAGGATTCGGTGTTCTGCCAGGCGTTCGGGTTCGCGGTGGTGCGCTCCCGTCGACAGACCGGCTAGAGCCGGGTCAGGTCAGGTATTCGTACGCGGCCGTCCCGGGTTCGAGCCGCTCGCAGTCGATGCGCGAGGCCTCCATCCGCTCGAGCAGGGAGTGCAGCCCGGTGGCGGATCCCAACTCGATGCCCACGAGCGCGGCGCCGTACTCCCGGTTGTTGCGCTTGAGGTACTCGAACTGGGTGATGTCGTCTTCCGGGCCCAGCACCTCGTCGAGGAACCGTCGAAGCTGGCCGGGCTCCTGGGGGAATTTCACCAGAAAGTAGTGCTTGAGCCCCTGGTGCACCAGGGAGCGTTCGATGATCTCGCTGTAGCGCGAGACGTCGTTGTTGCCGCCGGAGACGATGCAGACGACGGTCGCACCCTCGTCGATCTCGAGCTGGTCCAGGGCCGTCACGGCCAGCGCGCCGGCGGGTTCGGAGATGACCCCCTCGTTCTGGTAGAGCTCGAGCATCGCGGTGCACACCGCGCCCTCGTCCACCGTGAGGACCTGGATCCGCTCGGTCATCGACGCGATCACCCCGAACGGGAAGTCGCCGATCCGGGCCACCGCCGCGCCGTCGACGAAGGTGTCCACGGTGTCGAGGGTGACCGGCTCCCCCGCCTCGAGCGCCCTGGTCAGGGAGGGGGCACCGGCGGGCTCCACCGCGATGACCTTGCAATCGGGCGCGTACTCGGCCAGGTACGTGGCGAGGCCGCCGACCAGACCGCCGCCGCCGACGGGCACCACCACGGCGTCGGGGAGCTCGTCGAGCTGCGCCAGGATCTCCGCCGCGATGGTTCCCTGGCCGGCCATGGTGTCCGGGTGGTCGAACGGCGGGACCATCGTGGCTCCGGTCCGCTCGGCGTCGGCGCGGGCGGCGGTCTGGGCGGCGTCGAAGTTCGTGCCGGTGACCACCAGCTCCACCCAGTTCCGACCGTGGGCGAGGATCCGGTCGCGCTTCTGCTTGGGAGTGTTGGTGGGAACGTAGATGCGGCCGTTGATCCCGAGGCTCCGACACGCGAAGGCCACGCCCTGGGCGTGGTTGCCGGCGCTCGCGGTCACCACGCCCGCGCTGCGTTCGTCGCTGGTCAACTGCGACATCAGGTTGTAGGCGCCCCGGATCTTGTACGACCGGACCGCCTGCTGGTCCTCCCGCTTGAGCAGGATCGTCGCCCCGGTCTGCTCGCTCAGCCGCTCGCTCGGGTGCAGGTCGCTCGCGAGAATCACATCACCGATACGGCGGGCGGCGGTGTCGATGTCGTCGGGGGTCACGACCTGGGTCTCGGCGGAATCGGTGACGGTCACGTCGACCAGTGTTCCACCGTGCCGGTCACCACCGCCAACCGGTCATCCGGTGAGGCAACCCGGCCCGAGCAGCGCCTTGAGATCACCCATGAGTGAGGACGACGTCTCGACCCGCAGATGGTCGTCCAGACGCAGCACCGTCGAGGAGTTCCCGTTGACCAGCCGCAGATGGACGTCCGACGGCCCGGGGTGTCGGCCCAGGACGTTCTTGAGGGCGGTCACGGTCTCGATGGTGCACATCCGCGTGGGCAGCGTGAGCGCCAGCGGGGCACCGTTGCCGCCCACGACCAGGTCGGGCACCTCCAGGGTGTCACCGAAGACGGAGACACGGTCCTCACGGATGTTGATCCGGGCCTTGACTAGGACCACCGCGTCCTCCGCGATGTCCAGGGCCGCGAGCCGGTACGTCTTGGGGAAGAACAGCACCTCGACGCTGCCGTGGAAGTCCTCGATGGTGACGATCGCCCAGGGCTCGCCGTTCTTGTTGACCCGGCGGTCGACACCGGAGATGATCCCGCCGATCGTCACGGCGGTGCCGTGAGGCAGTTCACCCTCGTGGATGGTGGCGATCGACGTGTCGGTCTTGGCGGCGAGAGCGGACTCCAGCCCGTCCAGCGGGTGGCCTGACACGTACAGACCGAGCATCTCCCGCTCGAGCGCCAACTTCTGCTTGATGTCCCATTCCTCGTCGGGAACCCGTACCGCGAACACGTCGCCGAAGGACGAAGCTACGTCCCCGTCGTCGTCGTCTCCTCCACCGAACAGGTCGAACTGGCCCACCGCCTCGGCCTTCTTCGTGGACATGACCGATTCGACGGCATCTGCGTGGACCAGGAACAAGCCCTTGCGTGGATGCTCCAGGGAGTCGAACGCGCCGGCCTTGATCAGCGACTCGGTGACCTTCTTGGTGCACGCGGTCTGGTCGATCTTGGCCAGGTAGTCGGAGAAATCGGTGAACGGCCCCTTCTCCTTCCGCGCGGTCACGACGGAGTCCACCACGTGGGAGCCGACGTTGCGGACCGCGCCCATGCCGAAGCGGATGTCCGTGCCCACCGAGGCGAAGTTGGTCAGCGACTCGTTGACCGAGGGCGGCAGGACCCGGATACCCATCTGCCTGCAGTTGGAGAGGTACAGCGCGGCCTTGTCCTTGTCGTCACCCACCGAGGTGAGCAGGGCGGCCATGTACTCGGCCGGGTAGTTGGCCTTGAGGTAGCCGGTCCAGAAGGAGACCAGTCCGTAGCCGGCGGCGTGGGACTTGTTGAAGGCGTACGAGGCGAAGGGCTCGATGGTGCCCCACAGGGCGTCTACCGCGTCCTTGGAGAAACCCCGCTCGAACATGCCGCCCGAGAACTTCTCGTACTCGGCCGCCAGGACCTCCGCCTTCTTCTTGCCCATGGCCTTGCGGAAGCCGTCGGCCTCACCGGCCGTGTATCCCGCGAGCTCGCGGGAGATGGCCATGATCTGCTCCTGGTACACGATCAGGCCGTGGGTCTCACCGAGGATCACCCTCAGCGGCTCCTCGAGCTCCGGATGGATGGGCACCAGCTCTTGTTTGCCGTTCTTGCGGTCCGCGTAGTTCCAGTGCGTTCCCATGCCCATGGGGCCGGGGCGGTACAGCGCGAGGGCGGCCACGATGTCGTTGAACCCGGTGGGCTTCATGCGCTTGAGCAGCTCGCGCATGCCGCCGGAGTCCAGCTGGAACACGCCCAGGGTGTCGCCGCTGGCCAGGAGGTCATAGGTGGCCTGGTCGTCGGTGCTCAGCGTGTCGAGGTCGATCTCCTCGCCGCGGTTGAGCTTGATGTTCTCCAGGCAGTCGCCGATCACCGTGAGGTTGCGCAGCCCCAGGAAATCCATCTTGAGCAGGCCGATGTCCTCGCAGGAGGGGTAGTCCCACCCGGTGATGAGGGCGCCGTCCTGGGCTCGCTTCCACATGGGGATCACGTCGAGCAGGGGCTCGGAGGACATGATCACCGCGCACGCGTGGACGCCCGCCTGGCGGACCATGCCCTCGAACCCGCGCGCCGTGTCGTAGATCCGCTTGACGTCGGGGTCCGTCTCGAGGAGCTGACGCACCTCGGAGGCTTCGCCGTAACGCTCGTGTTTGGGGTCGGTGATGCCCGAGAGCGGGATGTCCTTGGCCATGACGGCGGGCGGCAGCGCCTTGGTGATCCTGTCCGCGATCGCGTACCCGGGCTGACCAAAGTTGACGCGCGCGGCGTCCTTGATGGCGGCCTTGGTCTTGATAGTGCCGAAGGTGATGACCTGGGCGATCTTGTCCGCGCCCCACTTGTCGCTGGCGTAGCGGATCATCTCGCCGCGCCGCCGGTCGTCGAAGTCGATATCGATATCGGGCGCGGACGGTCGCTCGGGGTTGAGGAACCGCTCGAACAGCAACCCGTGCTCGATCGGGTCGATGTTCGTGATCTTGAGGGCGTACGCCACCAGTGCTCCGGCGGCGGACCCGCGACCCGGGCCGACCTTGATGCCGATGGAACGGGCGTACTCGATGAGGTCGCCGACCACGAGGAAGTACCCGGGGTACCCCTTGCCCTTGATCACCTCGAGCTCGAACTCCGCGCGGTCGAGGTACTCCTGCGGGACGCCGTCCGGGAAGCGCCACTCCAGACCCTTCCGAACCTCCTTGGCAAGCCAGGTGTCCTCCGTCTCGCTCTCGGGCACCGGGAACTTGGGCATCCGGTCCTTGGGGGCCCAGATCTCGTCGTAGGGCTGAACGCGCTCGGCGATCCACAATGTGTTGTCGCAGCCGCCCGGGACCTCGGAGTCCCATTGGGCCCGCATCTCGTCCGCGGACTTGAGGAAGTACCCGTCACCGTCGAACTTGAAGCGGTTCTCGTCGGCGAGCGTCTTGCCGGTCTGCACGCAGAGCATCGCCTCGTGCGCGTGCGACTGTTCGCGGGTGACGTAGTGGCAGTCATTGGTCACCAGCGGCGGCATCCCCAGGTCCTTGCCGAGCTTGAGCAGGTCCTCCCGGACCCGCCGCTCGATGTCGATGCCGTGGTCCATGAGCTCCAGGAAGAAGTTGTCCTTGCCGAAGATCGACTGCCACTTCTCCGCCGCCTCGTAGGCCTCCTTCCGGTGGCCCAGGCGCAGGCGGGTCTGGATCTCGCCGGAGGGGCAGCCCGACGTGGCGATGATCCCCTCGGAGTGCTCGGCCAGGATCTCCGCGTCCATGCGGGCCCACTTGCCCAGCTGGCCCTCATACGAGGCGAGTGAGGAGAGCAGGAACAGGTTGCGCAGGCCGGTGGCGTTCTCGGCGACCATGGTCATGTGGGTGTAGGCGCCCGAACCGGCGACGTCGTCGCCCTTCTGGTGCTTCTCGCCCCACAGCACGCGCTTCTTGTTGAACCTCGACTCGGGGGCGACGTACGCCTCGATCCCGATGATCGGTGTGATGCCGGTCTTCTTGGCCTGCCTGTAGAAGTCCGAGGAGCCGTACATGTTGCCGTGGTCGGTCATCCCCACCGCCGGCATTCCGAGTCGCTTCGCCTCGGCGAACAACGGGTCGATCTGCGCCATCCCGTCCAGCATCGAGAACTCGGTGTGATTGTGCAGATGCACGAACTGGGAACCGCCCACGCAGCATTCCTCCTACGGTCTGTCCGGCCCAGTCTAGGTCGGTTCTCCGACAGTTCCCGAAACCCCAGCGCGGGGCGTGCGTGGCGACCTCCCCGACAGCGTGAACGCGATCACGGCCACCCAGATCAGCGCGAAGCCCGTCCACTGGACCGCGTCCAGTCGCTCCCCGACCACGAGCAGACCCCAGGCCATCTGCAGGACCGGGATGATGTACTGCAGCATGCCCACGGTGGCCAGGGGGATCCGCTGGGCGGCCGTCGCGAACAGCAGCAACGGCACCACCGTCACCAGGCCGGCGGTGGCAAGCAGCACCGAGTGACCCGCCCCGTGACCGGTGAACGTGCCCGCGCCGGTCGCGCCCAGCCACACCAACACGGTCATCGCGAGCGGGGCGATGACCAGCACCTCACCGGTCATCCCGACCACCGGGTCCGCGCGGAGCTTCTTCTTGAAGACCCCGTAGAGGCCGAAACTCGACGCCAGGAGCACCGAGAGGTACGGGAAGTGCCCGTACCCCACGGTGAGTACCCCCACGGCGACGACGGCGAGGGCCACCGCGAGCACCTGTGGTCGGTTCAGTCGTTCGCGGAAGACCAGCACTCCCAGGAGAACGCTGACCAGGGGGTTGATCGTGTACCCCAGCGCCGCCTCGGTCACCCGCTCGGAGTTGACCGTGTACACGTACACACCCCAGTTCACCGTGATGAACGCGGCGGCTCCGGCGATCCTGGCCCACGAGAGGCGGTCGAGCGCCCACAGTTCCCGCCACCGCCTCATGACGGTCAGCACCAGCGCCATGATCACCAGCGACCAGACGATGCGGTGGCCCACGATCTCGACGGCGCCGGCGGGCTCGAGAAGAGGGAAGAACGCCGGGAAGAATCCCCACAGTGTGTATGCCGCGACTCCGGCCACCATGCCGCCGGCCACCGATCTGTCGCTCCCGCTCCCGCTCCCGCTCCCGCTCACCGGCGCGACCCTAGCCCGCGCCAGATCAGGTCGGCGGCACGGGGGCGTCGTCGGGCAGTGGGAGCGCGACATCGATCTGCTGCGGCTGCAACGGCCGGACGGCGAAGCGCTCCCACACCGCGTCGGCGGGCAGCGCCTCGACCGCTCGCACCCCCGGCTGCCCGGCCACCGCGCGCAACTGCTCGGGAGTGCCCCGGACGAGCAGTCCGATGATCGCCGGCTCCCCCGAGCGGATCCGCGACACGGTGAGTGCGTCGAGCGCGGCGGCCCGTGCGTCGTCGGGCGGGGCGGCGGCACCGGGTCCTGTCTGGGCGGGGCCGTCCAACCGCTGCCCGACCTGCTCGAGGCCCCGCTCGAACACCGGCTCGCGGCCGGACTCCCCCGCCACCGGCTCGGCCACCGTCGCGCCGGTCACCGGCATGGCCACGCCGTCGACCGGCACCTGGACGTACAACCCCGAGACCCGGGGGAGCTCGCGGACCACCCCCGCGGCGTCGGTGACCGACCACGCCCGGGTGGCGGTGACGAGCGCCCAACGGGGTGCGTCGTGGTCGACGACCTCACCATCGGCGCCGGAATCACCAATTCCACCGTCGAGCGAGTCCGCGGCCCGCGCGAGGTAGTCGTCGACCGGCTCACCGCTCTCGGGGCCGAGCGCGTCGCTCATCACCCCGGGGCTGCGCGGGAGTTCGGTACGCAACGCGGTGAGGATCGCCACCAGCGCCAGGATGATCACCACGCCGACCCCCGCGATCCTGAGCACCCGCAGCGCACCCGACCGGGAGGTCTCCCGACCGGTGCGCGCGGGGGCGTTCACGCCGGGCGGAGAACGTCCAGCGCGTGCTGGAGATCGTCCGGGTACGTGCTGGCGAAGTCGACGCGCTCCCCGCTGCCCGGGTGTTCGAAGCCCAGCCCCACCGCGTGCAGCCACTGCCGTTCGAGTCCGAGCCGCTTGGCCAGGACCGGGTCGGCGCCGTAGGTCAGGTCGCCCGCGCACGGGTGGTGCAGGGCCGAGAAGTGCACGCGGATCTGGTGGGTGCGCCCGGTCTCCAGCTTCACCTCCACCAGCGAAGCGGCCTGGTGGGCCTCGAGCGTGTCGTAGTGGGTGATCGAGTGCTTGCCGTCGGACGTGACGGCGAATCGCCAGTCATTGGAGGTGTGCCGGCCGATCGGGGCGTCGATCGTCCCGGACGACGGATCGGGGTGCCCCTGGATGAGCGCGTGGTAGGTCTTGTCGACCGTGCGGTCGCGGAACGCCCGCTTGAGCAGTGTGTACGCCAGCTCCGACGCCGCCACCACCATCAGTCCCGACGTGCCCACGTCGAGGCGGTGGACGATCCCCTTGCGTTCCGGCGGCCCGGAGGTGGAGATCCGGTACCCGGCGGCGGCCAGGCCGCCGATCACGGTGGGACCGGTCCACCCGACGGAGGCGTGCGCGGCCACCCCGACGGGTTTGTCGACGACGACGATGTGATCGTCCGAGTAGATCACCGCCATCCCCTCGACCGGCTCGGCGACCACCGTCGGCTCGGCCCGCGGATCCGGCATCTCGACCTCGATCCACGACGTCCCGGTGAGCTTGTCGGACTTGCCCACCGCCCGGCCGTCGACCAGGACCTTGCCCTCGACGGCGAGGTCGGCGACCGCCGTCCGGGATATCCCGAGCAGGCGGGAGACCCCGGCGTCGACCCGCATCCCGTCGAGCCCGTCGGGGACGGGGAAGGTCCGCAGTTCACCCATCGGCGTTGTCCTTCCCGTCACGCGTCCCGCTGTCGACGTCGCCCGTCGTGGTGCCGGTGATCTTCTCGGAGGCGCGCGTGCCGTCGTAGTCCACGCCCTTGAACACGGCGACCGCCACCACGATCACCCCGGCGACGAGGCACGAGTCGGCCACGTTGAACACGGGCCACCAGCCCACCGAGACGAAGTCCACCACGTGACCGCGCAACACCCCGGGCGAGCGGAGGTACCGGTCGATGAGGTTCCCGGCGGCCCCACCAAGGATCAACCCGAGTCCCCACGCCCACCACCGCGAGTGGACCTGACGTGAGAACCACAGCAGACCCAGCACGACCACCGTGGCCACGATGCTCAGGATCACGGTCGACCCGGTCCCCATCGAGAAGGCCGCGCCGGGGTTGCGCAGGAGGAGGAGTCGCACGGTGTCACCGACGATCCGGATCGGCTGCGCATCCTCGAGGCCCGCCACCGCGAGGACCTTGGTGATCTGGTCGACGATCACGATCACGGCCGCGATGGCCAGCATGACCAGTGGACCGGCACGGAAGAAGCGGGCGTCCGCGCCCTCGGGCACCGGTCCCGGCGCGTCGGACCGTGTCCCGTTGGTCTCCGTCATGCGGTCCAGTATCCCTGATGCACCGGCGGGGCGGATGTCCCGGTGGTCCGACCCTCTAGGCTCGGGAATCGTGGACCCCCGAAGCCCCCTCTCCTCCGGCCCCTCCCGATCCGCACGCGGGCGTCGCCGACTGCTGGCCGGCGCCCTGGCGGCCGCGCTCGTGGGTACCGTCTCCGCCTGCGCGGACGGCGGGGACGCCGGGGACGGGGCGGCCGGCTCCCCGCAGGAGCAGACCCTCGAGCCGCCGGTCACGGTGGACACCGGCCCCGCCCCGACCGTGGACCTCCTCGACGAGGGCACGGGCGAACTGCGGGTGTTGGCCTACGCGCCCTCGCGCGAACCGCTGACCGTCGCCGTCACCCGGTCGGCGACGTCACGCACGACGGTCCCCGGGTCCGAACCGAGGGTCGATCGGACCCCCGAGCAGACGTTGACCGTCGAGGGACTCTCGGAGCCGGACGTCGACGGCGCCCAGCGGGCCACCGTGACCGCCCTCGACTTCACCTCCGTGGACGAGTTCCGCTCGTCCCAGTTCGCGACCGCCCCGGGGTTCTCGGTCACATGGACCCGCAGTGCCGACGGCATCGTGCGCGCACTCTCACTGGAGGCGCCCGCCACCGCGACGGACGCCGCCCGCGCGGGAGTGGAGATCACCGCGAACGCCGTGTCCGAGGCGACCGTCGCCTGGCCGACCGAGCCGATCGGGGTGGGTGCCCGGTGGACGGTCACCCGCACGGTCGACGACGCGGTGGCCCCGACGCGGGTCGTCACCTACGAACTGAGCGCCCTCGACGGCGACGTGGCCACCGTCAGCGCGCAGACGAGCGCGCCCGGGGCGGCGGGCACGCTCGACGCCGCGGCTCCCGACGGCGGGCCGGGTGTCACCCTGCAGGTCGAGACCTACGAGGTCGAGGGTTCGGGCGAGCTCACGGTGGACCTCCGGGCGCCACTACCGGTGGACGGCACGACCGAGTCCTCGACGCGGGCCGTGTACGTAGATCCCGGGTCGGGCCGGCGCACGACCTACGACGAGGACTCGGTGCTGGAGTTCCGCCGCGTGGAACAGGAGCCGGCGGGTCAGTAGTCAGCGGGTCAGGCGACAGCGCAGCTGGCCGGCGGCTCGAGCCCGGCATTGGTGATGAGTGCGCAGGCGAAGGACTGCTGGAGCTGCCACTGACCGTCCTGCCGGATGAACTGCGCCTGGACGTTGATGTCCTCCTGGCCGGGCTGCATGATCACCGCGTTGGCGATGAGCGTGCCGGGGATGTCGCCCTCGGCGGCGCCGGTGATGGTCACGTCGGCGCCCTGCTCGGCCTTGAGGGCCGCGATCTGGTCGAACAGCTCGGGCGCCTCGGCGCCGCCCTCCACCAGGTCGACCTTCTCCGCGACGGGGACCGTCGGGTCGGAGGCCCGGTCGAGCAGCTGGGTCAGTTCTTCGGCGGTGGGTACGGCGGCGGCCTCCTGCGCGGTCGTCGTGGGGGCCGGTGCGGTCTCGCGCCCTCCGTCGTCGTCCCCGCCACAAGCGGCGAGTCCGCCCAGGGCGAAGGCGGACAGGGAGACTGCGGCGATGGTCCGTCGAAGACTCACGCGTGGTCCTTTCGTCGTGATGGGCGATCGTCGTGTCGCACGATCGTCTGTGTTGTTCGGCTGTCAGTGTTGTGCGGTTGTCAGGCCGTTCACCGGCCCAACGAGTCCGGATCCACCATTGTTCCATCGACCGCGGCCCGGGTGGTTGACGACAGCACCGGAGCACTCCACTGTGGACCGGGTGAACAGCGTCGATACCAGCACGGACACCGCGCACGTCGTGATCTGCACCACGGGCGGCACCATCACCGCCTCGACCACCCCGGCAGGCGTGGTGGCGGGCGACTCGGACGCGGCCACCCAGGCGATGCTCGACGGTCTCCGCACGGTGCTGCCCGGGTCGGTGCGGGTGAGCGCCCGGACCCTGCTGGATGCCGACTCCTCGACGTTCGGCCCGGCGGAGTGGGACCGGGTGGTCGACGCCGTCGCCGACGTCCTCACCGATCCGGGCGTGTCCGGGGTGGTGCTGACGCACGGGACGGACACCCTCGAGGAGACGGCCATGGCGCTGGATCTCCACCACACCGATCCTCGCCCGGTGGCGGTCACCGGTGCCCAGCTGCCCGCCGACCATCCCGAGGCCGACGGCCCGGCCAACCTCCTCGACGCGGTCCTGCTCGCGGCCGATCCGGTCTCGCGCGATCTCGGCGTCCTGGTGGTCCTGGGCCGGGCGATCCTGCAGGCCCGTGGCGTGCGCAAGTGGCACACCACCGAGTCGGTCGCGTTCGCCCGGAACGCCCCGGACCTGCCCGTCGAGGACCTCCCGCCGGAGCTCGAGCGACCCACCCTGTCCGGCCGGGCGCGGTTCGCCGGCACCCGGGTCGACGTGGTCTCCTGCCCACCCGGATCAGACGCGGTGGCGTTGCGTGCATGCGTCGAGGCCGGGGCCCGCGGGCTCGTTCTCGAGGGCTCCGGCTCCGGAAACCTGCCGCCGCTGGTCGCCGAGGCCGTGGCGGAACTGTCGGTCGAGCGCCCGGACGTCGTGGTGGCGATCGCCAGCCGCGTGCCGCGGGGCGAGGCCACCGCCACCTACTCGGGGCCCGGCGGTGGCGCGGAGCTCGCGACGCGGGGCGTGCTGAGCTGCGGGTACCTGCGTCCGGGCCAGGCGCGGGTGTTGCTCACCGCGCTCTGCTCGCTCACCGATGCCGCCGACCCCACCGAGGGCGCCGCCGAGATCCGCCGACAGTGGCCGCGGTTCCATCTCTACAGCTGATGCGCCCGCCCCCTCCCGCGGGGTTACGCTGGCCTTCTGTACGGCTCCCCCGGGGTTGCGATGCCGCTCTGGTCCCGACACGCAGCGCACCCGGGGAGGGGGGAGGTGATGGCCGCCCGGGCCTCACCAGCCGAGGGAGTCCAGCGGATCGGCGGCCTCGAGTGCGGGGTCGTCCTCGGCGAAGGTCCGCATCCGACCCGGCCCGGTGAGCGCGGTCTCGAACCGCACGGAGACCCTCCCGTGGCCGGAGCCCTGGACCCATCCGTGGCCGTACTCCGGGTGCCTGACGTCCGCCCCGCTCTCGAACCGCTGGTGACCGCGCTCACGCCACGCACCGATCGCCGGCGGGCCTCCGGCTGCGTCGTCGAGCGGAGACTCCGTGCCGTCGGCCGTCACCGCCCCCGCCCCGGCCACGGCGTCCGCGGGGTCGGCCTCGTCGGTGGTGACGGTGGTGCCCACCCCGATGATGTCGGGCAGGTCCTCGTCGTCGACTCCGTGGCCCGGCCGGTTCTCCGGCCGGTACTCCTGCTCGAACAGGGCGTCCTGGTGGATCTCGGTCAGTCCCGACAGGCCCACGCCCAGCAGGCGGATCGCTCCGAAGTCGAGCGGGTCCGGGGCGAGTGACCGGGCCACGGCGACGATGGTCTCCAGCGAGGTGGTCCCGGCCGGGAGGGTGTACGAGCGCGTGATGGAGGTGAAGTCCGGCCGCTTGACCTTGACCGTCACCGTCCGGGCCGCGCGGCCGTCGCCCAGTAGCCGCCGGTGCGCGCCCTCCGCGGAGCGGCGCACGGCCATGCCGACCTGGCCGGCGGTCGTGAGATCGGCCGCGAAGGTGCTCTCGGCGCTGATCTGCTTGGCCTCGGCCCGCTCGTGCACCGGTCTGTCGTCGTATCCCCGCGCGATCCGGGCGATGGCCGGGCCCACGGTCCGCCCCAGCGCGTGGACCACGTCGTCGTCGTCCATCGCGGCCAGGTCCCCGATCGTGGCGATCCCGAACTGGGACAACCTCTCCCCCGCCACCGGCCCCACGCCCCACAGACTCCGCACCGGGAGCGGGAACAGCACCTCGGTGTGATCACGACGGGGAACCACCACCACTCCGTCCGGCTTGGCCAGTTCCGAGGCGATCTTGGCGTACTGCTTGCCGGCACCCGCGCCCACCGATGCCGGCAGGCCCGTGGCCTCACGAATGGCCGCCCGCAGGTCGTGGGCCCACCGCCGCGTCCGGTCGACGTCGGCGCCCCGGAGCTCCGGTGGTTCGAGGAACGCCTCGTCCACCGAGACCTGCTCGACCACCGGCGCGTGCTCGGCGAAGACCTCGAACACCCGCCGGCTCAGCGCGCGGTAGACGGGCATCCGCGGGGAGACGAACACCGCCGCGGGCCCGACGAGGCGCCGCGCCTGGTGGGAGGGCATGGCGGAGCGGGCACCCTTGGCCCGCGCCTCGTACGAGCACCCCGCGACCACACCGCGCCCGCCCTGGCCGCCCACGAGCACCGGGCGACCCCGCAGGGTCGGCCGGGTCAGCTGCTCGCAGGAGGCGAAGAACGCGTCCATGTCCACGTGCAGGACCCATCGGTCCTGCCCGTCCGTCACAGTCGCCCCCGGTAGGTCACGACCACCCGCGCCGGGTCAGACCCGGGCGAGCGTCATCCTGACGCCCTCGGCGAGCTCTACGGGGTCACCGTCGGCAGAGGTTCCGTCGTTCGGCCCCAGCGCGTCGACCACGGCGAAGTCGGTGGCCAGGACCTCTCCGGCGATGAGCCGGGCGTGGCGGTCGGCCCAGTCGCGGCGGGCCGCCGGGACCTCCAGCCGCACCCGGATGCGGTCGGAGATGTCGAACCCCGCACCGCGTCGGGCCTCCTGGATCTCGCGGATCCTGTCCTTGGCCCAGCCCTCCGCCTCCAGCTCCTCGGTGACGTTCAGGTCCAGCACCACCAGTCCGGCCCCGCCTGGGAGCGCGGCCGTCGACTCCGGGTCCGCGGCCACCAGCCGGTGTTCGAACTCGCCCGCCTGCAGTTCCACGCCGCCGGCCGTCACCACGCCGCCGGATTCGGACCAGTCACCGGTCTTGGCGGCCTTGATGCACGCCTGCACCTGCTTTCCGAGCCGCGGCCCGGCCGCGCGGGCGTTGACCGCCAACTCCATCCGTCCGTGGGCCGCCACGTCGCTGGTCAGGTCGACCCGGCGCACGTTGACCTCGTCGGCGATGATCCCGGTGAACGGTTCCAGTCGCTCGGCGTCGGGCATCGCCACGGTGAGGGAGTTGAGCGGCAGGCGCACGCGCAGCTGCTTGGCCTTGCGGATCGAGGACACGGTCGAACACACGTCACGCACGGCCTCCATCGCCTCCACCAACTCGGGGTCGCGCGGCAGCTCGTCCGCGGCCGGCCAGTCGGCCAGGTGCACCGACTCCTCGCCCGTGAGCCCGGTCCACACGACCTCCGACATCAGCGGCAGCAGCGGTGCCGCCAGGCGCATCGTGGTCTCGAGCACGGTGTAGAGCGTGTCGAACGCGTCGCGGGAGTCCTGCCCCGAGGACTCCCCCGCCCAGAACCGCGATCGGGAGCGGCGCACGTACCAGTTGGTCAGGGCGTCGGCGAACTGCCGCAGCTCGTCGCACGCGGAGGCGATGTCGGTGGTGTCCAGGGCCTCGGTCATCGCGTCCCGGGTGGTGGCCAGTCTGGACAGGATGTAGCGGTCCAGGACGTGCTGCGAGTCCGTCCGCCACGTGGCGCGCTCGGC
Organism: Dietzia sp. PP-33; assembly: GCF_033790845.1. Lineage (NCBI taxonomy): Bacteria > Bacillati > Actinomycetota > Actinomycetes > Mycobacteriales > Dietziaceae > Dietzia > Dietzia sp. PP-33. The sequence continues at coordinate 175,867 of NZ_JAMYEI010000005.1, forward strand.
CGCGTACAGCTGGAGGAAGCTGTAGGAGTTCCACAGCGGCAGCATGGCCTGACGCACACCCTCCCGGATACCCTGCTCGGTCACCACGAGGTTGCCGCCCCTGAGGATCGGCGAGCTCATGAGGAACCAGCGCATGGCGTCGGACCCGTCGCGCGCGAACACCTCGTTGACGTCCGGGTAGTTGCCCTTGGACTTGCTCATCTTGAGCCCGTCGTTGCCCAGGACGATCCCGTGGGCGGCGACGTGGGTGAAGGCCGGGCGGTCGAACAGCGCCGTGGCCAGCACGTGCAGCGTGTAGAACCACCCGCGGGTCTGCCCGTTGTACTCGACGATGAAGTCACCCGGGTTGTGGGTCTCGAACCACTCCTTGTTCTCGAACGGGTAGTGGACCTGGGCGAACGGCATGGACCCGGACTCGAACCAGCAGTCGAACACGTCGGCGACCCGGCGCATCGTGGATCTGCCGGTCGGGTCGTCCGGGTTGGGCCGGGTCAACTCGTCGATGTACGGGCGGTGCAGATCGGTGGGCCGCACGCCGAAGTCGGCCTCGAGCTCGTCCAGCGAGCCGTACACGTCCACGCGCGGGTAGGCGGGATCGTCGGACTCCCACACGGGGATCGGTGCACCCCAGTAGCGGTTCCGGTTGATGTTCCAGTCGCGGGCGCCCTCGAGCCATTTGCCGAACTGCCCGTCGCGCACGTGCTCCGGCATCCAGGTGATGTGGTCGCGGTTGAGTTCGACCATGCGGTCCCGGAACGCGGTGACCTTGACGAACCAGGCGGGCAGGGCCATGTAGATGAGCGGCTTGCCGGAGCGCCACGAGTGCGGATAGGAGTGCTCGATGGTCTCGTGTCGGACCAGGCGCCCCGCGGCTCGCAGATCGCGCGAGATGGGCGCGTTGGCGTCGAAGACCAGTTGCCCCGCGTACGGCGGGACCTCGGAGGTGAACTTCCCGTCGGGGCCCACCGGGATCACGAGCTCGATGCCCGCGGCGTCGCAGGCGTCCTTGTCCTCCTCACCGAAGGCGGGGGCCAGGTGCACGATGCCGGTGCCCGACTCGGTGGTGACGTAGTCGGCCGACAGCACCACGTGGGCGCCCGCGTGTCCGACGAAGAAATCGAACGGCGGGATGTACTTCAGGCCCACCATCTCGGTGCCCTTGACCGTCGCCACCACCTCGGAATCCTCGCCGAACTCGGGGGCGTAGACGCCGCGGCGGGCCTCGGCCACGACGAAGCGTCGGCCGGCGAGCTCACCGGAGTTCACCCGCACCACGGAGTAGTCGATATCGGGATGCACCGCGGCGGCGAGGTTGGACGGCAGGGTCCAGGGGGTCGTCGTCCAGACCAGCGCCTCCGCGCCGTGGAACGGGCTGGACTGCGGCGCCTCGAGCAACAGGCCGACGGTGACCGCCGGGTCCTGACGCATCTTGTACGCGTCGTCCAACCGGGTCTCCTGGTTGGACAGGGGCGTCTGTTCGTACCAGGAGTACGGCAACACCCGGAAGCCCTTGTAGACCAGCCCCTTGTCGTGGAGCTGCTTGAAGGCCCACAGGACCGACTCCGTGAAGTCGATGTCGAGCGTCTTGTAGTCGTTCTCGAAATCCACCCAGCGGGCCTGACGGTGGACGTACTCCTCCCACTCGTCGGTGTAGCGCAGGACCGAGTCCTTGCAGGCGGCGTTGAACTCCGCCAGCCCCATCTCGAGGATCTGCGACTTCTCGGTGATCCCGAGTTGCTTCTCCGCCTCGAGCTCGGCCGGCAGTCCGTGGCAGTCCCAGCCGAAGCGGCGCTCGACCAGGTATCCGCGCATGGTGCGGTAGCGCGGGATCACGTCCTTGACGTACCCGGTGAGCAGGTGTCCGTAGTGGGGGAGGCCGTTGGCGAACGGGGGGCCGTCGTAGAAGACGTACTCCTCGTCGTCCGCGCGCCTGCGGACGGACTCCCTGAAGGTGTCCCTGGCGTCCCAGCGGGCCAGGACCGACTCCTCGAGCGCGGGGAAGGACGGCGACTGTGCGCTGGTCCCCCCGGTGAGGTCGAGAACCGGGTACGCGCTGCCCGTCGCGGTCTGCTCGGGGTTCGCGGTCTCGGTGGTCACGGTGTCGGGGGTCATGGGCTCGGTGCTCATGGGGGGCGGACTCCTCGCGGTACGGGGCCCGCACGAGTTGGCAACCGTGGGGCCGACAGGCCTGCGCTCGGGGACGATCCGGATCGCGACTGGCACGTTCCGTCCGCGGTACCACCCCGTTTGGCGACGACGGTGCGACGCCCACTCGTGGGTCGGGGGCGTGAGACGTTCTCCCCCGGTTCGGTTCTACTGAGCCGGTCCCGTGACGGGGCCGGCCGTTCTTCCGAGCGCTCCCCGGTGATGGCCGGATCACAGCACGCCCGGCTCACAGCCGGACATCAGGTGATGCTACCCGTCGGCGCGGGTGTCCGCCTCTTCCGCCACCTCCGACGGGCCCTGCCCGGACCTGTCGGTCGCGCCACGACCCCGGACGAGGTCCACCACCAGCAGGATGAGCCCGAGGGCTCCCACCGCGATGCAGGCCCACGCCCACCCGATCTGACCGGTGGCCACGGCGGCCACGAGGAAGGCGAACCCGAGGATCGTCAGTCCGAGTGCGGCGACGAGCATGCGTTCCTCCTGCCGGGTGGCGTGTCGTGGGGCGAACCGGCCCGAGGGCGGACCCACCCCCTGAATATACGTCGGCCCCCGCACCCTGGGCAGGGGCGGGGACCGGACGAATGGAGCAGGAGGGGACTACTCGGCGCGGTGGCCGCCGTCCTTCTTCGCACCCTGCTCAGGTGCACCGGCGTTCTCCGCCGGGGCGGCGGGTGCGGCGGACCCGGTCTTGCCGAGTTCGGAGAGCTGGTTCTCCAGGTAGCTTGTGAGCCTGTTGCGGTAGTCCTTCTCGAACGTCCGCAGCTGGTCGATCCGACCTTCGAGCACGCCACGCTGCTGGTTGATGGTGGCCATGATCTCGGTGTGCTTGCGCTCCGCGTCGGCCTGCAGGGCGTCGGCCTTGGCCTGCGCCTCCTTGATCTGCTGGTCCGAGCGCGTCTGGGCGTCCTTGACGATCCCGTCCGACTTCGTCTTGGCCTCGCCGAGGATCTTGTCGGCCTCCTTGCGGGCGTCGCCGACCATCTTCTCGGACTGCGACTTGGCGTCACCGACCAGTCGATCGGACTCGCCTCGGGCCTTGGCCATGAGCCCGTCGGACTCCTTCTTGGCCTCTCCGGTGAGCCGGTCGGCCATCTCCTGCGCCATGGCCAGCACCCGGGCCGCACGTAGGTGGGTGTCCGAGTTCGCGGCACCGCTGTCGTCGCTCTTGGCGAGGGACGGCGTCGCCGCAGCCGGGGCCGGGGTGGGAACCGGGGCGGCCGGGGCGGCCGGTGCGGCGGCCTGCGGCTCCTCGACGCGGCCGGCACCCGAACCGCCCGCGGAGTCACCGGAGGACTTGTCGGACTTCTCGGGGGCCTTCCGGGCCTTCTCGAGGTCCTTGGTCAGCTCCTCGACACGCTGACGGAGGTCGTCGTTGTCCTCCACGAGCTTTCCGAGCTCCTCCTCGACCAGGTCCAGGAACTGGTCGACCTCGTCCTCGTTATAGCCCCGCTTACCGATCGGCGGCTTGGAGAACGCGACGTTGTGCACATCGGCTGGAGTCAAGCGCATGGGATACCCCTCGTGGTCGTCTCGGGTGCCGGCCCGGCGTTCTCGCACCGGACCCACGACTTCATTACTACCTTAACGCGTGCCAATCTAGTCACATTCGGCCCGCGCGTCACCAGCGGCCCGCGATACGCCTCACGCGACGCTGGTCATCAGGATGCGCAGGATCAACTGGATCACGATGATGATCACGAAGAGGACCAGGACCGACAGGTCCAGGGATACCTGACCTATCCGGACGGGCTTGATCACCTTGCGCAGCGCCTTGACAGGTGGGTCGGTGATGGTGAACAACCACTCGAGGACCACCGCCACGACACCGCGGGGGTTCCAGCCGCGGGAGAAGGAGGCGATCATCTCCACGACGATCCTGGCCAGCAGGAGATACCAGAAGACCTGGGTGATGATGTAAAGGACCAGCAGGATTTCTTGCACGTCATCACCCTACTGGCACTCGTCGACGCTCCGTCGCGGGCACCTGGTCAGGCGGGGTGGGCGGGGCGGGATCAGCGACGGAACGCGCCGCTGACGGCGTCGCGGATCTCCGCCTCGGTGAGGTCCATCCCGGCGGGCTGGAGCAGGAAGGTGCGTTCCCGATCGGACACCTTCTCCATACGGCCGTCGAGCCCGAAGACCAGTCCGGCGGCGAAGTCCACCATGCGGCGGGCGTCCCCGGAGGCCATGGTGGACAGGTCCAGCACCACGGCGCGCCCGGCGCGGAAGTGCTCCCCCAGGCTCTTGCCGTCGCCGAAACCACGAGGGCGCTCGACCACGGTCTCGGGCACGGTCACCAGTCCGTCCTCGATGAAGTCCTCCTCCGGCGCGAGCGCCACGGAACCGCGGGTCACGGGCACACCCCGCAGTGACGCCCGGGCCCCGGCCTCGGCCGCGTGGTAGCGACGGGGGCGCGGTGCCGGCTCGTCGAGTCCACCGCGTCCACGACGATCCGGAGCGTGGTCCTCGACGGGGTCGAGGTCCGACAGGCGGGTCCGGGGCACCGACTCGTCACCGAAGCGGTCGGCGGCGTACCCGTAGTCCTCGCGACGATCCCGGGCGACGGGGCCCAGGTCATCGGTCTCGTGCAGCGCACGGGAGCCGCGGATGTCGTGATGGACCGGGCGGTCGTAGTCGTCCAGGTACTCGTCCTCGTACGCCGCGACGGGCGCCATTCCGAAGTACTCCTTGAACCGGGCGATTGCGCTCATCTTCCGGGGACCTTCCTGATGCGGTTCGTCGCGGGCGTTCTCCGTGGGGAGAGGCCCCACGATGCTGCTGCTCAAATTACTGGTCGCGGCCCCAGGATCGCCGTTCCGACACGCACGCAGGTCGAACCCGCGGCTATCGCGGGCTCCAGATCGCCGGACATCCCGGCGGAGAACTGCCCGGCTCCCGGATGGTCCCGGCGCAGTGCGCGGGCCACCTCCGCGGCGTCGGCGAAGTGGGCGGCCGGCGCCCCCTCCAGCGGAGGCACCACCATGAGGCCGGCCAGGCGCAAGTGCTCCAGTGCCGCGACGTGGTCGGCGAGGCCCGGGAGGTCCTCGCGGGTCACCCCACCGCGGGTGGTGTCGCCGTCCAGGCTCAGTTGGAGCAGGACCGGCAGGACCGGGGCGTCGTCCCGCCCGGCCGCAGCCCGGGCGCGGCCCTTCTCCAGTCCGTCGGCGACCCTGACCGAGTCCACCGAGTGCACGCGGTCGGCCCATCCGGCCACGGCGGCGGCCTTCTTGGACTGGATGTGCCCGATCATGTTCCAGCGCACGCCCGCGGCCAGTCCGGGTTCGGCGGCCGACAGGTCGGCCACCTTCGCGGCCGCCTCCTGGACCCGGTTCTCCCCCAGGTCACGGACCCCCAGGCGGGCGAGCCGTGTCACGTCGTCGACGGGGTGAAACTTCGTGACGACGACGAGGTCGACCTCGTCGGTCCGGCCCGCGGCCGCCAGGGCCGCGTCGAGGCGATCCCTGGTCTCGGCGAGCCGCGCGGCCAGCTCCTCGGATCGGGGATCAGACACGGCCGGCGACCACCGGACAGGTACATCGGTACATGACCGTAACCTATCGGAGAGTCCCGACCGGTCGCCAGACGGTCAGACCTGTCGCCAGATCACGCTGGCCTGGCGCCCGGTGCGACCCTGCCTCCGATAGGAGAAGAGGGAGTCGTCGGCGATGGTGCACCGCGGGTCGGTGTCGACGCGGACGACTCCGAGACCGGCGAGTTGGCGAGCGAGTCCGGCACGCAGGTCCACCCCGGTTGTCCCGTCGACGGTCCGGGTGCGGCTGCCCGGGAGCGCCGTCTCGACCTCGTCCGCCATGTCGTCGGGGAGTTCGTAGTGCTGCCCCGCCGCGGCCGGCCCGAGCAGGACGGTGATCCGTTCGGGACGTGCACCCAGCGAGGTCATGGCCCCGATCAGCGAGGGCACGATCCCGCCCACCGCGCCCACCCGGCCGGCGTGGACCGCGCCGATGACCCCCGCCTGCTCGTCGGCGGCCAGGACCGGGACGCAGTCGGCGGTCAGTACCGCGAGGGCCAGCCCCGGCCGGTCGGTCACGAGCCCGTCCGTGGCCGGGACCGCTCCCCCCGTGGGCCGGGTGACACGTGCGATCCGGGTGCCGTGGACCTGGTCCATCCACACCACGTCCGAGGCCGGCAATCCGAGCCTGCGCGCGAGGCGGGCCCGGTTGGTGGCCACCGAGGCCGGGGCGTCGCCGACGTGGTCGCCGAGGTTGAAGGAGGCGAAATCCCCGGTGGATGCTCCGCCACTCCGGTTGGTGATGACACGGCGGACGCGCCCGGGACCGCGCGTGGCTCGGGTGGTCATGTCCCGCGCTCAGTGCCGCATGAAGGGCGGGACGTCGATGTCGTCGTCCTCGTCCCGGCGCCGCGAACCCGCGGAGCCGGCGCCGGACTGCGCCGGGGTCGACTCGCGCCGCTCCTCGCGACGGCCGCCGTCGAGCGGGGTCGATCCGAGTCCGGAGGCACCGCCGGTGTCCCCCGAGGCGCCGGGGACCGACTCGTCGTCGTCGAGGTGATGACGCCCGCGCCGCGACAGTCCCGTGCCGGCGGTGACCTGACGGGAACCACCCTCGAAACCGGCCGCGATCACGGTCACCCGGACCTCGTCCCCGAGCGAGTCGTCGACGACGGTTCCGAAGATGATGTTGGCGTCGGGGTGCGCCTCCTCCTGGACGAGGGTCGCGGCCTCGTTGATCTCGAACAGGCCCAGATCGCTGCCACCGGCGATCGACATGAGCACGCCCTTGGCGCCCTCCATCGTCGTCTCCAGCAGCGGCGAGTTGATGGCGGCCTCGGCGGCCTTGTAGGCCCGGCCCTCGCCGCGCGAGGAACCGATGCCCATGAGGGCGCTGCCCGCACCGGACATGACGCCCTTGACGTCGGCGAAGTCCACGTTGATCACGCCGGGGGTGGTGATGAGGTCGGTGATGCCCTGGACACCGTTGAGGAGGACCTCGTCGGCGGTCTTGAAGGCCTCCATCATGGACACGCCCGCGTCACCGAGCTGGAGCAGGCGGTCGTTGGGGATCACGATGAGGGTGTCGCAGGCCTCGCGCAGACCCTCGATGCCCACCTCGGCCTGTCCCCCGCGGCGCTTGCCCTCGAACGAGAACGGGCGCGTGACCACGCCGACGGTCAGCGCGCCGAGCTTGCGCGCGATGGACGCCACGACCGGCGCGCCGCCGGTTCCGGTGCCGCCGCCCTCGCCGGCCGTGACGAAGACCATGTCCGCCCCCTTGAGGACCTCCTCGATCTCGTCCTTGTGGTCCTCGGCGGCCTTGCGGCCGACCTCCGGGTCGGCGCCGGCGCCCAGGCCGCGGGTCAGTTCGCGGCCGACGTCGAGCTTGACGTCGGCATCGGACATGAGCAGGGCCTGCGCATCCGTGTTCACCGCGATGAACTCGACACCCTTGAGACCCTCGTCGATCATCCTGTTGACGGCGTTGACACCGCCGCCCCCGATTCCGACGACCTTGATGACTGCGAGGTAGTTGTGCGGTGAGCTCATCGAGGCCCGGCCTTCCTATGGGGGTGTCGTGCTCGGTTGCATGCTGTCTCGACGGAGTCCCCCGACGGTGAACTCTCACCCTCAAGTTGAGGGTTAAAGTTGCTGGTCAGAGGCGGTTTCCGTCGTCGGATCTCACGGTAGGGCCACCGGCCCCACACGTCCACGAGGCTCGCGGGCGTGTCGTGTCTACCGCGAGGCGGGCAACGCCGGATTGGCCACGTTCCAGACCTGGCCCGGCTGTTCGAGGACCATCTGCAGAGCGACCGCCTTCTCGTGATCACGCCCCGCGGATCCCCACTCCACGGTCCGCCCGTCGACGAGGGTGAGCACGATCGACGCCGGGGTCTCGACCTCCACCGCGGCGATCTCCTGGCCCGCGGTCCCCCGGACCTCGGCGAAGACCGTCGCCAGGTCCCGGACGATCCCGGGCAGGTCGGCGCGGGCCTCGTCTCCCACGGTGAGCACGGGTGTGCCGGGCGGCGGCTCCCCCTGACCGAAGTCGATACCCTGCCCGTCGACCAGGTGCTGTGCGCCGTCGACCTCCACCACGACGAGTGCGGTGCGCTCGATCAACTCGATCCGCAGGGTCGAGGGGTACTCCCGCTTGACCGTGACCTGGTCGACCCTCGGGATACCGGCGACCCGGCGGGCCACCGCGTGGGTGTCCACCTGCAGCAGCGGGGTGCCCGCCGGCACCGCCGCCCGCTCGGTCACCACCTCCTCCGGGATGGTGCGGATCCCGTCCACCTGCACATCCCGGACGGAGAACACCGGCAGGAAGTACAGGGCGACGTACCCCACCAGCAGGACCACCAGTGCCACGCCGAGCCCCATGTAGATGCGGTTGGTGCGGCGACGTCGCCTACGGAGCGTGGCCCGGACCGCCGGGTCGGAGTGCCGCACCCGCTCGTCGGAGCGGCGCAGGGTGGCCTCGGCGAGTCTGCGGTCCGGATCGTCGGACACCGTGTGCTCCGTCCGGTCCGCCGGGTCCTCGAGCGGCTCGTCGGTCACGGCGCGGCCCTCGTGCGCGGATCCGTCCCGCTGCCCGCGGGCCCGGCCACGATCCTCGGGCCGAGCGTGGTGATGTCGCCGGCGCCGAGGGTGAAGACGACGTCGCCCGCGCGGGCGACGTCGAACACCGCGGCCAGGGCGGCGTCGAGGTCGTGGACGTGGTGGACGGGGCGGGTGACGTGTCGGGCCACCAGTCCGCCGTCGACACCAGGCTCGGGCTGCTCGCGGGCGCCGTACACGTCCAGAACCACCACCTCGTCCGCGAGGGACAGGGCCCGCCCGAACTCCTCGGCGAAGATCCGCGTCCGCGAGTACAGGTGGGGCTGGAAGACGGCGATCAGCCGTCCCCCGTCCGAGGAGACGATCTCGCGCGCCGCCCCGAGGACGGCCGTGACCTCGGTGGGGTGGTGCGCGTAGTCATCCCAGACCCGCACCCTCCCGCCACCGAGTACGGCCGTTCCCTTGGGTTCGAACCGGCGCCCCACTCCCCCGAACCCGGACAGACCGGCGAGGAAGCCGTCGACGTCGATCCCGGCGTCCGGACCGATCTCCCGTGCGGCCAGCAGCGCGGCGAGCGCGTTGAGCGCCATGTGTTCGCCCGGGGTGCCCACGTGGAGCTCCCCGCGGGGCCGCCCGTCGAGGGTGAGCCCGGCGCGGGTCCCGCCCGCGTCGACGTCGATTCCCGCGAGTTCGCCACCGACGGGCAGGTCGGTGCGGGGCCCGGTCGAGGTGCGGTACCCCACCACGCGGACCCCCGCGGCGGCCGCGCGACGGGCGCGTTCGACGGCACCCGGGTCGTCGAGGCACACCACGAGCGCACCGGTCTCGGGGATCCGGGCGAGGAACGTGTCGAAGACCTCGAAGTACGCCTCGGCGGTGCCGAAGTGGTCGAGGTGGTCGGGCTCGGCGTTGGTGAGGATCACCACGTCCGGCTCGTAGTGCACCAGGGAGCCGTCGGACTCGTCGGCCTCGGCCACGAACACGGGGTCTGCGCCGCCGCGGGCGTTGGTGCCGAACTGCAGCACGGTGCCCCCCACCGCGAAGGACGGATCCGCGCCGGCGGCCAGCATCCCCGCGATGAGCATCGATGTGGTGGAGGTCTTGCCGTGCGTTCCGCACACCATGATCGACCGGCCGGCCCGGGCGAGGTGACCGAGCACCTGCGATCGGGTGACGACGGGGATCCCGGCGGCCCTCGCCGCGACCAGCTCGGGATTGTCCGCGGGGATCGCTGCCTTGGACACCACCACGATCTGCGGCGGCGCGGCGAGCGCGTCCAGCGCCGCCGCGTCGTGGCCCACGCGGACCACCGCACCTCGGCCGGCGAGTGTCCGTAGCTCGGCGGAGTCCCGGGCGTCGCTGCCCGAGACGGCCACCCCGTGGTCGAGCAGGATGCGCGCGACGGCGGACATCCCCGCGCCGCCGATCCCGATCATGTGGACCCGGGTCAGGCCGTCGGGCACGGTCGAGCCGGCGGTGTCTCCTGGTGGTGTGCTGCTCTCGGTCAACGCCTGGCCTTTCCGGCGGCGTCGAGCGCGATTCGCGCCACGACCTCCGCCGCATCTCGTGAGCCGCCGTGGACGGCGGCCGCGGACATCGTCCGCAGGCGGTCCGGGTCCAGCGCGAGCGGCAGGATCGTGGACCGCAGGTAGTCCGGGGTGAGGGCGGCGTCCTCGACGAGCAACGCGGCCCCGCCGGCGACCAGGTCACGGGCGTTCAGCGCCTGCTCCCCGTTACCGTGCGGGAGCGGGACGAACACCGCGGGGAGCCCGACCGCGGACACCTCCGCCACGGTGATGGCCCCCGAGCGGCACAGGATCAGGTCCGCAGCCGCGTACGCCAGATCCATCCGGTCCAGGTACGGCACCACCACGTACGCGGGGCCGTCCCCGACGACCCGCGGGGCGTCCCCCACGTTCTTCGGCCCCACGGCGTGGAGCACGCCCACACCGGAACGCGTGAACTCCGAGGCGACGGCGGCCATGGCGGAGTTGAGCGACCGCGCCCCCTGCGACCCGCCCACCACCAGCACGGTCGGTGCGTCCGGGTCCAACCCGAAGGTCGCGCGGGCCTCGGCGCGCAGGGCCGCACGGTCCAGGGTGGCCACGGCCCGCCTGACCGGGTTGCCCACCACCCGGGCGTCCAGACCCGAGCCGTTGACCGCCGCCAACGTGGCCACCGCGAAGCGGTCGCCGACCTTGTTCGCCATCCCCGCGCGGGAGTTGGCCTCGTGGACCACGATCGGGACCCGGCCCCGGGTGAGAGCCGCCGCCAGGTACACGGGGACACAGGCGTACCCGCCGAACCCCACCACCACGTCGGCTTCCGTCCGGCGCAACACCTCGCGGGCGCCCCGCACCGCGCGCACCAGTCGGGCGGGGAGCCGGAACAGGTCGCCACCGACGCGGCGGGGCAGTGGCACGGGATCGACCAGCTCCAGGGGCACGCCGCGCCGCGGGACCAGTTCCGTCTCCAGACCCCTGGGGGTGCCGACGGCGGTCACCCGCGCGGTGGGGTCGAGCGCGGTGACCGCCTCACCGACGGCGAGGGCGGGCTCGATGTGGCCCGCCGTCCCGCCACCCACCACCAGGACCGAGGGCCCACCGGAACGTGGTGCGCTCATCGCTCGCGTCCCCGGTGGATCGGGCTGGGCTTGCCCGCGCCCGGCGTCTGCCGCGACCCGGGCTCGGATGCGGGGCGTCGCGGTTGGCGACGGTCGGCCTCCCGACCGCGGACCGGGCGGGCGTTGCGGCCGGTCATGGCGGTGGCCCCGCGGCGGCGGTCGCGGGCGGCGTCCGCCGGGATCGGCATCGACTCGTAGGCGGGCGCACCGGGCGTGCCACGCGCGGGCCGGGGTACCGGCGCGGGTTGGGCGGCCCCGCGAACGGGTGCGGACCTCCCGCGGCCCTGTTGACCCGAGCGCGGCGGGGTGGACGGCCGTGCGGCGGGCGGCCGCTGCGCCGGCTGCCGGGTGACGGGATCGCCGTAGCGCCGGGCTCCGGCGCTCGACCGCCCGGGTGTACCGGACGCCGGCACGGGCCGCTCCGGGGTGTACGGGCGCGGGTCGGGCAGGGTGGTCCACCGACGACGGCGCCGCTCGGGCGAGCTGAGGATCGCGGAGATCGCCTCGGGCTCGTGTCGCGCACAGTTGGCGAGCAGCCCCAGAGACGTGAGGGTGACGATCGCCGAGGTGCCGCCGTTGGAGATGAGGGGCAGCTGTAGGCCGGTGACCGGAAGCAGGCCCACCACGTACCCGATGTTGATGAACGCCTGGAGGACGATCGTCGTGCTGATGGTGCCCGCCAGCAGACGCCGGAACGGGTCGGCCGACCGCAGCGCGATGCGCATACCCGCCCACCCCAGGGTCAGGTACAGCGAGACCACCACGGCGGCCCCGAACCACCCGAGTTCCTCGCCGATGATCGCGAAGATGAAGTCGTTGGTGGCCTCCGGCAGGTAGAACCACTTGGCACTGGACTGGCCCAGACCCACCCCGAACAGTCCTCCGTCGGCCAGGGAGAGCATCCCCTGATACGACTGGTAGGCCGAACCCTGCGGGTTGGAGAAGTCACCGACGAAGGTGTTGAAGAACGTCCGGATGCGCTCGAAGCGGTAGGCGAACGTCACGGCGAGCACGCCGAACACGACGGTGCCGAACGCGATCACCCACACGAAGTGCCGGGTGGGGTACCCGGAGAACCACAGCACGCACAGGAAGGCGATGGTCACCGCCGTGGCCATGCCGAGGTCGGGGGCGACGACGACGAGGGCGGCGACCACCCCGTACCCCACGATGGCCGGGAAGAGCAGATCGAGCCAGTACCCGGTGCGTATCCGCTTGGCCACCACCGAGGACGCCCAGACGATGAACGCCAACTTGGCGATCTCCGCGGGCTGGATCCCGAAGAACCCGAGATCGATCCAGCTGCGCGACCCGTTGATCTCCATGCCCACACCCGGGATCAGGACGGCGATGAGCAGACCGATGGACACCAGCAGCATCGGCAGCGCGGCCGCCCGGAGCACCTCGAACCGCATGCGCAGGGCCACCACGAAGCCCACCCAGCCGATCGCGACGAACACCGCCTGGCGCAGGAAGATGTCGAACGGCGTGCCGCCACCGGAGAACGCGAGGACGTTGGAGCTCGACAGCACCATCCCCAACCCGATCACGGTGAGGAGAGCGGTGACCACCATGACCACGTGATACGAGGTCAGTGGGGCTCGGTTGATCGCGGCCAGGGGGCCGGCGATGCGGCCCAACAGGTCGGGCCGGGAACCGGCGTGGTCGTCGGGACCGGCGTCGGGCTCGGCGCGGGCGCCGCGACCGTCGCCCCGGCGAGCGGGTTCCTGCTGTGCCATGCCCTACCTCCCGGCAACCCGGGCCACGGCGAGCACGAAGCTGCGCCCGCGGTGGCCGTAATCGGTGAACATGTCCATCGACGCGGCGGCGGGGGCGAGCAACACGGTGTCGCCTCCGGTGGCCATCCGTGCGGCCTCGGCGACCGCGCGGTCCATCGTCCGCTGCGGCTCGTCGGGAGCCGCTGCACCGTCATCGTCTCCCGAGGCCAGCTCCACGACGGGCACCCCCGGCGCGTGTCGGGACAATGCCTCGGCGATCAGCCCGCGATCGCGACCCATCAGGACCACACCACGCAGGACCTCCGACACCTCCGCGACCAGTGGGTCCACGTCGGCGCCCTTGAGCAGTCCACCGGCGAGCCACACCATCGACCCCCCGGCCAGCAGGGAGGTGCGTGCGGCGTGGGGGTTGGTCGCCTTGGAATCGTCCACGAACCGGACCCCCTCCACCGTGTCGACGAACTCGGCGCGGTGGGCGCCCGCGGTGAATCCGCGGAGCGCGGTGGCCACGTGGTCCGCCCCCGCGCCCACCGACATCGCGACGGCCGCGGCGGCCAGCGCGTCGAGGATGCCCGCGGGGCCGGGCGGGCGGACGTCCACCGCCGGCAGCAGCCGCACCTCGTCGTCGTTCTCTCCGTGGCCGGCGTCGTCGCCGGACGGTCGCGCGGTGAGGACTCCGTCGAGCACCCCGAACTCACCCGGCCCGGGTGGGCCCAGTCGCACACCGATCCTGGTGGCGGCGGTCGAATCCGCCAGGAGTCGAGCGGCGATCCGGTCGTCCGCACCGGCCACCGCCACCCGCCCGGTGAGGACCCGCGCCTTGGCCGCCGCGTAGGCCTCCATCGACCCGTGCCAGTCCAGGTGGTCCTCCGCGATGTTGAGGACCACTCCCACGTCGGGTCGACAACTGGGCGCCCAGTGGAGCTGGAAGCTCGACAGTTCGGCCGCGAGGACCTCCACCCTCGGCTCGGCGAGCAGCACCTCGGTCACCGGCAGCCCGATGTTCCCGCACGCCCGGGCCGCCATCCCCGCCTCCACACAGATGGCCTCGAGCATCGAGGTCGTGGTGGTCTTGCCGTTGGTGCCGGTCACCGCGAGCCACGTACGCCTCGGTCCGAACACCTCCGCCGAGTCGGCACGCCAGGCCAGTTCGACGTCGCCCCACACCTCGAGGCCCGCCTCGGCGGCCGCGCGCAGCAACGGGGAGTCCGGCCGCCACCCGGGGCTGGTCACCACCAGGTCGACGCCTCCGGCACCGGTGGCACCGATCAGCTCCGCGGCGCGGTCGAGACCCACGCCCACGCACTGCACGCCGTCCGGGAGGGACTCCCGCAGGCGATCGACGGCCTCCGGTCGCGCGTCGGCCACCACGGGCTCGGCGCCGAGTGCGCACAGGATCCGGACCGCACCGGGGCCGGACACCCCGGCGCCGAGAACCAGCACCCGGGCGCCGTCCAGCCCGGGAATGTCCACGCCCTGCCGGGCCGCTCCGGCCCGCGCCGTCTCCGACCGTGTCACGTCCCTCATCCCGTCGAGCTCGAGAGCCAGTCGGCGTAGAACAGCGCGATCGCCAGGCCACAGGAGATGGCCACCAGGAGCCAGAACCGGATGGTCACCGTGGTCTCGGCCCAGCCGCCGTTCTCGAAGTGGTGGTGGATCGGCGTCATCCGGAACGGTCGACGGCCGGTGGTGCGGAACGCGACGACCTGGATGAGCACCGAGACGAACTCGATCACGAAGACCGCGCCGACGACCACCATCAGGAGCTCGGTGCGGGAGACCACGGAGACGCCGGCGACGATGCCGCCCAGGAACATCGAGCCCGTGTCGCCCATGAAGATCTTGGCCGGCGCGGCGTTCCACCACAGGAAGCCCAGGCACGCCCCGAGCGCGGCCGAGCAGACCACCGCGATGTCGAGCGGATCGCGGACCTGGTAACACCCGGACAGATCCACCCCCTCGGCCGTGGAGAAGCACGAGTAGCGGAACTGCCAGAAGCTGAACACCACGTAGGTGCCCATGACCATCGCCATGGAGCCGGCGGCGAGCCCGTCGAGGCCGTCGGTGAAGTTGACCGCGTTGGACCAGCCGTAGACCAGCAGCACGATGAAGACGAGGAAGACGGCCACCGGGAAGGTCACCGCGACGAAGTCCCGCAGGTAGCTCAACGACCTGCTGGCCGGCGTGAGCCCGTCGTCGTTGCGGAATCCCAGGACCAGGATGCCGAACGCCAGGGCGGCCAGGACCTGCCCGACGGTCTTGGACAGGATGCCCAGGCCCTTGTTGTGCCGTTTGAACACCTTGAGGCCGTCGTCGATCATCCCGACCAGCGCGAGCGCGGTGGCCAGACCGAGGATGAGCAGGCCGGAGGCGGTGAACCCCCCGCCCCCCACCGTCAGCTGGCCGACCAGCCCGGCCACCAGGTAACCGAGCCACACCGCGGCGAGGATCCCGACCCCGCCCATGTTCGGGGTCCCGCGCTTGCTCATGTGGGACTGCGGTCCCTCCAGGCGGATCTCCTGGCCGAAGCCGTGGCGACGGAAGTAGATGATCAACAACGGGGTGAGGAAGATGCTCACGACGAACGCCACGATGCCGGCGATCATGATCTGGGTCATTCGGACTTCCCCTCACCGCGCGCCGCGAGCAGATGCTCCGCGACACTCCACAATCCGACGGCCGACGAGGCCTTGACCAGCACCACGTCACCGGGTTCGACACGGTCGTCGAGGACGGCCATCGCCTGGTCGACGGACTCGACGTGTTCCGCCTCGCTGCCCCACGACCCCTCCTGCACCGCCCCCTGGAACAGGGCGCGCTGCGGGCGGCCCGTTCCGACCACCACCAGTTGGGAGACGTCCAGACGCACCAGGAAACGTCCTATCAGGTCGTGCTCGGTCACGGAGTCCTCACCGAGTTCGGCCATCTCCCCCAGGACCGCCCAGGTCCGGCGATGACCTCCACCCGCCCGCGCCATGAGTGCCAGGGACTTGAGCGCGGCGCGCATCGAGTCCGGGTTGGCGTTGTAGGAGTCGTTGATCACGGTGACACCGTCCGCGGTGACCCGGACGTCCATCCGCCGCGCGGAGGCGGCCCGGGCCGTTCCGAGCGCGGCGGCGATCGCGTCCACGTCCATGCCACAGGCCATACCGACGGCGGCGGCCGAGAGGGCGTTGCCCACCTGGTGCTCGCCGTGGACACGCAGCGCCACGTCGGCCGCGCCACCGGGTGTGACCAGTCGGAAGGAGGACCGGACCTCGTCGTCGAGCGTCACGTTCTCCGCGCGGACATCGGCGGATCCGCCCAGTCCCACCGTCACGACCTCGGCGGACGTCCGGGTGGCCATGGCCAGGACCCGGTCGTCGTCGACGTTGAGTATCGCGACCCCTCCGTGGGCCGCGTCCGGGAGCGCCTCGACCAGCTCGCCCTTCGTCGCGGCGATGATGTCCCGCGACCCGAACTCGCCCAGGTGGGCGGTGCCCACGTTGAGGACCACCCCGATCCTCGGTGGGGCGATGGCCGCCAGTTCGCTGATGTTGCCGGGGGCACGGGCGCTCAGTTCGAGGACCAGGAAGTCCGTGGACTCGTCGGCGCGCAACGCGGTCCAGGGGTGTCCGATCTCGTTGTTGAACGAGCCCGGAGGGGCGACGACGGTCCCGGCGGCCGAGAGCACCGCGCCCACGAGATCCTTGGTGCTGGTCTTGCCGGACGAGCCCGTGATCCCGACCACGACGAGCCCGTGATCGGCGACGAGCCTGTCCACGCTGGCGCGCGCCAGGGAGCCGAGGGCCGCGAGCACGGCCGCACCGGAGCCGTCGGAATCGGCGGTCAGGGCCATCGCGTTGGTCTCGCGTGGGTCGACGGGCGGCACCACGATCTGCGCTCCCACACCGGCGGGGACCCCGGTGACCTCGCGGGCGACCAGCGCGGCCGCGGCACCCGCTTCGAGTGCGCGGGCGACGAAATCGTGGCCGTCGACCCGCTCGCCGGGAAGGGCGAGGAACAGGCCGGCGTCCTCGAGGCGCCGGGAGTCGAACTCGACGGATCCGGTCACGACGGTCGCGGGGTCGCCTCCGACCACCCGACCGCCGACGATCCGGGCGATCTCGCCGAGGGTGAGGTCGATCATGACGTACTGTCCTCCGTCTGGCCTGCTGACCCGGTGTATTCCAGGCGTCTGATGAGCTCTTCTGCCGCGCGGGCCCGGTCGTCGAAGGGGAAGACCGAACCGTCGATCTCCTGCCCGGTCTCGTGCCCCTTCCCCGCGATCACGATCACGTCGCCCGGGCGTGCCCAGTCGATCGCCGCGGCGATCGCCGCTCCCCGGTCCCCGATCTCCTCGATACGGGTCCCCCCGGTCGCCGCGCCGTCCGCGCCGGCGCGGACGGCGGCACGGATCGCGGCGGGGTCCTCGCCACGCGGGTTGTCGTCGGTCACCACCACCAGGTCGGCGACCTCCGCCGCGGCGGCGCCCATGAGCGGACGCTTGCCCGGGTCCCTGTCCCCGCCCGCACCCAGCACGACCGCCACCCGCCCCCGGGTCTGGGCGCGCACGGAACGGAGCACCGCGGCGACCGCGCCGGGCTTGTGTGCGTAGTCCACGAGGACCCGGAAGTCCTGGCCCCGCACCACCGGCTCCAGTCGTCCCGGGACCCGCACGTCCGCGAGACCGGCCCCCGCGGACCTGACGTCCTCCCCCAGGGCGTCGACCACGGCCAGCGCGACCAGAGCGTTGGCGACGTTGAAGCGGCCGAGCAGCGGCAGTTCCACATCGACCACCGCGCCGTCCGGCCCGTGGGCGGTGAAGGTCTGGGTCCCCTGCTCGGTGGTCGTGGACTCCCCCGCCGTCCAGTCGGCCTCCCCGTCCGGCTCGGCCGAGACCGTCACCGCGTCGGGTCGGGAGTCCAGCAGCCGCCGACCCCACTCGTCGTCGACCACGATGACGGCCCTCGTCGCCGGCCGCACCGCCGAACCCGGGTCCGCCGCGGCGTCGAAGAGTCGGCTCTTCGCGCGGAAGTAGTCCTCCATACTCGGGTGGAAGTCCAGGTGGTCCTGCGAGAGGTTGAGGAAGGCACCGACGGCGAACCGTGTCCCGTCCACCCGTCCGAGCCGCAGCGCGTGGCTCGAGACCTCGGCGGCCACGGCGCGCGCGCCCTCGGCGCGCATCACTCCCAGCAGCGCCTGGAACTCGGGGGCCTCGGGGGTGGTGAGACTGCTGGGCAGGGACCGTCCGTGCACACGGCTGCCCGTCGTACCGATGATCCCGGCCGCGAGGCCGCACCCCTCGAGGGCCGCCTCCACCAGGTACGAGGTCGTGGTCTTTCCCGAGGTGCCGGTGATGCCCACGACATCCAACACCGATGACGGGTCCCCGGCGACCGCCGCCGAGACGGCGCCCAGGACGGAGCGCGGTTCGGGGTGGACGAGGACCGGGACGCGCTCGACGAGGGACCCCATCAGCTCCAGACCGTCGACATCGGTCAGCACGGCCGCGGCCCCCGAGTCGAGTGCGGTCGCACTGAACGAGGCGCCGTGGATCCTGGTGCCGGGCAGTGCCGCGAAGAGTACGCCGGGACCGGCGTCCTGGGCGCGAATGGTCGCTCCGGTCAGGTCGGTGTGGGCAGCCGCCCTGTCGCCGAGGAGGGTGGCCCGCACCCTGTCCGCCAGCTGTGCCGCTGTCGTCATCGCCTGTCCTCGACCCGCCTCTCGTTGTCCGTGACCTCCCGTGAACCCGCTACACGCTACCCTGCCGGGCGCCGGTCACCGCGCCTGCAGGACCAGGTCCGGCGCAGGGGCGGACGGCGGGATGTTGTCCCGGTTGACCAGCCAGGAGGCGATGTCGTGGAACAGCGGCGCGGCGGACGCGCCGAGCGCTCCGCGCTGGGGGGCGTCGAGCATGATCGCGATCACGTACCGCGGATCGTCGGCCGGCAGGATCCCCGAGAAGGTGATCCAGTACCGCGAGTTCGAGTAGCAGGAACATCCCGGGTCGATCTGCTGTGCCGTTCCGGTCTTCCCGCTGATCTGGTAGCCGGCGACCGCGGCCTGCGGGCCGGTACCGGTCTGTGCCCCGGGACCCGACTGCACCACGGAGCGGAACATGTCGCGCACCGTGCGAGCGGTCTGTTCGCTCACCACGCGCTCTCCCTCCGGTCGGTCCGCCACGTGCGACTGACCGTCCGGGCCCACCCGCTCGGCGACGATCCGGGGCGGCACCCGGACACCGTCGTTGGCGATCGTCTGGTAGATCCCCGCCATCTGCAGGGTGGTCATGGACAGGCCCTGCCCGATGGGCAGGTTGGCGAAGGTCCCGCCCTGCCAGTTCTCCAGATCGGGGACCAACCCGGCGGATTCACCGGCGAGTTCGATACCGGAGCGCTGCCCGAGCCCGAACTTCTCCAGGTACTCGGAATACGGCGCCTTGCCTACCCGCTGGGCCAGCATGAGGGTCCCCACGTTGGAGGACTTACCGAAGATGCCGGTGGTCGTATAGGGCGTGGGCCCGTGCTGCCACGCGTCGGAGACGGTCACCCCCTCCATGCTGATGCTGCCGTCGACGGAGTGGACCTCCCCGGGGTCGGTCAGACCCGCCTCGATCGCGGCCGAGGCCGTGACGATCTTGTTCACCGATCCGGGTTCGAACGGCGAGGTGATCGCCGGGTTCCCGAGGTCGGCCCCCCGCTCGAGCTCCGCACCGATCCCCACTGAGGGGTTGAAGGTGTTGTCATTGGCCATCGCCCTGACCTCGCCGGTCTGGGCGTCCAACACCACCGCCGACGCGTTCTGCGCCCCGGAGGTGTCCTTGGCGGACTGCACAGCCTTCTGGACGTGCCATTGCAGGTCCGCGTCGAGGGTGAGACGGATCGTGTCACCGTTGCGCGGCGTGGTGACGTTACGCAGGGTTCCCGGGATGACCGTGTCGTCCTGCGCCCTGTCGAAGGTCTGACGGCCGTCCTCGCCGTCGAGTTGGTCGTTGAAGGCCGCCTCGATCCCCTGGAGCCCGATGAGCGTGCCGTCGTCGCTCTTCGACGTCGCGCCCACCACGTTCGCGGCGAGTGCTCCCCCCGGGTACTCGCGGATGTCCACGCGCTCCGCGCCGATCATGGGGAACTTCTTGGTGATCGCGTTGGCCTGGGTGACGTCGACGTTGCGGACGAGATAGGTGAAACCACCCTCGGAGGTGAGCTTGGCCTCGATCTCGTCGCGGTCGACCGCGTCCCCGAGTACGGACTCGAACTCGTCCGCGATCTCCTCGACCAGCTCCTCCCAGGTGGGTTTGGTGCGGTCGAGTTCCTTGCGTGCCTGAGCATTGCGCTCCTCGACCAGGGGCTGGATGGACAGATCCCGGGCCTCACGGGTGAACGCGATGGGGTCGCCGTCGAGGTCGACGATGGCGCCCCGGGTGGCGGGCAGCACCTGGTGGACCTGACGTTGACTCTCGGCCCGCGCCGCGAGTTCGGTCCCGCCGATCGTCTGCACCCACAGGAGCTTGACCAGAGCGATCACCATGATCACGACGAAGGCGGAGCGCATCCAGGTGAACCGCCGGTCGCTCGAGGCGGCGGTGAGGACCCGGCCGGAGCGGGTGGGTGGCCGTCCCTCACCCGGCCGGGTGCCGCGAGTGGCCCCCGAGGGGACCCGGGGTCCCTTTCCCGGGGTGCGTCGATCGGTCATCGAGGGGGCCTTTCGCAGATCAGTTCGTCATCATGAGCGGGCCGGGCACCGGGGCGAGCGTCGCGGGGTCGCCGCCCGGCGGGAGCGCGGGCGAAGCTCGTTCGGGTGCAGGTGGTTCGGGCGCAGGTGGTTCGGGCGCTGAGTCCCCGGCGGGAGCCGGGGGAACGGGCGCGTCCAGTGGGGCCGGCGGCGCCACCGGGGTCGGGCGGCCGGCGAGAGGCGGATACGGGACGGGGGCGACCCCGCGCGGGGTCCTGTCCTGGGGAGCCTGCGCGGGCGGTGCGTCGAATCCGCCCCGGTCAGGCGACCTCGACGAGCCGGACGCTACCGGAGCGGGTTGCAGTGGTTCGATCGGCGCGCCGAGCTGGGCCTCGGGATCGCCGACCACCTGGATCACACCGTCCGAGCCCCTGGTCAGGATCGGGGCGCTGGCGACTCCGACCATCCCGAGCTTCTCGGCGCGCTGCGCCAGGACCTCCGCCGAGCGGGCTCGCTCGTTGGAGGCCTGCAGCGCTTCCATACGTTCGACGAGCTCCACGTTGGCGTCGCGCGCGTTCTTGAGGTCGTAGGTGTCCTGGGTGGTCTGGGCCGACAACAGGAGGGTGCCGCCCACACCGGTACCGATGAGGAGGAGCATGACGACGACGAAGGGGATCCTCCCCGCCAGCTCGGCAGGGCTCAGTCGTTCCGCGGGCACGACCACCGTGCGTCGGCCGCGGACCGAGCGCGTGACCGGCTTCCGACGTAGACCGACGGCACCGACACCGGTCGCCGGCGGGGGCGTCTCGGTGGTGGTCCCGGGCCCGGTGCCGAGACCGTCTTCGGAGCCTGGCGTGTCGATCGTGCTCGTCATGGGGTTCTCCCGTCGATACGCCGGACGCATCGCACCCGGACCGAGGCCGAGCGCGGGTTGTGGTCGATCTCGGTCTGTGAGGCCTTCTCCGCTCCGCGGGTCACGGCCTCGAACTCCGGCCCGTGACCGGGGAGTTCCACCGGCAGCCCGGGCGGGGTGCGCGAGGCGATCCGCGTGGTCAGCTCCCGCTTGACGATCTTGTCCTCGAGCGAGTGATAGGCCATGAACACCGCCCGCCCGCCCTCACGCAACAGGTCGAGGTACCCGGGCACGGCGCTGCTCACCGCCTCGAGCTCGGCGTTGACCTCGATGCGCAACGCCTGGAACACGCGCTTGCCGGGGTGGCCGCCGGTCCGCCGGGCACCCTGCGGGATGGTGTCGTAGAGCAGCTCGACCAGCTGGGCGCTGGACGCGATCGGATCGGTGTCCCGACGGCGCACGATCGCGGAGGCGATCTGGCGGGCGAACCGCTCCTCTCCGTAGACCCGGAAGATCCTGGCGAGGTCGTCACGCGTGTAGTCCGCCAGGATGTCGGCCGCGGTCGGACCCGTGGTGGGGTCCATCCTCATGTCCAAGGGGGAATCGACCGAATAGGCGAACCCGCGCTCGGGCACGTCGAGCTGCATCGAGGAGACTCCGAAGTCTAGGAGAACACCGTCGATCGCCGGACCGGACTCATCCCGGGCATCGGTGGGAAGACTGTCCACGATGAGGTCGAAGTCGTCGAAACGGGCGTGGACGGGCGTGAAGCGGTCCCGGAATGCGGTGAGACGCCGGGTGGCCATCTCCAGGGCCGCCGGATCGCGGTCCACTCCGAGCACCCGCAGATCGTCGAACTCGGCGAGGAGATGGGAGGAGTGGCCACCCAACCCCAACGTGCCGTCCACGATAACCGGACGACGCCCCTGGGCATCCGCGGCCTCGATGACCGGCCGGAAGAGTTCGATGGTGCGGTCGAGGAAGACGGGGATGTGTCCTGATCGCGCCGCCGCGCGGTCGGCGTCGGGCTCGTCTGCCATCTCGCCTCCCTCGCGTCCGGATGTCGTCGGTGCTGCTCCGGTTGTGGTGGAGCCCCCTGGTCCCCGTCCGGTACCCACCTGGCGTTGGGGAAGTACGTCAGGGTGGTGCCGGGCAGGGGCCGGGGGGCTCCGTCCGTCGTGCTGTCGTGCTGAAGTTCTCGTCCGGCCCGGGGGTCAGAACTCGATCCCCAGGGAAGTGCCCTCCATCTCGGAGAACACGGGTAGGTTCGCCGCGCTGTAGCGGTCCCAGGCCTCCGCGTCCCAGACCTCGAGACGCTCCCCGAGACCATTGACGACGCAGTCCTTGTCGAGACCGGCGTAGTTCCGCTGACTCACCGGGATGGATACCCGCCCCTGTGAATCGAGTTGTTGCACTTCCGCACCGCTCACCAGGAGCCGGAAGAACGCCATATGCCTCTCGCTGAGGTTGGCGGTCGGCCGGACCTTTCTGACCAGCGCGTCGAACTCGTCCTCCGGGAAGACCGAGAGCGTGTTGGTGAACCACCCACACACGACCACCCCGTCCGCCAGGCCTGACCTGAATCTGGCGGGGATCGTCAGCCGCCCCTTGTCGTCGAGCTTGGGACGGTGGGTCCCGTACCCGACAAAGGCTCGTTCACGCCCGGAGTCGGCGGGGTCGGTGTCGGTCACCCGCCACCTCCTGGGTTCAGGCCCCTTCGAGCTCCTTGCGTCCCCCACTGTACCCCACAACGCCCCACAAACAAGGTCTGCGCCCCACTTCGCCCCACCGTGTTACATCAATGCAGTTCACACGCCTCAAATGGGCTGCGGACCGCCGATCGCCTGCGCATGGGACCCGGTCCGGATCGGCAATCCAGGCGGCACAGGTGGTGCTGATGTGACGGTTTCGTACGAATGGGGTGGTGTGTGGACTTTGGGTGGGGCGAAGTGGAGAGGCGGGGGGACTCGTGGCGGAACACGTCTGCACCGTCTCGTCCCGACCCTGTGGCGTCCTGAACCCCTGGCGTCCTGAACCCGTGGCGTCCTGAACCCGTGGCGTCCTGAACCCCCGCAAATAGGCGGGAGGGGCGAGCGCTGGTGCGCTCGCCCCTCCCGGAACGTGATCGGTGCTGCGTGGCTACTGCTCGAAGCGACGGCGGAAGCGGTCCTCCATGCGGGATGAATAGCTACGGCCGTCGGCGGCCTTGGGTGAGGTCCGCCCGGCGCCGGGCACCCGTGAGCCGCTCCCTGTAGTGCCACCCGACGAGCGCTTGGACGGCGCCGAGCGCATGGCGAGCACTCCCGCCGCGAACATCACGAGGAACCCCACGAGACTGAGGACGGGGAAACCGCCCGGCTTGAAGTCCAGTGCCAGCCCTCCCACGAGGAGCGCCACCCCGACGAGGCCGAGGACCACCACAAGACCGGCGGGACGTCGACCACCGGGCCCGCTGGTCTTTCTAACGGACGACGCGAACTTGGGGTCGTCGGCATAGAGCGCGTTCTCGATCTCGTCGAGCATGCGCTGCTCGTGCTCGGACAGGGGCACTTCGACCTCCTTCAGATGCTCGCGGTTACGAGCGCGGCCGGCTCGGCCGTGTGACGTCGACCGTCTACGGGAAATCAGCCGGTCAAGGGTTCCCCCCATCATACGAGCGCGAGGCGGCGGTGACCACCGAGATTGCTGCGGATGTGCCGGAAGGTCGGCCCGTATGTGGCCCCCGCTCTCACGCGGCAGGTCCCAGGACCCCCAGCCGCTCGTCCACCAGGTCGAGGAACCGCCCGACGGCCCAGAGGAAATCGTCCGCCATCCGGGGTGTCACGGTGCGGGGAAGCCCGTCCTCGACCGCTGCGGCAAGAGACGAGTACCCGCCGAACGCAGTGGCCCATTCCCCCAGCTCGGGTACCTCTGCCGCGAGTCGGTGCCACACATCGGACGGTCCGCGTCGACGCGGGCCCGGTGACAGCAGAGCCGCTGCCGCGGATCGCG
Organism: Dietzia sp. PP-33; assembly: GCF_033790845.1. Lineage (NCBI taxonomy): Bacteria > Bacillati > Actinomycetota > Actinomycetes > Mycobacteriales > Dietziaceae > Dietzia > Dietzia sp. PP-33. Next base: position 200,424 of record NZ_JAMYEI010000005.1, read on the forward strand.
CGGCCCGGTAGGACTCGAGGAACCGTTCGGCAGGTGAGGGGGCGGCCACCGCACGCCCACGGTGCAGTTCGGCACGTCCCGCCCGTCCGAGGGATCCCACAGCACCCCCGCCCGGTGCCCGTCCCATGATTCTCGATCCCATCTCCGCTGCACCTCCCCTTCTGCCCGCACGCTATCGGCGGGGTCCGACACAACTCGCGGTCGCGAACGCCCACACGTGATGAGATGGGGTGGATGGACACCGTGATCACCCGCCTGGACGCCGGGGAATTCCGTGACCGACTGCCGGAGGCGCTCGGTGTCTACGTCGACGCCATGGCCTATCCACCCCAGGTGATCCGGTCGCGCGCCCCGGCGTGGATCGAGCACAGCCACCGGGACGGGTGGTCGGGGGTCGCCGCCTTCGAGGCGCCCCGTCGTCGACTGTTGGGGCACGCCCGTGGCCCCCTGGTCGCGATCTGTTACGGCTACCGGGGCGCTCCCGGCCAGTGGTGGTACGAACAGGTCGCACGGGGGTTGCGCGAACAGGACACGGAGTTGCCCGCGGACTACGTCGAGCTGACGGAGCTGCACGTGTCACCCCGCTACCAGGGACGCGGTATAGGAACGGGCCTGCTCCGGAGTTTCCTGTCCGGTCGCACGGAGGAATCCGTGCTCCTGTCGACCCCCGAGGTCGACGACGAGGCCAACGGAGCGTGGCGACTGTACAGGTCCATGGGGTTCACGGACGTGCTCCGCTCGTACAGGTTCGAAGGCGATGCCAGGCCGTTCGCCGTACTCTCGCGTCCGCTCCCCCTCACCCCACTCGAGAGGCCCTCGTGACCAACCGGCATGACGTAGTGGTGATCGGTTCAGGCCACAACGGCCTGATCTGCGCCGCCTATCTCGCCCGCTCCGGGTTGGACGTGCACGTGGTGGAGAAGGACACGGTCCTGGGCGGTGCCACCTCGACGGTCGAGCGCTATCCCGGGCACCGCACGGATCGTGGGTCGTCGGCTCACCTGATGATCCGACACACCGGGATCCCGGAGGAACTGAACCTGGCCGCCCACGGACTGCGGTACGTGGACTGCGACCCGTGGGGGTTCGCTCCCGCCCCGCCGGGCAGCGACGAGCCGCCGATCGTCTTCCGACACGACCTCGACGCCACCTGCGCCAGTATCGCCGCGGCCTGCGGTGAGGCCGACGCGGACGCCTACCGTGGATTCGTCCGCCGATGGGACGTCCTGGCCGGGCGGATGATGAAGGGCTTCGGTGTGCGCCCCACAGCCGCCGGCCTGGGCTCGGCGTTCCTCGGCAAGGAGGATCTCCGGGATCCCTTCGGCACCGTCCAGACCTTTCTGTCCTCCGGCGACGCGCTGCTCGACGCCACCTTCGACTCGGAGAGGCTCAAGGCCGCGCTGTCCTGGTTCGGCGCCCAGTCCGGCCCGCCGATGTCCCATCCGGGCACCGCGCCGATGATCGGCTTCGCGGCCCTGATGCACCGGACCCCTCCCGGCCGCGCCGTCGGCGGGTCGGGCGCCCTCGCGGAAGCGCTGGTGTCCGCGGTCCGAGCCGGAGGCGGTTCGGTCACGGCGGGGTCCGGCGCCACCGCGATCCGCCGATCGGGCGACGGTTGGCGGGTCGACACCGAGGCGGGACCGTCGCTGTACTGCTCCGTCGTCGTCGCCGCCTGTCACGTCCACACCACCCTCGATCTCCTCTCCCGGGACCTCCCCGCCGCGCGGCTCGACGCCTGGCGCCGCCGGATCCGTCCGGGGTTCGGACTGGGGATGGTCGTCCGCCTCGGCACGACCGATCTGCCGCGGTACCCGGGTGTGCCCACGGCCACCAGTGCGCGCGGGTTGCAACTACTCGTGACCGACCGTCGCCGGCTGGACCACCGCTACGGTGTCGCGGCCGCCGGCGGACTCGACGCGGACCCCGCCGTCCTCGCCATGAGTTTCAGCTCGCTCGACCCCTCGCTCGCCCCGGCGGGCCGCCACGAGCTGACACTGTGGTCGCAGTGGCACCCCCGTCACCTGGCCGACGGCCGATCCTGGTCCGAGGCCGGCCCGGGCGAGGCGGACCGGATCATCGCGGCCGCCGAACGCTTCGCTCCCGGGTTGAGTGACTCGATCGTCCACCGGCACGTCCAGACCCCGGAGGACCTGGAGACCGAACTCGGGTTGATCGGGGGCAACGTCATGCACGTGGAGATGTCCCTCGACCAGATGCTCCCCATGCGCCCCCACCCGGATCTGGCCGACCACACCGTCCCCGGTGCGGACGGCGTCTTCCTCACGGGCGCCTCGACCCACCCGGGAGGAGGGGTCATCGGCACCAGTGGTCGGACTGTGGCCCGACTCGTCGGTCGTCGACTCGGCACGTCGACGCGGCGTCGGCGACGCACACGGGCACAATGACGATCGTGACAGGACCCAGCACCACCGCGACCGGACCCGTGGCGGCCCCGGGGCCCAGCGCGAAGCGACGACTACTGGGTGTGACCGCCCTGGTGACGATGCTGTTCGTCCTCACCGGTTGCCTCCAGCTGAACGCCCAGATGAGCGTGCGCAAGGATGACACGGTCTCGGGTCGGATCCTCGTGGCCGGAGACAACCCCGCGCAGACGGCCGCTCTCGACCGGCTGACCACCCCGTCCGGTCTGGAGCAGAAGGTGAGGATCACGGCCTACTCCGCGGACGGCTTCACCGGCAGGGAGATCTACTTCACGCAGCTGACGTTCGCCGAGGTGGATGCACTGTCGCTCGCGATCGAGGTCGAGGGGGCCCGTCCGTACACGATGGGTTTCCGGCGAAGCGGCGACACGGTCTCCTTCACCGGCTCGGTGGACCTGTCCGGCGTCCCCGCGGACCGGACGGAGTCCGCCACCACCCGGGTGGACCTCACGTTCCCCAACCGCATCAGCGAATCCAACGGCACGCCCGGTGGAGGGAACTCGGTGAGCTGGACCCCCGCGCCCGGATCCATCACCCGGATGCAGGCGTCATCGTCCTACCCCGACCCGGCCGCACGGGGCTTCGCGGTGTGGATGATCGTCGGGATCGGGGCCGCGCTCCTGGTGTCCATCGGGACGGTCCTCGCCGCCCGAACCTCGCGGGCGCGGGCGGACCGGCTCACCCGCTGAACGCACGCGCAGGCGCGGTTCGGTACCGGTCCGCCCGCGTCAGGCCCTGCTCGCCCCGACCCCCGAGGACGGCACCATCGACAGATTGGTCAACACCTCGTGGGTGGCCCGCGAGAAGTTCAGGGTGTTGAAGTGCAGGCACGGCACGCCCTCGCCGATCAGACGTTCACACAGTTCGGTGGCGAACCCGATCCCCACCTCGCGGACCGCGGCGCGGTTCTCCTCGGGCCCGTCCCCCGCCGCTGACCGCAGTCGTTCGGACAACCCGTCGGGCAGCGCGCACCCCGACAGCTCGACCATGCGCTTGACCTGCCGCAGGCTCGTGACGGGCATCAACCCGGGGATGATCGGCTTGGCGGCCGCCTCCGGGTCCGCCGCCGCAACGCGGTCCCGTAGGCGCAGGTAGTGCTCCACGTCCCAGAACATCTGAGTGATCGAGTACTCGGCGCCGGCCCTGAGCTTGTTGAGCAGGATCTCCGTGTCGTGGTCGAGGTCACGTGCCCGGTAGTGTCCCTCCGGGAACGAGGCGACGCCCACGTGGAAGTCCCCGACCTCGTGGATCAGCCGGACGAGCTCCTCGGCGTAGTGCAGTCCCTCGGGATGCGGAGTCCAGTCGCCCAGCGGGTCCCCGGGCGGGTCCCCGCGGAGCGCCAGGATGTTGGAGACCCCGACGTCGGCGTACATCTGAATCATCTCGCGCAGTTCCGCGATCGTGTGCCCCACCGCGGTGAGATGGGCGATCGGGACCAGATCCGTCTCGCGCACCACGCGCTCCACCACCCGGACCGTACGGTCGCGGGTCGACCCGCCGGCCCCGTAGGTGACGGAGACGAAGGCCGCTCCGAGTTCGGAGAACACGGAGGCCGCGCGCCACAGACGGTCCTCCGCGGCCTCGTCGCGGGGCGGGTAGAACTCGACGGAGAACGGCACCCTGGGGGTGGTCGACACGGCGATCCGCTCCACGATGCTCGGGTGCCGGTCGCCGCCCACTGGCTCGGGTTCGGGTAGCTGGGTCACCGGACCAGGGTAGCCCGACACGCGTCGGTGCCGACCTCCACCCGGCGACTAGGATCACACGGAGCGAGGGCGCCGGACTCCGACGCCCGGAAGGGATGGTGACCGTGGTCACGGCGACTCGTCCAGGCGACGGAGACCGGGTGCTCGGGGCCCTCCGCCACCACCTCGACGGACGACGCCGGGTCGTGGCCGGGGTCGACGAGCGGGTGGACGCCCTGGCAGGCCTGCTCTCCGACTTCGTCCTGACCGGTGGCAAACGGATGCGGCCCCGGTTCGGTCTGGCGGGCTGGTCGGCGGCGAGCTCCGCCGACGCGATCGCCCCTGACGAGATCGTCACCGCATGCGCCGCACTCGAGCTGATCCAGGCGTGCGCCCTGATCCACGACGACATAGTCGACGCCTCCGACACCCGCCGTGGTCGACCGACGGTCCACCGCTCCGTCGAGGCGGCGCACCGGGAGCACGGGTGGGCCGGGGACCCCGCACGGTACGGCGTATCCCAGGCGATACTGGTCGGCGACCTGGCCCTGACCTGGGCGGACGAGATGTTCGTGACCTCGGGTGTCGCTCCCGACGCGCTCGGACGCGCGCTCGGTCCCTGGTACGCGATGAAGACCGAGGTGCTCTCCGGCCAGATGCTCGACATCCTCGCCGAGTCCTCCGGCGCGACGGACGAGCTGACGCCCACCCGGGTCAACCGCTTCAAGACCGCGGCATACACGGTCGAGCGTCCACTCCACATCGGCGCCGAACTGGCCGGGGCCGGCGACGACACCGTCGCGGCACTGCGGGAATTCGGCGTGGCGGTGGGTCAGGCCTTCCAGCTCCGCGACGACATGCTCGGGGTGTACGGGGATCCCGAGGTCACCGGCAAACCGTCCGGGGACGACCTCCGGGAGGGCAAGCGGACCCTCCTGTTGGCCCGGGGCCTGGCCCTGGCACCGACGGGGGACGCGGACTTCCTGCTCGCCGTGCTGGGCACGGATCTCGACCCCGCCGAGCTCGAACGGGCCCGCCGCGTTCTCGTCGACTCGGGAGCGGTCGCCTCAGTCGAGGCGGAGATCGACTCCCTCACCGTGCGGGCCCTGGACGCGATCGGCTCCGACGCGGTGAGCGACCACGGCCGGGACACTCTGCGCGACCTGGCCGAGGCCGCCACCCGCCGATACGCGTGATGACGGCCCCGGACCCCGTACCGGAGACCGCGGCGAGCACCTCACTGGCCACCTCGGCCCGGTCCGCCCTGACCGGTCCCTCCGGCCCCGCCCTCCGGCGCGGGGTCCTCGGTTCGGTCCTGCTGACCCTCGGCGGGTTCGGCGCCGGTGCACTGCCGGTGGACGGCGGCCCCGCGGCGGCCGTGGGCCTGCTGGGGTTCACCTTCGGCCACGGTGCCATCCTGGCTCTCGCCCTGTGCTGGATCGGCGTCGTGCTCATGGTCACCGCATGGCTGGCGCTCGGCCCGCGGGCGTTCTCCGGTCGGCTCCCCACCCGGGACGCGGTCTGGGCCACCGCCCTGTGGGCGCTCCCGTTGCTCCCCGCCGTCCCGATGTTCAGCCGCGACGCCTGGTCCTACCTCGCCCAGGGGGCGATGACCGCGGCAGGGGTCGACCCGTACGAGTTCGGCCCCGAGGCGAACCCCGGCCCCTTCACGGACGAGGTCAGCCCTGACTGGCGGTCGACCGCGACCCCGTACGGCCCGCTCCATCTCCTCCTCATGCGGATCGTCGTGGGCATGTCCGGCGGGCACCCGGCGGTGGGGATCATCATCCTGCGCCTGCTGGTGTTGGCGGCACTCGCCGCGCTGACGGCTCTGCTGGTGATGGCGGCCCGCCGCACCGGAGTCGACGCGGGGGCGGCCGTGTGGCTCGCGTGCGCGTCACCCCTGGCAGTGATCCACCTGGCAGGGGGTCTGCACAACGAGGTCTTCCCGCTCGTGGCCTGCGTCGGGGCGGTGGTGCTGGCACTCGACGGGCGTCCCTCGTGGGCGGGCGCCGCGATCGGGATCGCGGTGGCCTTCAAGGCGACCGCGGTGATCGTGGCCCCGTTCCTGCTGTGGATCGCCCTGTCGCGACGCCGCGCGGACCCGGCCGAGGCACGACCGGGGCTCCGGGCTCTCACCGACACGGCGCTGGCAGCCGCGGTCGCCGCGGTCGTCCTCGCGCTGGCCACCCTCGCCTCGGGTACCGGGATCGGTTGGCTCGACGCGATCGCCGTGTCCGACCGCGTGATCAACTACCTCAGCGCTCCCACGGCCGTGGCACATCTGGTCCACGCTGTCGCGGACTCCCCCGGTTTCGAGGACGTCCTGGCGGTCTCCCGGCAGGTCGGACGAGTGGTACTCGCGGTGACACTCGTGGCGGTGTGGTGGCTCCACCGTCGGGACCGGATCACCGCGATCCGCGGGATCATGTGGGCTCTGCTGGCCTTCGTGGTGCTCAACTCGCTCGCCTGGCCCTGGTACCACGTGTGGGTGGCCGCGTTCTGGGTGCTGGCGCGCCCCGGACGGCGGTCCACCTCGATCGCGGTCGCGCTCACCGTGTTCCTGGTCATGGCGATCGGCCCGAACGGCTCGACCAGTCTCTACAGCCCCGTACTCGTCGGGATCGCCGTGATCGGCTCCCTGCTCGCGGGCTGGTGGTGGTGGAGGGCGACCGACGGGGTCAGAACGCCATCGCCTGCGCGCGACGGATGACCTCGCGGGCGCGGTGACCGTGCAGGGCGTCCGCCGGGCGACCCGGCAGACTGTCGTCCGGTGTGAACAGCCACCGCAGGATCTCCGCGTCGCCGTATCCCCCGTCCCGGAGCACGGAGACGAGTCCGGGCAGGAATCGCGCCACCTCGTCGTCGTCATCCAGGAACACGGCGGGGACCACCACCACGCCGGCACGTCGGACGGCGAGCAACGCGCCCTCGCGGAGGAGGTCGTGCACACGGGTGACCGGGATGCCCAGACGCCGGGAGACCTCGGGAAGGTTGATCGTCTCGACGTCCCCTGGCAGGACGTCATCGCAGTGCGGAACGGTACTCACGGTCACCAGGTTAGTCCCAGGCGAGCTCCCGGACACCACCGCGGGGCACGCCGCCCGGTCACGTGACGGGATCGGGAGCCCGGGAGGCAGAATGGACCACATGACCACTCACGACGGGCAGCTACCAGGGCCGGGCGCCCTGCTCGACGGGCGGTACCGCCTGGACGCCGTGATCGCACGCGGCGGGATGTCGATCGTCCACCTCGCCACCGACGAGCGGTTGGACCGTCACGTCGCCGTCAAACTGCTGGACCCGGCGCTCGCCGGCGATCGCGCCTTCGTCGACCGGTTCACCCTCGAGGCCCGGTCCGTCGCCCGGCTCTCCGACCCCGGCATCGTCCAGGTCTTCGACCAGGGCGTCGAGGGCGACACCGCCTTCCTCGTGATGGAACTGGTCCCCGGCGGAACGCTGCGCGAACTGCTGGACGAGCGCGGACCCATGCCGCCGTACGCGGCCGCCGCCGTGTTGCGCCCCCTCCTGGGCGCACTTCGCGAGGCCCACGAGGCCGGGCTGGTCCACCGCGACATCAAACCGGAGAACGTCCTGATCTCCACCACCGGGGCGGTCAAGCTCGCCGACTTCGGACTCGTCCGTGCGGTGGCCGAATCCAGGGCCACCTCGCGGAGCGTCGTGATGGGGACCGCCGCGTACCTGTCGCCGGAACAGATCTCCGGCGATGACACCGACGGCCGTTCCGACCTCTATTCCCTGGGGGTCCTCGCGTACGAGATGCTCACCGGGGAGCCGCCCTTCAACGGGGACAACTCGATCGCCGTGGCCTACCGGCGCCTGGACACCGATGTCCCGGCGCCGTCGGACCAGTCGGACTCGGTGGCCGAGGACCTCGACCACCTGATCCTCCGGGCTACCCGCCGCAGCCCCGAGGACCGTTACCCCGGCGCCGGGGAGATGATCGACGACCTGGACCGGGCCGCCGAGATCGGGCGCTTCCCCACCTACGTCGTTCCGGCGCCGAGCCAGTCGTCGTGGTCCCGGGCACGCGCCGCCGCCGCGCGATCGGCACCCGGGGGCGACTCGGAGTTCGACGCCGCCGACCGCGAGAGCGGTGAGGCGCTGAACCACGGGAACGGACCCGTCCCGACTCGCGTGCAGACCCGGGCAGGCCTCGAACCGTCGCCGCCGCAGCCCGCCGCGGCCCCGTACCCACCGGGGGAGGTCGAGCGGTCCCCCGACCGGACACCGATCCGCCCCCGGCGCAAGCTCGGTCTGCTGTGGCTGGTGGTGGTCCTCGCCGTAGCCCTCGTGCTGGCCCTCGCCGGCTGGTGGCTGGGCTCCGGCCGCTTCGTCACCGTCCCCGCCGTGCAGGGGATGTCGGTGGGGCAGGCGACCGACGCCGTGAACGAGGTCGGGTTGGCTGCTTCCACCCGCGACGCCTTCAGCGACGACGTGCCCCCGTCGGGGCTGGTCGGGACGGACCCCGAGGCCGGTGTACGGGTGCCCCGCGGCGAGACGGTCGCGGTACTGGTCTCCGTGGGACGTCCGGTCGTGCCCGAGGTGGGCGCCGGACGGGACGTCGACACCGTCTCGGCCCTGTTGCGGGAGAACTCCCTCGAGCCCGTCCGTGGCGGCACCGAACACTCCGACTCGGTCCCGGTGGGTCAGGTCGTGGGCCTGGAACCGCGGTCCGGCACGACCGTCGACGTGGGTACGCGGGTGTCGATGGTGACGAGCTCCGGTCCCGCACCCGTGAGGGTGCCCGACGTCGTGGGGCTCGAGGAGGACCAGGCCAGGGCCGCGCTGGAGGGGTCCGGTCTCACCGTATCGGGGGTCAGACGGGTCTACGACGGCGAGGTGGACGGCGGGCTCGCCGTGGGCACCGACCCCGACCCCGGAACGGACGTCGCACGCGGAGACGACGTGACGCTGCTGGTCTCCAACGCGCTCACGGTCCCCGACGTTACGGACGTGCCCGTCGACGAGGCCGCGCAGGTCCTCGAGGAGGCCGGGTTCACCATCGTCCGAGAGGCCCCCGTCACCGACCGGCAGATCTCCGACGGCCGGGTTGTCCGCACCGACCCGCCCGCCGGTCGGCGACTCGATCCGGCCAACGCGGTGTTGCGGATCGTCCCGTCGAACGCCGTGACCGTCCCCGTGGTGTTGGGTGCCAGGGCCTCGAACGCGCAGGAGACCCTGCGGGACGCCGGGTTGAACCCCACCCTCGACACCGGGTCCCGGAGCGGGATCGTCTACGGCCAGAACCCCCTGCCCGGACGGGTCGTGGCCCGGGGCAGTGAGGTCGAGATCGACGCCCTGGGGTGAGGCCGTCGGCGGCGCCCTGCGAGACCGGTGTGGTGCCTACGTCCTCAGTTGCGGAGCATCTCGGCCACGAGGTAGGCCAGCTCGAGCGACTGCTGCGTGTTGAGCCGCGGGTCGCACGCGGTCTCGTACCGGCCGGCCAGATCGAGGTCGGAGATGTCCTGGGCGCCCCCGAGGCACTCGGTCACGTCCTCGCCCGTGAGCTCGATATGGATCCCGCCCGGGTGCGAACCGAGGGCGTGATGGACCTCGAAGAAGCCCTGGACCTCGTCGATGATGCGATCGAAATGCCGCGTCTTGTAGCCGTTCGACGTGGAATGGGTGTTCCCGTGCATCGGATCGCACTGCCAGATGACCTTGTGACCCGAGGCCTCGACGGCCTGGACGATCGGCGGTAGCGCGTCGCGCACCTTGTCGTTGCCCATCCGCGAGACCAGGGTCAGACGCCCGGGTCGGTTCCGCGGGTCGAGCTTCTCCACGTACTCCACGGCGAGTTCCGGGGTCGTGGAGGGGCCGATCTTCAGACCGATCGGGTTCTCGATGAGCGAGGCGAACGCCACGTGCGCGTCGTCGATACCGCGGGTCCGCTCACCGATCCACAGGAAGTGGGCCGAGAGGTCGTACAGTCCCTGACCCGCGTCCCCGGTGAGCCCGGTGCCGTCGTCGGCCAGGCGCAGCATCGCGCGCTCGTAGTCCAGAACGAGGGCCTCGTGGGAGGAGAAGATGTCCGCCGACCGCAGGTTCTCGTCGGAGACCCCACAGGCATCCATGAACCGCAGGCCGCGGTCGACCTCCGCCGCGAGCGCCTCGTAACGCGCGCCTGCCGGCGACCCCGCGACGAACTCCATGTTCCACTCGTGGACGCGGTGCAGGTCCGCGGTCCCGGACGCCGTCAGCGACCGGACCAGGTTCATCGCGGCGGCGGCGTTGGCGTAGGCCCGGACCAGGCGGGACGCGTCGTGCCCGCGGGCGCTCTCGTCCGCCTCGAGTCCGTTGACCATGTCTCCGCGGTAGGAGAACAACCCGGTCGCGTCACGGTCCGCGGACCGCGGCTTCGCGTACTGACCGGCGATCCGGCCGACCTTGACCACCGGCATCGACGCACCGTAGGTCAGGACGACGGACATCTGGAGGAGCGTGCGGATGACGCCCTTGATGTGCGGCTCCGTGTTGGCCTCGAAGGTCTCGGCACAGTCCCCGCCCTGGAGCAGGAACGCACGGCCGTGCGCGACGTCGGCCAGTCGGTCCGAGAGGTGCTCGACCTCCGAGGGCACACAGATCGGCGGAACGCTCTCGAGGACCTTGCGCATCGCCGCAGCGTGATCCGGATCCCACGACGGCTGCTGCAGTGCGGGTCGCGAGAGTGCATCGGCCAACAACCGATCGAGATCCGCCGAGAGCGGAGGGAGGTCGGGAAGCTGCGCGATGTCGACGTCGACTGTCCAGTTGCTCACCCGGCGAGGATACGCCACCGCTGCACGCGGCGACCTCAGAGACCCAGGTGGGGCTCTCTCGCAGCGATGGCCCGGAACCGCATCAGTGCGTGCCGTGCATCGCCGAGCGCGTCGTGTGCACCGCCCGGGTGCGGTGGCAGGTCCGGCCGGTCGGCCATCTCCCACAGCTGACGCACGTCCCGGGTGAACTTCGGCATCGCCGCCGGGAGCTGGGTCATGTCACCCCAGAGCTGACAGACCGCCACGTGGTCGTAGGCCCCGATCCACGCCCACAACTCGACGGGCCCGGACACCGGCGCGGTGACGAAGTCGTACAGTTCGTCCCTGATCCGCGCGCGTGACATCCACGCCCCGGACGACGGGTTGGGCAACTTGGGCAGCACGTTCCGGCGCACCCACGGGCCCGCCTTCGCCGGGTCGAACTCCGTGGACACGGCGTAGAATTCGCGGCCGTCCTCCGCCACCATCCCCACCGAGACCAGGTCGATGGTGGTGCCGTCCTCGATGAACTCGCAGTCGTAGAAGTAGCGCACCGAATCAGCGCTGTCCCTCGACGGGCCGGTCGAGGAGGTTGTGCCCGGACTTCCGCACCGCCTCGTAGCGCTTCTTCATGTCCGCGCCATAGGTGTCGTGGACGTACTCCTGGCCAGTCAGCGCCTGGATACGGCGCATGACCTCATCAGTGATCTCCCGCTCGGCGTCCCGGTCGCCCTCTCTCCCCGCCCACGGGGCCATGTCGAGCGGCTCGCCGAGCATGACCCGCACCTCGACGGGCCCCCTGCGGAACCTGCTGATCTTGCGGACGTACTCGCCCGTTCCGATCACGCCCACCGGGATGATCGGCACCCCGGCGCGCAGGGCGAGCCGTGCGGGTCCGGTCTTGCCGCGGAACAGACGACCGTCCGGGGAACGGGTCCCCTCCGGGTACATCCCCAGGACCTGCCCCGACGAGAGCACCTCCAGGCCCGCTGTCAGAGCCGCGTGCGCGGCGTCCGCGTCCGTGCGGTCGATCGGGTACGCCCCGGCTCCGGCGAAGAACCACCTGCTGAGCATGCCGCGGAGTCCCGTACCCGTGAAGTAGTCGCTCTTGGCGAGGAAGTTGATCTTGCGGCGGAGGACGAGCGGGGTGAACAGCCAATCGGCCACGGACTGGTGATTGCCCGCCAGGAGCGCCGCACCCTTCTCGGGGAAGTGCTCCTGCCCGGTGATGACCGGGCGACTGGTCAGTTTGAGAAATGGCCCGATCAGCACGTACTTGAACAACCAGTACAGCAACGTGGTCACCGGTCCTCGGGTCGAATGGGAATTGCCGAAAGCGGATACTACCCCGACCGGTCCGCGGATCCTGTCGGGACGAGATTCGGTGGCCAGAGGTCGGGGTCGGGGACGAAGGTCGCCACGACCGTGCACTCCCCGGGGTCGAAGTGCGAAGCCACCAACACGCACCGGGACAGCAACGCGGGCAGTGGGAGCAGCGCCCGGAAACCATGGTGCTCCAGGCGGAGTCCGTCTCCCTCGACCGTCGGCGATGAGACCGGTGGGGCCGGAACGGGGCACTCCATCCTGTACCCCCCGCTACCGTCGGGCGCGACGGACGGCGTCACCGCACCCCGTGCGAGTTCCGCCAGGGCCACGGTCCTGCCCGGCGCACTCCCGACGGCGACGACCTCGATCGGCCCCGCGAGGAAATCCGAGACGTCCGTGGCGAGCAGTGACATGCGGTGCGCCTCGCGCACCCTGGAGTCGGCGCGGTCGCCGGCCGCCATGGACGCGAACCGGACGTGGGCGGGCCAGCGCGACTCCACGAAGGCGGACAGGTCCCCCGCGGCCGCGATCCGGCGCACCGCCGCCAGGTCGCCGTCGAGTTCCGCCACCACCGTGTCCCACACCCCGGCCGCGGCGGCCCTCCGGGCGTATTCCCACCCCAGCACCGCGGCGAGGGGGGCGTCGCTGCCGGTGGCCAGCGCCGCGAGTACATCGTCGTCGGGGTCCACCGCGCCCGACCTGTATGCCTCCAGCCTCGTGGTGGGGTCGTCGGCACGGACCTCGACCGGACCCTCGTCGGTGGTGTCCAACCGGGGATCGACCGCGTCGGGGTCCCCGGTCAGGATCAGAGCCGTCCCCCCGTCGTCCAGGAGCAGCTCCGCGGTGGCGTGGGACCTGTCGGCGGGGTCTCCGCCCATGACGATCACGACCCTGGTGCCGGTCACCGCGACTCGGTCCGGCGTTTGAGCTCCCGCAACGCCTCGGAGAGGATCCGCCGCTCGGCCCGGTTGCGCAGCCGCCCGATCACCGGCACCACGAGCTCGATCTCCAGCTCGTAGTCGACCCTCGTGCCGCCCTCGACCGGCTCGAGGTGATACGAGCCCTTCTGGGCGCGTTGGAGCGCCGAGCTCTCCAGCCGCCACTCCACGGCCTTGTCATCAGCGGACCAGGAGTAGTCGAGAACGTAGTCGTCGACGATCGCGCCGGCCTCCAGGGAGAACCGGACCCGGTCGGGTCGACTGTCCGCGCCGATCGACAGGACTTCCGCCACCTTGATCGACGTGGACCATTCGGGGTACGTGTCGAAATCGGAGATGACGGCCATCACGTCCTCGACGGTCGCATCGATCACCGTGGAGTCCCTGGTCGGCCAGACCTCGGGGGCACCGTTGTCCTCGCTCATATCCCCCAGCTTCACACATCTTCGCGCTGGATGTCCTCGAGTCATCAGCGCCCCGGGTACATGGGTGGCGTGATCGTCGACCCGCCCCGGGGATAGTGTGTCCTCACTGCGATTAGACCATCGAACGTCCCCACCAGGAGGACCCTTTGCGCGAATATGTCGCCGCTCCCGCCACTTTCACCGTCCCTGACGACTGGTCCTGCGTCCAGGCGGCCTACGACCGCGCGGAGCGGACACCGGACAACGTGGCGTTCCAACGGCCGGTGGACGGCAGGTGGACGGACGTCACCAATACCGAATTCGCCGAGACGGTCCGCGCCGTGGGGCTGGGCCTGGTGGCTCGCGGTATCGAGGCCGGGGACCGGGTCGCGCTGCTGTGCTCGACCCGATACGAGTGGAACGTGATCGACTTCGCGATCTGGGCGGCCGGCGCCGTCACGGTGCCCGTCTACGACAGTTCCTCTGCCGAGCAGATCCGCTGGATCATGGAGGACTCGGGCGCGCGACTCATCATCGTCGAGAACGAGACCCACGCCGCCACCGCCCGTGAGGGGACCTCCGGGTCGGACGCCACCCCCGACGTCCTCGTGATCGAGGGCCACTCCCCCGCGTTGGACCTCCTCACCGCAGCCGGGTCCGACGCGGATGCCGGCGTGCTCGACGCGCGGCGCGCCGGGGTGACCGCCGACTCCCCCGCGACGTTGATCTACACCTCGGGCACCACGGGCCGGCCCAAGGGCTGCATGCTCACCCACCGCAACTTCATGTCAGAGGCGCTCGCGGTCCTCGAGACCCCGTTCAACCAGTACCTGCGCCAGGACGCGACCACGGTGATGTTCCTCCCGCTCGCCCACGTCCTCGCCCGCGCCATCACCTACGCGGGATTCCACGCCGGCGTCCGGATCGCTCACTCGTCGGACCTGACCAACCTCGTGGACACGTTCGGCGAGATGCGGCCGCACTACATCCTGGCCGTCCCCCGCGTGTTCCAGAAGGTCTTCACCAAGGCTCAGGCCACGGCCCAGGACGGCGGCACCGTCAAGGCGTGGATGTTCGACAAGGCCACCGACACCGCGGTCGCCTACTCCAAGGCGAACCGAAGCGGCCGGGTCGGACCACTACTACGGCTCCGCCACGCCCTGTTCTCCAAGCTGGTCTACTCCAAGCTCGTCGCCGCACTCGGCGGACAGTGCGAGATCGCCATCTCCGGTGGTGCCCCGCTGGGTGAGCGCCTGACGCACTTCTTCGACGGCATCGGCGTCAACATCTTCGAGGGTTACGGCCTCACGGAGACCTGCGCCGCGATCGCGGTTAACACCCCCGGCCAGATGCGTATCGGCAGCGTCGGTCAGCCTCTCCCCGGGTGTGCCGTGCGTATCGCGCCGGACGGCGAGGTCGAGGTGAGCGGCCCGGTGGTGACCTCCGGCTACTGGCGCAACGAACGCGCCACGGCGGAGGCCTTCTCCGACGGCTGGTTCCGGACCGGCGACCTCGGTTCCCTGGACGAGGACGGCTATCTGACCATCACCGGCCGCAAGAAAGAGATCATCGTCACCGCCGGGGGCAAGAACGTCGCCCCGAGCCAGCTCGAGGACGCGCTCCGTGCCGACCCCCTCGTCGCCGAGGCGGTGTGCGTGGGCGACGGCAAGCCGTTCATCGCGGTGTTGCTCACCCTCGATCCGGAGGCCCTCGAGAGGTGGAAGAGCCACCACGGCAAGACCGGTTCGCTGTACGAGCTCCTCGGCGACGCAGCCATGATCGAGCATTTCGACCAGGCCCTGGCCCGGGCCAACAGGACCGTCTCCCATTCCGAGGCGATCAAGAAATACCACGTGCTCCCCGACCAGTTCACCGAGGAGACCGGCGAACTCACCGCCTCGCTCAAGGTCAAGCGCAACGTCGTGCACCAGAAGTTCGCGGCGCAGATCGAGGATCTCTACGCCTGATCGACGGGTGGTCCGCCGCCCGCCCGTCCCGCCCGGACCGGCGGGACCGGCGGGACGGGGTCAGTCTCCGGAGAGCACCCGTTCCATACCGCGGGCGAGGTCCTCCCACCGCCAGGAGTCGAGGACCCAGGTGCGACCGCGGACACCCATCGCGGAGGCGCGTGGACGGTCGGTGAGCAGACCGGCCACCGCATCGATGATCTCGCCCTCCGACGTGCCGTCCACCACGAGACCGGTGGTCCCGTCCAGCACCGTCTCCGGCGCCCCGCCGCTCCGGCCGGCGACCACGGGCACGCCGCAGGCCGAGGCCTCCAGGTAGACGATCCCCAGCCCCTCCACATCGAGTCCCCCACCACGGGTGCGGCACGGCATCGCGAACACGTCCGCCATCCGGTGGTGGTCGACGATCTCGTCCGCCGGGACCCGGCCGGTGAAGATCACCCGGTCGGCCACACCGTGTCGGCGCGCCAACCCCTCCAGTGTCTTACGGTGGGGTCCACCTCCGACGACGACGAGGACCGCCTGCGGCACGCGGCGGACGATCTCCGGCATCGACCGGATCAACGCGTCCTGGCCCTTCCGCGGGACGAGGCGCGACAGACACACGATCACCTCCCGGTCCGCCACCCCGTACCGCTCTCGGGTCGACTTCCGTCGCACTGGATCAGGCCGGAACCTCTCGGTGTCGACCCCGCCGGGTTGGTGGACGAGCCGTGCGTGTGGACCGAACGCCGCCGCGAACCGACGTCTCGTGTAGTCACTCACGTAGGTGACGGCGTCCGTGGACTCTCCGATCACCCTGAGCACCTGGCGCGAACCCGGCAGCATCGACCATCCCACCTCGTGACCGTGGGTACTCGCGACGATCCGGTCGACAGGCCCGTCGCGGAGGACGGGCGCCATCGCCGCCAGGGGCGCCGCGGCGCCGAACCACACGGTGCTCGCGCCGAAGTCCGAGGCCAGCCGCCGGGCACGCGCGGCGAGATCAGGGGTCGGGAGCAGCATCTCCGTGGGGACCCTCTCGACCAGGTAGGGCCGGGATGCGTCGTAGTCCGCCGACTCGTCCCCGCGGAACGTCGAGGTGAGCACCGCGACGTCCTCGGCGTCGAGGTGGGCCAGGTAGGTCTCCAGGTACGACTGGATGCCGCCGGGTCGCGGCGGATAGTCGTTGGTGATCAACAGGGTCCTCGTCATCGGGTCCGAGCCTGCCACAGCGCCACGACGACGCGCCTGCCCGGTCTCCCCGGGTCAGTAGCGTCGGATCGCGCTGACCGGCATCGCGTCGACCTTCTCCAGCTTGACCGGGACGCCGTAGGTCGGCGCGTGCAGCACCAGACCGTCGCCTGCGTACATGCCGACGTGGGTCGCCTCCGGGAAGTAGATCACGAGGTCGCCCGGTTGGATATCGGCCATCGCGACGGGCGCTCCCGACACCGCCTGCGCCTGACTCGACCGCGGTAGCGTCTTGCCCTCCCGGGCGTAGGACCACACCATGAGTCCCGAGCAGTCGAACTCCGACGGGCCGGTCGCCCCCCATGAATACGGCGCGCCGAGTCGGGTGAGGGCCACGTTCAGAGCGGCCGAGTTGACCCCGTCGGCGGGCGGCGCGACGTAACCCGGGGGCACGAGCGGCCCTCCGGCCCAGAGCCGACGTTGGGTGTCCGAGAGCGCGTCCACCCGGGTCCTCACCTCGTCGATCCGCGCCCTCATCTCGTCCGTCCGGCGATCGATCTCATCCGACCGATTCTGTGCGTCCCGGGCGGATACCCGCGCGAGCTCCGAGGCCGCCTCGGCGTCCAGTCGGAGGCGGGCGGCCTCCACCGAGGCCGCCCGCGACGCGTCGAGCGCGCTGGTGGTCGTACCGGAGAGCCGCTGCAGGGTCCCGAGCCGGTCGACCAGGTCGCGGGGACTGTCGGCGAGTACCGCGGCACGGGTGGCGCCGGTGTCACCCCCCCGGTAGCGCATGGTCGCGAGGCGGTCGACGAGGGACTGGTCCCGCGAGGCGTCCACATCGGCGGCCAGAGCACGTGCGACGGCGACACCGGCCTCACGTTCGCGACGATCACGCTCGGCGACCGCGCGGTCGAGGTCCGACCGTGCCTGATGCAGTTCCTCCCCCAGGGCACCGGCCTCCTCGGACAACCGCGCCAGCTCGGCCAGGTCCTCGCCGGCCGGGGCGGTGTCGACGGTGGGAGCGATCGAGGTGGTGGGAACGGTGGGGGCGGTAGGGGTGGTGGGGGCGGTAACAGTGGCGGGGGGCGCAGGGGGCTCGACGACACCCGGCGACGTACCGGGCGGTGGGGCGAGAATCTGCGCCGAGGCCACCCCGGCACCAGCGCTCAGTACTGTTGCCGCGGCCACGGATATCGCGACCGCTCGGACACTGCAGGTCATGGGCACTGTCGAGCTCTCGGTTAGGTGTTCTCTGACGACCGGAATGCGGCGGAGACGCCGTCATGCTCCGTGGTCGGGATGGTACAGACGACGAACCCCGCCGACACCGGTTATGCGTCCGGTGGTCGGCGGGGTTCGGGAGAGCGCGTGACCCGGGGCGACTCAGTAGTAGCGGGTCGCACCGTAGAACGGCATGGAGTCCAGCGGGGCGTAGTGCACTGAGCTGCCCGAGGACGGGGAGTGCACGACCTGGCCGTTGCCGGCGTAGAGGCCGACGTGGCTGGCGCCGTCGTAGAAGGCGACGATGTCGCCGGGCTGCAGGTCGGCCTTGGCGACCTGGGTGCCTCCGCCGATCTGGGCCTGGCTGGTGCGCGGGATGGAGATCCCGGCCTCCTTGTATGCCCAGGACGTCAGACCGGAGCAGTCGAACGAGCTGGGACCGGTGGCGCCCCACACGTAGGGGGAACCGACCCGGGTGCTGGCGGCGTCGACGATCCGCTGGCCGGTGGAGACGACCGGAGCCGGGGTGGCGAACTCGACAGGTGCCGCCTGGGCGGGGGCCGCCTGCACGAGACCGGCGGGGAGGGCGACGCCCTCAGGGAGGTCGACGGTGACCTGGGCGGGCACGCCCGGCAGGCGGAGCTCGACGGGCACGTCCACGGTCACGGGCGCGGCGGCCGCGGTACCGGAGGCGGCTACGGCGGCCCCGGCTGCGAGCAGTCCTGCGGCGGCGGCACGGCGCCCGGTCGAACTGGTCTTGATGCTGTGAGCTCCCACGAGACTGATATCCTCTTCCTTCCTGCGACACCGACCGGGTTAGCTGACGGGTTCGGACACGGAAGTCTGTCCTACGCCCCCGGGCCTTTTCGGCCTACAGGCGATTCACCCCAGTGGAACGTGGTTCCCCGGTGCGCCCTGCGGGCGCTTAGGTGGTGACCCCGGCTCCCCACCGGCGGGCGGGTGATGACTTCCGAGGTCTCAAAAAGGTTACGAAACCATCTCGTCGAAGTCCAGTCCATCCGCTACGCGGCGGTGTGAGTAGCCACGATCTCGAGGGACGAGACCATTCCGAGTTCCATGAGCACCTCGATCGCGGTGCGCACCTCAGGCTCCAGGACGTATCCGCACGACTCCTCGGAAAGTGCGCTCACCTGCACAGAATCGGAAGTGAGCAGAGCGACAACGCAGTCCTCGCACTGTTGCGGGCGAACCGGGCACCGTGAGCAGTCCATCGACAACATGATCTACATCACACTCCGTCCTGGGCGTGTTGCCCATTCGTTACCGCGCCGCGATCTACCGCCCGCGACAGACCGTAGGGGCGGGGTACGACATCCCCTCCCGCGGTCGCCGTCGGACGGGTGGCCACCCCGGCCCTGTCGGACCGGGTCGCTACCGTTTCCGGCATGCCCTCGCCTCCTACCCGAGTCCCGGCCCGACCGTCCGGGGTCCAGGCGGCGTTCGACGAACTCGAACCGATGCTCTCCGAGGTGACGTTCGTCGTGGTGGACCTGGAGACCAGCGGCACACGACCGGGGACGGACGAGATCACCGAGATCGGAGCGGTTCGCGTGCGGGGCGGCGAGGTCCGGGCGGAGCTGTCCACGTTCGTGGCCATCGACGGCCACCTCCCTGGACACATCAGCAGGCTCACCGGCATCGCCCCCGGGGATCTCGTCGGGGCCCCCTCATTGGGCGAGGTGATGGCGACGTTCCTGGAGTTCTCGCGCGGGGCCGTCCTGGTAGCCCACAACGCGCGGTTCGACCTCGGGTTCCTCCGCGCGGCAGCCGCGTCCACCGGCCATCCGTGGCCCGACCCCCCCTCGGTCTGCACCCTCGCCCTGGCGCGGAAGGTGCTCCACCGGGGCGAGACCCGCGGTCATCGTCTCGGTGAGCTCGCCGCTCATCTGGGCTCGGCCGTCGAGCCGAACCACCGGGCCCTCCAGGACGCCCGTGCGACCGTCGACGTTCTCCACGCCCTCATCTCCCGGGTCGGCGACTGTGGGGTCGCCACGCTCTCGGAGCTCCGTGCGTACGACGGTCGCCTCACGCCCGAGGTACGGCGCCGCGCCTCCTTGACCGACCCGCTCACCACCGGGCCCGGGGTCTACGTCTTCCGAGACGGCTCGGGCGGCGCCCTCTACGTGGGCTCGTCCGGCTCGGTACGCCGGAGGGCCCGCTCCTACTACTCCGGCGGGGACTCGCGCAGCAGGATGCGGACCATGGTCGGGCTGGCCGCGAGCATCGAGTCGGTGGCGTGCGCGCACCTGTTGGAGGCATGGACGGTGGAGGACCGACTCATCGATTCCCTCCAGCCCCCGTACAACCGACGCTCCCGCAACCCCCGACGCGGGTGGTGGCTCTCCCCGCCCACCGGCAGGGCGATCCGTGGGCAGGTGACGAGGAGCCCGGACCACCCGTTCGCCCTCGGTCCGTTCCGGCGGGCCGACGACGCCAGGGCCGCGTGGCAGGACCTTCTCGAGGCCACCGACTCCCCTCCCGATCAGGAGACCTGGGCGGGGCTGGTCACCGGGCGGGACTCGACCCGTCTCCGCGAGGTCGTGGGTCGCGTCGACGCGCTGGCGGCGGACGGGGCCTTCGAGCGCGCCGCACGGTTGCGGGATCGTGTCGCGGCTCTCGTCCGGATCCTCGCCCGCCAACAGGAACTCGCCGCGACGGCCGGCCTGGCCGAGCTCGTCCTCGCCCAGCCCGCCCCCGGACGTACCTGGGCGGTGGCCGTCGTGCGACACGGTCGCCTCGCCGCCTCCGGGATCGTCCCGGCCGGGGCAGCCCCTCTCCCCGTCATCGATTCACTCACAGCGGGGGCCACGACCGTGCAGCCCGGTCCCGGCCCCTTGTGCGGGGCCACCGCGGCGGGGATCAGACACGTTCACAGGTGGATCGACTCCGCGCCCACCCGCATCGTCTCCACCGCGGGCAGCTGGACTCTCCCCATCGACGGGGCCCACACCCTGACCTGGTGGGCGGACCGCGCCGAGCGGGCGGCCTCCGGCGACCACGGCGTAGGGGCCGGGGCCGGGCTCAGTGGCGAGTGGCGCTGAACGACGCCCACCTGTCCAGGAGTCGACCGGCCTCACCGGCGTCGATCGCTTCCGCGGCCCGATCAACCGCCGATCTCATCGCCGACACCAGGTCGGCTCCCGGGTCGAGTCCGTCGAACGCCACCAGCGCCGCCGCCGAGTTCAGGAGTACCGCGTCCCGGACCGGCCCCTCCCGGCCCGCGATCAGCTCCCGAGCGACACCGGCGTTGTGGCGCCCGTCGCCGCCTCGCAACTCCTCGATCCCACACGTGGCCATCCCGAAGTCCCCGGGGGCGATCTCGTCCTGGCCTATCCGGCCCTGGGCGACTCGTAGCACCCGGGTCGGTCCGGTCATCGTGATCTCGTCCAGGCCGTCGAAGCCACGCACCACGAGTGCCGACCGTCCCCGCAACGCGAACACCTCGGCCATCACGGTCAAGAGGTGCTCGAACGCGCAACCGATGAGGTTGGCCGTCGGAGCGGCGGGGTTGGTCAGGGGTCCCAGGATGTTGAAGACCGTCGGGATACCGATCTCCCGTCTGGGCGCGGCCGCGAAGCGGAGCGCGGGATGGAATACGGGTGCGAAGCAGAAGGCCACCCCGACCTCCTCCACGCAACGGGCGACCTCCTCCGGACCCAGGTCGATCGCGACTCCGAGGGCCTCGAGGACGTCGGCCCCGCCGCTCTTCGACGACGCGGCGCGGTTTCCGTGCTTGACCACGGGTACGCCACAGGCACTGACCACGAGTGCGGACATCGTGGAGATGTTGACCGTCCCCTGCCTGTCGCCACCCGTGCCCACGATGTCCACGCAGGGGCGGGAGGTGGGGACCCGACGGGAGTAGGCGAGCATCGTCGAGGAGAGGGCGTCCAGCTCGGGGCCCGTCACGCCCTTCATGGCGAGCGCCACACCGAACGCCGCGATCTGCGCGTCCGTGGCCTCCCCCTCCATGATCCGGGACATGGCCCATCCGGCGTCCGCCGGATCCAGGTCCCCTCCCGCCGTCAGGGTGCCGAGCACCCCGGGCCACGACCGGCCCTCGTCGAACGCTGCAGAACTCCCCACGTGAGCCGACCCCTCTCCCTCGATCCGGTCGGTCCGTCACCGACCATTCACACTGCGACAATCGTGCCACCAGGGCCCCGGGCCTCGCCCGCTGACTCCCTCTCCATGCCCCGCCCGGCCATCCCACGCGGAGTCTGTGAAGGCACTGATTTCTCCCGCCAGCCCCCGGGCGGGGTGGGGTCTGTGACGTACCGGCGGAGAGTTCTAGGAATGACCTGCGAAAACCCCGTGTGGACACGCCGAAATCGGGGGTCCGTGCAGCCTCCTCCCACCTCAGGGGTCATACTTGGCCCTGTGACGAGCGCAGTGGATAACTCAGGATCGGCAATGGCTCAGCGCGTTCATTCGCTGAACCGGCCGAACATGGTCAGTGTGGGCACAATCATCTGGTTGTCCCAGGAGTTGATGTTCTTCGCGGGCCTGTTCGCGATGTACTTCGTCTCCAAGGCGAACTCGGGAGGTGACTGGCCTTCCTACCCGACGCACCTCAACGTCCCGTTCGCCCTGACTATCACGGCGATACTGGTGGCGTCCTCGGTTACCTGCCAGATGGGCGTCTTCGCCGCCGAGCAGGGTGACGTCTTCGGTCTCCGCCGCTGGTACATCATCTCGGCGCTGATGGGCACGGTCTTCCTCGTCGGCCAGGTCTACGAGTACGTGATGCTCTACCTCGAGGGCACCACGATCTCGTCGAGCGTCTACGGATCCGTCTTCTTCATCACCACCGGATTCCATGGTCTCCACGTGGCGGCCGGTGTACTGGCGTTCGTCGTCCTCGTCATGCGGACGACGATGTCACGGTTCACACCCGCCCAGGCCACGGCAGCGATCGTCGTGTCGTACTACTGGCACTTCGTCGACGTGGTCTGGATCGGCCTCTTCGTCACCATCTACTTCATTCAGTAGTCAGCTGGCCGCAGGACGCTGCGTCCAGCAGGTCCCAACTCCAAAGGGAACTCACAATGAACTCACCTCACCCACCCGCTGCGGAATCCCCGTCGCCGGATCCCGCGGTGAATCCGGCTCGTCCGGCCTCGGCCAGGCGGCGCCGAAAGGCGACCGGCGCGCTCGTCATCGCCGCCGGTCTGCTCGGCGCCGGGGCCATCGCCACGGCCGTCGTCCCCGAGCCCCAGGTCGCGACGGCCCAGCAGGACCAGGCTGCGCTCATCGCCGAGGGCAAGTCGATCTACGACATCGCGTGCATCACCTGTCACGGCCAGAACCTCCAGGGTGTCGAGGACCGCGGCCCGTCGCTGGTCGGCACGGGCGCCGGCGCGACCTACTTCCAGGTCCATTCCGGACGTATGCCGGCGGCCAACAACGAGGCCCAGGCCGAGCGCAAGAAGCCGCGCTACAGCGAGCACCAGATCATCGCGCTCGCGGCGTACGTGGACCTCTACGGCGGTGGCCCCGAGATCGTCACCGATCCGGACGGTGGGATCGCCCAGGGTTCCCTGCGTGGTGCCTCCGGCCAGGCCAGGGCGGAGGAGATCGCGCGCGGTTCCGAGCTCTTCCGCCTCAACTGCGCCTCGTGCCACAACTTCACCGGACGTGGCGGCGCACTGTCGGCGGGCAAGTACGCTCCGACGCTCGATCCTGCGAACGAGCAGGAGATCTACCAGGCGATGCTCACCGGCCCGCAGAACATGCCCAAGTTCTCGGACCGCCAGCTCACGCCTGACGAGAAGAAGGACATCATCGCCTTCGTCAAGGACACGGACTCCAAGGTCTCGCCCGGCGGTTACGCCCTCGGCGGTCTCGGCCCCGTGACCGAAGGTGTGGCCATCTGGCTAGTCGGCATCGTCGCCCTCATCGGTGCGACCCTGTGGATCGGATCCCGTTCATGAGTGAGACCCCCAAGAACCCGTCCCCCGCGGACCTCGACCGGATGAGCGATGCCGAGCTCGTCCGGTTGGGGACCGAGCTCGACGAGGTAGACGTCCGGTTCCGGGAGAACCGGTGGCCGGAAGGTGTCACGTCCCGATCCGAGAAGCGTGCCGCCCGCGCCGTCACGATCTGGTTCGCGCTCTCCGCGGTACTGGCGTTGGCCTTCGCCGTCATCTACATCGCCTGGCCCTGGGAGTACCGCGGCGAGGGCGAGGACGGCTACTGGCTCTACATGATGTACACGCCGCTGCTCGGGTTGACGATCGGTCTGTCGATCCTCTTCCTGGGCTTCGGCGCCGTGCAGTTCACCAAGAAGTTCATCCCCGAGGAGGTCTCGGTCCAGACGCGTCACGACGGGGTGTCGGACGAAGTCGACCGCCGGACCATCGTCGCCGAGCTCAACGACTCCTGGAAGACCTCGACCCTCGGGCGACGCAAGGTCATGGGAGGCGTCCTCGGCGCGAGTGTGGGTCTCATCGGACTGTCGGCGATCCTCCCTCTCGGCGGCATGATCAAGAACCCGTGGCGACGCGGGGAACTCGACGTCGCCGGCGACGGAACCCTGCACACCACCGGGTGGACGCTCGCCTCGGACAGCCGGCCCGACGGTCTCCCCGCCGAGAAGGTGTACCTCGGACGCGACACCGGCAAGGTCTACCCGGACGGTCATCCCCCGGCGGGCGAGGGGCGCCTCGAGCGCATCCACGTCGAGGACCTCTCCGCCGGTGGACTCGAGTCCGTGTTCCCGCTTCCCGAGCACGCCCTGGGAGACTTCGAGGAGCACATGCACTCCATCCACGGTGTGCGAAACGCGGTCATGTTGATCCGCTTCCGCCCCGCGGATGCGGCCAAGGTGATCAAGCGCAAGGGCCAGGAGAACTTCAACTACGGCGACCTCTACGCCTACTCGAAGATCTGCACGCACCTCGCCTGCCCCACCTCTCTGTACGAGCAGCAGACGCACCGCTTCCTCTGCCCGTGTCACCAGTCGCAGTTCGACGCGCTCGAGTACGCGAAGCCGGTCTTCGGCCCCGCTGCCCGTGCGCTGCCGCAGCTGCCCATCGCGGTTGACAGCGAGGGTTACCTCGTCGCCAACGGCGACTTCATCGAGCCGGTCGGACCTGCCTTCTGGGAGCGTCGTTCATGAGCAACAACAGCAAAGTCTCCGCGGTCGGCAACGAGCTCGACTCGCGGTACACCATGGCCAAGGGCATGCGCCGGCAGATCAACAAGGTCTTCCCGACGCACTGGTCCTTCCTCCTGGGCGAGATCGCCCTGTACAGCTTCGTCATCCTGCTGATCTCGGGCGTGTATCTCACCCTCTTCTTCGACCCGTCACTGTCGAAGGTGATCTACCAGGGTGCGTACGCCCCGCTCAACGGGATCGAGATCTCCCGCGCCTACGAGACGGCACTCAACATCTCGTTCGAGGTCCGCGGCGGGCTCTTCGTGCGGCAGATCCACCACTGGGCGGCGCTGTTGTTCGTCGCCTCCATGGTCGTACACATGATCCGCATCTTCTTCACCGGTGCGTTCCGGCGACCGCGTGAGGCGAACTGGGTCATCGGTTGTGTCCTCCTGCTCCTTGGTATCGTCGAGGGCTTCCTCGGCTACGGCCTGCCGGACGACGTCCTCTCAGGCACCGGCCTCCGGATCACCTCGGGCATCATCGTCGGCCTCCCGGTCATCGGGACCTGGATGCACTGGATGATCTTCGGCGGGGACTTCCCCGGCGACCTCATGATCCCGCGCTTCTACGTGCTGCACGTGCTCATCATCCCGGCCATCATCCTGGCGCTGATCGCCGCTCACCTCGCGCTGGTCTGGTACCAGAAGCACACGCAGTTCCCCGGCCCCGGCCGTACGGAGAACAACGTGGTCGGCGTCCGGATCCTCCCGGTCTTCGCGGTCAAGTCCATCGCGTTCGGCGCCATCACCGTCGGCATGCTCATGCTCTTCTCGGGCCTGTTCACGATCAACGCCATATGGAACCTCGGCCCGTACAACCCGTCCCACATCTCAGCCGGTTCGCAACCCGACTGGTACATGTTGTGGACCGAGGGTGGCGCTCGTGTGATGCCTGCGTGGGAGCTCTACCTGGGGCCCTACACCGTTCCCGCGGTGCTCTGGGTGGCCGTGATGCTCGGCGCCATGGTGGCCGTGATGTTCCTGTACCCGTGGATCGAGTCCAAGCTCACCGGTGACACCGCGCACCACAACCTGCTGCAGCGTCCGCGTGACGTTCCGGTGCGTACCGCTGCCGGCGTCATGGCCCTCACGTTCTACGTCATCCTGGTGCTGATGGGATCCAACGACCTCATCGCGTACCACTTCAACATCTCGTTGAACGCGACGACGTGGGCTGGTCGGATCGGCCTGATCCTGCTGCCACCGGTCATGTACTTCTTCACCTACCGTCTCTGCCTGGGCCTGCAGCGGGCGGACCGCGAGGTGCTGGAACACGGCATCGAGACCGGCATCATCATGCGGATGCCGCAGGGCGAGTTCGTCGAGGTCCACCAGCCGCTCGGCGCGGTCGACGAGCACGGCCACGCCGTGCCGCTCGAGTACGCCGGTGCCAAGGTCCCCACCAAGATGAACCAGCTCGGCGCGGCCGGTCGTCCCCCGCGGGGTGCGCTCACGGCCGACCCCGTCGACGAGGTGCGGATGCTCGACGACGCAGACCACGACAAGCACCACCAGGAGCACTCGATGCTCACCACGTTGCAGGAGGAGAACCGTACTCGTCGCCACGACGAGCACTGATCCCCCGACGACACCCGACCGCGGGCCGGACCTCCACCCGGAGGTCCGGCCCGCGGTCTCGTATCACCCACCCCGCAGACACCTCCCGGGCTCCACGTCCCATGACGGCCGTCGACCGGACGGCGCAGCCGGGATGGACCGACATGTGGAGGCCGGTATGACCGATTCAGTGCGGGGACCCGATCCGGGCCGCGGCATCGTCATCACCGAGGAGTTCGAACTCGCGCTGAGCCACCTCCACAACGGGGACGACCTCTTCCTCACCGGTAGGGCGGGCACCGGAAAGACGACACTCATCCGGCGCTTCCTCGCCGAGACCGGGCGCCCCACCCTGGTGGCAGCGCCCACCGGGATCGCCGCGCTCGAGATCGGTGGCTACACGATCCACCGTCTGTTCGGCTTCCGTCCCGGCCACACGCTCGAGGACATCCGCAGTAGCGAGTACCGTCCCGGACGATTCGGTAGAGCACTCGCCGGGGTCGCCACACTCGTCCTCGACGAGGCGTCGATGATCCGGGCCGACGTCTTCGACATGATCGCAATCGCGCTCCAACGGTTCGGCCCCGATCCGTCGATGCCGTTCGGCGGGGTGCAGGTCGTCCTGGTGGGCGACCTCTTCCAGCTCCCCCCGGTCGTCACAGCCTCCGAGGTCCCCTCCTTCGAGAGCGTCTACGCCACCCCATACTTCTTCTCGGCGCAGTGCTACAGCCGCGAGGACTTCAAGACCGTGGACCTCACCCACGTGTTCAGACAGTCGGGAGATCCCGCACTCACCGCGACACTCAACTCGATACGCGAGGGAACACTCATCGGTCGGGCGCGAGACGAACTCAATGCCCGGACACACCCGGGGTTCGAACCACCTGACGACCAGTTCTGGCTGACCCTGACCACGACCAACCGGATAGCGACGACCCGCAACCGGCGACGTCTCGAACGCCTGCCGGGATCCGAGCTCGCCATGACCGCCACCACCACCGGCGACCTCACCGGCTTCGAGCTGCCCACCGACGAGGTCCTGCGGTTCAAGGTGGGAGCGCAGGTCATGATGCTCACCAACGACGCGGCGGATCGGTGGGTCAACGGATCGATCGGTCGCGTCCTCGATGTCACCTTCGGTGGACGCGGTGATCGCGGCGAGCGAGGGCCGGTCGTCATAGTCGAGTTCACCGGGGGTGACGTCGCCGAGGTCCCCGTGTTCACCTGGGACCTGACCCGTCCGGTGGCGGACCGTGGCGGCATGCGTCACGAGATCGTCGGCACGTTCACCCAGTTCCCGCTCAGGCTGGCGTGGGCGATCACCATCCACAAGAGCCAGGGGCAGACTCTCGACCGGGTGGTCGTGGACCTCACCGGGGGCACCTTCGCGCCGGGGCAACTCTACGTCGCGCTCAGTCGGTGCCGGTCGCTGGCCGG
This sequence comes from Dietzia sp. PP-33, assembly GCF_033790845.1. Taxonomy (NCBI): domain Bacteria; kingdom Bacillati; phylum Actinomycetota; class Actinomycetes; order Mycobacteriales; family Dietziaceae; genus Dietzia; species Dietzia sp. PP-33. Next base: position 228,516 of record NZ_JAMYEI010000005.1, read on the forward strand.
GCTGGTGCTCACCCGCCCGGTCCTCGCCGAGGATCTCAAGACCGACCGACGGATCATGCGGTTCCTCCGCGCGCCCGGGCCGGACGGTCCGGAGCGTCGCTTCTGTTCGATCGCCGCGCTCACGGTGGGCGACGACAGCTCGCGTTCCCGGCCCCGGCCGGTGGAACTCGCGGTCGCCTTCCCCGACGGCACCGCCGTATCCACCCTCGTCAATCCGCAGCGTGACCTCGCACAGGCGAGGACGGATTATCGGATCGCGGTCGCGGACGTCCTGTTGGCCCCGACGCTGCTCGAGGCCTGGACGATGATCGCCCCGCTGCTGGACGGTCACACCCCTGTCGGTGTGGACGTGGACCGGACCCTCGGTCTCATCGACTCCGAGCTCAGGCGGCTCGATAGTGCGATGCCGTTGCCACCGGGCGTCGACGTCCCCTCGCTGCACCTCACACCGAAGGAGAGGGCGCGGACCAGATCCGGTTCTGCGATCGAGCGTGCACGTGTAGCCCTCGAGGCGCGCGATCACCTGGGGACAGACGATCCCGCGGCCGGCGTGTTCGACGCGGTGCCGGGCGAGGACGCCGGGATCTGCTACCTCCTCGGCCGGGACACCGATCTCCACCCACCGACCTCCGAGGTCCTCCCCCAGCTCTCCGTGATGCTGGAGGTCAGTCGCGAGGTGGGCGCGGCGCTACTGGACCTGCCGGTCGACCCCCCGCGAACTGCTGGGGGCAGCCGAGGGATCCTCTTCCCCGGCGACCGCGATCTGCGACTCGGAGCACGGGCGCTGGTCGCCGAGCAGATCAGGGGTGCGGCGGAGCGGGTCAGCCTCGACTCCGGGACGATGGCGCGGCTCCGGAGAGTCGGGGATCTCCTGGGCGTCGACCTCACAGACGGACTGGAGGCCACCGACCCGGCGCTCACCCACGACGTGCTGGTCCCGGGGACCCGGGTGTGCTTCACCGGTAGCGCGCTCGACGGGTGCGGGAACCTGCTCTCCCGCGACGAGATGGAGGCGATGGCCACCAGACGTGGTCTCGTCCCCGTCGGGAACGTGACCAAGACCCGCTGCGACGCGGTGGTCGTGGCCGAGATCGGCAGTCAGTCGGCGAAGGCCCGGAGTGCCCGCAAATGGGGCACACCGCTCATCTCGGTCGCCGACTTCCTCGAATGGGTCGGCGACCCCGGCGGTCACGGGGTGATCGGGAGCGGTTGACCGGTCATGTCGGCGACCGCACGGAACGCCATCGTCATCCCGGACCCCAGCGGAACACCGGGACCCGGATACGCCTCTCCGGACACCGAAGCCGACGAGTTGCCGGCCGCGTAGAGGCCCGGGATCGGCGCGCCGTCGGTGTCGAGCACGGAACCGTTCGGATCGATCACGGCTCCGCCCTTGGTGCCCAGGTCCCCCAGGACCACACGGACGGCGTGCAGCCGCTCGCCGGCCAGCGGGCGCAGGCACTCCTCCGGTGTGGAGGCGCCGAGGAAGAACCGCCCGTACGGATCCACTCCTCTGCCGAAATCGCTGTCCCTGCCCTGCCCGGCGAGGGTGTTGAAGCGTGCGACGCTCTCTCCGAGGGTCTGCGGATCAAGCCCGATAGCCTCCGCGAGATCCGCGATCGATCCAGCGGTGTGCCACAGACCGGCCTCGCGCAGTTCTCCGGCATCCGGGGCGGGGACGCAGATGGCCGGGTACCCGCCCGCCTCGGCGTCGTCGAAGACGAACCAGAACTCCTCGCCGACCCCGGCGTCCATCCGCGCGTGCATCTTCCTACCCATCTGGTCGTACGGCAGGAGCTCGTTGGCGAATCGCCGGCCGGTGCCGTCGACGATGATTCCCGAACGGAAGCCGAGGGTGAACGCCGCGTGTCCGTTCGGGAAGAGGGTCGCGGGGCACCACCACGACTGGTCCAGCAGGTCGAGTCGTGCTCCGACCCGCTCGAACATGCGGACGGCATCGCCGGAACCGGTATCCGGGTGGGACGCCGACCAGTCGGCGGTCGGCATCCCCTGCCAGAGCCCGCGCAACTCGGTCGAGCGCTCGAAGCCACCGGCGGCGACGAGAACCCCACGCCGGGCGCCGAGGAGTCGCGAGCCCGCATCGTCTCGTACCCGTACCCCCACGACACGTCCGTCGTCGTCGCGCACGAGTTCCTCCGCCGCCGTCGAGAGCCGGAGCTCGGCGGTTTCCATCCCGTCCAACGCGAGGACGAGCCGGGCCACCCAGGCACGGCCACCCTCCAGCTTCGTCGTATCCTCGGGCGCCCCGAACTGGTCGACCGGCACGGACGAGCGGATGTCGCCGGTCCGCTCGCCGACCTCTTCTCCCCTGATCGGCTTCGGGTAGATGCTGCGACCCGCCTCCTGGCGACCCGGTGCGTCGAAGTAGTCGGGGAACGCCTGGAACCGGGTGGGGATGCCCAACTCGTCCTGGAGGAAGTCGACGACACCCGGCCCGGTGTTCAGGTAGGCGTCCTGCAGATCGTGGTCGGTCCGGTCGCCCACCACGGCACGGAAGTAGGTGCGACCCTTTTCCACGGAGTCCTCCAGCCCGTCGCGGGCGAGGACCGCGTTCCCCGGCAGCCACACCGCGCCGCCCGAATACGCGGAGGTGCCACCGAAACGCTCCGTCTTCTCGATGAGACACGTGGTGAGGCCCCGCGATGCCGCCACGGCCGCGCCGAAGAGCGCCGCGACGCCCGATCCCACGACGACCACATCGAACTCGGCGTCGAACGTGCTGCTCGCCTCAGTCACGGGCACTCTCCTCGTCTCATCTTCACCGGTGGATCCGGCAGGTGATACCGGCTGCCGGCCGGCGCGCACTAGAACACGTTCTACGATAGCTGCTGCCGGGGCACTCTCCGCCCGGGACGTCAGGATCACCCACACCCGAGCGCCGACGCGGGCATGATCACGGTGTGACGGGCAACGATGTCGAACGCACCGAGGACGGCCGCTACATCGTGGTCAGAGGAAGGCGTTGGCGGGCGAGCGATCCGTCGATACCCGAGAAACTCCGCTCCGAGCTCGTCTCCGCGCTCATGACAGGCCGACGACTGGTCAAGACGGAGGGCGACCCCGCACGCGTGATGGTGCACGACGCCAAGGTCGCACTGGGCGAGCGCGGCGACCCGTGGTGGCAGCCCACCGAGGAGGGCATCCGGGCGCGCCTGGCCGCGACGATCCGGACGCTCCTACGGTCCCGCGGCCGGGGTTCCATCTGCCCCTCGGATGCGGCACGGGTCGCAGGCGGGGAGCGGTGGCGCGACCTCATGGTCACCGCACGGTCGGTCGCCTTCGATCTCCGCGACGACGGCGTGGTGTCGGTGACGCAGCGCGGTGAGCGGGTCACGGGTCGCGAGGTCGCCGGACCGATCAGGCTGATCGCGGACGACGGTCTGGAGTTCACTCCAACGGAGGGGTGACCCCACACCCTCGGAGGAGATGGTGAGCGGATGAGAGGAAACGCATTCTTGTACGCTACTCACCAGTAGGAGTACACCCACCTGACGTCCCGCTCCCCCTCAGGCACGGTGTGCCCACCACCGGAGCGGGTCGACCAATGGAAAGGCACGCACTTGCGCCGCACTGTTTTCAACGAAGACCATGAGGCCTTCCGTCAGACCCTCCGCGACTTCATCGAGTCCGAGGTGACCCCACACTTCCAGGACTGGTTCGATGCCGGCATCGTGCCCCGCGAGTTCTACTACAAGCTCGCCGAACTCGGCGTGTTCGGCATCAACGTCGACGAGGAGTACGGCGGCGCGGGGATCGACTCGCACAAGTTCGAGGCCATCCAGTCCGAGGAGACCGCACGCGCCGGCGTGAACTTCGGTGGCTCCGGTGTCCACGTACTGCTCGGCCTGCCTTACATCAAGGCACTCGCCACCGAGGAGCAGAAGCAGCGCTACCTACCCAAGTTCGTCGCGGGTGAGGAGATGTGGGCGCTGGCCATGACAGAGCCCGGCACCGGGTCCGACCTGGCCGGAATGAAGAGCACGGCCAAGCTGTCCGAGGACGGCACCCACTACATCCTCAACGGAGCCAAGACCTTCATCACCGGCGGCGTCCACGCCGACCGGGTGATCGTGTGCGCCCGAACCGCTGCCCCGCGTGAAGACGACCGCCGCTTCGGGATCTCGTTGCTCGCGGTCGACACCAAGCTCGAGGGCTACGCGGTGGGCCGTAAGCTCGACAAGGTCGGACTCAAGACCTCCGACACCGCCGAGTTGTCCTTCACCGACGTCAAGGTTCCGGTCGAGGATCTGCTGGGCGAGGAGAACCGCGGCTTCTACTACCTCGGTCAGAACCTGCCGTCCGAGCGCTGGGGAATCGCCTACGGCGCCTACGCACAGGCCGCGGCCGCGGTGCGCTTCGCCAAGGAGTACACCCAGCAGCGCACCGTGTTCGGCAAGGAGGTCGCCTCCTTCCAGAACACCAAGTTCGAACTCGCCGCATGCCAGGCCAAGGTCGACGCCGCCCAGGCCGTCGCCGATCGCGCCCTCGAGGCGTTGGACGCAGGCGAGCTGACCGCGGCCGAGGCGGCCTCCGCCAAGCTCTTCTGCACAGAGGTCGCCGCCGAGGTCATCGATCGCTGCCTGCAGCTACACGGCGGCTACGGTTTCATGAACGAGTACCCGATCGCACGTCTGTACTCGGACAACCGGGTGAACCGCATCTACGGCGGCACCAACGAGGTCATGAAGACGATCATCGCCAAGAACATGGGGCTGTAGACCACTCACCCCGCGAACGAGACGAGGCCCCCACCGCCGATCGCGGTGGGGGCCTCGTCGTCGAGGGGGTTGCCGGGTGTCAGTGCTTCTCCCGGCCCCAGTGGTACTCGAACACCAGCGCGCAGGAGGTGATCACCAGAGCGACCGCGCCACCGAGCAGCACCCACCAGTTCCAGAACGCGGCACCGTAGGCGATGACGAAGATCGAGAAGGCCATGAAGAACGGCCAGTAGCTGTGCGGGCTGAAGAAGCCGAGCTCGCCGGCGCCGTCGGAGATCTCCGCCTCTTCGTAGTCCTCCGGAAGCGTGTGGATCCGTCGCGCCACGAACCGGAGGTAGCCACCGATCAGCAGACAGAGGCCGGCGGAGAGGACCAGGGAGGTGGCACCGACCCACTCGACGCCGGTACGCGACGTGCCTGTGAGGTAGGAGTACGCGATAGCCAGGACCGCGAGGAAGATCACCAGTCCGTCGAAGATTCTTACTGTTGCGTTCATCGTGCAGGAGCCCTTCGCGTGATACCGGGAGACGTCAGTTAGCGGATGCGTTCTCGATGATGTTGTTCTGGTCGCGGGTATCGCTGCGACCCGTCTTGAACGGTGCCGTGGACGTGGAGTAGGGCTCCTCGCCGATCGACTCCAGCGCCTCCGCGTTGGACGCGGTCGGGTTGTCCTCCCGGAACTGGATGTACTGCGCGAAGGCCTCGGGCGAGACCGCGCGGAGCTCGAAGTTCATCATCGCGTGGTAGGCACCGCACATCTCGGCACACCGCCCGACGAACGCACCCTCGCGCTCGATCTCCGCGATCTGGAACATGCTCAGCTGCTGGTTCTGGCCGGGGTGCGGCATGACGTCCAGCTTGTAGATGAACTCGGGGATCCAGAAGGAGTGGACCACGTCGGCCGCCGCGAGCCGGAACTCGATGCGGGTGTTGGTGGGCAGCACCAGTACCGGGACCTCCTCGGAGGTGCCCACCGTCTCGATGTCGTTGTAGTAGAGGTACGACTTGTCCTCGGCGAGACGGCCATGGATCGGACCGCCGGCGGCCGGCTCACCGTGATGTCCGAGCGCCTCCCGCTGCTCGTCCGAGAGCACGCCGGCCTCCTCGGCCGCACGCGTGGCCTCCTCGTTGGTGCCGTCCTCGATGGAGACGCCGGCCACGTCGACCTTGTTGTAGCCGAACTTCCAGTTCCACTGGAAGGCGGTGACGTCGACCTTGACGCCGACCTCCTCCTCCGGACGGAGATCGAGGACCTTGTTCTGGGTGATGACGGTGAAGTAGAAGAGCACCGAGATGATCACGAAGGGAACGGCCGTGTAGACCAGTTCCAGCGGCACGTTGTACGCCGTCTGACGCGGGAATTCCCCGTCGTCGTTCTTCCGCTTGCGGTGGAAGGCCATCGTCCAGAAGATCAGGCCCCACACGAAGAAGCCGACGATGAGCGAGGTGACCACGGTGAGCGTCCAGAACTCGCGGATGGCGATGCCCTCGGGGGTGATCCCGTTGGGGAACCCGAAGTTCATGGTCTGGTTCCACCATTTGTTGTCGGTGTGGAGGCTACAACCCGACAAAAGCAAGCCCAATGTGCCGAGCGACACCGCGAGTGCAGCCCTGCGCGTCCGACGACGCCCGTCACGCTGTTCCACCATCACGCCTTCCTGATCAGCGGCTCCGGCCACGTGGCCGGGACACTTAAGAAGAGTAGACCACGCCTCTCAGTTTGGACGTCGCGGGTCCCGCCATTTCGCCGATCTCACCCCTTCGCCGTCTGCTACGGCGGGCGCGACACCCGGGACCAGTAGTATTCGGTCCCATCGCGACCCGCGCACGCGGGTTCCCCCACCCCCGACGACGATCGACGAGGTACCCGACGCATGTGTGGCCTGCTTGGTCTGCTCACCACCGACGGCTCCGCCCGTTCCCACGAGTCGAGGGTCCTGGGCGCGATGGGGTGCCAGCGTCACCGCGGTCCGGACGAGGTGGGGACCTGGGTCGACGGCGACCTGGCGTTCGGCTTCAACCGCCTGTCGATCATCGACATCGCCCATTCCCATCAGCCGCTGCGCTGGGGCCCTCCCGAGCAGCCCGACCGCTACGCGTTGGTGTTCAACGGGGAGATCTACAACTACCTGGAGCTCCGTGCTGAGCTCACCGAGGAGTTCGGGGCGCGGTTCGCCACCGAGGGCGACGGCGAGCCGATCCTCGTCGCCTTTCACCACTGGGGCCCGACCGCGGTCCGCCGGCTCCGCGGCATGTTCGCCTTCGCGATCTGGGACACCGTCGAGCGGACCCTGTTCGTGGCCCGTGACCCGTTCGGCATCAAGCCGCTCTACATGGCCACCGGTCCCGGGGGCACCGCGTTCGCGAGCGAGAAGAAGTCGATCACGGAACTACTGGATCTCCTCGTCGTCGACACCTCTCTGGACACCCGTGCACTGCAGCACTACGTCACCCTCCAGTACGTCCCGGAGGACGAGACGCTGACCCGCGGTGTCCGCCGCCTCGAGTCCGGCTGCCACGCGACCCTCTCCCCCGGTACTCCCCCGGTGATCGAGCGCTACTTCGAACCGACCTTCCCGGTGGTCCCGGTGGCCGACGGCGAGTCCCAGCGCCGCTACGACGAGATCGCCGCCGCTCTCGAGGACTCCGTCGCCAAGCACATGCGCGCCGACGTGACCGTGGGTTCCTTCCTGTCCGGCGGGATCGACTCCACGGCGATCGCCGCGTTGGCCCGGCGGCACAACGAGAACCTGCTCACCTTCACCACCGGGTTCGAGCGGGAGGGTTACTCGGAGGTCGACGTGGCCGCCGAGTCGGCCGCCGCGATCGGTGTGGAGCACATCGTCAAGGTGGTCTCCCCGGAGGAGTTCGCCGCCGCCATCCCGGAGATCATCTGGCACCTCGACGAGCCCGTCGCGGACCCGGCGCTGGTCCCGCTGTACTTCGTGGCCCGGGAGGCCCGCAAGCACGTGAAGGTGGTGCTCTCCGGCGAGGGCGCGGACGAACTGTTCGGCGGATACACCATCTACAAGGAGCCGCTGTCGCTCGCGCCCTTCGAGAGGATCCCCGGGGGGATCCGACGCGCACTCGGTCGGGTCAGCACCCGGATCCCCGAGGGCACCCGCGGCAAGAGTCTGCTGCACCGCGGGTCCATGAGCCTGGAGGACCGCTACTACGGCAACGCCCGTTCGTTCTCCGAGGACCAGGTTCGTGCGGTCCTGCGCGACTACCGCCCCGAGTGGAGCCATCGGGACGTCACCGCGCCGATCTACGAGCGCTCGCGCGGATGGGATCCCGTCGCCCGCATGCAGCATCTCGATCTGTTCACCTGGTTGCGCGGGGACATCCTGGTCAAGGCGGACAAGGTCACCATGGCCAACTCGCTCGAACTGCGCGTCCCGTTCCTCGACCGCGAGGTCTACGAGGTCGCCTCCCGCCTGCCCCACACGGAGAAGATCGCACACGGCACCACCAAGTACGCGCTGCGCAGGGCGCTGGAGCAGATCGTCCCCGCACATGTCCTGCATCGGAAGAAGCTCGGCTTCCCCGTCCCGACCCGTCACTGGCTGGCGGGCCCGGAACTGCACGACTGGGCGCGCGAGAACGTCCTGGCCTCGGGTACCGACGAGTTCGTGGACAAGGCCGCCGTGCTCCGGATGCTCGACGAGCACCGTCGGGGCGAGTCCGACCACAGCCGCCGGATCTGGACGATGCTGTGCTTCATGATCTGGCACGGCATCTTCGTGGAGGGGCGCATCACCCCCGAGATCGAGCAGCGGGACTACCCGGTCCGCCTCTGAGCAGGCCGTGAGAGCCCCGGGTGTGACTCAGGCGGGCAGCAGCGCCGAGAGTTCCTCGGCGACCTCGTCCCCGTAGGCGTCTGCCAGGCGTCGACGCGCCGCGCCGGGATCGATGCTCCACTCCTGCGTGCCGGTGGTCTCGAGCACGTGGGTGGCGATGAGCGCGCCGAACTGGGCGGATCGCTCCAGGGAGAGGCCGTCGATGACGCCGGTGAGGAAGCCGGCGCGGAACGCGTCCCCGACGCCCGTGGGGTCGAGCAGGTTGTCCGACGGCACGATGCCCACCTCCAGGGGCTCGGCACCCTTCTCCACGATCACGACGCCCTTGCCGCCCCGGGTGGTGACGCGGGTGCCGACCCTGGCGTCCAGCTCCTCGGCCGTCCACCCGGTCTTGTTGAGCAGCAGCTCGTACTCGTACTCGTTGGTGAACAGGTATCGGGCACCGTCGACGATCGCCGCGACCGCCTCGCCGTCGAGGAACGCCAGCTGCTGGGACGGGTCTGCGGCGAAGTCCAGTCCGAGCTCTCGACACTCGGCGGTGTGGGAGTTCATCGCGGTGGGGTCGTTGGCGCCGATGAGGACGATCTCGGGCCGGCCGATGCGCTCGGTGAGGCGGGCCAGCGAGATGGTCGAGGCCTCCCCCATCGCGCCCGGGTAGAAGGAGGCGAGCTGGGCCATGTCCGAGTCGGTGGTGCACACGAACCGCGCCGTGTGCAGGGCGGAGCTGATGTGGACGGCGGAGCAGTCGACGCCGTGCTCCTCGAGCCACCGGCGGTACTCGGCGAAGTCCTCGCCGGCCGCGCCGACCAGGTGGGGCCGGCGGCCCAGCACACCCAGCGCGAACGCGATGTTCCCACCGACCCCGCCGCGCCGGATCTGGAGGGAGTCCACCAGGAAACTCAACGACACGTGGGCGAGCTGGTCCGGCAGGAGCTGCTCGGAGAACCGACCCGAGAAGGTCATGAGGTGGTCGGTGGCGATGGAACCTGTGATGACTACGGACATGCTCCAGACAGTAGACGACCCGGACTGATCAGTGATCAGCCCGGGTCGTCAGTGTGTGCGTGGCTCAGTTGAACGAGTCGCCACAGGCGCACGAGCCGGTGGCCTGGGGGTTGTCGATGGTGAACCCCTGCTTCTCGATGGTGTCGACGAAGTCGATCGATGCGCCCGTGAGGTACGGGACGCTCATGCGATCGACGGCGAGCTTGATGCCGCCGAAGTCGTCGACGACGTCGCCGTCGAGCGAGCGGTCGTCGAAGAAGAGCTGGTACCGCAGTCCGGCGCACCCACCGGGCTGGACGGCGATGCGGAGGGCGAGGTCGTCGCGTCCCTCCTGGTCGAGGAGGGCCTTGGCCTTCGCGGCGGCGGTGTCGGTGAGGAGCACGCCGGTGGCGGTGCTCTCCGTGGCGGTGTTCTCCGCAGTGGTCATGTCGGTTCTCCTTGCGATCCGAGAGGTCTTCGCTGGCGTCCTACAGGGGTCCAACGCCCACCGGGGCGCTCTCTATTCCCCGGACGCCCCTTCGCCTGACACGATACGCCTGGATCGACGTACGGGTGAATGTTCGCCGCGGGCATCGATCGCCTAGCCTGTGTGTGTGAAGTTGCGTGCATTCGGCTCCAGAAAAGGTGAACCCGACAACGGTTCCGCAGGTCCCGACACCGGGTCGGAGTCCGTGCCGGGCACCGGACCGGGGACGGCAGGCGACGCCCGCCGTCCCGCGGGCAAGGGCAAGCCCACCCCCAGGCGGCGGGACCAGGAGCGTGCCAGGGGGATGCGGACGGGCCCCGTGACCGCGCCGGTCACCCGCAAGGAGGCCAAGGAGCGTCGGAAGGCCGCCGAGGCCAGCATGAGCAAGGGCGAGCGCAAGGCCGCCCGGGCGGAGCAGCGTGCCGCCCGGGAGGAACGCCGTCAGCTCATGATGGACGGAGACGACCGCTACGTGCTCTCCCGCGACCGCGGTGAGGTCCGTCGCTTCGCCCGCGACTGGGTCGACACCCACCGGCGCCTGATCAACTTCTTCATGCCGCTCGCGCTGTTCGTGATCATCTTCCAGCTGATCCCCAACCCGGAACTGATGTTCTACAGCCAGAACCTGTTCCTGATCCTGATCGTCGTGGTGGTGGTCGACGGCATCCTCCTCGGGCGCACGGTCAACCGTGTCGTCCGCGAGCGCTTCCCGGACACCGAGGACACCGGCTTCGGTATGGGGTGGTACGCGGTGATGCGCGCCACGCAGCCGCGGATGCTCCGCACCCCGCGCCCCCGGGTCCGCCCCGGCGACGCCATCTGACCTCATCGACGATCCCCGGAAGGCCTTCAACGCCATGCGCCTGCTCGTCCTCGGCGGCACCCGCTCGGGCAAATCCGCCCACGCCGAGTCGGTGGCCGCGGCCAGCGGCGTCGACGTGGTGTACGTGGCCACCGCCAGGCGGGATCCCGACGACGACGAGATGGCCGTCCGGATCGCCGCGCACCGGGACCGCAGGCCCGAGGAGTGGGCGACGGAGGAGACAGACGAGATCGCGCGGGTGCTGGGAGAGCACCCGCGGTCGACCGTGCTCGTCGACGACCTCGGGGGATGGCTCACCCGTCGGATGGACGCCACCCTCGGGTGGACGGACGGCGGCGCGACCGTGGCAGGGGAGGTCGACGAGCTGGTCTCTGCGGTCGCCGACCACCCCGGTCCGCTCGTCCTGGTCTCCCCCGAGGTCGGTCTGGGGGTCGTGCCGGACACCCTGTCGGGGCGGCTGTTCTCGGATCTGATGGGCTCGCTGAACCGGCGGGTGGCCGAGGTGTGTGACTCGGCGGTCCTCGTCGTCGCCGGCCGGGCGCTGCCCCTGTCCTCCCCCGGCGACTCCGCCGCGACGGTCCCGCTCCCCGGAGAAACGGCCGTGCCCTCGCCGGCCCGGCCCGAGGACGCGACGTCCGCGCCCGCCGGGGGGGACACCCCCGTCGCCACGCCCGAGGGCTCGGAGGCGCCCACTCCGGGAACCACACCGTCGCCCCCGCACGAGTTCCCCGGTCTGGGCGACGTCGACCACTACGACGACCCGGTGGTGTTCCCCCCGGTCCACCCGCCCTCGCACGCCGTCGCGGACGAGGCGCGCGCCCGCCAACTCGTCCTGACCAAGCCGGCCGGGTCGCTCGGGCGTCTCGAGGAGCTCGGCGTGTGGATCTCGTCGTGTCAGGGGGCGTGCCCGCCGCGTCCGCTCGAGCGTGCCCGGGTCGTGGTGTTCGCGGGCGACCACGGCATCGCCGAGAACGGGGTCTCCGCCTACCCGCGCGAGGTCACCCTGCAGATGGCGGACAACATCGTGGGCGGCGGTGCGGCCGTGTCCGTGCTCGCCCGCGCCGCACGGGCGACGGTCCGCGTGGCGGACATGTCCATGTCGGCGGAACGACCCGGCGGGCTGGACGACCACAAGATCCGTCGATCCAGTGGGTCGATCGACCGCGAGGACGCGTTGACCCCCGACGAGGTCCGGGCGGCGATCGCCGCCGGCAGGCGGATCGCCGACGACGAGGTCGACTCGGGCGCGGATCTGCTCATCGCGGGCGACCTCGGCATCGGCAACACCACCCCGTCGACCGTGATCACCTGCCTCGTGACCGGCCGGGAGCCGGTCGAGTTGGTCGGACGGGGAACCGGGATCGACGACGAGGGATGGATGCGCAAGACCGCCGCGATCCGGGACGCCATGTTCCGGGCCTCCGGCGACCTACGGGACCCCGTGGCGATGCTGCGCAGGGTCGCGGGCGCCGATCTCGCGGCGATGGCCGGCTTCCTCGCACAGGCGGCGGTCCGCAGGACCCCCTGCATCCTCGACGGCGCGGTGGTCACCGCCGCGGCGCTCCTGGCCGAGTCCCTGGCACCCGGGGCCCGCCAGTGGTGGGTGGCCGGTCACCGCAGCGCCGAACCCGCCCATTCCGCGGCACTGACCTATCTCTCGCTCGAGCCGATCCTCGAACACTCCATGCGTCTGGGCGAGGGCAGCGGCGCGGTGGCCGCGCTGCCGACGGTCCACGCCGCCATCGCGATCCTCACGGAGATGGCGACCTTCGCCGACGCCGGGGTCAGCGGCAAGGACTGACCTCAGGTGCTCGATGCGGTCCGGCTGTCCCTGTCCTGGATGACGGTTCTGCCCGTGGGCCGACCCGGGATCCCCGACGCGGCCACGGCGGGCCGGGCGATGACGGCGTTGCCGGTCGTCGGGTTGGTCTGTGGCGCCGTCGCCACCACCACCGCCCACGGGGCGCACGCACTCGGGGCGGGGCCCGTCATCTCCGGTGTCGTGGGGATCGCGGCGGTCCTGGCGCTGACCCGCGCGATGCACGTGGACGCACTGGCCGACACGGCCGACGGACTGGGGTCGTACGCCGGCCCCGATCGTGCGCTGGAGATCATGCGTTCCGGGTCCGTGGGCCCGATGGGCGCGGCGGTCCTGGTCCTCGTGCTGCTCACCGAGGTCGCCGCGCTCGGCGCGCTGGTCGCCTCAGGCGCGTGGCTCGCCCCTGTCGCCGCCTTCGTCCTGTCACGTTGTCTACCGGTGGTCCAGTTGCGACGGGGATTGCCTCCGGCGTCCGCGACGGGCTTCGGCGCATCGGTCGCCGGATCGCAGTCCCGCCTCGCCGTCGCCGCCGTGGGTCTCGTCTGCGCGGCGGCGGGCGCGGGCCTGGCAGGGTTCGGATGGGCAGGGCTCGGATGGGAGCCCTGGTGGCCGCCCGCGGTCGGGGCGGTCGTCGGCCTCGCCTCCTACGCGGCCGCCGCGGGCTTCGCACGGCACGCCGTGCGCCGCCTGGGAGGTATCAACGGAGACGTCCTGGGGGCGGGAATCGAGGTGGGCACGGCCGTCGCCCTGGTCGCCGCAGTCCTCCTGCTCTGACCTGCCGCCGGAGGGCGCCCGGTCAGCCCAGCGTGGTCATCCAGCCGAACGTGTCCTCCACGGACCCGCGCTGGATCCCGGTGAGCGTCTCCCGCAGGCGCATGGTGATCTCGCCGGGTCCGCCGTCGCCGACCGTGTACCCGCCGCCTGAGTGCTGGACCGAGCCGACCGGGGTGATCACCGCGGCCGTGCCACAGGCGAACACCTCCGTGATCTCGCCCGAGGCCACTCCGGACTCCCACTCCTCCACCGAGACCTTCCGCTCCGTCACGGGGTACCCGAGGTGGCGGGACAGCTGGAGGAGGCTGTCCCGCGTCACGCCGGGCAGGAGTGAGCCGGACAGCTCCGGGGTGATGATCTCCGCGGAGTCGCCTGAGCCGAAGATGAAGAACAGGTTCATCCCGCCCATCTCCTCGACGTACCTGCGCTCGATGGCGTCCAGCCAGACCACCTGGTCGCAGCCCTTCTCGGCGGCCTGCTCCTGGGCGCGCAGCGAGGCCGCGTAGTTGCCGCCGAACTTGGCCGCGCCGGTCCCGCCCGGGCTGGCGCGCACGTACTCGGTGCTCAGCCACACGCTCACCGGAGCCACACCGCGGGAGAAGTAGGCGCCGGCGGGAGAGGCGATCACCGAGTAGAGGTACTCGTCGGCCGGGCGCACCCCCAGACCGGTTTCGGTCGCGATCATGAACGGCCGCAGGTAGAGGGCTTCTTCACCCCCGGCAGCGGGGACCCAGTCTCGGTCGATCGCCACGATCTGCCGGAGTGACTCCATGAAGAGCTCTTCCGGGAGCTGCGGCATGGCCAGTCGCTCCGCGGAGCGGTTGAACCGCGCCGCGTTCTGCTCCGGACGGAACGACGCGATGGAGTCGTCGGCCTGACGGTAGGCCTTGAGTCCCTCGAAGATCGTCTGCGCGTAGTGCAGGACCACGGCGGAGGGATCGATCGACAGCGGGGCGTAGGCCTCGACCGTCGGGGTACCCCAGGCGCCATCGGAGTACGGCAGGGTGACCATGTGGTCGGTGAAGTGCTTGCCGAATCCGGGCGCGGCGAGGACGGCCTCGCGCTCGGAGGCCGACTTCGGCGAAGCCGAGGGGCGGATGTCGAACTGGGACATGGCGTCTCGCTTTGATGAGAAGGGGCGGGCTAGCGGGTGTGGATCTCCACGAGCGGGGGTACCGCGAGTCGGCACGGGACGTCTCGCCCCCGTACGTCGACCACGACCTCGTCGCCCTTTTTCAGTCCCGCGTCCAACGCGATGAACGCGAGGGCGATCCCCGTCTTGAGCGTGGGCGAGAACGTGCCCGAACTGGTCACGCCCACGTCCCGACCACCGACCCGGACGGACTGTCCCGCGCGGGGGATGCCGCGGCCGGTGACCTCGAGCGCGTACAGGCGGCGGGCCGGTCCGGCCTCTTTCTGACGGAGGAGTTCCTCGCGGCCCCAGAATGACGGCTTGTCCCAGCCGATGGCCCAGGAGCACCGGGCCTCGAGCGGACTCAGATCGAGCGAGAGTTCGTTGCCGTGCAGCGGGTACCCGGCCTCGGTCCGCAGGGAGTCGCGGGCCCCCAGACCACACAGTGCACCCTCCCGCGCGAGAACCTGCTCGGCCAGCGCGTCCCAGACCGGGCCGGCCTGGTCCCATCCGGGGAGGACCTCGAAGCCGTACTCACCGGTGTATCCGGTACGGCAGACCCGGACGGGGCCACCACCCCATTCCGCGTCCGCGAAGGCCATGTAGTCCAGGTCGGTGGGCAACCCCAGCTCGGTGAGGACATCCCCGGCGAGCGGGCCCTGCACGGCGATCACGGCGCGGGAGCGGTGCTCGTCGGTGACGGTGACCTCCGGCGCCCGCTCGGCCGCGGCCGCCTGCAGGCGGCGGACCACCTCGGCGGTGTTGGCGGCGTTGGGGATCAGGAAGATCTCCTCGTCGGAGACCCGGTAGGTGATGAGGTCGTCGACCACCCCGCCCGACTCGTCACAACACAGGGTGTACTGCGCGCTGCCCGCGGAGATCCGGTCGATGTCGTTGGTCAGGCACGAGTTGACGAACCCGGCGGCCCCCGGGCCGGCGACGAGGGCCTTGCCCAGGTGGCTGACGTCGAACAGTCCGACGCCTGCGCGGGTGGCGTTGTGCTCGGCGACGGTTCCGGAGTACTGGACCGGCATCGACCAGCCACCGAAGGGGGCGAACGTGGCTCCGGCCTCCACGTGACGGGAGTGCAGTGGCCCCTCGATGAGGTCCCCGGTGTCTGACATTCGGCCACTCCTCGCGCTCTCCCGTACGGCTGTGCTCCTACGGTAGTCGATAGACTATGGTGCCCTCGCCGTGGCGGTGCCGCTGCGGCGCCCGAGCATTTCACCACGTCCCCGTCAATGCCAGCCGACCCCAGGAGCGCTCCATGCCGACCGCGCAGTCGATCCACTCCCACACCCCGGACCTAGCCCCGCTCGAGGCGGTCACGACGCCTGTCGAGTCCGATGTCGTGGTGATCGGGATCGCGGCGGACGCCGACGGCGGGAAGGATGCCGACCCCGTCGTCGTCGCCCCCGGTCTGTCCGACACGGCTGTTGCCGCGCTCTCCGCGGCCGGCCGCGCGGTCGGCGCCCCCACCGCGGTGGGTTCGATCACCCGTCTCCCCGCTCCCGAGGGCGTGCCCGGGGACTCGGTGGTCCTGGTGGGTCTCGGTACCGCGGGTGATGACCTCTCCGACGAGTCGCTGCGCCGCGCCGCCGGCGCCGCCGCCCGATCCTGCCGCGGGCGTGGTTCGGCGTTGGTCCTGCTCGACCGTGACCGTCCCGGGGCCGTCGCGCTCGGCGCCGGGCTCGGATCGTTCCGCCCCGCCAAGGTCACGGGGAAGGACGACGACGAGGCGGCGGACTCCCTCCGCATCCTCGTGTCCGAGGGGTCCGGGGACGCCGTCGCCCGCGCGACCGCCATCGCGGAGTGTGTCGGCCTGGCACGCGACCTCGTCAACACCCCGCCCAACCTGCTCTTCCCCGGCTCCTTCGCGGACCGGGCCGCCGGGCTCGCCCGCGAGGCCGGGCTGGAGGTCGAGGTCCTGGACGAGTCCGCCCTGGCCGACGGCGGCTACGGCGGCATCCTGGCCGTGGGCGGCGGTTCGTCCCGCGGACCGCGCCTGGTGCGCCTCACCCACCGCGGGGCCGACGGGCGCCCCCGGGTGGCCTTGGTGGGCAAGGGCGTCACGTTCGACACCGGCGGCATCTCGATCAAGCCGGCTGCCGGTATGGAGCAGATGACCATGGACATGGGCGGTGCGGCCGCGGTCGTCGCGACCGTCATCCTGGCCGCCCGGCTCGACCTCGACCTCACTGTGGTGGCCACCGTGCCGATGGCGGAGAACATGCCGTCGTCGACCGCCTACCGGCCCGGTGACGTGCTCACCATGTACGGCGGCACCACCGTCGAGGTGCAGAACACGGACGCGGAGGGGCGGCTCATCCTGGCGGACGCGATCGTCCGGGCCTGCGAGGACTCTCCCTCCCACCTGATCGACACCGCCACGCTCACCGGCGCGCAGATGGTCGCGCTGGGCAAGAAGTCACCGGGGGTCATGGGGACCGAGGACTTCCGCGACCGGGTGGCCGAGCTCAGTCGCGCGGTCGGCGAGGGCGGGTGGCCCATGCCGCTGCCCGAGGAGCTCCGCGACGGACTGGACTCGGAGGTGGCCGACCTGACCCACGTGACCCCGCACCGCTGGGGTGGCATGCTCTCGGCCGGTCTGTTCCTCTCCGAGTTCGTGGCCGAGGGCGTCGAGTGGGCCCACATCGACGTGGCCGGCCCGGCCTACAACGACGGCGGGCCGGAGGGGTACCTGCCCAAGGGCGGGACCGGCGTGCCCGTACGGACGATGCTCGCGGTGCTCGAGGACATCGCCTCGGCCGACTGAACCCGACCGACCCGGGGTCAGTCCTCGTCGGCTCGCCCCTCGTCGGCTCTGCGCATCTGCTCGCGGAGCCGGCGGGCCCTCTCCTTGCGTTCGCGCGCGATCCGGACCTCCTCGTAGAGCCTCATCCGGTCGGGATACCCGGTTTCCATCGCGTCGTACAGGGGGATCTTGAGCTCGTTCGTGAGCCTGCGCGCGGTGGCCACATCCCCCACCGCGCGACGCGTCCACTCACCGTCGAACGCGACCAGGCGCAGGCCGGGCACCGACACGAGTGTCTCGGGCTCCAGGTAGGCCTCTATCCCCACCCTGGTCCGGCACCAGGACCGCAAGTGGTCGAGGTCGGCGGGATCCGCCGGGATCCGCGTCTGCCGACGCCGGAACAGGTCGCGGATCGCCATCGTCGGTCTCCTCCCGTCGGCCCCCCGTCCGGGGTGGGCCGCCTACGGGAATCGACTGTACCGAGCATCTGCGGTGGTGATTGCGCGACCACCGGTCGGCGAAGGGGTCTGCCAGCACCCGGTTCGGTGCGTCAGCCGACACCGGCAGGTGGCAGAGGGCACAATGGTGAGCGATCGTCCGGGCGGGTCGCCACCGCGGACCCGCTCCCAGATCGCCACGAAGATCAGATAGCCCACAACCACGACGCCGCTCACGCGGGCGCAGATCGCGCCGGCGGGCAGCGCCCCGAACTCTTGAGGAGTCACGACACCATGGCCTTCTCCGTACAGATGCCGGCTCTCGGTGAATCCGTCAGCGAGGGCACCGTCACCCGCTGGCTCAAGAAGGAGGGGGACACGGTAGAGGTCGACGAACCGTTGCTCGAGGTCTCCACCGACAAGGTCGACACCGAGATCCCGTCCCCCGCCGCGGGCACGCTGTCCAAGATCGTCGCCGACGAGGACGAGACGGTCGAGATCGGTGGCGAACTCGCGATCATCGACGACGGGTCCGGTGGATCCGGAGACTCCGAGCAGGACGACTCCGAGCAGGACGACTCCGGCCAGGACGACGAGGGCGCGGACGACTCGGGTGCGGACGACTCAGCCGACGAGGCCGACGAGGCGCCCGCCGAGAAGCCGGCACCCAAGAAGTCCTCCGGCGGCTCGGGCGGCAAGGGCACCGAGATCACCATGCCCGAGCTCGGCGAATCCGTCACCGAGGGCACCATCACCAACTGGCTCAAGGCCGTCGGCGACACCGTCGAGATGGACGAACCGCTGCTCGAGGTCTCCACCGACAAGGTCGACACCGAGATCCCCTCCCCTGTCGCCGGCACCCTGCAGAAGATCGTCGCCGACGAGGACGAGACCGTCGAGGTCGGAGCCGTCCTCGCAGTCATCGGCGACGGCGAGGGTTCCGACGACGACGCCCCTGAGCAGGACGATTCCGCGCAGGACGACTCCGAGCAGGACGACTCCGGCCAGGACGACGAGGGCGCGGACGACTCGGGTGCGGACGACTCAGCCGACGAGGCCGACGAGGCCGACGAGGCGCCCGCCGAGAAGCCGGCGCCCAAGAAGTCCTCCGGCGGCTCGGGCGGCAAGGGCACCGAGGTCACCATGCCCGAGCTCGGCGAATCCGTCACCGAGGGCACCATCACCAACTGGCTCAAGGCCGTCGGCGACGCCGTCGAGATGGACGAGCCATTGCTCGAGGTCTCCACCGACAAGGTCGACACCGAGATCCCCTCCCCTGTCGCCGGCACCCTGCAGAAGATCGTCGCCGACGAGGACGAGACCGTCGAGGTCGGAGCCGTCCTCGCGGTCATCGGCGACGGTTCGGATGACTCGGATGAGTCGGACGAGCCGGAGGACGAGGGGACTCCCGAGTCCGCCGAGTCCGCGCGCCCCGAGGACGCGCCGAAGCAGGCCGAGGGCGACGCCACGGACACCTCCGGCGCGAAGAAGCAGGGCGACAAGGCCGGGGACACCCCGAAGCAGGAGAAGAAGGCCGCGGAGAAGGCGGCCTCGAAGGCCGAGACCTCCGAGGAGTCGACCTCTGACGACCGGGACGACTCGGACGGGGTCCAGAAGCGGGCCGAGCCCGCTGCCGCCGCCAAGTCCGGCACCTCGCCGTACGTCACACCGCTGGTGCGCAAACTCGCGCAGGAGAACGGGGTGGACCTCGACGCCGTCAAGGGCACCGGGATCGGCGGCCGCATCCGCAAGCAGGACGTCCTCGCAGCGGCCGAGGGCAGTGGCTCCGGCGGTGACTCCGCCGGCGACGCGGACGCTCCCACCGAGGAGAAGGCGCCCACCGGTGGGCCGTCCAGCGCCGGTGTCCGGCCCGAACTCGCGGAGCTGCGCGGCACCACCAAGAAGGCCAACCGGATCCGCAAGATCACAGCCAAGAAGACCCGCGAGTCGCTGCAGACGAGCGCTCAGCTCACCCAGGTCTTCGAGGTCGACATGACCCGCGTCGCGCAGCTGCGCGGCCGGGTCAAGGACCAGTTCGTCGACAAGCACGGCGTCAAACTCACCTACCTGCCGTTCTACGCCAAGGCCGTGGTCGAGGCCCTGGTCTCGCACCCGAACGTCAACGCGTCCTACGACGAGGACACCAACGAGATCACCTACCACGGCTCGGTGAACCTCGGCATCGCCGTGGATACCGAGGCGGGTCTGCTCTCCCCGGTGATCCAGAACGCCCAGGACCTGGACATCCCGGGATTGTCCAAGGCGATCCTCGACCTGGCTGAGCGGGCGCGCGCGTCCAAGCTCACCCCGGACGATCTCCAGGGCGGGACGTTCACCATCACCAATATCGGCAGCGAAGGGGCCCTGTTCGACACCCCGATCCTCGTCCCGCCGCAGGCGGCGATGCTGGGCACCGGTGCGATCGTGCGTCGTCCGGTGGTGGACGCCGACGCGGACGGCGAGTCGATCGCCATCCGGTCGATGGGCTTCATGCCACTGACCTACGATCACCGCCTCATCGACGGTGCGGACGCGGGCCGCTTCCTCACCACCGTCAAGGACCGACTGGAGAAGGCCGAGTTCGAAGGCGACCTCGGACTGTAGGTTCGGCGGACCACTCGAGACGGGCGCCCTCCCCCGGGAGGGCGCCCGTCGTCGTCATATCGCCCCCTTCCGCATAGTGTGGACGCCATGTCCCACACCGGTCAGTCCCTGCGCCGCGACCCGGCCGAGCCGGAGATCCGCCGGCTCGGCACCGTCGAGTACACCCCCACCTGGGAGCTGCAGCGCACGCTCGCGCAGGAGCGGGCCGACGGGGTCCGTGAGGACACGATCCTGCTCCTCGAACACCCGGCCACCTACACGGCGGGCAAGCGCACGGAGCCGTCGGACCTGCCCGTCGACGGCACCCCCGTCGTCGACGTGGACCGGGGTGGTCGGATCACCTGGCACGGGCCCGGCCAGCTGGTCGGCTACCCGATCGTCGCGCTCTCGGATCCCATCGACGTGGTGGAGTACGTCCGCCGCGTGGAGCAGGCCCTTATCGCCACCTGCGCCCGACTGGGGGTGGACGTCGACCGCGTGGAGGGCCGGTCCGGCGTGTGGTGCCCAGCCGGTGACGGTAAGCCGGAGCGCAAGATCGCGGCTATCGGGATCCGCGTCCAGCGCGGCGTGACGATGCACGGTTTCGCCCTCAACTGCGACTGCGATCTCGACGCGTACTCGCGGATCGTCCCCTGCGGGATCGTCGACGCCGGGGTCACCTCCCTCTCGGCCGAACTCGGCCGGGAGGTGCCGGTGTCGGAGGTGCTGGACCAGGTCACCTCCGACTTGGTGGAGGCGCTCGACGGCCGCCTACCCGTGGGGTGATTCGGGCGTAGGCTGGCGGCCGTGACTGTGACTCCTGAAGGCCGAAAGCTGCTCCGTATCGAGGCCCGCAACGCCGAGACGCCGATCGAGCGGAAGCCGTCGTGGATCCGGACCCGGGCCACCATGGGACCCGAGTACAAGGAACTCAAGAGCCTCGTCAAGAGCGGTGGCCTGCACACGGTGTGCGAGGAGGCCGGCTGTCCCAACATCTACGAGTGTTGGGAGGACCGCGAGGCCACCTTCCTCATCGGCGGCGAACAGTGCACCCGTCGTTGCGACTTCTGTCAGATCGCCACCGGTAAGCCCAGCGCCCTCGACCGCGACGAGCCGCGGCGCGTGGCGGAGTCCGTTCGCGAGATGGGTCTGCGGTACTCGACCATCACCGGCGTCGCCCGGGACGACCTCGACGACGGTGGGGCGTGGCTGTACGCGGAGACGGTCCGCAAGATCCACGAACTCAACCCCAACACCGGGGTGGAGAACCTGATCCCCGACTTCAACGGGGAGCCGGACCAGCTCGCGGAGGTCTTCGAGTCGCGCCCCGAGGTGCTGGCGCACAACGTCGAGACGGTGCCCCGGATCTTCAAGCGCATCCGCCCGGCCTTCCGCTTCGATCGTTCACTCGACGTGATCCGCTCGGCCAGGGACTTCGGTCTGGTCACCAAGTCCAACCTCATCCTGGGGATGGGTGAGACCACCGAGGAGATCGTCGAGGCGATGGGTGACCTGCACTCCGCGGGCTGCGACATCCTCACCATCACGCAGTACCTCCGGCCCAGCCCGCTGCACCATCCCATCGACCGCTGGGTCAAGCCGGAGGAGTTCGTGGAGCTGTCCGACCGGGCGCGCGAGATGGGGTTCGCCGGGGTCTTGGCCGGTCCGCTGGTGCGGTCCTCCTACCGGGCCGGCCGTCTGTACGTCCAGGCCCTCGAGCACCGCGGACAGGACGTGCCGGAGCACCTCGGTCAGCTGACCTCCGGGGGGTCGGCCTCCCAGGAGGCCTCCAGCGTGCTGGCCCGCGCCCGCGCCTGAGCGGCCGCACACCCGGTTCCGATCCCCGGGCGTTCGCCCGGCCCACCCCTGCGACGAACCGCGGTTCCCGACTCGTGGCGCCCGCCACGTATCCTGAACGGTATGGCGAAGAGCGAGGTCAGCAAGGCGGACAAGAAGGCGGCTAGGGCTGCCCGGCGGCAGGCGAGCAAGGCCCAGCGCGGCCAGATGTGGGAGGCGCTGAAGATCCAGTCGAAGCAGGACAAACTCCTGTGGCCGCTGATGATCGGCGCCGTGATCCTCTCCGCCGTCGTGTTCTTCCTCCTCGGATCCCTGTGGGGCGGCGAGTGGTGGATGCTCCCGCTCGGTGTGCTCACCGGCCTGATGGCGGCCATGGTGATCTTCTCCCGACGGGTCCAGAACACCGTGTTCGGCAAGGCGGAGGGCCAGCCCGGCGCGGCCGCATGGGCATTGGATCAGCTCCGATCGGGGTGGCGGGTCAACCAGGCGGTGGCCGCCACCACGAGCTTCGACGCCGTACACCGCGTCGTCGGGCGCTGCGGGATCGTCCTCGTGGGCGAGGGGCAGCCCCACCGGCTCAAGCCGCTCATGCTGCAGGAGAAGAAGAAGGTCGCCCGGGTCGTCGGCGACACGCCGATCTACGAGCTGATCGTCGGCGACGAGGAGGGCACCACGCCCGAGCAGGTGCCGCTGCGCAAGCTCAACCGTCGGCTGACGCGGTACCCGATGAACATCAACAAAGCGAAGGTCGACGCGCTCGACACGCGACTGCGCGCACTGGGCACCAAGACCGGCATCCAGAACCAGATGCCCAAGGGCCCGCTCCCCCAGGGCGCGAAGGTCCGCAACATGCAACGGAGCGCACGCCGCCGCGGCTGACCGTCACCGGTCACGGGCTACTCACCGCGTGCGGATCAACGCCGTTCCCGTAGCGCGGTCGTGCATGCCGCGGCCGTCCTCGTCCTGGATCAGTGGCGGCAGCAGGAAGAAGATGAAGACGACCCGTACGAGGGCCCGCAGCACGCCCACCCGGTCGTCGGCGTCGGTCCGGGCGGTCCCGATCCCGAAGAGTGCCTGACCCGGGGTCTGCGCGAACAACCAGACGCACACGATCCCGATCACGCCCCAGACCAGCGGCACCGCCCAGCTGGAGACCGCGGCCAACGAATCCCCGCCGAGCAGGCCGGGGCCCCAGAACGAGACCAGCAGACCGACGAACCCGTACGCCAGCAACCAGTCGACGACGAGCGCACCGCAGCGGACACCCAGCGGGGCCAGGGACCCCTCGCCGTGCTCGGGCAGTCCGAGCCGCTCCCCCTTGAAGGTCTGCTCCGACCCACTGCCCGACGACGTCGGCCCGGACAGCCACGACCCTGCTAGTTCACGCATGATCCCAGGGTAGCCGGGGACGAGCCGTTCCCCGAGTCAGCGGACCCCCACCCTGGTTGACTAAGCTGACCCCACTGGGAGGGACGTCACCCGGACCATCGCCGTAACACTGCCGAAACATTCGGTTGACGGCCGGGCAACACCTCGCCCATATCGTGAGGTCACCGCACGACGGGCGACACCGGTCGCCCGTCGCACAGAGAGACGAGGAGCGACATCGTGGCATTCTCCACTCCGGACGAGGTCATCAAGTTCATCAAGGACGAGGGCGTCGAGTACGTCGACATCAGGTTCACCGACCTGCCCGGTGCCGAGCAGCACTTCACGATCGCTGCTGCCGCCTTTGACGAGGACATGCTCGAGGACGGCCTGGCCTTCGACGGCTCGTCCATCCGGGGGTTCCAGTCGATCCACGAGTCCGACATGATGCTGCTGCCGGATGTGTCCACCGCGCGCCTCGACCAGTTCCGCAAGGCCAAGACGCTCAACATCAGCTGCTTCGTTCATGACCCCTTCACCCGTGAGGCCTACAGTCGCGACCCCCGCAACGTCGCGCGCAAGGCCGAGGAGTACTTGATCTCCACCGGCATCGCCGACACCTGCTTCTTTGGCGCCGAGGCCGAGTTCTTCGTCTTCGACTCCGTCCGTTACGGGTCCGGCACCAACCACGGCTTCTACGAGGTCGACTCGATCGCCGGCAACTGGAACACGGGCGCCGAGTCCGAGGCCGACGGTTCGCCCAACCTCGGCTACAAGGTGCGCCCGAAGGGCGGCTACTTCCCCGTCGCGCCGTACGACCACTTCGTGGACCTGCGCGACGAGATGTCGACCAACCTCTCCAACGCCGGCTTCGAGCTCGAGCGTTTCCACCACGAGGTGGGCTCCGGCGGCCAGCAGGAGATCAACTACAAGTTCAACACCCTCCTCCACGCCGCGGACGACATCCAGCTGTTCAAGTACATCGTCAAGAACACCGCGTGGAAGAACGGCAAGTCCGCCACCTTCATGCCCAAGCCCCTCTTCGGTGACAACGGCTCGGGCATGCACGCCCACCAGTCGCTGTGGAAGGACGGCAAGCCGCTGTTCCACGACGAGGCCGGGTACGCCGGGCTGTCGGACGTCGCCCGGTACTACATCGGCGGCATCCTGCACCACGCGCCCAGCCTGCTGGCGTTCACCAACCCCACGATCAACTCGTACCACCGGCTCGTCCCGGGCTACGAGGCGCCGATCAACCTGGTGTACTCGCAGCGCAACCGCTCCGCCTGTGTCCGTATCCCGATCACGGGCAACAACCCCAAGGCCAAGCGCATCGAGTTCCGCTGCCCCGACTCCTCCGGCAACCCCTACTTCGCGTTCGCCGCGATGATGATGGCCGGCCTGGACGGCGTGAAGAACAAGATCGAGCCGCACGCCCCGGTGGACAAGGACCTCTACGAGCTCCCGCCGGAGGAGGCCGCGGACATCCCGCAGGCGCCCACCTCCCTCAACGCGGTGCTCGACCGCCTCGAGGCCGATCACGAGTACCTCACCGCGGGCGGCGTGTTCACCGAGGACCTGATCGAGAACTGGATCGAGTACAAGCGGGAGAAGGAGATCGCCCCGGTCAACCTGCGCCCGCACCCGCACGAGTTCGACCTGTACTACGACTGCTGAGACCGCAGCCGCATAATCGTTCAAACGCCCCGGCCCCTGTGGCCGGGGCGTTTACGGTTGGGTCGACACCGGGACACGCCACCGGGCGGGAGAGCGGGAGGGATCGGCAGCGGATGGACGCAGAAGAAGTCGACTTCCGGAGCGCCTCCCCGAGGGCCCGTCCGCTCAAGGTGGTCGCCGCCGCACTGGACCCGGATCACGAGCCCGGGGTCAGCCGGGAGGGCGAGGGATACCCCGTCCTGCTCAAGCTGTCCCGGGTGCTCGACCCGGAGGAGGCGCGGTTGATCCTGGAGCGCAACCCCTTCCTCCACGCCACCGCGGGCTCCCGCAAGCTCATCGCCATGGACACTTCGGTGGAGACGCTCCGCGAACAGAGGGACCGTCTCCAGTTGCTCCTCGCCGAGGTCGAGGCGGATGCACTCGCGGAACAGGCCCGGCGGCGCTCGGAGGAGCACCGTGCGGCCGAGCAGCGTGTGGCCGAGCTCCGCCGACGCAATGACGTCCTCGGCGAGATCGAGTGGTGAACGACCGCGCCCGTGGGAGGGTTCTGTGATGAACACACCCCACCGCCCGCACTCCGTCGAGGGTGCCGCCCGTTCGGCCGCCGACCACCCGGCCCTCGAATGGCTGGCCCGCGCGGGCTACATCATGAACGGTGTCCTCCACCTGCTCATCGGATGGATCGCGATCCGGATCGCGACCGGCTCCGGTGGAGGTGAGGCCTCCAGCTCCGGCGCCCTCGCGCAGATCGCGTCGGCTCCGGGCGGACAGGTGGTGCTCTGGGCGGGCGCGGTGGGCTTCTTCGCACTGAGCCTCTGGCAGATCGTCGAGGCGATCCTGGGATCCGACAAGGCGTCCGACCGGCTCAAGGCGGCGGCGAAGGCCGCCGTGTACATCGCGCTCGGGGTCGCCACGGCGCGGTTCGCGTCCGGAGGGTCCAACTCGGACTCCCAGACGGCCTCCGGCGCCACCGCCGGGCTGCTGGGCTCCGGCCTGGGCAAGGTCGCACTCGTCGTGGCCGGTGTGGTGATCATCGGCGTGGGCGGGTACCACGTCTACACGGGCGTCACCAAGAGGTTCGTCGAGGACCTCAAGCGCACCGGAGGCGGCGACGTCGGCCGGGCCGTCATCGTCTCCGGCCAACTCGGGTACATCGCCAAGGGCATCGCGCTGCTCATCCTCGGTGGCCTCGTCATAGCCGCGGTCGTGACCGCCGATCCCGAGAAGGCGGGCGGTCTGGACGCCGCCCTGCGGACGGTCGGTCAGCAACCGTTCGGGCAGGTACTTCTCATCG
Source organism: Dietzia sp. PP-33 (assembly GCF_033790845.1). NCBI lineage: Bacteria > Bacillati > Actinomycetota > Actinomycetes > Mycobacteriales > Dietziaceae > Dietzia > Dietzia sp. PP-33. The sequence goes on from NZ_JAMYEI010000005.1 coordinate 254,985, forward strand.
CGACCGGAGTGGGCATCGCACTGTACGGGGTCTACTCCCTGGCGCGGTCGAAGTACGGCCGGATGTGAGGCGTCGCCCGACCACCGGCGAGCGGCCGGGCCGCCGCGCCGGGCGTCAGCCGAGCTTGGGGAAGTTCTCGGGGCAGTAGGTCGCCACGGCCGCGCCCAGGAAGAAGCCCTGCTGCTCGGACCCCAGCCGCCCGTACTCCCCGAGCCAGCCGGACACCTCGTCCATCTGCTGCCCACCATCGAAGCGGCCACACGCCTCCGTCGCGGTGGCGACCGGGTCCACCCCCTCGGGGAGCACGATGTCCTGCCTGGCGAGCAGTGCCCCGAAGTCGCCTCCCCCGGGCGCGACGGGCGCGGGCTCATCGGCGGGGGGCGGGTCCGCCCGGGGGGCCGGCTCGGGCTCCCCGGGCATCGGCTCCGGCTGCGGCTCGGGCGGCGGAGGCGGTGTGACGGGACCGGAGGGCTTCTCCGGCCTCTCCTCGGCGAACGGGGTAGTCGAGGACGCAGTCGCCGTGGAGGACTCCGCCGACACCTCCGGCGCCTCCCCCTCGACGGTCGTGCCACCACAGCCCGCGAGCACCGCGACCAGCGCGGCGACGGCGAGGCCGGGGGCGGTCGTCCGGATGCGTGAACTCATGGTGCGCATCGTAGGTCAAGGGGCACGCGCCGCGGGCAGACGCACCGTCGCGAGTACACCGCGATGGTCCGTCGCCCCCACCCGGACGGTGCTGGTCTCCCCCACCGCCACCGCGCCACGGGCGAGCACGTGATCGATGCCGATGACCGCCGGGATCCGTCCCCCGACCGGCCAGGTGGGCACCCAGCCGTCGCCCCCACCGGAGACCGAATCGGTGTACCCGAGCCCCCGTAGACCTCGGAACCGGACATGGTCCCAGGTGGCGTTGAAGTCCCCGCCCACCACGACGGGGGCCGGCCCGGGCAGCCCGCCGAGATACCAGCGCAGGCGGTCGGCCTCCTCGACGGCGGCGGAAGCGTCGAAGACCGGCGCGACCGGATGTGCGGCGACCACCGTCACCGGTCCCGCCGGGCCGGCCATGGTCGTGCGCAGCACCCCCAGGCTGAAACCCGGGACGCGCTCGGGCGCCGAGAGCGGGTACCGCGACCAGACCGCCACGCCGGCCGCCTGCGGTCCCGGGTCCGATGCCTCATGCGGGAGCACCTCGACGAGCCCCGCCGCGCGGAGGCCGTCCACCGCCTCCGGGGTGGTCTCCACCGTCAGTAGGAGGTCGACCCCGCCTTCCCGGACGGCGCGGACCACCTCCACCGGGTCTGCGCGTCCGAACTCCAGGTTCTGCGCGAGTACCCGGACGGCGATGCCCTCGTCGTCGTCGACACTCCTGTCCGGCACCACCAGCGGACCGTACTGGACGATCCCCGCACCGACCAGCGCGACGGCGATGACGGTCAGCACGACGGAGCGGGCGCGCAGCGCCGCGAGCAGGGCGACGAACGCGAAGGCCCACGCCCAGAGCGCGAAGGTCGCCAACACCAGGACAGCGGGGAGCTCGGAGGTCGAATGGTGCAGGGCGACACCCGCCGACGCCACGAGGGCCGACAGGATCGCCGACGCCCGCGCCACCGGGCGGCGGCGACTCACCGCAGGAACTTGCGCAGATCCCCCAGTGCGGCGATCACCCGGTCCAGGTCGTCACCGTTCCGGACCATCGACCGGACCGTCTCCGCGACCGAGGCGATCGACGGCGAGGTCGACACCACCGGGCCAGTGGCGGGCGCGACCGGCTCCCCCACGAGTGCGCCGGTGGCTGCTCGAGCCGCGCCCGCGCGACGACGCTCGGGTCCGACCTCCACCTCGAAGCGGTCGCCCTTGTCGTCGGAGCCGAGACAGCGCACCGGCTCGTCGGCGGGGACGCCGGCGGCACGGACCGCGTCGACGAACTCGTACAACTCGCCGTAGGTGACGCCATCGAGGGTGAGGGTGAGGTTCATCTTCACTGCCATGGTCCCAGGGTATCGGCGTCCGGGCCCGCTGCGCATCGGTGAAGACCCCGGTCCGACCCCGGACTTGTCGTCAGTCCTCGCCCCAGAACACGTGATCGACGGCCTTGCGGCCGTGGCGGGTCACGCGCAGGTACAGGTTGAGGAACTCCGCGCCGTCCGACGACCCGGTGCAGATGCCCGCCACGGCGGCCAGGATCTTGCCCTGCCCGGGCAGCTGGTCGACCGCCTTACCGCGCGCGAGCACCAACGCGTTGCGGGCGCGGGCGGCCATGAGCCACGACTGCACCAGGGCGTCCCGCTCGCCCTCGGAGAGCAACTCGGCCGCGGCCGCCGCCTCGAGCGCCTCCAGGGTCGAGGTGGTGTGGAGCCCCGGCACGCGCGCCGCGTGCTGCATGGTGAGCAGCTGCGCGCACCACTCGACGTCCGCCAGGCCCCCGCGGCCGAGCTTGGTGTGCGTGGCCGGGTCCGCGCCGCGCGGCAGCCGCTCCGTGTCGATCCGCGCCTTCATCCGCCGGATCTCCTGCACCACCTTGGGCGGCACCCCGTCCGCCGGGTACCGGAACTCGTCGATCATGTGCAGGAAGTCCAACCCCACCTCGCGGTCCCCGGCCGCGAACGACGCCCGCAGGAGCGCCTGCAACTCCCACGTGTCCGCCCACTTGGTGTAGTAGGCGCGGTAGGACGCGAGCGTGCGTACGAGAGGACCGTTGCGGCCCTCGGGCCGCAGGTCGGCGTCGAGGTCCAGGGGCGGATCCGACGACGGCGAGGACAGCAGCCGGCCCACGCGTTCGGCGACCTGGATCGCCCACCGGACGGCGGCGTCCTCGGCGACGCCCTCGACGGGGTCGCACACGATCATCACGTCCGCGTCCGACCCGTAGGACAGCTCGTCCCCACCGAGCCGTCCCATCCCGATGTACGCGAGCCGCGCCGGTGGCGGTTCACACTCGGGGGCCATGTCCCTGACCACCGCCGCCAGCGACGCCTCGAGTACCGCCCGCCACACGGCCGACAGTCGCCTGCCCACCTCGGGTACCGAGACCAGCCGCAGCACGTCGGCCGCGCCGATCCTGGCGAGTTCCGCCCGGCGCAGCGACCGCGCCGCGGCGATCACCTTCTCCGGTGTCCGGTGGCGGGTCACGGAGGCGGACAGGGCGGTGGCGATGTCGGAGACGCGGGAGGCCACCAGCACCGGCCCCTCGGCACCGTCGGTCAGGTCCGGGATCACCTCGGGGTTGCGCAGCAACAGGTCGGAGACGAACGCGGAGGTGCCCAGGATCGTCACCAGGCGGCGAGCGACGATGCTGTCATCCCGGAGGATGCGCAGGAACCACGTGACGTCCTGGTGCTCCTCGCACAACTTGCGGTAGGCCAGCAACCCGGCGTCCGGATCCGGGGTGTCCGCCAGCCACTCCATGAACGCCGGCAGGAGCAGCGCCTGGATCCGGCCGCGACGGTGGTTCTGTCCCGCGAGCGCCCGCAGGTGCCCGAGCGCGTGTCTCGGGGCACCGAAGCCCAGCGCGGAGAGCTGCCGTTCCATCGCCTCGGAACTGAGGGACAGGGCGTCCGCGTCGTACGCGGCGATCGAGTCCAGCAGTGGCCGGTAGAAGAGCTTGGAGTGGAGCCTGCGCACCCGGCTACGCACCTGGCGGAGCTGTTCGCGCAGGACCTCCGCCGCGTCGTGCCGACCGCCTGGTCGGATGTGGGCGGCGCGGGCGAGCCAGCGGTACGCCTCCTCGTCGTGGTCCTCGGGGAGGAGGTGGGTGCGCTTGTAGCGCTGGAGCTGGAGCCGGTGTTCGAGCAACCGGAGGAACTCGTAGGCGGCCACCAGGTTGGCGCCGTCCTCCCGCGCGATGTACCCACCCGCGCGGAGCGCACCGAGGGCGTCCACGGTGCTGGTGACCCGCAGCTCGTCGTCGGTGCGACCGTGCACCAGCTGCAGTAGCTGGACGGCGAACTCGACGTCGCGAAGTCCTCCGCGGCCGAGTTTGAGCTCGCGCTCGCGCAGGGGTTCGGGCACGTTCTCCTCGACCCTGCGACGCATGGCCTGGACGTCCTGCACGAAATCGTCCCGCTCGGAGGCGGTCCACACCAGCGGGTGGACGGTGTCGTAGTACTCGGTGGCCAGGGCCAGGTCACCGGTCATCGGCCGGGCCTTGAGCTGGGCCTGGAACTCCCAGGTCTTCGCCCACCGCCTGTAGTAGGCGTCGTGCGATTCCAGGGTCCGCACCAGTTCGCCGGATTTGCCCTCGGGGCGCAGCGCGGCGTCCACCTCGAAGAAGGCCATCGACCCGATGCGCATCATCTCCCCGGCCACGCGACCGGTCTTGGCGTCGGCGGGTTCGGAGACGAAGATGACGTCGACGTCGGAGATGTAGTTGAGCTCGCGGGCCCCGCCCTTACCCATCGCCACCACGCCCAGCCGGGCGGGCATCGGTGAGTCCGGGTGGACCGTGGCCACGGCCACCGCGAGCGCGGCGGTCAGCGCCGCGTCCGCCAGATCCGCCAGCCGCCGGCCCACCTCGGCGAACGGCAGCACCGGCTCGTCCTCGACCGTGGACGCCACGTCGTGCGCGGCCAGGAGCGCCACCTGGTCGCGGTATGCGGACCGCAACACGTTGACGGCGGCACCTCCGGTGACGCCCGCCCGGTAGGTACCCGGGCTGCGCAGGTCCGCTGTCTGCGAGGGGGCGGGGGCACCCTCCACGGGTTCCTCGGGGACCGCCTCGACCGCGCCGAGCATGCCCGCCAGGACGTCCTCGCGGGTCGGCAGGGGCGATCGGAGCAGTGCCCAGCGGGAGGGCTTCGCCACCAGATGGTCGCCGAGCGCGCTGGACGAACCGAGCAGTCCCAGGAGGCGTCCCCGGAGCCGGAGGTCCGAGCGTAGCGCCGTGTCCAACGCGTCCACACCGTGGTCGGCGCCGTCACGGGCGGTCGAGCCCGTGCCGTGCGACTCGGCGGTCAGCGCCTCCCGGAGCCGGACCAGGGCTCCCAGGGCGAGGTCCGGATCGGGCGCTCGGGAGAGCGCCCACAGCAGTGGGATCGCGTCCTCGCCGGACCACCCCAGGTAGTCCAACCACTCCCCGGCGCGGTCGTCGAGCAGCCCGAGCCGGCCGGGGCTGGGCATCCTCGACCTCGACGAGTCCCTGGTCACCACGACCGTCCGGTCACAGGGCGAGGTAGTTGCGGAGCTCGTACGGGGTCACCTCGTTGCGGTACTCCCGCCACTCCCGCCGCTTGTTGCGCAGGAAGAACTCGAACACGTGCTCACCGAGTGCCTCGGCGACCAGTTCCGATTCCTCCATCGCGTCCAGAGCCTGCTCGAGGCTCCCCGGCAGATCGGTGTACCCCATCGCCCGCCGCTCGCGCCGACTCATGGTCCACACGTCGTCCTCCGACTCCGGCGGCAGCTCGTACCCCTCCTGGACACCCTTGATCCCGGCCGCGATCATCACCGCGTACGCGAGGTATGGATTGCAGGCCGAGTCCGGGCTGCGGACCTCGATGCGGCGCGAGGAGGCCTTGTTGGGCGTGTACATCGGGACCCGCACGAGCGCCGAGCGGTTGGCCCGGCCCCAGGTGGCGGCGGTGGGCGCCTCGCCACCGCCGATGAGCCGCTTGTAGGAGTTGACCCACTGGTTGGTGACGGCCGAGAACTCCGGGGCGTGGCGCAGGATGCCCGCGACGAAGGACTTGGCCGTGGTCGACATCTGGTACTCGTCGTCGGCGTCGTGGAACGCGTTGGAGTCGCCCTCGAACAGGCTCATGTGCGTGTGCATGGCCGAACCCGGGTGGTCCCGCAGGGGCTTGGGCATGAACGACGCCCACACCCCGTTGTTCATCGCCACCTCCTTGACGATGTAGCGGAACGTCATGATGTTGTCCGCCATGCTCAACGCGTCGGCGTAGCGCAGGTCGATCTCCTGCTGCCCCGGCGCTCCCTCGTGGTGGGAGAACTCCACCGAGATGCCCATCGCCTCCAGCGCCTCGATCGCGTGACGCCGGAAGTGCGGCGCGGAGTCGTGGACGGCCTGGTCGAAGTACCCGCCGTTGTCGGTGGGGACCGGCTCGGCCCCGTCGGTGTCGAGGTCCTTGAACAGGAAGAACTCGATCTCCGGGTGCACGTAGCAGGAGAACCCGAGGTCCGCGGCCTTGTTGAGCTGGCGGCGCAGCACGTGGCGCGGATCCGCCCAGCTCGGGCTGCCGTCCGGGTTGAAGACGTCGCAGAAGATGCGCGCCGAGTGCTGGCCGCCGTCCGCGTGGGCCCACGGCAGCACCTGGAAGGTCGACGGGTCGGGTTTGGCAACGGTGTCCGCCTCCGAGACCCGCGAGAACCCCTCGATGGCGGAACCGTCGAAGCCGATCCCCTCCCCGAAGGCACCCTCGAGCTCTGCCGGGGCGACGGCCACCGACTTCAATGTCCCGAGGACGTCGGTGAACCAGAGCCGGACGAACCGGATGTCGCGCTCTTCCAAGGTCCTGAGAACGTACTCCTGCTGGCGGTTCATGCCGTCCAACCTAGTGCCTGTCGTGTTACGGGCGTGTGACATCCGGCCCACGCGGCGCTCATCGACCCCCCGCCCCCGGGCCCGCGACCTCAGGGCCCGGAGACCCGGCGCCCCGGGCCGTGGCAGACTCGTCGGCGACGGGCGAGCCCGTCCCGCCCCCTGTCCACCCGGGGACCGGCTCCCGCTGCCGGCCTCGAGGTCACCGTAGGAAGGCCCCACCGCCATGAGCGACAACTCCGACACCCCGGTCTACGGTTCCGGTGGCTCGCCGGACGACGGACCGCAGGGCCTGACGAGGGTGACCCGCATCCATCACCTGGCCGAGCTGAAGGCCGAGGGGCGACCCTGGCCGATGCTGACCGCCTACGACTACGTCTCGGCCCGGTTGTTCCAGGAGGCCGGGATCCCCGTCCTGCTGGTGGGCGACTCGGCGGCCAACGTCGTCTACGGGTACGACACCACGGTGCCGGTCACCGAGGACGAGATGATCCCGCTGGTGCGGGCCGTCACGCGCGGCGCCCCCAGGGCCCTGGTGGTGGCCGACCTGGTGTTCGGGAGCTACGAGTCCTCACCGACTCAGGCCGTCGCCGCCGCCACGCGGATGATGAAGGAGGGCGGCGCCCAGGCCGTCAAGCTCGAGGGCGGGGTCCGGATGGCCCCGCAGATCCGGGCCATCGTGGACGCCGGCATCCCCGTCATGGCCCACATCGGTTTCACCCCCCAGTCGGTCAACGGACTCGGGGGCTTCCGTGTCCAGGGACGCGGGGACGCAGCGGACGACCTGAGGGCCGACGCCCGTGCCGTGCAGGAGGCCGGCGCCTTCTCCGTGGTCATGGAGATGGTGCCCGCCGACCTCGCGCGGGAGGTCACCGCCGAGCTCGAGATCGCGACGGTCGGCATCGGCGCCGGCAACGGATGCGACGCACAGGTGCTGGTGTGGCAGGACATGGCCGGCCACAGCACAGGACGGACGGCGAAGTTCGTCAAGCGCTACGCGCAGCTCGCCGACACCCTGCGTGACGCCGCCCGGGAATACGGCGACGAGGTCCGCTCACGTGCGTTCCCCGGCCCGGACCACTCCTTCTGATCTCCCCTGGATCGACGATGAACCAGCAGACCACGCGCCGCACCCCGTACCCCGGGATCGAGCCGTACGAGAGCGGCATGCTCGACGTGGGCGACGGTCAGCGCCTGTACTGGGAGTGCTCCGGGAACCCCGCCGGAGTCCCCGTGCTGTTCGTCCACGGTGGGCCCGGCGGCGGGACCACTCCCGCGCACCGCCGGATGTTCGACCCGACCGCCTACCGGATCATCCTGGTCGACCAGCGCGGATGTGGCCGGAGTACGCCCCACGTCGCCGATGGGGCCGACCTCGCCGTCAACACCACCTGGCTTCTGGTGGCCGACCTCGAACGGCTCCGCGCGGCGCTGGGGGTCGAGAGGTGGCTCGTGTTCGGCGGATCGTGGGGCACCACGTTGGCGCTGGCCTACGCCCAGGAACACCCCGAGCACGTCCGCGGGTTGGTGCTGCGCGGGATCTTCCTGTGCCGGCCGTCGGAGATCGACTGGTTCTACCGCGGCGGCGCCGCCCACCTGTTCCCCGACGCGTGGGAGGGCTACCTCGCACCGCTGCTGGTCTCCGACGGTGCCGGGGCGGTCCACCGCCCGGGCTATGACCACGTGGCGGCCTACCACCGCCTCCTGCACTGTGGGGATCACGCGATCGAGCTCGCGGCCGCCCGCGCGTGGACGACGTGGGAGACCTCCACGTCCACGCTGCTCCCACGACCGGACACCGGGCGCGACGACGACGAGGCGGACAGGTTCGCCCTGGCATTCGCCCGGATCGAGAACCACTACTTCACCCACGACGCGTTCCTCGACGGCCGGGCGATCCTGGACCGGATGGACAGGATCTCCCATCTGCCCGCGGTGATCGTCCACGGGCGCTACGACGTGGTGTGTCCGGTCGCCAACGCCTGGCAGCTGCACGCGGTGTGGCCGGGGTCGGACCTCCACATCGTCCCGGACGCCGGGCACGCCATGGCCGAACCCGGCACCACGCATCACCTGCTCGAGGCGACTGACCGCTTCCGCCCCTGAACCCCGTACCCGCCCCGGCGAGTGGTCGCTCCGGTCCGCATCGGCCCAGGGCGGGCGCCGGTGAACCTGTACAGACGCGACCACTCGTCGAGGGCGGGCTGGTCAGACGAGCCCGTACCGACGCGAGAACGCGACCGTGGCCTTCTGGTACCCGGTCGGGAACACCCGGACCAGCGCGTCGAGCAGATGGGCGTCCACGCCGACCAGCACGCGGGCCCGGCGACGTTCGACACCGTCGAGGATCACCCGCGCGGCCGTCCACGCCTCGGTGCGGGCGAACGCGCTGTCGAAGGTGGTGGCGAACGTCGCGCTGTCGAGCCCCTCGGCCGCTCCGGCGTTCCGGGCGACCGCGGTCTTGATACCACCGGGGTGGACGCAGGTGACGTCCACCGGGTGGCCTGCGGCGAGCATCTCCATCCGGAGCGACTCGGTGAACTGCTGCACCGCCGCCTTGGCCGCGTTGTAGGCGTTCTGGGTGGGCACGGACAGGAACGCGAAGATGCTCGAGACGTTGACCAGGTGGCCGTCGCCGGAGGCGATCAGGTGCGGCAGGAACTCCTTGGTGCCGTGCACGACCCCCCAGTAGTCCACGTCCATCACCCGGGCGATGTCCTTGTACCCTGATTGCTCGACCGATCCGGTGAACGCGATACCGGCGTTGTTGACCACGAGGTTGACCACGCCGAAACGCTCGACGACGCGGCCCGCGTACTCCGCGACCGCGGCCTGTTCGGTGACGTCGAGCCGGTCGGAGTGCACCTCGCTCTCCCCCTCACCGCGCACCAGCCGGACCGTCTCGGCGAGCCCGTCGGCGTCGATGTCGCTCAGTGCCAGGCGGGCGCCCCGGCGTGCGGCCTCGCGCGCGAGCTCGCGCCCGATGCCGGAACCGGCACCGGTGATGACGACGACCTTGCCGTCCATCCGCCAGCGGGGTCGGCGTGCGGTCGCCCCGCCCAGTGCGTTGACGAGTCTGCCGACCGGCGCGCTCACCGCTGTGCCCCCTGCCCCGCCGCCGCGACCGGCGACCCGGCAGTGGCTTCGTGGGGGGTGGGATCCCCGGCGGACGTGCGGCGGTATGCGCTCAAGTCGAACTCCCTGGTCTGGTTGCGGAAAGCGAATGTGAAGTCGGGCCACACGGCCGGGGCGTTTCCCTTGGCATCGAGATACCAGCTCTCACAGCCCGTCACCCAGACGGTCTCACCGGTGTCCTGCCGAAGCTCACGGTTGTAGGCGTCCTGGACGGCCTCGCGGACCTCCACCGTCTGCAGGTTCCGGTCGCGCATCGTGCGCATCGCGTCCACCAGGTAGTTCAGCTGGGACTCGATCATGTAGATCATCGAGGAGTGGCCGAGGCCGGTCGCCGGACCCACCAGGACGAACAGGTTGGGGTACCCGGCGACGGTGGTGCCCTTGTACGCCTCCATCCCCTCGGCCGCCCACTTGTCCGCCAGGGTGCGCCCGGAGGAGTCCCGGACGCGCTCGAAGAACGGCGAGTCCGTGACGTGGAATCCGGTGGCCACCACCAGCACGTCCGCCGGGTGCTCGACCCCGTCGGCGGTGACGATCCCGTTCTCGACCACCCGGCTGATGGGCGTGGTCACCACGTCGACGTTCCGGCGGGCCAGCGCCCGGTACCACCCGTTGGACAGCAGGATCCGCTTGCAACCGATCTCGAAGTTCGGCGTCAACCTGGCCCGCAATCCGGCATCGCGTACCGACAGTGCGAGGTGAGCGCGCCCGATCGCCTTGATCGGCGCGAGCGCCGCCCGGTTGCGGGTCAGCCCCACGACCTGGAGCTCCCGGCTGGCGTACTGGAGGGCACGGACGGCTCGCTGCAGCCCGGGCACCCTGCGGTAGAGAGCCCGCTCTGCTCTCGGGTACTCGCGGTCGATGCGGGGCAGCACCCAGGGCGCGGTGCGCTGGTAGACGTCGAGGTGCTCCACCGTCGGCGCGATCGACGGCACCACCTGGATCGCCGAGGCGCCGGTCCCGATCACCGCGACCCGTCGGCCGGCGAGCGGGACGGAGTGGTCCCAGCGGGCGGTGTGGAACACCGGGCCGGTGAACCCGGAGATACCCTCGATCTCGGGCAGCTTGGGCTCGCACAGGGCGCCGACGCCCAGCACCACCACGCGTGCGTCGTACTCCCCTGCCGTCGTGTGGACGGTCCACCGGCCGCGGTCGTCGTCGAACCGGGCGGAGGTGACCTCGACGCCGAACCTGATCTTGTCCCGCACGCCCGCCTCGTGGGTGACGCGACGCATGTAGTCGTAGATCTCACCCTGCGGGGAGAACGCGCGGGACCACCCCGGGTTGAGCGCGAACGAGTACGAGTACAGGTGGGACGGCACGTCGCAGGCCGCCCCCGGGTAGGAGTTGTCGCGCCACGTGCCCCCCACGTCGGAGCCCCGCTCGACCACGATGAGGTCGTCGAAACCCTCCTCGGTGAGCTTGATGGCCGCCCCGAGGCCGGAGAACCCGGCCCCGACTACCAGGACGTCGACAATCGTCGGCTGATCCACTTCTTCTCCCTACGGCGAGCATGTGATCGGAACCACTGGGATCTTACCCGCCGGTAAGTCCGTTTAGGGGAGAGCGGGCCGCCGAGTTCATCCGGGCCTGATACAACCAGTCCATGACGATCAGCGAGACCGTTGAGGTCGAGAGCAAATTCGAGGTCGACCCCGACACCCCGATTCCCACCGCGGACGCCTTCGCCCCGCTCGTGGCGGACGAGCCCGTGGTCCACGACCTCTCCGCGACGTACTACGACACCGTCGATCTCGCCCTCACCCGCCACAAGGTCACACTCAGGCGGCGCACCGGTGGCGACGACGCCGGCTGGCACCTCAAACTGCCGTCCGAGGCCGGCCGGGTGGAACTCCAGGCGCCCCTCGATCACGGGGAGGACGACCGGGGCGGGGTCCCGGCCGAATTCGTCGACGCGGTGGCCGGACTGGTCCGCCGCCGGCCGCTCGCACCCGTGGCCCGCGTGGACAACCGGCGGCACGTCATGGTCCTGCGCGAGCCCGACGGAACGGCGGTGGTGGAGTTCTGCGACGACCACGTGTCCACCGAATCGTTCGCCCCGGACCCGGCGGGAGCCGTCCGCGAGTGGCGGGAGTGGGAAGCCGAACTCGTCGATCCGTCGCGGCCCGGCGCACCGGGCCACCTCGCGACCGTCGCGGCTGCGTGCACCGCCGCCGGGGCGACGACCTCGTCGTCGTCGTCCAAACTCGCCCGCGCCCTCGGCCCCCTCCCCGGCCCGGCCGACAAGGGCGTCTCCGCCGTGAAGGACGCGCTGCGTGAGGACCTCCACCGGGTGCTCGATCACGACCCGGCCGCCCGGCGCGTCACGATGGTGGGCGTCCATCAGATGCGGGTCGCCGTCCGCGGGCTACGCAGCACCATCAGCTCCTTCGCCAAGGAGCTCGAGGCGGACACCGCGCACGCCGACCTCGACCTGGCGGCGTTGCTCGAGGAGCTCAAGGTCCTGGCAGCGGTACTGGGCAAGGTGCGCGACATCCAGGTGGTCGACGAGCGACTCGGGGCGCTGGCGGCCGGCTATCCCGAGGACGTCGTCTCCCCGCAGACGCGGCAGCGGTTGCGCACGGAACTCGCGGCGGAGGAGCGGCGGGCCGGCGTGCGCGTGACCGCGGCGTTGGGCTCGGACCGCTACCTCGACCTGCTCGACAGGCTCCACCTGCTCGTCGAGATCGCCGGCACCGATCCCGACCCAGGTGGCCAGCGGGACGGAACGCCCGAGGGCGCGACACCGGCGCCGGCCAAGGAGAAGCGGCGCGAGACCGAGGACATGGTGCTGCGAGGGGTGGACCGGCAGTTCGCCAAGTTCACCAAGGCCCGCACCCGCACCGAACGGGACCTCGAGGCGCTCGACCTGACCCTGGCCCAGCGCGAGGAACTGACCCACGTCGTGCGCAAGCGCGCCAAGGCCCTGAGACGCAACGTCGGCGCCCTGCGGGAGTCGGACGGCCTGTCCGTCGCCCCGCTGCGTACCGCGTGTCAACGACTTCACACCGTGCTCGGCGACGTCCAGGACAGTGTGACCGCCCGGATGTGGATCCGTCGGATCGCCAAGCGCGCGGAGTCCGCCGGCGAGTCGACGTTCGGGTTCGGGGTGCTCTTCGAGCACGAACGCGGGTCCTCCGAGCGCGCCCTGGCCGGGTTCGAGAACGACGCCGCCACCGTCACCGCGGCCTACCGCGAGTTGTCCGAATCCCGCCGCGCGGCGCGACGGCGGCGCGGGAAGAAGCACAGTGGCGGATCGAGCGGCAAGAACCGGGGCGGGAAGAGGTCGGGGGCGAAACGCTGAGGGGCGGCCCGTCCGACGTGGCCCCTCCCCGCCCGGCTCGGTCCCGGTCGTCGCGGAACTCCTAGTCCTCCGCGTCCCACGCCTCGTTGCGGGCCTTGGCCTTGGCCAGCGCCGCCTCGGCCTCACCGCGGGAGGCGTAGGGGCCCATGCGGTTGTCCCAGTTGGTCACCTTGCCCTGGACCGCCTTACCCAGCGCGATGTCGTAGTACCACTGCTCTTCCGCCACGACGGACCTCCTCGGATCTCGGTGATCTGGTGCTCCGTCCGACCCTACCCGCGGCGATGCCCCGATTTGCGCAGCTTGCGCGGCCTCTCTGCCCGCCCCCCTCCGACTCGCGATGGCGGAATGGACCAGAGAGGGCGCGTAACCCGGGCGACCCCGGACAGAGAGCACGCGCACGTCGCGCGGGAGGGAGGGATGGGGCGAACGAGTCGGCCTGTAAGCCGGAGACAGAATCGACCCCCTGGTCAGACCGATTTCAGGGCCCGTGGTCCCGCATCGGTCCCGCGAGCGAGCGCGGTGTCCATGATCCCGCGGGTCGATTCCTCCCGATCCGGCCACAGACGGAAGTACCTGGCGATGGTCTCTTCGGCCGAGGTGTGCCCCATTCGCTCCATGACCTCCCGGACGGACGCTCCGCCGGCGATGAGGGTCGACGCGTAGAAGTGCCGCAGCTCGTGCCAGCGGAGCGAGTCGCGGGCCCCGGCATCGCGACGGGCGAGCCGCCACAGGTCGCCGAATGCGGATCGGCGGTGGAGCCTGCCCATGCGATTGCGGAAGATCGCCTCGTCCGGCTCGCACGGGTACTGCTCAAGGTGTCTGGCGATCGCGTCGATCACCACGTCACCGACCGGAAGCCGCCGTAGTGCCTGCCGCGTCTTGGGCGGCCGGAACTCAGCTCCCCCGCGGGTCATAGTGACGGCCTGCTCGACGACCACGATCTCCTTGCGGAGGAAGTCGACGCTTCGGCGCCGCAGCCCGAGGAGCTCTCCTTGTCGTAACCCGGTGCCGGCGGCGACGATGATCGCCTCCGCGATGAGGCTCGATGCCGCGTCGCGGAGCGCCCACAGCTCAGCGCCGGTCGGCAGAACGTCCGGATCGACGGCGGAGGTCTCGACGGCACGCTTAGGGGGCTTAACCCCGTTCATGGGCGACCGGACGAGGACGCCCTCCTGGACGGCCTCCTTGAGGATTGACGCCAGCACATGGGCGCGGGTCGACGCGGTGGAGACCGCGAGCACGTCGGGTCGTGCGGTCTTCTTGCCGTCGACCTCCGCGGCGATGGGCGCTCAGCACGGCCTCGTCTCGGTGAGGTCGCGCACCCACTGCCGACACCGCGAGGTCGTCAGCGCGCGGATCGGGATCTGCCCTAGCGCCGGAACGATATCGGTGTCGATGATCGTGCGGTACTGCTCGAGGGTGGCCGGCGCGATGCCGGTTCGTCCCGCGTACCAGGTCTCACACCAGGTGGAGAGAGTCATCGACGCAACGTCTGGCGACACCCAGGTGCCGTCCCGGACTTCCTTCTCCCGGTCGGCAACCCACGTCTTGGCGGCCTTTTCGCGATCGAACGTCTTCGAGTGTTCCTTGCCGACTGCGTCTCGGTACCGGCCGACCCAGCGCACCTTCCCGGCACGCTCTCTGCGCTGTACGGCCACTGACGCGCTCCTAGTCGAATAGCCCTGCATCTGGAGTGATCGAGGTCAAGCGATAGGTCGTCTTGCCTCGCGATCCAGATGCGCGGATCGGTGTTATTTCTTCCAGGGTCACCTGGACCGGCTTACCGAGGTGCCGGCCCAGTTCGGGAAGCACGTCATCGGCGACTGACCCATGGATGTCGCCGGTGTCCCTCTCCAAGTAGAACAGCCGACGTCGGGTCCGCACGCCGTCAAGGACCCCTCGGTCTGTAACGAGCCGTTTCTGGACTTTGGTCTCGGACAGGGCGTCCTTGAGTACGACAGCTTGGGGGCGAGAGAGCATCGCGGTCGATGATTGGCCGCTAGCCACGGAAACCGTCATTGCTAGGCCGTGATCGATGTCCTTGACCGCTTTCGCGAGCGTTTCAATCCCTTTGCGTTGCGCTACAGGCAGCGAGAGGACCGAGTCGAGGGCACCGTCATCGTCGGTTCCACCGGGTAGTACCTCGGCCATGTCCAAAGCCGCCTTTTCGGCGAGAGACACACTTCGGTCGCCGAAGAGGGGGGCGAACTCTGCGTCGCGCTCCACGTCAGGAAAGCCGAACTCGAGATGGTTGCCCGCAGATCCGAGCGGACGCAGACTGAGTTGCTTGCGGTGATCCGCAAGCACATTCACCGCATCCTCGCCGGGGTGTAGCACATAACGACTGAAGAGCGCGGTCGCGTCCACGACCGCCATGGTCAACTTCGCTGACTCGTAGGCACTCACGGCACCACCATCGATGCTTACGGTCAGTCGCGGCGCGTTCACTCCGTAGAACTTCGACTCAGCGGCCAGCAAAGAACTGCGGGCGAGCTCCCCGAAAAACCCCTGATCTCGGTTCTGTAGGTACTCATCGCGGAAAGGGTTACTCACAGTCGGACCTCCGCAAATCCCTTGCGTTCCCCCGGGACCACTGCCCCGTTTCGCTTAACGGTAGACCACGTGTCTAGCCACGGATCGAGAGCGTCAGGCGCCGCAACGAAGCCATCGAGGGCACCGCCTACTGGCTGCACTCGATCCATCCAGCAGGGGCCGGGCGAGCCGATGATGACGTCCTGCAGGGTGAGTAAGCCCATGAAATCTACGCGCTGCTCGGGGGTAAACGAATCGATCACTGCCGGATCATCCGGGATGACTACGACATCCACGTCATGGGGCTCGTCCGGCTTGCGCATCGAGAAGCCCCCGTCGATCCAGAGCCTCCCACTTTGGACGAAGCGGCTGACTTGCGCCATGTAGGAAGCGAGCGCGTGGAAGAGCATCTCGCGGTGCTCTCGGTGCGGAGCATCCAGCACCATTCTGTCGTACACGTCCGCCATCGTGGCCGCGTGGACTCCTTCGTCCAGCACGTCGCGACTATTCCATAGGGGCAGACTCACGACTTCTCCTCGTGCTGGTGCTCCACACTGCGCTTCGATCGCGCTAGATCGAGACTGGAAGCCATGATGTCACCGGAGCCGGGCAAGCCCTCGGCCTTCATGGGGGTTCGGCGAGTCCCAGCTTCTTCATCAGCCAGCGAATCGCCCTGCGGGTCCTGCGGGTCCTGGTCTTCACTGGGGCCTCCCTCTCGTCTCTGGCGGAGTTCCTCTAGAACTGATCGCGTTGTGTCCTGTGCGTTTAGATGTGCCATTACGCGCGCCGCAGTTCCCGTGGCTTCTTCGACCGCTTTCGCCGCAGCATCAAGCTGGGCAAGCAGGTCGCTATTGCTCGGGAGTCCCAGGTCGCCGAGCAGGTCCTCTTGCTCAGCCCGAGCCTTTCGTCGCCTCTCCCCGAGCTCGGGGTAAAGCCAGTCTTCGTATGCATCACGATTCTGTGGCGTCCACCAGGACGAGACCCACGGCGTAGTCCCTGGTGGGTACGTGCTCGGATCCCACGGCGGGGTCCACTTGCGCCCGTCTTTGCTCCCGAGCGCCATATCGAATACCTCGTCAAGCTCGCGGGCAGCCGCTTCGAGCGGTAGGCCGCGAGAGCGCGCGTACTCCATTCGAAGTCGGAATACCGCAGTCGAGTGGTCGGCCCACTCGTTGAAGATCCTCTCTGCGTCCAGGTTTTTTTCCCCGCCGTCTACCACGGCACCTGCCTTCGGTGCGTTTGGTGACGGTTGCCGGCGAACTGGCGGGTCAGCCTCGAAGTCGGGGTCTACTCCCCGAAGCCTTGCCATGAGGTCTGCCGATGTCAGCCTCCCCATTGGATAGCTAAGGGGTGTGGGGTCACCGCCGTCTAGTACGCGCGCGGCGGACCCGGCCTCCCATTCAAGAGCCCGGTCCAGCTTATTGACGGTCGCGGCCGCGAAGTTCTTCCCAGTCTGGTTCTCGATCTTGCTGACGGTGGTGTCGGACGGCCCGCCAGCGTGCGCGACGTCCAGTTGAGACATCCGTAGGGCGAGGCGGCGATTCCGTACCGCCTCGGCCAGTCGGGGCCAGTCGTTGGTCATGGAACTCATCGTGCCCCGCAAAGTCTGGCAAACCAACCCAACACACGGCAAACAACAACGTGGGGATTTACCTGGCCATCGAATGACACACCTGGGATTCCGCAGATTCGACAAGTTTGCCAGCAGTTGGGCTTTATCTGGCGCCTGTTTGCCATATGATTGCTGCGTGAGCAATCGAGGGGTGGCCCAGCGCCGGTACGAAGCAAACCGGAGCAAGACCGCGGTTCCACATGTCCCGATTCGCGCACTGCGTGTGGTCGCTGGGATCACCCTCGACGAACTCGCTCGACGCATCGAAGAAGAGACCGGGCACCGATACACGCGCGGCGCGCTCTCCGGCATCGAAGGCGGTCACCGAGGAGCGTCCGCAGAACTCCTTCGAGCACTCGAGATCGTCTACGGCCTCGCGCCCGGCGACATCGACACCCAGTACAAGCCGCGCAAGTCCACCGCAAGCCTTGCGGCATGAGAACGGCCCCCAGGTGAGGCAACACCTGAGGGCCAACGACAAGAAAGGAAGTTCTGTCGTGGCAGATCATACCGGGGCTCTTGTCCCGTTCCAGTATGGCGACGCGCAGGTGCGTGTCGTCACCATCGAGAGCGAGCCGTGGTTCGTGCTCGCCGATCTCTGCCGGGTCCTCGAGATCCGCAACGCCCGCGATGTGTCCGGTCGTCTCGACGAGGACATGAAGGGCGTCGATCAGATCGACACCCCTGGAGGCCGACAGTCGGTGACCGTCGTGTCCGAGGCGGGCATGTACGAGGTCGTCATCCGGTCCGACAATCCGGAGGCCGCCGCGTTCCGACGGTGGATCACCTCCGAGGTCCTCCCATCAATCCGTAAGCACGGTGGCTACCTCACCGAGGCGAAGGTCGAGGCGGTCCTCTCCAACCCGGACACGATCATCCGACTCGCCACCGACCTCAAAGCCGAGCGCGCCCGCCGCGCCGAGCTTGAGGCGCAACGGGAGTTCGACGCGCCGAAGGTCCTCTTCGCCGACGCGGTTTCCGCTTCAAAGTCGAACATCCTCGTCGGAGAGCTGGCGAAGGTCCTCAAGGGCAACGGCATCGACATCGGCGCCAACCGACTGTTCGAGGTCCTCCGCTCGCGCGGCTACCTGATCTCCCGTAAGGGCACCGACTGGAACATGCCCACCCAGAAGTCGATGGAGCTGGGCCTGTTCCGCATCAAGGAGACGACGGTCGTCCACTCGGACGGGCACACGTCACTGAACAAAACCCCGAAGGTGACGGGCAAGGGTCAGCAGTACTTCGTCGAGCGGTTCCTCGATGGCCGGCTCGTGGCGGTGGCGTCATGAAAACCAGCGGCTCGTACCCACTCGATGCGGCGGAGGCGGCCGTCGAACACGCCCGCCTCCGCCGGGATCGGTCAGTCCTCAAGCTCGCTGACGCTGAGGCCCGCCTGGCGAAGCTCCGAGATCAGAAGGGCAAGGTCACGTCTGTTCTGACTGATCCCCATCTCCAAAGTGGAGATGACACCGATCAGGCCCGACAGAACGTCAGCGACGGACACGCTGTCGAGGCTGATCTCGAAGTAGTCATTCAGATTCGCCTGGACCTCATTCGCGATCGGGAAGTGCTCGGCGGAAATTGGATTCTCACACTGCGCCTTGATCAAGGCCAAGGATGTGCGGTCGTCGAGGGCGTCGATAGCTTCGGCAAGCGCTTCGAACGAAGCTGCGACGTCTCCGGACCGGTACGCGTCGCCGAGCGCAGCTTTCAACTGTGCCGTGATGGGGAGCCTGTCGGGCTCTGCTGTCGATCCGAGGAATCCGTCAAGGGACACGAATCATCTCCTGTCGTCGTGGGTGGCACTTCGACGGTAGGAGACAGCCGCGTGCCGGGGATCCGTATCGAGATCTCCGGCACGTGCGGCAAGGCGGTGCAGAAGTGAGTCAAGTACGAGTGACTTCGCCACTTTCGTGGCCCCCAGCCAAATCAGGCTCTGTCAGCCGTCCGTTCGGCGTCGAAGCTGGCGCTGGACCCGTTGCCTTAAGGAAACCGGGGGAAACGGTGCGGATCCCGTGGGGCCGTGGCCTTGGAGAAGAGGCACATCGCCGACCCTCTTCCAGTAGCCCCGGTAGCGGAAGCGACCGTGGCCTCGCAAGTCTGTCTCAGGATCTTCACCGACCCAGAATTCAAGCACTTCGGCTCGTTGCTCTTCGGATAGAAAGCGATGCCGAATTCGTGCCCACAGGCGGGCTGAAGTGCTCCACTTCCAACGGTAAAGGTCGCCGCCCGTCAGCGATCTGCGGACGGCTCTCGTGAACACGCCCTCGCCGTGTTTGACATTCCAGAGCACCCCTGCGGAGGCTCCCGCAAACTCCGTTTCCCTAATGAAGAAGGTCCAATCTTGGGGTTCGGAACTGCTCGTGACTGGACCTGGAACTGCGACTACAGATTCTCTTTCCACAATCTCGTCGCGAACGTCGTCGAATACTTCGGCATCCCACACCTTCAACCTCACGTCGTGCAAGACGGCCGGCCCCGCTGCGGTCACTCTCAGCTGGCAGCGGCGGTACCAGACGTCTCCAACCTTTACGGGTAGGCGCATGTCGCTCAGGCCAACACGGACCCCTGAGCCGGGTGCGGAGGTTCGGCCCACATGTAGCTGTGCGCGCGCGACGACCAACGTCACCGCAGACACGCCCAGTGCTGCAGCGGAGACCCACGTAGCTGCGTCCATTACGCACCGTCCCAACAAGAAGCCCGCCGCGAGGTCTAGTCGCGGCGGGCGTGACACCAACTCGTAGGAGAAATCATGTCAGACCATCATTCTAACCGGACCTCAGCGGGTCGCTGACTGTAGACGCGTCCGGCGCGGGGGTCCTCTTTGTGCGGGCCACGGCGAACGCGGCGAAGCAGGCGTATGCGGCGATTGGCTACCAGGTGACCGCAGGGCAGAACCGGACGGTCGACATCGAGACGTGGCGAGTGGCGGACCTGACCTCGCTGTTCGACGAGACTCCCGGCCTGCTCGGAATCTCTACACCGGACCTCGCTGATCTGATCGTCGGCATTCCGTAGCCACCGACTAGGCGCGTCCCGAGAAGGGGTGAGATCCCGGGGCAACCGCCGCGCCGGGATCTCACCAAAGTGCCTGGAGGGACTTGAACCCCCGACCGAACTCTTCGTAACGGAGCTGCTCTATCCAGCTGAGCTACAGGCAGAGGCCCCCGGAGGGGCGTGCCAAGAGTAGCCAACTTCCGGACCTTGTGTCCCAACAAACACCGATTATGGGCGATGGATATGCGCCGCCTCCGGCCCGTGGTGCCGTTGTCGACCAGCGCTATTTCGGGTTGAAGTAGAGAAAGCCGCCGAGGTCTCTCACCTGTTCTGGGCTCAGAAAGGCATCCGCTCGGATGGTCTCTGGGCCTGAAGCTCCGGGCTCCCCGGTTTGCGTGACAAGCACGGCCGACCCGTCGGGATTGATTCTTACAGTCAGCGACCCCACGACAACCGTCGCTTCTCCCTGCATCGTTTCTGTCGGCCCCTCGAACGGCCATTCCTTCTCGGTGGCTTCGCTCTCACTCATCAGTGCCCCCTTCAAGTCGTGCTGCTTGCACAGCTGGTTAATCTGCCAGCGCTTATCGTCGCGCCTCGTCCTCCATGAGGTGCCGT
The DNA here is from genome assembly GCF_033790845.1 of Dietzia sp. PP-33. Classification (NCBI taxonomy): domain Bacteria; kingdom Bacillati; phylum Actinomycetota; class Actinomycetes; order Mycobacteriales; family Dietziaceae; genus Dietzia; species Dietzia sp. PP-33. The sequence goes on from NZ_JAMYEI010000005.1 coordinate 275,674, forward strand.
CATCTCAGGAGGTCGCCGTGCCCCAGACGTTCCACAAGCGCCGCCCTGTGTACGAGGCGGTCCAGTACCTCCCCGGCACCAACTGTTCGGAGGTCGCCGAGTTCATCGGCGCTCCGGTCCACGCCCCGGGCGAGTGCGACTCGACCGCCGTCCTGGAGATCCCGCCGTGGGGCGGCACTACCACCGCCAGCCCCGGCGACTGGCTCATCCGAGGGGACGGCGGGTCGCTAGCCATCTGCCCCGCCGAGCTGTTCGGGCTGAGCTACGAACCCACCTGACCCCACCGCCCCGCACGACCCGGCCCCCGCCATCCCGACGGGGGTTTCGTCATTTCAGGGAGGCCCCATGTCCCAGCGAGAGCGCGATCATCATGGTGATCAGCCAGCACCTCCACGCCAACCCCTCACCCTCCTCGTATTTGACGGCGCCGGCACCGCCGGCCGCACCAGCAAGGTCGTCGACGCAGTCGCCGAGCGGATCCGATGGAAAACCGGCTGCCACGTCGTGTGGGTGCCGTGGGCCGCGAGCCTCATAGGGGTCGGCGGCAAGACCCCGTGGCCCGTGGCCACCGCCGAAGCGATCCGGTGGGCTGTCGACTACATGTGGCGACACGAAGGCCAGTACGTCCTCGTCGGCTACTCGGCAGGCTGCAGGCCCGCCCGCGAGCTGCTGCAGCGACACCCCGGACTCAAGGACCAGGTCGCGGCGATCGCGCACCTGGCCGATCCGTGGCAGCCCGCGAACCGGCAACAGGACGGTGTCCCCAACGGCCCGGGCCACGGGATCATGGGCCAGGAGTGGGGACCGGTCCCCAACCGGACGTTCTGGTGCGGAGCACCGTGGGACCCGATCTGCCGCGCCGCCCCCGACTCCCTGCTGCGGTACCTCACCGCCTCGACGGACGCGGTCCCTGGCGGCCTGTTCCACGCGTTCGTGGACAAGGCCCACCGCGGCCGGTTGCAGCTGATCCCTTTCCTCGGACTGCCGCTGCACCTGTGGTTCGGCGGTCTCGGTGGCCGCATTCAACGCTCGATCGGCGAAGCGCAGTCCTACCTCGGCGACGGCCACGATGTCGCCTACAAGCGCTACTTCCCCACTCCGGGCGACACTCGATCTCTCGCGCATCGGCTCGCCGATTCGGTGGCGTGGCGGGTGAGGGACCTGTGAGACGCCTCGCCTGGGCCGTCTGGCACGTCGCCCGATTCCACCGACTCTCGCTCGGCCGCCCCTACGACGCACCCATGGGCACCGTCGCCCGATGCCGCTGCGGCGCCCGCCGCCAGATCCTCTAGGAGGACCCCATGGCACCGATCTACTGGCCGCTCGAGCGTGGCCACATCATCACCTCCGGCTACGGGCCCCGCTGGGGCACCGTCCACTACGGCACCGACTTCGGATGGCCCGGCGGATCCGCGGGCAAACCCGTCTACGCCTGCCAGGGCGGCACCGTCGTCGCCCGGGCCTACGACCCGGGCGGGTTCGGCTGGTACCTCGACATCGACTCCCCCACCGCCGACGCCGCGGACCTCTACCTCTACGGCCACATCACTCCCGAAGTGAACGTGGGCCAGCGGGTCGAGGCCGGCCAACGCATCGGGCACATCAACGGCAACCGCTCCACGAACGGCGGCGTGGATCCGCACGTGCACGTCGAGCGTCACAACTACGTGCGCCGCCCGCCCGGCCCGGGACGTAAGGACCCCATGCCGTACTGGCGGGGCGCACTGTTTCCGCCCCGCGGCGCGCCCGTGCCCACCCCGACCCCGTCGAAGGGACCGCCCGTGCAACCGTCCACCACCTACACCCAGCTCACCTCCATCGACCGCGGCCCGCGCGATCCGCAGACCGTCCCGCTGATCGCGCTTCACACCTACGAGTGCCCGCGTGAGAGTGGCGAGCGTGCCCTGCGTAACCGCGCCGACTACCAGGAGACCAGCGGCACCGGTTCGTACACCGTCCTCGTGGCGGCCGACGGCGAGAGCCTGCGCGCCAACGACGACAACTACACCCCTTGTGCGTCCCTGCACACAGGGGACCGGCTGGGCTTCCACCTGTCGTTCCTGGCGTACGCCTCCGACTCCCGCGAGACGTGGTTGAAGCACGACGACCAGCTGCGCGAGGCGGCGCGGATCTGCGCGCAGTGGTGCCGCAACCACGGGCACGAGGTGCGGCGCCTGTCCGTGCCCGAGGTCCAGGGCCGGCGGGTTCGCGGCTTCTGCTCCCACGGAGACATCAGCGCCGCGTTCCGCGAGTCCACCCACACCGACCCCGGCCCCCATTTCCCGTGGGACGTGTTCCTGCGCTACGTGACCGAAGAACTCAACCCGGCGTCCGCGCCAGAGGAGGACGACATGTTCACCGACGAAGACCGCAAGAAGCTCGACCGCGTACACCACGAGCTCACGTACCTGTTCGAGTCTCGCTACGAGGACCCGGACACCGGCGAGTAGTCGACCTTCAAGGAGACCCTCGTCGGCTTCGTGCTCGAGCTCGACAAGAAGCTCGAGTCGATCAACGTCGTGCGCCTACCGGGGCTCCAGAAGGCGATCGAGTCCGTGACCAACCTGTTCAGCAAGGAGAAGTGACCATGTGGACTCTCAGCTTCTGGAAGGACGCGTCCGAGCGGGCCGTCAAGACCGCCGCCCAGACCGCCGGCGGCGTACTCATCATCGGCACCCCGATCTGGGAGATCGACTGGGCCGCGGGCCTGGGCATCACAGCGACGGCGACGGTGCTGTCGCTGCTGACCTCGATCGCCTCGTCTGGTCGAGGTGATCACGAGTCGGCGTCCGCGTTGGACTACGTCGGCCAGCACCGCGCCGGCTGATGCGGGCGTTCGAGCCCCACCACCCGAAGTTGCGGATCGCCGCCCTCGTCATCGTCGCGGGCGGGGCGGTGGCCCGCGGGGTGGCGTACCTCAACCAGCCCAGCACCGGCGGACTCACACACTTCATCGATGCGCTCGTGCCGCTGCACGTGTGGGCCATCGTGTGGATCGCCGCCGGGGTGACAGTCCTCGCCGGAATCTGGCATCGAGTGGTCGGCCGCTACGCGCTCGCGTTCGTGTCTATGATGTGGGCGATCTGGGGACTGTCGTACATGACCGCCACCGTCTTCGGGGACGCCTCGCGCGGTTGGGTGACTGGCGCGCTGATCCTGAACCTGGCTGGCCTGACGATCATCGTCGCCGCCCTCGCCGATACGGTGGGCCCCTCTCGGGAGCCGGTGAAGCTCGACCTCAGGGGCGACGGGTGACGTGGCGAGAGGCGGTCGTGACGTTGCTCGGCGCCGGCGTCCTGGTGGTAGGCACCTGGATCACCGCCCGCTTCTCCCGCAAGACTGGAGAGGAGGCCAACGAGACCGTATCGTCTCAGGCGAAGACCGCCGATTGGGACACGTTCGTCGCTCGGGTGTCGGCCGATAACGAGGCCCTCCGCAAGCGCCTCGACGCAGTGGAGATCATCGTCGGCGAGCTCCGGAAGGAGTTGCAGGTACGCGACCGGCGCATCGACGACCTCTCCGACGAGGTGGAAGATTTCCGCAACTACTCGATCGACCTGCGAAACGAGCTGCAGCGCCAGGACCCAAGCCTGCGACTGCCCCAGCCGCCGGCCCGGATCGCCCGGCACTTCCAGCCGCCATGAGGCCCTGCGACCTCACACCGCACGAATGAGCCGCCCCCGCCTAATCGGTGGGGGCGGCTTGTCGTCGTTCTACAGGGAACCACCGGAAGCGATGATCGACAGGAACGGCACCGCGAGGCTGAACGTCACGGATAGCTGCTCCTGGAAGGTGCCCGGAAGACCGGGGTAGATCTGGTCGATGCCGAGCCAGTCCTGGATCGGGGCGCGGGGGAAGGGGATACCGAACATGAGAGTCCTTTCATCGGGTGGTCGGGAGTCTATGCCGACGCCGTGGCGGTGTCTTCGATTCGGCGCACGGCGGTTACGCCCATCGGCAGGTGGGCGTCCATCGCATCACGGCCCCGCACTCGCGGCATTCATGGACCCGTGTGCCGCCCTCAAGGGTGCCGGCGAGGGGCGCTTGCCAGCCGACGAGGACGCGGTCCGCGCCGAGGAGGTGGCCGTTCGGGCAGTGCGTCGGGGCGTCCTCGGTCCACTTCACGGTCGAAGGCTAGCGGCCGGGTCGGACATAGCGCCCGTCCCGCACCGGTCCCGCATCAGCTGCTCCAGCCGTCCATTCCGACCGAATCTAGCGACTAGAGCCACTCGGCCAACCAGCGACAACGCGCAGGTCAGACAGCTTCCTGGGGTTGGGCGAACGAGTCGGCCTGTAAGCCGGATCCTGTGCCCTCCGCGTGCGGGGGGCGACGACCATCCATCTGGGCACACCGTCACCGGGTGCCTCGAGCGGTCCACCCGCGGACTCGGGCGAGCAGCCCTTCCGTGCATCACTGCACACCATCCGCGCAACCGCACCCTCGCGGGTGCGGCCTTCGACCTTGCTCCGGGCGGGGTTTACCTAGCCGCCCCGGTCGCCCGGGGCGCTGGTGCGCTCTTACCGCACCGTTTCACCCTTACCGCACCGCGAGGGTACGGCGGTCTGTTTTCTGTGGCACTGATCCCGCGGGTCACCCCGGGTTGCCGTTAACAACCACCCTGCTCTGTGGAGTCCGGACTTTCCTCGGACCGGGGCCTTCTCGCCTGGTGGCGCCGGTTCCCCTGTCCGCGGCCGTCCGGCCGACTCGTTCGCCCTGGCAGTCTAGTCGAGGTGCGAGGTGTCGTTGACGAGGTGCACCGAGGTCGGCCCGTCCGGGTAGAAACGCACGTCGGAGACCGAGGCCAGATCCAGGTGGAGCCGGAACAGGAGCTCGTCGCCGGCGTCCAGGGCCGCCCGGATCGCGAGCTTGATGGGGGTGACGTGGCTGACCACGGCCACCACCCCGCCCGGGCTCTCGGCGACGATCCGACGCAGTCCCCGCTCGACCCGGGCGCGGACCACGGCGAAGCTCTCGCCACCGGGGGGCGGCACGGCTGTGTCCGACATCCAGCGTGAATGGAGCTCGGGGTCCTGCTCGGCGGCTTCGGAGAAGGTCAGGCCCTCCCACTGACCGAAGTCCGTCTCGATCAGGTCGTCCGCGACCACCAGGGGGACCCCCGCCGCGTCTGCGACCCGCTCGGCGGTGCCCAGGCACCTGCGCAGGGGCGAGGTGACCACGGCGGAGAGCCCCGGGATGCGGGCCAGGCGCTCGGCGGTCTGCTCCGCCTGACGCACGCCGAGATCCGTGAGCTCGGGGTCGCCCTGCCCGGAGTAGCGCCTGTCCACCGAGAGCGGGGTCTGCCCGTGGCGGGCGAGCACGATCCGGGTGGGCGCGCCCGCCGCACCGGTCCAGCCCGGGCCGCCGCTCACGTGTTGTCCGTGCGGACCACGATCACGCCACACTCCGGGCAGGTCAGCACCTCGTCGACGGGAGCGGAGCGGAACGCTGAGACTGTGCTGCGGTCGAGATCCATCGCGCACCCCGAACACCGGCCGCCGTTGAGGATGGCGGCCCCTACACCTGCTTCCACTGCACTACGGGAGTAGAGGTCGAGCAGCTCGGGGGGAAGGTCCTCGGCCTCGCGCGCCCGCTCGGCGGTCGTGGCGGTGACGGCGTCCTCGAGATCGGCGAGGGCGGTGTCCCGGACGGTCCTGGCCATGCCCAGTCGCGCGTCCAGGTCGGTGATGGTCGCACCGGAGTGCCTCACATCGGCCTCCACGGCCTCGTGGCGCTCGGTCAGTTCCGCGAGCTCGGACGCCAGGGCCTCCTCGCGGCGGTGGAGGGACCCGAGCTCGTACTCGAGCTCGGTCGCCTGCCTGTCGGACAACCCACCGGCGGCCACGAGTCCGGAGTCGTTCTCGCGTCGCCTGCGCACGGCCTCGAGATCCGAACGCAACTTGGCGATGGCGCGGTCAAGGTCCTCGACGTGGATGCCGGCCCGTGCCGCGGATTCCACGGCCGCCCGCCGTTCGGCCTCGAGCGCGTCCACGACCGCCTGCTCGGGGAGCGATCTGCGCCGGTGCGCGAGGGAACCCAGGCGTAGGTCTAGCTCGGCGATGTCGACGAGTCGACGCTGGACGGTGGGATCGGCCTTCATGGGGGCCAAGACTACCGCCCGTCGCCCACTCCCCCCGACGCCACCGTCCACGGGTCGGTACGCAGGTCGCACACGGTCGCCGTCACCCCGACCCCCTCCTCCAGCAGTGCCGCGGCCTGCGCACACCACGGGAACTCGAGAGCCCAGTGCGCGGCGTCCACGAGCGCCGGTCCGCCCCCGCGGAGGTGCTCGTCCACCACATGGTGACGCAGGTCGCCGGTCAGATAGACGTCCGCTCCCGCGGCCCGTGCCGCGCCCAGCAGCGAGTCGCCGGCCCCACCGCACAACGCGACCCGCCTGATCTCCGTGTCCGGGTCACCGGCCGCACGGACGCCCCACCGTGTCCGCGGCAACCGGTCGGCCACCAACCCGGTGAAGTCCGCGAGCGTCATCGGCTCGGCCAGTTCGCAGATCCTGCCGAGCCCGGTGTCATCGGGGCCGGGACCGGGTCCGGCGTGGTTGACCAGCACGTCCATGGCCGGGACCTCGTACGGGTGGGCCGCTGTCACCGCCCGGCGGACCGCGGACCTGAGCTCGGGAGGCGCGACGAATTCCACGCGGGTCTCGGAGACCTGTTCCGGTTCGCCGACCCGGCCTATCGCCGGATCCGTACCGTCGCCGGGGCGGAACCGTCCGGTGCCAGGCACGGAGAACGAGCACTCCGTGTACCCGCTCATCCGGCCGGCCCCCGCGGCGAACACCGCGTGGAGGAGGTCCTCGACGTCGTCGTGGGGCACCGTCACCACCCATCTGTCCACGGTGCCGTCGCCCGTCGGTGCCAGTGGCCGCCCCGGGGTCAGCCCCAGGGTCTCGGCGAGGGCGTCGTTGACCCCGGGCCGAGCGGAGTCGGCGTTGGTGTGTGCGGAGTACAGCGCGCATCCCCCCACCACCAGGCGGTGCAGCAGGCGACCCTTGGGGGTGTCGGCGGCGATCGAGTGCACCCCCCGCAGCAGGGGCGGGTGGTGGACCAGCAGGAGATCGGCGCCCACGGCGAGCGCGTGGTCGACCACGGCGTCGGTGGCGTCGACGGCCACCACGACGGTGTCGATCCGCACCGCGGGGTCGCCGGCGACCAGTCCGACGCGGTCCCAGGACTCGGCCAGCCGCGGTGGGTACGCGTGCTCCAGGAGGTCGATCACGTCGGCCAGGGTGGGCCCACCTGTGGTCATCGTCGATCCCCTTCCCGTTGCGCCCGCCACGCGCGGACGAGGTCGGCCACCATCCTGCCGTCACGCACGGCCAGGCGCAGGTGGGTGGCGTCGAGTCCGGGGAACGTGTCCCCGCGGCGGGTCGCGATGCCCCGGCGCGCCAGCCCGGCACGGAACCGCACCGGATCCGCCCCTGCCGGGGTGCGCACCAGCACGAACGGTGCGGCGGGGGGTACCACCACCGAGATCCCCGCGGCCTCGAGCGCGACCACCATCGCCTCCCGTTCTGTGAGCACCCGCGCGCGCACCGCCTCCAGTTCCCTGTCCGCCGACCGGCTCAGACAGGCCCGGACGGCCTCGAGCTGCAGGGTGCCCAGTGGCCAGTGCGGGCGGTCCGCGGCGAGGTCGGCGAGCACCTCCGGGTCGCCCACGGCGTACCCCACCCGGAGCCCGGCGAGGGCCCACGTCTTGGTGAGCGACCGCAGCACCACCAGTCCGGGCAGGTCGGCCCCGGCGAGGGTGTGCCCGGCCTCGTCGGCCACCACGTCGCAGAAGGCCTCGTCCACCACCGTGACCCGGCCGGGGCGGCACAGCGCCACGAGGGTCGCCCTGGGATGGAGGACGGAGGTGGGGTTGGTGGGGTTGCCGACGACGACGAGGTCGGCCTCAGCAGGCACGAGTGCCGGGTCGAGTCGATACGGCGGGGGCAGGATCACGCGGTCGACCCGGACACCGGCCCGCCGCAGTTCCACCTCCGGTTCCGTGAAGGACGGATGCACCACGGCCGCGTGCAGGCCTCGCCGGGCCGCATGGTCGGCGAGCAGGTGGAATCCCTCGGAGGCGCCACCCAACAGCAGGACGCGTCGCGGGTCCACCCCGTGACGGGCGGCGACCGCGGACACCGCCGTCTCGTCGTCGTCGGCCGTCGGGTACCCACCCAGGTCGCCGAGGCGGGCCGCGAGCCGGTCCCGCAGCCACCCCGGAGGGCCGTCACCACGCACGTTCACGGCGAAGTCCACTCCGCCGGGCACCAGGTCGGCGTCACCGTGATGGCGTAGTGGATCCCACGGTGCCCCGCCGTGCGCGGGTCCGGGCGCTGCTCCGGGCGCGGGTCCGGGCGCTGCTCCGGGCGCTGGGGTCATGCCCCGCAGCCTAGGTGGGGCACACGGGGGCGGTGGCGACGGGTGGCCGCACCCACGGGCCGGGTTCTGGGAGGATGGCGCCATGCCCGACCGCCCGATCCTCCTCGTCGATCTCGACGGCACCATCACCGACTCGTTGGACGGCATCGCCCGGTCGCTCCACCACGCGCTGGGCACCGTCGGCGCCAGGTGGGACGACTCCCGGGACATCCGGTCGATCGCCGGTCCGCCCATGCCCGACACGCTCGCCTCGTTGGGGCTGGAGGGCACGGACCTGGACCGCGCGATGAGCGCGTACCGCGAGCGCTACACCGACGTGGGCTGGCTCGAGAACTCCGTCTACGAGGGCATGGACGGTCTCCTGGCCAGACTGGCGGGCCAGGACTACCGGATGGCGGTGGCCACGAGCAAGGACCAACGCTCCGCGCGACGGATCCTGGACCACTTCGGGCTCGCCGACCGGTTCGAGTTCATCGGCGGGGCGGACCTGCGGGTGGGTCGTGCGGCCAAGGCCGAGGTGATCGCCCATTCGCTCGCCGCGCTCGGGGTGCAGCCGGTGCCGGCACCCGAAGGGGGTACCGGTCAGGTGCTCATGATCGGCGACCGCGAGCACGACGTGGAGGGTGCTGCCCGGTACGGGATCCCCACCGCGATCGTGCGCTGGGGATACGGCCGGCCCGGCGAGTGGGACACCGCCCGCTGGTCTCCGGTGGACACCACCGAGCTGGAGGAGATCGTCCATGGCTGGTGACCGGGCGGTGCACGTCGTCTTTGTCTGCACGGGCAACATCTGCCGCTCCCCCATGGCCGAGGTCATGGCCCGGCACGCCTTCGCCGAGGCGGGTCTCGGCGGCCGGGTCACCGTGTCGAGCGTGGGCACCGGCGGGTGGCACGTGGGCGACGGGATGGACCCGCGGGCCGCGGCCGAACTCGAGGCCGCGGGGTACGACAGCGCGCACACGGCCGCGCAGCTGTCCCCCGCGGACCACTCCGCCGATCTGGTGGTGGCGCTCGACAGTGGCCACCGCGATCACCTCCTCGCCGCCGGGGCCGACCCGGGCCGCGTCCGACTCCTCCGTGGGTTCGATCCCGGCGCCGACGGCACGGACGTGGCCGACCCCTACTACGGCGACCACGGCGGCTTCACCCGCACCCGGCTCGAGATCGCCGGCGCGATCCCCGGACTGGTGACCGAGGTCCGTGACCTCCTGAGTTAGCTCGTCCGGGTGCAACGGATACCCTGGGGACATGCGGAGTGTGCGGCGCCTACTGAGTCCCGGGTGGCTGATCGGTCTGCTGGCCGTGGCGCTGTTCGCCTGGGCGTGCTTCGCGTTGCTGGCCCCGTGGCAACTGGGCAAGAGCGACGACCTCGAGGCCCGCAACTCCCGCCTGGCGGAGTCCATCGAGGCCGCTCCGGCCCCGCTCGGGCAGGTCGTGGACGACCCCGGGGCGTTCGCGGACCGCGAGTGGCGGTTGGTCACGCTGGACGGTCGGTGGCGACCCGACGCGGAGGCGCTGTTGCGACTCCGCGCGGTCGACGGTGAGCCGGTGTACCAGGTGCTGACGGTCTTCGATCCGGACGACGGCCCCGACATCCTGGTCAACCGCGGCTACGTGCCCGTCGGGGAGAACAACACGGTCCCCGACTACCCCGAGGCGCCGACGGGCCCGGTCGCGATCACCGCCCGGATCCGGGCGGCCGAGAGCGGTCAGGCCGAGCCCGTGCTCGTGGACGGACTGCCGGCGGTCCGGGTCATGGACCCCGTCGTCCTGGGAGACACCCTCGGCAGCTCCCTGGAGCCGGCGGGTTACCTCCAGCTCACCGGAGACCAGCCCGGCTCACTCACCCCGGTACCGATCCCCGGGATCGAGAACGGCCCCTACCTGTCCTACGGGTTGCAGTGGCTCGCCTTCGGGGTCCTCGCGCCACTCGCCCTGGCCTATTTCGCCTGGGCCGAGATCCGGGCGCGACGCCACCACAGCGACGGGGACGAGGATCTCGACGACCCCGTCGACACCGGCGAGGACGATCGCGGTGACCCGGGGTTCGACGCCCGCGAACGCGCACTGCGCGCCCGCTACGGTCAGCGCGACGACGCCGAGCGACGTCGGGCGCACCGGCGGGCGGACCGACTCCGGACCTGACGCCGCCCGGTGTGGCGCTCCACGACCGCCCCGAGCACCACCCGAGCGAGGACCGCACCCGCGGCGACCGCCACCTGGGTGCAGCGCATGAGTCGCACCGCCTTGCGGACGTCATCCGGTCGTGGCGCGGGCCCGCGACCCAGCAGCGGTCGCATCTGGACCCCGTACGGGTACGGGGTCCGGCCCCCCAGCTGAACCCCCAGAGCACCCGCGCACGCCGCTTCGATCACCCCTGCGTTGGGACTCGGGTGCGCCGGGGCGTCCCGCGACCAGGCGCGCATCGCCTCCCCCGGCCGGCCACCCACCACGGGCGCCGTCATCGCGGTGACGAGGGCGGCCACACGCGCGGCGGGCCAGCCCAGGACATCGTCGAGTCGCGCCGCGGCCCAGCCGAAGTCGGCGTACCGCTGCGAACGGTGGCCGACCATCGCGTCGAGGGTGTTGGCGGCCCGGTGCGCTGCCGCGCCGGCGGGGCCGGCCACCGCCGCCCAGAACAAGGAGGCCACGGCGGCGTCCGAGGTGTTCTCCGCCACGGATTCGACCACCGCGCGGGCGAGGTCACCGGCGTCGAGCGCGCGGGGATCCCGTCCGCACAACCACGGCAACAACTCGCGGGACCCGGGCACGTCCCCCTGCTCCAACAGCTGCGCATGGCGCTGCGCCACCCGCAGGAGTGACGTCCCGCCGAGGCAGGACCACACGGTCACGGCGGTGGTGGCCACCCGGAGGGCCGGCCGGCGGGCGGTGAGGTGCTCCGCGGCCCCCGCCGCGGTGGCGGCGCCCCCGACCAGCACCACCGTGAAGACGACGCCCCGGAACCGGGTGCCGGTGGAGCCGCGGGCGCCCGGGCCGACTCCGACGCCCGCGACCGGGTGGAGCGCCCCCTCCAACGCGAGTGCGCAGTGCCCGAAACCGGCCACGGGATGCCACCGGGACGGATCCGCGAACACCGTGTCCGCGGCGAAGCCCAGCGCGATCCCCAGGGCGCGGAGCCGGTTGTCGTTCATGGGTGCGCGCGGAGGGAATCGAACCCCCGACCGCTGGTGTGTAAGACCAGAGCTCTAACCGCTGAGCTACGCGCGCGAGAACACCGCCGCGACGAACGCGACGGTGTGCGCCAGATTATCCCACCCACCGGGGGTCCCGACCGCAGGGTGGCCGGCCGCCCCCGGGGGCGGTGATCACTTCCGTGGAACGCCCTTCTTGCGCAGCGCCAGGCGGCTTCCCGCCCAGTCACCGAGGGCCGCTGTACGGGTCTGGAGCATCCCGGCGGTCTGCGCCGACTCGGCGATCACGGCGGGCTCCACGTGCCCGTCGACCCCCGTCTTGGGGGTGAGGACCCACACGGAGCCCTCCTCCGCCAACGGGGTCACGACGTCCATGAGCCTGTCCACGAGGTCACCGTCACCGTTGCGCCACCAGAGCAGGACGGCGTCGACGACCTCGTCGGTATCCTCCTCCAGCAGCTCCGATCCGACGGCGTCCTCGACGGCCTCACTGATCGACTCGTCACAGTCGGAATCCCATCCGACCTCCTGTACGAGCATGTCCTTCGTCAGTTCGAGCTGACCAGCTACCTGGTCCGCTCCGTCCTGCTGGTTCGCCGCGGCGACCACCGTGGTGTTCCTCCCTCATATCTGCGTTGTTCTTCCCGGTCCTTCGCTGACCAGGAACACTACCCGCGCACCCTCCCACGGGAAACGAGTACCGCCTATTTCGACGGTCGGGCGGCAGCCCCGTGTCGCGCATCACGCTTTGGGGCACAATCAGAAGCGGACACGGGCCGACGACGGCCCGTGCACGGTCGATCCCGCGCCCCGCCCCACACATGCGGCGCGCGCGGTCGGCCGGACACTGCACCCCGACATGTGCGGTGGCCCCACCGGGTCGCCGCGGCACGCATCGCAGAAGTGAGGACGAGACGCATGACCGAGACCGTAGGTACCAGGGATGGTTCCGCGCCCACCAACGTGCCGGTCCTGCGGGAGGGGGTCGCCTCCTACCTCGCGGATTCGGACCCCGAGGAGACGCAGGAGTGGATGGACTCCCTCGACGGTCTGCTCACCGAGGCGGGACCCGAGCGTGCGCGCTACCTCATGCTCAGGCTGCTCGAACGCGCCTCCAAGCGGCGTGTTCCCCTGCCGGCTCTGACCTCGTCGGACTACGTCAACACGATCCCCACCAGTCTCGAGCCCGACTTCCCGGGAGACGAGTCGGTGGAGCGCACCTACCGGCGCTGGATCCGCTGGAACGCGGCCATCATGGTGCATCGCGCCCAGCGTCCCGGGATCGGGGTGGGCGGCCACATCTCCACCTACGCGGGCGCCGCCCCGCTCTACGAGGTCGGCTACAACCACTTCTTCCGCGGCAAGGACCATCCCGGCGGCGGTGACCACATCTACTTCCAGGGCCACGCCTCCCCCGGCATGTACGCCCGCGCCTACCTCGAGGGGCGCCTGCGCGAGCACGACCTCGACGGCTTCCGGCAGGAGAAGAGCCACCCGGGTCGTTCCCTCCCGTCCTACCCCCACCCCCGCTGCCTCCCCGAATTCTGGGAGTTCCCCACCGTCTCGATGGGCCTCGGCCCGATGAACGCCATCTACCAGGCCCGGTTCAACCGCTACCTCCACAACCGGGGGATCAAGGACACCTCACAGCAGCACGTGTGGGCGTTCCTCGGTGACGGCGAGATGGACGAGGTCGACTCGCGGGGTGCCCTCCAGGTGGCCGCGAACGACGCACTCGACAACCTCACCTTCGTGATCAACTGCAACCTGCAGCGCCTCGACGGTCCGGTCCGCGGCAACGGGCAGATCGTCCAGGAGCTGGAGTCGTATTTCAAGGGCGCCGGATGGAACGTCATCAAGGTGGTGTGGGGGCGCGAATGGGACGCGCTGTTCGAGAAGGACACCGAGGGTGCGCTCGTCACACTGATGAACTCGGTTTCGGACGGCGACTACCAGACGTTCCGCGCCAACGACGGAGCGTGGATCCGCGAGCACTTCTTCGGCCGCGACCCCCGCACCGCCAAGCTGGTCGAGGACATGACCGATGAGGAGATCTGGGCCCTGCGCCGCGGCGGTCACGACTACCGCAAGATCCACGCCGCGTACAAGGCGTCGCTCGAGCACACCGGCCAGCCGACGGTGATCCTCGCGCACACGGTCAAGGGATTCGGCCTGGGCCAGAACTTCGAGGGGCGCAACGCGACGCACCAGATGAAGAAGCTGACGCTGGACGACCTCAAGCTGTTCCGCGACAAGCAGCACATCCCGATCACCGACGAGGAGCTCGAGGCCGACCCGACGCTGCCGCCGTACTACAACCCGGGCCCCAACTCGCCCGAGATCCGCTACATGCTCGAGCGCAGGACCGCGCTGGGCGGGCACGTGCCCGAGCGGCGCCAGACCTTCACGCCGCTGTCGGTTCCGGACATCGACTCCCTGGCCTCACTCCGCAAGGGCTCGGGCAAGCAGTCGGTCGCCACCACGATGGCGCTGGTCCGCACCTGCAAGGAACTCATGCGCGACGAGTCCCTGCGGGACCGCCTGGTGCCGATCATCCCGGACGAGGCCCGCACCTTCGGTATGGACTCCTGGTTCCCGACGCTGAAGATCTACAACCCCCACGGGCAGAACTACACCTCGGTCGACCACGACCTCATGCTGAGCTACAAGGAGTCCACGAGCGGCCAGATCATGCACGAGGGGATCAGCGAGGCGGGGTCGGTGGCCGAGTTCACCGCGGCCGGCACCGCGTACGCGACCCACGGCGAGCCCATGGTCCCGCTGTACATCTTCTACTCGATGTTCGGGTTCCAGCGCACCGGCGACGCCATCTGGGCGGCCTCCGACCAGCTGGCGCGCGGCTTCCTGCTCGGCGCGACCGCCGGCCGGACCACCCTCACCGGTGAGGGCCTGCAGCACATGGACGGCCATTCGCCGCTGCTCGCCGCCACCAACCCGGGGATCATCTCCTACGACCCCGCGTGGGGTTTCGAACTCGTGCACATCATGCGCGCCGGCATCGAGCGGATGTACGGACCGGGTGCCGCCCACGAGACGGACACCGACGGTGTCGATCGCAACGTCTCCTACTACATCACCCTCTACAACGAGCCCGTGCCGCAGCCGCCGGAGCCCGAGGACCTGGACGCCGATGCGCTCCTGCGGGGCCTGTACCGCTTCCGGAAGGCCGAGAAGGGCACACACGAGGCGACGATCCTCGCCTCGGGGGTCGCGATGTACGCGGCGGCCGAAGCGCAGAAGATCCTGGCCGAGGAGTGGGACGTCGCCGCGGACCTCTGGTCTGCCACGTCGTGGACCGAGCTGGCCCGGGACGGGTTCGAGTGCGAGCGACACGAGCTCCGTCATCCCGATCAGCAACCCCGCACCCCGTTCGTCACCGCCTCCCTGGAGTCCAGCACGGGGCCGAAGGTGGCCGTGAGCGACTTCCAGAAGGCGGTCCCCGACCAGATCCGCGCCTGGGTGCCCGGGGACTTCACGGTCCTGGGCACCGACGGCTTCGGGTTCTCCGACACCCGCCCCGCCGCCCGTCGCTTCTTCAACACCGACGCGGAGTCGATCATCGTGGCCGTCCTCGCCGGGCTGGTCCGCGAGGGCAGCATCGAGAAGCGAACGTTGCTCGAGGCCGCCCGCCTGTACCAGATCGACGACGTCATGGCGGCGCCCGAACCGACGACGGATCCCGGGGTCGCGTGACCGAGCCGACCGCATCCGGGACTGGGACGGGTACGGGTACGGGGACGCCGTCCACGCGCCCGTCCCGGCGCCGATCGGCGCCGGTTCCGGACCAACGGCCGGTGTCCGATGCGCTCCTCAAACGCATCACCCGGTACTCGGGGACCCTGTCCACGGAAGCGGTCAGGTCACTCGAGGACGATCTGCCGTTCTTCGCGGAACTCTCGGCCGACCAGCGGGCGGAGATCCAGCTGATCATCCAGAGCGCCGTGCGGGACTTCGTCACGTGGATGCGCAACCCGGAGGCGCCGCACACGGACACGATCGCCGGTTTCAAGCTGCTGCCCAAAGGCCTCGGTCAGGGGCTGTCCCTGCAACAGACCGTGCAGCTGGTCCGATCGACGTGCGAGTACTTCGAGTTGGTCATGCCGAAGATCACCCACAACGAACGACAGCGTGGACTCATGATCGCCGCAGTCCTGAAGTTCGGGCGCGAACTCGGCTTCACCGCGGCCTCGGTCTACGCGGCGGCCGCCGAGAACCGTGGCGCGTGGGACACCCGGATGGAGGCGATGCTGGTCGACGCGGTGGTCCGGGGTGACCGCCACGCCGACCTCGCCTCCGGGGCCTCGGCGCTCAACTGGGACCCGACCACGGCGGCGACGGTCATCGTCGGGCGGCCCCGGGAGGAACTGGGCCTGGCGTCGGTGCCCACCACGCACAAGGCCGCCGTGGCCGCCGACCGGCACGCACTGGCCGTGGTGCAGGGGGCCCGCCTCGTCGTCATCCTCTCCGGGGAGTTGGGATCGACCTCCGCGGTCCCCTCGGGGATCCTCGAGGCCTTCTCCCCCGACGCCCCGGTCGTCGTCGGCCACACGGTGGGATCCCTAGCCGAGGCCCCGGACAGCGCCGCGGAGGCCATCGCGGGTGCCGCGGCGGCGACCGGGTGGCCCGGTGCCCCTCGTCCCGTGGCGGCGATCGACCTGCTCCCCGAACGGGTCCTGGGCGGCGACCGCGGCGCGGCGGGGATGTTGGTGGAGCGGATCGTCACCCCACTCCGCGGTGCGGACCCGTCCCTGGAGGTGACGCTGCGGGCCTATCTGGACTCGGGCGGACACGTCGAGGCGTGCGCACGCGAGTTGTACGTCCATCCCAACACCGTGAGGTATCGCCTCAAGCGGGTGGGTCAGATAACCGAGTTCGACCCGCTTGACGCGAGGGAGGCATTTGTCCTCAGGATCGCCCTCGTACTCGGAAAGTTCGCCGAACGAAGCCCTCAGGAGACCTAAAAAGTAACTCGAGTCACACCGTGTAACGAAACGTCTGCTCACGCAGATGGCGCACCGCTCAACTCGGCATTTGTGGGAAGTCCACAAAATCCGGCCGTGGTTTCTGGTTGCGAGAACATCATCTGAAGTAGGTCAACACGTGTTCTCTGATACTCGTGCTTTGCCTCACCGCCCCTGGACAAGGGTCCCAGAAAGCCGGAATGCTCGCGCCATGGCTCGAGCTACCCGGCGCCTCGGGCCGCCTCGACGAGTGGTCCGCGTCGAGCGGACTCGATCTCGAGCGACTCGGCACCACCGCGACCCTGCAGGAGATCACCGACACCGCGGTCACCCAACCCCTGGTCGTGGCCACCGCACTGCTCGGTGCCGCGGAACTCCGTCGACGGGGTCAGGTCCCCGCCGACACGATCATCGCGGGCCACTCCATCGGTGAGGTCGCCGCACTCGCGATCGCCGGGGTGGTCTCCGAGGCGGACGCGGTGCGTCTCGCATCGGTTCGCGGCGCCGCGATGTCACGGGCGTGCGCGGATCGCCCCACCGGGATGATCGCGGTCCTGGGCGGGGTCGAGGCCGACGTCCTGCTCGCCCTGGACAACGCCGGGCTGGAACCGGCCAACCGGAACGGCGCCGGACAGATCGTGGCCGCGGGCCCTCTCGAAGCCTGTGACGCGTTGGAGCAGAACCCGCCGAGCCGGGCCCGCCTGCGCCGACTCGAGGTCGCGGGGGCGTTCCACACCCGGCACATGGGTTCGGCCGTCGAGGAGGTCCGTGCACTGGCGGACACGATCGCGGTCAGCGATCCCGAGCTGACGCTGCTCTCGAACGCCGACGGCATGGCCGTCACCTCCGGCAGGGACGCCGTGGATCGTGTGGTCTCGCAGATCACCCACCCCGTGCGCTGGGATCTGTGCACACAGACGATGCTCAAGCTCGGCGCCGACGCGTTCGTGGAGCTGCCGCCGTCCGGTGCGCTCGTCGGGCTGGCCAAGCGCATGATGCGGGAGGTGCCCCGCTACGGCGTGACCACCCCCGAGGACCTCGAGGACGCGCTCGACGCCGTCCCCGCGCTCAGCGGCGCGTAGACCACCCCCACCTACCCGCGGTCGCCGGCATCATCCGGCGACCGCGTCATGACGACCGACGTCGTGCCCGACCGGGTGCGACGCCACCGAAAGAGAGGACGCCACATGGCACGCACCGAGGCCGAGATCATCGCCGGACTTGCGGAGATCGTCGAGGAGGTCACCGGCATCGAGCCGTCCGAGGTCACCCCGGAGAAGTCCTTCGTGGACGACCTGGACATCGATTCGCTGTCCATGGTGGAGATCGCCGTCCAGACGGAGGACCGCTACGGGGTGGAGATCCCTGACGAAGACCTCGCCAAGTTGCGTACCGTGCAGGATGCGGTCGACTACATCCAGAAGATCGACCAGAGCTGATACCTCGTCCCGTCACATGTGGCGGGGGCGCGATCAGATCCGAAGGTGCGGTCGGTGCACCACGTCGGACCTGCGTCCCCTCCCCGTGTGCGGGACACGACACGACACGAGCACCCCGCGTCACGCGGGGCGCCGGGCGGAAGGCCCGGTCCGGGACGGGGGTCCCGGATCGATCGCCGACCGCCAACCAGCCAGTCCGGGGGTCCATAAGGTGCGCACGTCCCAGTCGGGACGTGCGCCGCGGAAAGGACTGCATTCGATGACCATCACCAGCACCGTGGACCAGAACTCCCAGATCGACCCGCGCGACCCCGTCGCCCGGCTCGAGAACCTCTTCGACCCGGCGTCGCTGGAGTTCCTCACGGAACCCGACGCGTCGGGCGCGCTCGCCGCACGCGGCCTGATCGACGGCGAACCCACCATCGCCTACGCCACCGACGCCACCGTCATGGGCGGGGCGATGGGTCTGGACGGGTGCCGTCACATCGTCCACGCGATCGACGTCGCGATCGACGAGCACCTACCCGTCGTGGGCGTGTGGCACTCGGGCGGAGCGCGACTCGCCGAGGGCGTCGAAGCGCTCCACGCCGTCGGCCTCGTCTTCGAGGCCATGGTCCGCGCGTCGGGCCACGTTCCGCAGATCTCGGTCGTGCTCGGCCCCGCCGCCGGCGGCGCCGCGTACGGCCCCGCGCTCACCGACGTCGTCATCATGGCGCCGGCGGGCAAGATCTTCGTGACCGGACCCGATGTGGTCCGTTCGGTCACCGGCGAACAGGTCGACATGGAGGGACTCGGTGGCCAGGACGTGCACCACCGCAAGTCCGGTGTGTGCCACATCGCCGCCGAGGACGAACGAGACGCCCTCCACCGCGCCCGGCGGCTCGTCACCCTGCTGTCCGCCCAGGGCGAGTTCGACCTGCGCGCGCTCGAGGGCGATCACACGGATCTCGCCGGGCTACTCCCCGAGTCCCCCAGGCGCGCCTATGACGTCCGCCCTCTCGTCCACGGCATCCTCGACTCGTCCGAGCTGGACGGCAGCACGACCTTCGAGGAACTGCAGGCCAAGTGGGCGCCCAGCATCGTGGTGGGCTTCGGCCGGATGTCGGGACGCACGGTCGGCGTGATCGCCAACAATCCGCTGCGCCTGGGCGGTTGCCTCAATTCCGAGTCGGCCGAGAAGGCATCCCGCTTCGTCCGCCTGTGCAACGCGTTCGGCGTGCCGCTCCTCGTCATCGTCGACGTCCCCGGTTACCTCCCGGGGGTCTCGCAGGAGTGGGACGGCGTGGTGCGTAGGGGGGCCAAGTTGCTGCACGCCTTCGCAGAGGCCTCTGTCGCCCGCGTCACGCTCGTCACCCGCAAGATCTACGGCGGTGCCTACATCGCCATGAACTCGCGCGCCCTGGGCGCCTCCGCGGTGTTCGCGTGGCCCGATGCGGAGGTCGCGGTCATGGGGGCCAAGGCAGCGGTGGGCATCCTCCACAAGCGCACCCTCGCAGCGGCGCCGGAGGACGAGCGCGAGGCCCTGCACGAGCGGTTGGCCGACGAGCACGCCGCCATCGCCGGCGGCGTCGGCCGTGCGGTGACCATCGGCGTCGTCGACGAAGTGATCGAGCCGACCGACACCCGTCGCCGCCTGGCGCAGGCCCTGGACGCCGCTTCCCACGTCCGCGGCCAGCACAAGAACATCCCGCTGTGACCTGAGGGCCGCCACCGACCCCTCAAGCACACGCGAACGCCCGCATCCCCTCCACACGGGGTGCGGGCGTTCCGCGGCTCGGCGGCCCGGTGAGCCGCGGCCCCGGGGAGCAGCGGCCCGGTGAAGGGCGCCTCTGCGCAGCCGAGGACAGCCGCTCCCCCGGATGCACTCTCGCGTGCGCAGCGCCCTCTCTGTCAGCCTGGGGTGAGACAAACCGTGGGGGCGTGAGGATGTGATTGTCATGACCCGATCGACAGGGAAGATCCCGAAGCGCACTGTGGAGGAGAAGCTGCGGATCGTTGCCGAGTATGA